>JBDQOI010000009.1:0-78014 GCA_040261275.1 Flavobacteriales bacterium | reverse complement strand
CCATCACCCCCGGTATGGCCCGCATGGCCGCCATTGCATCCTTCATTCCCTGCGGGTCCAGAGCATGGCGTGCCGACTCCGCCCAAAGCAGGTGATCCCGGATAAAGTCGGGACCGTGAATCCCCAAATAATGGGCGTAGTGATCCCTCGCCAATTCCGCACTTCCCTCGTCAAAGCGCAATGCCGCGATGACCCGCTCGGCCTCGGCAAAATCGGGATCTATGTCCAGACATTTCAATAGGTCCTCCTCCACGGCCTTTCGCGCTGCCTCCAGATCACTTCCCGGAGCCAAAGCCGCTCTACTCCGCTCCATGGCCTTTTCGTAATGCTTGATGGCCTTCTTGCTGTTGGTGTGGAAACGCGTTCCCGGTTGGCCGAAAGCGGGGATGGAAAGGAGAATGGACAGGGTGAACAGAAGAAGCGTTCGCATGGGAAGGGAATCGATGCTCGAAGAACGCCAAAATGGGCGAATCCCACCACAAGTGCGAAATTCGCACCGTGCGCATCGGATTGCTCAGCGACACCCACGGTTATATGGACGATAGGATCCTGCACCATTTGTCTACCTGCGATGAAATCTGGCACGCGGGCGACATCGGGGACTTTACCGTCACCGATGCTTTATCCGAGATCAAGCCGCTGGTGGCCGTGCACGGCAACATCGACGACCAGCTGATTCGGCGCGATTTCCCGGAACACCAACATTTCCAGCGCGAAGGATGTCGAATATGGATGACGCACATCGGTGGCCGCCCAGGACGCTATGCGAAGGGCATTCGGAGCGGTCTGATGGAGCACCGTCCCAACGTATTCGTCTGTGGACACAGCCATCTCCTTCTCGTTCAGTCGGTCAAGGACTGGGGGGGCATACACTTGAACCCTGGCGCCGCGGGAATGCAAGGATTTCATCGCGTTCGTACGCTGTTGAGGTTTACACTGCATGAGGGGAGGTTGCTCCATCCAGAAGTCGTGGAATTGGGCCGGAAAGCGACAAAACGTGTGGAACCGCAAAAGTTGTCGTAAACTTGTCCTGCATCTTTAGGATGCGGGGCCAACGTGCCCTCCTCAGGGAATTTATTGAACGATTGTGGCCCGCCAAAGTGGGTATCCCATATGTACGACATCATTGATTTGAACAACCGTAAGGTTGCAGAGCTCCGAGACATAGCCAAGGAGTTGAACATTGCGCGAACCGATAAACTCAAGAAGCAGGAATTGGTGTATGCCATCCTGGATGAGCAAGCGGTTTCGACCAGCGCCAAAGCCAAGGCCAACAGCGGCGATGATAAGGCGGAAGAAACGCCCAAACCCAGTCGCGGACGACAGCGCGCAGCTGCCAAGAAAGACAGCCAAGCGGAGAAGCCAGAAGAAAAGGGTGCAGACGATGCGCCTAAGAAAGGCCGTGGGCGCTCTCTTAAGGAGGAAAGCCCTGCCCCATCAGATGCCAAGAACAAAGAGGCCGATGAAGGAGGTGAAGGCAAAAACCAACGGGGAAACCGCAATGACAGGAACGAGCGAGGGGATCGCAATGACCGTGGTGACCGTGGTGACCGCCGCGACCGAAAGGGCCGGGACGACCGGGAGGGCAGAAAGGACCGTGGCGACCGTGGCGACCGGAATGACCGCAGCGACCGTGGCGACCGGAATGACCGCAACGACCGCAACGACCGTGGTGACCGGAATGACCGCAATGACCGGAGGGACCGCAACAATCGCCGAGGCGACCGCGACCGCGACCGTCTTGGAGAACCTGAGGAGCATGGCTTCAACTTTGACGGCATTGCCATGGCCGAAGGCGTTCTTGAACTCATGCCCGAGGGCTTCGGATACTTGCGCAGTGCCGACTACAATTACTTGAACAGCCCCGACGACGTCTATGTCAGCAATCGCCAAATCAAGGCAGCGGGACTGCAGACGGGCGACAATGTGGTGTGCTCCATTCGTCCACCGCGCAAAGGAGACAAGTACTACCCGATGGTGGAGGTCCTCAAGGTCAATGGGCGGGATCCCTCCTGGGTCCGCGACCGGGTGCCTTTCAAATACCTGACACCGCTCTTCCCGCAAGAGGCGTTCAACCTCGCAGGCAAAAACGGCAACATGTCCGTTCGGGTCATGGACCTCTTCTCTCCCATCGGTAAGGGCCAGCGGGGCATGATCGTGTCCCAGCCCAAGACGGGTAAGACCACCCTTCTCAAGGACGTGGCCAATGCCATCGCCGAGAACCACCCCGAGACCTATCTCATCATCCTGCTCATTGACGAGCGACCTGAGGAAGTCACCGACATGAAGCGGAGCGTGAACGCGGAGGTCATCGCCTCCACATTCGATGAGCCCGCCGACCGCCACGTGAAAATTGCCGAGATTGTATTGGAGAAATCCAAGCGCATGGTGGAATGCGGTCACGATGTGTGCATTCTGCTCGACTCCATCACCCGCCTTGCCCGTGCCTACAATACAGTAGCCCCCGGATCCGGTAAGGTGCTTTCCGGTGGTGTGGAATCCAATGCGCTGCAGAAGCCCAAGCGGTTCTTCGGTGCAGCACGGAACATAGAGAACGGAGGTTCCTTGAGCATCATCGCCACAGCCTTGACCGAAACCGGTTCCAAGATGGACGAGGTGATCTTTGAGGAATTCAAGGGTACAGGCAACATGGAATTGCAACTTGACCGACGCATTTCCAACCGTCGGATTTATCCTGCCATTGACATCCTTACTTCCGGAACACGTCGTGAAGACCTCCTGATGCACAAGGAAATGCTCCAGCGCGTCTATGTGTTGAGAAAGCACCTGTCCGATATGAATCCCATCGAAGCGATGGAGTTCCTGAAGGACCGCATGAGCAGAACGGACTCCAATGAGGAGTTCTTGATTACCATGAACGGCTGATCCCGGCAACGCATTGGGTCAGCTCCTTCAAAGACTGCCGCTGGTCGCCATTCTTTTGTGGTGGATCATCCGGCTGTCCTCCACGGGTGCCATCACCTTCAATGGGGGATTGACCCTGGGCGTGCTCTCCCATTTTGCCCTGCTGATAGTCTCCGCCCTAACTCCTGTTTTTCAGGGTCTTAAGCCCGATTCATTCATACTTGGCTTCAAGCAGTGCTTGCGTCCGGCTGTGCTGTATGCCTTGTTGGCTGCATTGAGTACCGTCGCCTATCATCACGCTGTGCAGAGCGAATCCACTGCATTGAGAAAACTGGAGCGGGAACGGTTCATTGACCAACAGCTGGGCAGTGAAGATGCCTATGCTGCACTTCAGGCGGACGACCCTCAATTGAGCGGATTGACCCGTTCGGAGGCCCATGAACGGGCCATGGACAGCCTCCGCTTTCATTTCAACCCATTGTGGCATTTCACGGCAAGCCTTTTGCTGTGGGTCGCTGCGTCCATGTCCACTGCTTTGTTCATCGCAGGGCTATGGCAGTGGTTGCAGGCATGGCCAAGATGAAGCAATTTCGCTACCCATAGAGCGTTGTCATCCTGCACCTGAAAATGCCTTTCCGATTCTCCCATCGCCTTTGTATTCCGGCACTGCTTCTGTGCTGGTCTGTCGGGATGAGCAGTGGCATGCAGGCCCAAACCGCCAAGGAAAACCTGGCGAAATTCGATTACCGCGCTTACCACTTCGGCTTTTTGCTCAGTGGCAATACGAGCAGTTTCAATCTTCAGCTTCGACCTGATTTCACATTTGCAGACAGCCTTTTGAGCGTGGAGAACAACGCCCTCTCAGGGTTCAATCTCGCATTGTTGGCTTCATTGAACGTCAATAATGTGGTGCGCATACGTTTCATCCCTGGCCTCAGCTTCCAGGACAGGGGATTGCTCTTCCGATTCCGGGATGGCGATGGAACCACCCGCCCCGTGAATGTTCGCACCGAGAGCGTCTACCTTGACTTTCCCTTGATCGTGAAATTGCGCACGGAGCGCATCGGCAACTTCGCTCCGTATGCACTTTTAGGAGGCAAATTCAGCCGCGACATGCAGTCTCAGGCCGACGTCAATCAGAGCCTCCAGGATGGTTATATCCTCAAGTTGGCCAAAGGCAATGCCAGCTTGGATTTCGGCGCCGGAGCCGACTTCTTCCTTCCCTTCTTCAAATTTTCTCTCGAGTTGAAGACCGAATTCGGCATGCGCAATGTGCTCATTCAGGACGACAGTCCCTTCAGCGCCGCCTTCGACGGTTTGCGCACGCGCAGCTTCATCATCAGCTTCACCTTCGAAGGGTGAGGATGCGCCATTCCTTTTCGGAACGCAGAGCCATCCTTTGAAGGCCGTATCGACCCGCGGCTTGCTCCAGCGCCTCTACATCGGGTGCCATGAATCCGCTCAACATCAGGACGCCCTCGGGCTTCAATGCAGCGGAATACGCCGGCATGTCCTGCAGCAGTATGTTTCGGTTGATGTTGGCTACCACCACGTCAAACCGCCCTTCATCTGAAGAATGCAAGACGTCTGCTCCCCCTTCCCTCACCTCGAATGTCGCCCCTTCTTTCACCCCATTCAAAGGGGCATTCTCCCGGGTGTTGCTCACGCTCCACGGATCGATGTCCACACAAAGAACACGCTTTGCACCCTGCATGGCAGCGTGGATGCCGAGGACCCCTGAGCCACAGCCCATATCCAGAACGTCCAAGCCGGTCCATTCCATTTCCGCCATTTCGGCCAAAAGGCCATGGGTGGTACCGTGATGGCCGGTTCCAAATGCCATCCTGGGCTGGATCGTGAGGGTGTGCCGAAACGGAATTTCGGATTCCACACTGTGAAATGGAGCTCGTATTCTAATCTGGTGGTCGATATGGACTTCTGGATAATCCGATTCCCATTGGGCATTCCAGTTCTCCTCCTCCACCTCTGAAATGACCCAATCGATCAGCCCCAATGGCGCAAGGTCCTCGCGGATTTCAGCCAGATTCTGCGCTGTGAGTTCCTCTGCTTTTGCAAAGGCCTGGAGCCCATCTTGAGATTCCTCGAACATGCTGCACCCCGCTGCCGCTAACCATGCCGTGGCAACGTCGTGTCCCGGCTGGGTCGGGTCGCACTTGACCCGGATGCACTTCCATGCCATGTTCAGGCCCCGGCGTTGACCGTAAGGCGGGACAATGCAGTGCGGCCCGCCGCATCAATGATGGCCCGGAAGGACTCCGGCTCCAATGCCGCCCCACCAATCAGTCCTCCATCCACATCGGGACAAGCGAAAAGCTCATCGGCATTCCCCGGCTTGCAGCTGCCGCCATAGAGAAGGGGAATGCGCGAGGCCGTTGAATCATCGAAGGCTTCGCGCAACCATCCGCGAATGGCCGCGTGCATTTCCTGTGCCTGTTCCGCCGTGGCAGTCAGCCCGGTGCCAATCGCCCAAATGGGCTCATAGGCCACCACCACATGGTCCATCACATCGACCGGCAAATGCAGGATGGCGGACTCCATTTGCCGGAGCACCTTGTCAAAATGAACGTCGGTCTGTCGGTCTTGAAGGGATTCGCCACCACAGAACACCACGCGCATTCCCGCCTCGAGCACCCGATTGACCTTTTCGGTCACGATCGCATCCGTATCGCCGTGCCCATCCCGTCTTTCACTGTGTCCTACGATAACATCCATCACGCCACATCCCTTCAGCATTTCCGCAGTGTACTCGCCTGTTTGCGCACCGGGGCCCGTTGCCGAGACATTCTGGGCTCCCAATCGGCAGGGCCAATCGGAGCTTCCCAATGCCGCGAGATAAGGGGCCGGTGGAGCTACCATGACCTCGACACCTGCGGGCCATGGCGGCATTCCCTGCATTGCGTTTGCAAATTCCTGCGCTTCATTGAATGACTTGTTGCTTTTCCAATTGCCAGCTACGAACATCTTATCGTGGTTTGCAGTGGGATTCCTCCCGGGTTTAGGTCGGCGAAAGTTAGACCGGGTCGGGCAGGTCTTCACCGACATTCAAAAGTAAATGGCTCAGGTTGCCCCTTCGCGTCCGCCTTTGTCTGCGCTGGAGCATATCCTGCGCAGCAAGTGGGGGTATTCTGCTTTCAGGCCTTCCCAAGTGTCCGTGGTTCTGTCTGCCGCTTCGGGCGGAGATACCCTGGCCATTTTGCCCACCGGCGGGGGCAAGTCCATTTGTTACCAGGTACCCGCTCTTTACCGGGGTGGCGTATGCCTTGTCATCAGTCCCCTCATCGCCCTGATGCACGATCAGGTGGAGGGGCTGCAGCGCAGGGGCATTCACGCTGCCGCCCTCACGTCGGGGTTGCGCAGAGAAGAGGTTCAACGCGTAGTGGACAATTTCAGATTCGGCCCAGGAGGTTTCCTGTTCGTCGCGCCGGAGAGACTCGTTCAGCCCGAATTCGAATCGGCGTGCCGCGCCATGGATGTCCGAACGGTTGCAATAGACGAAGCCCATTGCGTCAGCCATTGGGGACACGCATTCCGGGCCGATTACCTCCATCTCGCCCGCTTGCGGTCCTGGCACTCTTCTGCGGGGTGGATTGCCTTGACCGCCACGGCCACGGAGCAGGTCGCCGAAGACATAGAGAAGTTGCTGGAAATGACGGATGCTACCCGCATTCGAGCTTCCATGCGCAGGTCCAATCTGAAATTCTGCGTGCATCAGGTTCAGGATCGCTATGAGGCCATCATTGATTGGGCTTCGCGATTGAGTGGGTCAGCCATTCTGTATGTCCGGACCCGACGCGATGCAGAATCGATGTCGGCCATGCTGAAGGCACACGGCTTTCGCGCCGAAGCCTATCATGCCGGGATGGCCCGTGAGGACCGTTCCGATCATCAAAAGCGCTGGATTTCAGGCGAACTGGAAGTCCTGGCTTGCACAACCGCCTTCGGAATGGGCATCGACAAACCCGATGTCCGACATGTAGCGCACGCCCATGTGCCCGATACGCCCGAAGGCTACATTCAAGAGGCGGGACGCGCGGGACGGGACGGCCTTTTGGCGCATGCGGACCTCTTCCTCGATGGTTCTGCGATGTCAGAAGCCGAGCGCCACGTCTTCTTGCAATGGCCCGACCACAAACAGGTCCGCTCCGTGCTTCAATCCGTTTCGAACCGGCTTTCCCTTGCCGTGGGATCCACGATGGAGGAATTCAAGGAATTGGAAGTCCCCCCCTTGGGAGAATCGGCCGGGTGCACGCCCTCTGTCGTCAGGAAATGCCTGGATTTGATGGCCCGCGCAGGCTGGATCGAGCAGGGTACCGTCCAGCCCCAGACCACGGGACGTTGGAGGCGTCCCGTTGAGGAATTGGCTGCCGAGAGCGGGACTTTTCAAGCCGAACAAAGGACACTGGAATGGCTGCTTCAAACCCATAACCGGTCGGGTCAGAATTCCTGGCGGTTGGATTGGGATGCATTGCAGGCGGGCTTGGGGTGCGATGCAAAGACAGCGGCACAGCACATCAAGTTGCTCCAGGAGAAGGGGGCCATTGGGGTCTCAAGGCCCGTGGATCGGGTGAGTTTGAAGTTCACCGTGGCCCGACCCGACGCCCGCTTGGCCCGACTCCCCTCGGAAATTCTCGACCTCCGCAAGGAAGATGCGCATCGGCGCTGGGAGCGCATGAAGGACTACATCATGACGGAGCAGTGCAGGGCCCAGCACCTGGAAGGACTGTTCGACCCGGAGGTCGCATCGGCTTGTGGAATTTGTGACCGATGTCAACCGCCCTCCCCACCCGATAGTACCTGGATCCAAGGCCACATTCAAGGCGGCATTTCCGCTTTGGAATTGCAACGGCTGGTTTCACCTGTCCACCGTGATTATGTCCGCTCGCTGTTGGAGCAATGGCGAGCCGAAGGAAAGCTCAGCTGGTCCGATGGGCGATTTTCATGGCGTCAGGAAAAGTGCTAACCCCTCCCCTGACGACTAACTTTCCCTCCATGCCTGAGATTGACATTGTCCCCCCTCATGTACACCTGCACCCGGGAAGGGAAAAGGGATTGCTCCGCGGCCACCCTTGGGTTTTCTCTGGTGCCATCCACAAGTTGGAAATCGACGCAGAGCCCCCCGCTCCGGGCGATTGGGTAAAGGTATTCTCGGCAGAGGGGCAACCCCTTGGCTGGGGCCACTGGGGAGAGGGGTCCATCGCGGTCCGTCTTTTGACCGACGGACAGCGCACACAGGTGCCCGACACCCTTTGGTGGCAGCAGCGGTTTCAAGATGCGCTCGACGTGCGAGACGCGGCGGGGATTGGCACATCTGGGCACGAGGGAGCCTGTTTCCGTTGGGTGCACGGTGAAGGAGATGGCCTGAGTGGTTTGGTCGTGGACCTGTATGGAAAGATGGCCGTGGTGCAAACGCACACGTTGGGGATGCACAAGGCTTGGCAGGATATAGCCGAAGGATTGAGGAGGGTGATGGGCGACGAACTCGACTGTATCGTGAACAAGAGCGCTTCGCTGTTGTCCAAATTGAGGCCGGAGTGGCAAGGGGAAAGTGTCGACGGCATGGTCTGGTCCCGTGGCGGTGAAGACCGTTCAGCTGTGCAGCGGGTATTCGAGCACGGCATCCAGTATGAGGTGGATCCCTTGGGGGGCCAAAAGACCGGTTTCTTCCTCGACCAGCGGGACAACCGAAAACTGCTCATGGAAACAGTGGGGGATCGACCCGTCCTGAATGCCTTCAGCTACACCGGAGGGTTCAGCCTGGCTGCACTGCGCGGCGGAAGCCCACACGTGATCAGCTTGGACGCATCTGGACCGGCCATTGCCGCTGCAAATCGGCATGCGGAAATAAACGGTTATACCGATCGGCACGAAGGCGTGCAAGGTGATGTCATGGCGTACCTGAGACAGATTGAAGTTCTTCCGCCCGTCGTTGTCTTGGACCCACCCGCCTATGCCAAAAGCCGATCCAATCGGCACAAGGCTGTGCAAGGCTACAAGCGACTGAATGCCATGGCGATCAAAAAGATGCCCGAGCACGGCATTCTCTGGACGTTCAGTTGCTCACAAGTGGTAGACACTGCCCTTTTTGAAGACACCGTGGTCGCCGCTGCTCTGACATCCGGCAGAACCGTTCGCATTCTTCGCCGATTGGGACAACCTGCCGACCACCCCACCAAAGCAGGACATCCTGAAGCCCAATACCTCAAGGGCCTGATCCTGCACGTTCACTGAACCTCCAATTAGGGTTGAAGGCGCTCCAACCTCCATCCATCATCGGAGCGGCGGGCCCAAAGTCGATCGTGCATCCTCCCGGGGCGACCTTGCCAAAATTCCACCTCTTCTGCGATCAGGAAATACCCCCCCCAATGGGGAGGGCGGGGCACCTCTTCACCAAAACGCTCATCAAATTCTGCCCACTGCCGCTCCAGGGCCGCTCGCCCCTGCACGTTTTGGCTCTGCTGTGAAGCCCATGCCCCGACGCGGCTCTCTCTGGGCCGAGAAGCGAAATACCGATCCGATGCCTCATCTGACATCCGCTGTACCCTGCCTCGGATGCGCAGTTGCCGCTCCCATTCCCGCCAAAAAAAGGTGGCTGCCGCGTGAGGATGACCTTCCAATTCCCGCCCCTTCCGGCTCTGGTAATTGGTGTAGAAGGTGATGGCGGGAAATCCGTTGATTTCTTCCAAGGAGCGAAGAAGGACCACCCGTCCGTTCGGATGTCCATCCTCCCCTACTGTGGACAGGGTCATGGCATTATAATCCGTGGGGTCGGAAGTCTTGGCCTGCTCAAACCACTCCTTCATGGTATCGACCACATCCCGGACGCCCTCCTCCGTCAGCTGCCCCTTGGCATATTCCTTTCTGTCTTCGAAGCCACTCATGAAGGTCAAACCGCTTTTGCCACCGGAAGTTTCGTTAGACTGGTCTTTCGGCTACAATCAACAAATTGCCTTCCGGATTGGTGCCATTCAAGGCTTCTCCCGGTCTTTCCACGTATCCGACACGGTGGGTTTCCACCACCTGTAACCCGCATTCTGCCACCAGGGCAATGATGCCCGCTGGGGTGCAATAATGAAGGAAGGCCACGCAATCGCCATCGTGGCGCTTGTAGAACAGATCACCCGCCTCGTATCCTTCCTTATCCAGCTCCAGCTCTTCGAATAACCGCATGGCTTCGGGCCCCCATTCGTTGGGGTTCTCAACGTTGAATACGTCGAAATAGAACCGCCCGCCCGGTCTCAATGCCTTTCCAACTTTCATCAAACTCAACCTTCGCTCACGCTCGGTGGGAATGTGGCCGAATGCATACAGGAAAGCCACAGCGTCATATTGACCGTCTGACACGTCGCACTCGTTCCAGATGCCGATTCTGGCCTCAACGCCACGTTCTTTGGCCTGCACCACCATGGAAGCACTGATGTCTACGCCTTCCACAGTGTAGGACATCCCCGAACGCTCTCGGATATCCAGGGCCCTGCGTCCTGTTCCGCAGGCGATGTGCATAACGCGCTGGGGCGGATGCTCTCTCATGTCTGCCGCAATGATGGCATTGATGCCTGCGGTGTAGCTGCTTCGCTTGGCGCTGGAACCATCCAATGCGTCATACAATTCGGCCTGCTCAGTATAGTACGCATTGAGTGAGTTCATGATATTCTGACCATCGGGCTTGGGGATCAATGGGTACAACAGGTGTGTCTCATGACCGAGCTTGGAAGAGATGGGTACAAATGTGAACGCGTCTTTCACCCAGCGCCGAAACCCCGACTCATCTTGATGAAAAGAAGCGGTTGTGGCTTTTTCATTCAGTTCCGCCAATCCGCCCTTTTCCGCATCGAAAAGGACCATGCCGTCCAAGGTCTCCAAGGCAGGTGCATAGAAATGGACCGTGACCAGCGGCCGGTCCTTGCTGGGGTTCACAATCTTGTGGATGGTCCCGTCAGGTTCGGGCAAAACACCGCCCGCCAGTACCCGCAATGCCCTGCATTCTCTCAGTTCTGCGGCATCTTCATCGTATTCATAATCCACATTCTCGACCGCACCCTCGACACACAGAACATATCCCCAGAAACCCCGGTGATGATGGATGGCACTTTCTACTCCCGGGGGCCAATGCAAGACGACCACCTCAAAAGGGTCCATCATTAGAATATTTCGGGCGTAATTGCCCGAATCAGCTTCAAAAGGCGGAATCAGACCTTCCAATTTCAGGCGGTCTACGTCGATGCTTCTGACAAACTGCCCCAGCCACTCATAGTCAAAGTCCTTCGGGGTCTCAGAAGCAATCCGTGTGAGAATATCCTGCATGGTCTTGGTGAGAACCCGAAGATACTCAGGCACGGAATGCCTTCATAATGGCACAGGAGCTTCTGCCGTCGGATTGAAACCTTTCCCCGGGCAATTGAGTATCGAAGAGTCGATTCCAAACTGTTGCCCCATGTCCAACCGACGCATTGTGAGCTACGAAAAGCTCGACCAGTCCATCCGATCCCTGATCAGATCCCGCTATCCAGATGGGTTCGAGGGACAAACTTTCAATCTTCGCCTTCCGACCAGTCGAGAGGTGTACAAGATGATCCGAGTGGAGATGGAAGGCATCCAGTACATGGTGAAAGTGGGCCCCGCCATTGAAGGGGTGGACTACACTGTGGACTGAATTTCCATCCATCGTTCAGCTTTGAGGGTTGGTACCGAACTTCGGGCCAACCCTTTTTCATGAAGCCCATATCGAATGGGGGCGCGTTGACCGCTCTCCTCCTGTTCCCCGCCCTACTGAGCGCCCAACTCGCATGTCAACCCATGGTGGGGCATGTCGGGTTGCGCGACGCCCGAATTTGGATTCAGACACAAGCTCCTTGTACTGCCTCTCTCGTATGTTGGGCGGACTCCATGGGCAATGCGCCAACGGAACTGACCGTGGTACCGGAACAGCGCCTCGTGGCAGAAACCGCCAACACGGCCATTTTCGACGTGGGGGAATTGACCCCTGGAACGACCTATCGATTCCAGGTTCTTGTCGACGGTGAAAGGGCCGAGAGCGGTTTCGACTATGGGCTTCAACGCTTCACCACCCAGCCGCTTTGGCAATACCGATTCGACCCTCCTCCCTTCACCCTAGCGCTGGGGTCATGCGCATTTATCAATGAACCGGAATTCGATCGTCCCGGCACACCTTATGGAGGAGAATATCAGATTTTCGATCGCATCGCAGACCTCGATCCAGACGCCATGTTGTGGTTGGGTGACAACGTCTACTTCCGAGAGGTGGACTGGTACTCCCGCTCTGGAATGCAGCACCGATACAGCCACATGCGCGCTACCCCCGAATTGCAGCGCCTTTTAGGGATTTGTCCGCATTATGCCACATGGGATGACCACGATTACGGACCGGACAATGGCGATGGCAGTTGGATCCACAAGGATTGGGCCGCAGAGACATTTGCTGAGTTCTGGGCGAACCCATCCTACGGATTGCCCGATCTCGGTGAGGGCATCACGGGAATGTTCCAGTTCCACGACGTCGACTTTTTCCTTCTGGACAACCGCTCCTTCAGGGTAAACGATGACAACAGGACCCAGCCCAAACAGGTTTTGGGAAAGGCACAGATCGATTGGCTCATACAGGCGCTCCAATTCAGCCGCGCTCCCTTCAAGGTCATCGCCATTGGAGGTCAGTTCATCTCGGATTTCGCCGATTTCGAGAACATGGCCCTCTTCCCTGAAGAGCGGGAAGGCATCCTCGATCGCATCGAAAAAGAAGACATTCAGGGGGTGGTCTTCCTCTCCGGGGATCGACATAGCACCGAATTGAGCGAGCTGACCTTGGGAAATGGTCGGAAGGTCATCGACTTCACCTGCAGTGCATTGACCAGCGGGACCTATGATCACACGGACGAGCCCAATTCCACGAGGGTTTCCGGCACCATGGTCGGCGTCCGGAATTTCGGGACATTGGAGGTTTCAGGTCCCCGAGAAGAGCGCGTGTTGACCCTTCGAACTTTCGACTCGAGCGGTGCTCTCCTATGGGAGCGCCAATACGCCTCTTCCGAACTTTGAGAATGGAAATTCAGTCCTGCTTCACGATCCGCAGGACAGTTCCTGCGCCACGCACGTCTTCAGCCCGAAGGAAATAGACCCCCTCCGGAAGGCCCGAGAGGGATCCTTGCGTGCTCCACCCGCGGACGGTTTTCCGGTTCAGTCGTCGCCCTGTAAGGTCTGACAATTCCAAGGTACCCTCGAACAAACGCTCGAACTCTATCCGGTAGTCCTGCCGGGTGGGATTGGGCATGATGGCAAACCGGGGAGCCGACCACTCCTCGACGCCAACCGGAACGGATACCTCCACCTCAGTGGAACAGCCATCTGCATCGGTCACCACCAACGTCCATTCTCCAGCCATCAAGTCATCCGGATCCTCTTGCGATGAATTGCCATCCGGCCCGGTCCAATCAAAGCTGAAGGGCTCCTGACCTCCAGTGACCGTGATTTCCACTCCTCCATTCTCCTCTCCCGGTTCCGCCCCTTCGATTTGGTCTATGGTGACGACGATACCTGGCGGATCCACAACGGAGATGAGTGTGGTATCAAAGCAAGTTGCCCCTGACGGAACCACCACTTCCGCAGTCAACACATAATTTCCAGCCGATAGCCCAAGGAATGTATCATCCGCGCCGGGCACCCCATTGTTCAGGGAGAAGCCTACAACCTCCACCGTATCGGCGACAAAGGCCGATATCGCGCCGTCGTCTCCTCCGGCACAAAGGGGTGAGGTAGCCACCGCGAAAAGACTGACGTCAGGCGCTGCTGTAATGGTGAAAGTGCGCACCGCACTGCAGCTGGAATCTCCATCGAACACCTCGAGCAAGTAATTGCCCGGAATGAGCCCACCGAAAACACCATCCTCCCACACGCCATTGGCGCTCACCCCCGGCGCCGTCAATTCGAAGTAGACGGAGTCGGTCAAGGCAGAATCAAGGTCAATGAACGCCTGTCCATCTCCCTCGGCAAAGCACGATTCAGGTGTAACATCCGGAAGAGAGAGCAACAGGTCGCAATATGTGCAACTCCCATCCTCTTGTGTAGCGCCCGGATTGAAATTGGACGCGGATTCGTCCGTGCATCCCACACAGGACGTGTACTCGCAATTCTCGGCATCCAAAATGGCCTCCGAATTGTAGTTGCAAGCTTCGGAATCCAAGCAGCCCGCGCAAGAATTGTACTCACACAGACCACTCTCAATCGTGGCGTCTGGATTGAAGTTGCAGGCTTGATTGTCGGTGCAACCGTAGCAGCCAAAATCACAAAGATCCAGATTGTTGATGAAGGCAGTGCTGTCGTAGTTGCACGCAGAGAACAAGCCACATCCCGCACAAGTGGCATAGTCACATGATCCGTCATCAAAGGTGCCGAAGGGGTTGAAATTGCACGCAAGGGAATCGAGACATGTCCCCACTTCCACTCCATCGCAAATCAGAACAAAGTCGAATCCCCCTACGGCAGGTGTAACGGCATTGGAACCGCTCACATGGAGGAAATACTCCACACCTTCTTCGCTCATCCAGTCTACGGAAGAGGACAGGAAATTCTCGAAGCAGGCATCGGCAAAGAAATTTGTTTCGTCCTGGTCATCATTGCCTCCTACACAATTGAGGTCATCACAATCCCCCTCGTAAACACTCAGGTAAGTATCGTAATCGGTTTCCTCAAAACACATGGTCGCGCGCAGCGTGTCCCCTGTCCCCATGATGGTATACCACAGCCCGCCGTGATAGTAATCGCCGATGTTGTATTGGTCGCAATAATCACTTTCCGTCGTGTCGGCACACACGGTGGTGGCAGATACGATCTGACTGCACGCGATGGGCTCGGCAAAGCCGCATTCGTCATTGTCAACCGGCAGGCAGAAACCCGTGCAGTCAAACCCCGGCTGGGCATAGAAACAACTCCCATCCTCCTCGGTATAGACCGGCGCCCAGTTGCAGGCCAATGTGTCGGTACACCCTGGAAACTCCAGCGGATCGCAGATGCCGTCCTCATCGACATCACAAAGGCAATTGCCCTCACAGTCAAAACAGAAATAAGGATAGGTGCAGCTGCCGTCGTCTTCCGTTGCCTCCGGATTGAAATTGCATGCCGTTTCATCCGTGCATCCCGGTACAGCACAACTCGGGGTCAATTCAACCGAGATTTCACCCGCAATGGCTCCGGAAGGCAAGTCAACGCCAGGCGTCAGCAGAAGATCGACGCTGACCGTGTCCCCATCCAAAACATAAGACAAGGATGCCGATTGCATGGCGATTGCCGTCAGGTCAAACTCCATGGTCAAGGCGCTGCTGTCCGCGAACAACGCGATGGAAAATGGAATGGGCGCCTCCCCATTGGAAGGAATGGCGGACACGTCCCAGGCCTCACCCCCGGTAATCAGGCACAACCCCAATGCGGTAGAATCCGCAGTACAGGCAACATCCCATGCCGTGTCCGCTCCGAATGTAGCCGCAGTATCCAAAACCAATTGAACCGATGCACTGTCCATTCCCTGAACCGCCAGAATGCCAAGGGTCCCTTCGGGATGACAATCCTGTGCATTAACGTTTGAGACAGTGGCAAGCGCCAAGATTAGGGCTTTGGCCACGTGCAGGACACGCAGGAAGCTCGGAGGTAGATAGGAATCTCGCATGGTATTCAAGGTTGGAATTTCCGCAATCCCATTGGTTTCTGGAAATGAAAACGCCGACCCTGAGGCCGGCGTTTTCCAATTACTTGCAGTTTCGGAGGTTAGTGACGGACAATCACGCGCTGTGTCGCGGTGGAATTCTCTACCGTCAAGCGAACCTGGTACACTCCGTCAGCGAGGTTGCTGAAGTCCATGGGCATGCGGGTACCGATGGACAAGGACTCCTGACGGAAGACGCGGCGCCCCGCACCGTCGAACACCTCGATGATGGCATCCTGCACGGCCTGACCGAGTTCCATGATCACCTGCCCATTCGTCGGGTTCGGCATGAAGCTGACGGTCAAATCGCCCGTGACTTCAAGCATTCCAACATCGGTCAAGGTCACCACTTCTGACTCCGTACATCCGTTTTCGTCGGTGACGGTCAATGTGTACGTACCGTCAGCCAAACCGTTGATGTCCTCAGTTTCGTAGGGACCTCCCGGGCCCTCCCAGCTGTATCCGAGGTCACCCGTACCTCCTTCCACGGAAACACCAATCTCACCGTTTTCCGCACCGTCAGGATCTTCAGTAACATCCACGGTGATTACGATGGCGGCAGGATCGGCGACTTCTGCGTCAATGTCCACCTCACATCCATTGGCATCGGTGGCAAAAATCGTGTAAGGACCAGCGTCCAGGCCTTCGAAGTTGCCGTCGACGTTGGTCGTGCCTCCGAGATCGAAGGTGATGACGCCCGTTCCTCCTTCAGCCGTTGCGAGGATAGACCCGTCAGAACCACCATTGCAGAGGGGGTCCGTAGCAAAGGCCAACATCACAATGGGTGAAGGCTCTGAGACCACAACCTCGAGGGTGTCGGTACAACCCAGCGAGTCAGAGGCGATGATTTTGTAGGAGTCACCTGCCAATTGATCGAATACCAGGTTGTTCTGGAAGGGCTGACCTTCCAAAGCATAGACCACCGGGGCGAATCCTCCGGTTGAACCTTCAATGGTGATGCTGCCGTTCTCATCGCCGGCACACAACAGGTCAACCACGGTGTAACTCGTATCAATGGCGAGGGCACAGTACTCACAAGTCTCGTCATCGAAGGTCGCCGTGGGATCGTAGTTCGCTGCTTCCTCATCCGTGCAGCCAAAGCAACTGTAATCACAAAGGGTCAGGTCGTAATCCGTAGCGGTGCTGTCATAGTTGCACGCGATGGGATCGAGACAACCCGGGATTTCTTCCTCATTGCACACACCGTCACCGTCTGAATCATTCAGGCACTCACCGTCACAATCAACGTATGGAGAACCGAACAGGTCAACCGGGAAGAGGCATCCGTCATCAATGGTCGCAGTGCTGTCGTAGTTGCAGGCCATGTCGTCCATACAACCTGCGCAGGTGATGTAATCACATGACCCGTCGTCTTCCGTTGCATCCGGGTTATAGTTGCACGCATCCTCATAAATGCATCCGTCCACTTCAGCTTCATCGCAGATTCCATCTTCATCGGTGTCGCTCAAGCAAGCACCTGTGCAATCCACGTAGTCCACGCCATAGAGGTCGATGGGGAACGTACAGGAACTTGCGTCACTAATGGTGGCTGTGCTGTCATAGTTGCAGGCCAACTCGTTCAAACAGCCGGCACAAGATTCGCTCTCGCAACTTCCATCATCCACTGATGCGAGTGGGTTGTAGTTGCAGCTCACCAGACTGGTGCAGCCTTCAACCGTCGGAACGATGACTGCATCAATCACGTGAACGACTCCATTCTCTGCGATCAGATCTGCCACGATGATCTCAGCGTTGTCAATGAAAATGCCGTTGGCATCGATGGTGATGGTGGCCATTTCACCGTTGATCATCTCCACCATCATTCCGTCGCTGAGCATGTCACTCGTGATGAAACCTCCCGTGACGTGATAGGTCAGCACCGCTGCGAGAAAGTCGGGATTGTCCAAAACGAAATTGACAATGGCGTCAGGAAGCGCATCCACGGCTGCATCGGTTGGCGCAAAAACGGTCCAATCGCCGTCAAAAGTGAGCGTACTGTCAAGACCTGCCAAAACAATGAGATTCTCGAGGACCGTGTGGTCCTCACTGCCGGCGATGATATCGAACACACTGGCCGCAGGATACGTGCAGGAGCCATCTTCCTCCGTTGCCATGTCGTCAAAGTTGAGGGCATCCATATCGGTACAGCCCGGCACTTCCGCCTCATCGCAGACACCGTCACCGTCCGTGTCGGTAATGCAATTCCCGTCACAATCGAAGTAGTCCTCGCCATAGACGTCCTCAGGATAGAGGCAATCGTCATCCGGTGCGATACAGGCATCACCAATATTGAAGCTGAAGAACAGGGCATTGGAGCCAATTCCATTCTCGAAGATTTGCACGTAGAAATTGCCATCCACGTCTCCGCTGGTGGTCAATTGCCCGATGAGCACTTCCTGGTCGGCACTGTTGGCCGCGATTCCATTGGCATCTCCGTTCAGGGCAAACCAACTTCCACCCACAGGGTCATTGATCACAATGTCCCCTCCTGGGTTTCCGAAGCCCGGGTCAAAATTGGTCAACCACGGGTTGGCGCTTCCTTGAACCGTGGAAATACTGGCTTCTCCAATCGTAGCGTCAGGTGAAGAGCTCAATCCGATGGTCACCCAGCTGTCGTATTGGAGATTGGGGAAGGTTCCAAAGAGGAAGGGTGTAATGTTGTTCGGTGTTGCGCCTCCCAGTTCATCCTGATAAAAGTCTGAAGTGGTTGAAACGATGGTGGGGTTGTTGGTGTCACCTGATACAGCGCTTACGAAGTCCGCAGGGTTAGCGCACTTGACGTAGTAGCGGTAAGTGGTCATGCCCGCCAAAACACCGGAAGTGTGCTCCATCACAGTGTCCACAATCAAGCAGTAATCCGCAGCGGTTACCTGCGCTGAAGGGTCGTAGTTACAGGCCTCCGGGTCTGAGCACCCCTCTTCCTCATCGCACAAGCCATCGCCGTCCTCATCGTTGAGGCAGTTTCCGTCGCAGTCCAGATAGTCGGCCAGAGGATAGGTGCAATCTCCACTGTCTTGTGTGGCGTCCATATCATAATTGCAAGCCGTCGGGTCCATGCACCCAATACAACTGTAGTCACATGAGCCGTCGTCGTTCGTGGCGGTCATGTCGTAGTTGCACGCCATATCGTCCGTACATCCCGCGCAACTGACGTACTCACATGAGCCATCATCCTGTGTGGCATCCATGTCGTAGTTACAGGCCATGTCATCCGTGCAACCTTGGCAACTGTCGTCCTCACATGACCCATCGTCATCGGTAGCATTCGCATTGTAATTGCAAGCTGCAGGATCTGTGCATCCGCTGCTTTCGAGCTCGTCACACAATCCGTCGCCGTCTGTGTCATTGATGCAGTTGCCATCACAGTCCAGGTAATCCTCATCAGGGTAGGTACAGGAGCCGTCATCGATGCCCGCGGCAGCGTCGTAGTTGCATGCGGTTTCATCCGTACATCCTTCCACCTCCGATGATGGCCACACAAATGTGGGACGCGTCGCTCCGTTCTCACCCGGAACCTCATTCAGTCCATCGCCGTTGATGAAAATCTGCGTGTAGAACTGCAAACTCAAATCACCTGTGGTGGTGAATTGACCTGCCAACACCTTCAAATCGGTCCCGGCAACACCATTGGCATCTCCGTTGAGCGCATACCAAGCACCGCCAATCGGATCGTCGATGGCAACACTGGACCCTGCAACGCCGGCGCCAGGATCGAAAGTGGTCACCCACTGATTGGAGCTGGACTGCACCGTTGACACATTGGCCTCACCTGCACCCGCATCTGGCACACCCTCCAATCCGATGGTCACCCAAGAATCGTAAGGCAACTCAGGATATACAGGAAACAGCAAGCTGTTGATCCCATTAGGAGTAGCTGCGCCCAAAGTCGCGTGAAAGAAATCCGTGGTGGTGGTGATGTAGGTGGGATTCGTGGCATCACCCGAAACGGAACTCAGGAAATCATCCTCGTTTTCCATGGTGATGTAAGCACGGTAGCAAGAGTATCCCGTGAGATCAATGGTGCCCAAGGCTCCGGTAAGCATACCGATGTCTTCCGACACGACTTCTACCTCCAAACCATACTGGGCCGAGAGGAGGGATGGGAAAAGGCACAAGGCCAAAAGGAGCTGTTTCAGCTTCATCGTTGTTGGATTGGTTCAATACTTCATGCGCAAAGTGGAGCTATTTCTTGCTCGTTGAACGTAGGAATTCACTCTCCTTTCAACATTCGCTTCTGAAGTATTTTCAAAATGACAAAGCGCGAACAAAAAAAGGGGCAGCCTGACGGCCGCCCCTTCTTCCGGTCTCATGGACTGGATTTATTGCTTCACAATGCGCATGACCTTCGCTGCGTCGGCGATTTGCATGCGAAGGAGGTACACTCCAGATTCAGCGGAGGAAAGGTCCATGGAATGCACCCTTTCGCCGGTCAAGTTGCCGAGGTCCTCTCGGACAACCTCTCGTCCCAGACCATCCATCAAGATGGCGGTAACCTCCTCTCCTTGCAGCCCCGTCATACGGACTTCTACAATTCCTTGCGTCGGGTTGGGAAAGAGCACCAAGTTCACCAGGTTGATCATTTCTTCGATTCCGTTCACCACGACGGTGATGGTTTCGGAGTACTCACAACCATTGGCATCCGTAATCGTAACCGTGTAATCTCCTGGAGCCAAACCGTTCGCGTCCTCCTCACTTCCATCGTAATTCGGGCCTACCCAACTGAAAGTGTAAGGAGCGGTTCCCCCCGTCACGGTGATGTCGATGACGCCGTTGTTCGTGGTTTCACTGGCACCATCGTTGGCTTCTACCGTGATTCCAATGGCGTCTGGGGATGCCACAGTAAAGGACGCTGATCCTTCACAGGCATCATCATCCTGAACTGTAATCGTGTAATCTCCCGGGGCGAGATCGTCAAAAGATCCATTCGGACCGAATCCGCCACCATCGATGGAGTAGATGTATCCCATGCCCGTTCCACCGGAAGCACTGATCTCAATAACACCATCCTCACTGTCACTGCAGAGGACGTTCGTAATCGTGGCGTCGGGAACGATGGCACTCGGACCGATCAAATCGACACTTGCATCAAAGGAACAGCCATTGCCGTCTACCACCTCGATATCGTAGAGTCCAGCACCGACATTGTCCAGCATGACGTTGGCCGCAGTGTCTCCCTCGAATACGTAGGAGATGGGTGCTGTTCCTCCTTGAACTTCCACCGTGATGGAGCCGTCTTCCAAACCGAAACAACTCGGCGCCACCAAATCATTCTGGGCGACGAAGTCGGAGGGCGTTGTCACAACAATGACATCGGAGGTGTCGAGACATCCGTTCACATCTTCGCCGTAGAAAGTGTATGACCCCGGGGGCAACATGAATGTGTTCTCTGGGCTGTAGTTCACACCATCCAAGCTGTATTCGGTGCTGTTTCCGCTGCCTCCGAAGAAGTTCATGACCACTTGGCCGTCATCAGAGTCCGGACACTCAGTGGGAACCACCGCTTGTGCATAAACATTGAAGGGCTGGGGTTGGGTGATCGAAATACCTGGCGTGTTGTCCACACATCCATTCTCGTCAATACCGTAAACGGTGTACAGTCCCACTCCGATGTTCTCGAAGAACAATACGTCATTGCCCATCTCGAAATAGGGTCCTGAACCGGTATCCATGGGCGCCTCAAGGCTATATGTAACGGCACCGGTTCCTCCCGAACTCGATCCGCTCAGAACTGCATCCGACAGGCCATTGCAACTGATCGGGTCGGAAAGATTGGCGGATACCATGAGCGGGGCCGGGGAATCCACTGTCACAGTAGTTGTGACCGAACATCCCTGGTTGTCCGTTACAGTCAAGGTCAGATCACCCGAGACGACACCGTTGAAGATACCCGTCGCATTGCTGACGATACCATTGGAGAATGTCAGGCTTCCCTGTCCTCCGTCTACGTTGATGAGTGCGTAACCATCCGCATAACCACTGCAGCTCACTGCCTCGGTCTCCGTGGCCGTGATGGTCAATTGCGTTCCGGGATAGTCGCAGGAATAAACACAAGTGCCATTGTCCTCATTGGCACCAGCATCGAAATTCGTGGCATTCATGTCGGTGCAACCGAAAACGGCATCGGGAATGCTGCTGAATGCAAAAGTCGCAAGGGCGGTGCTGTCTTGATTGCCATCCACGAAGCTGGCAATGGACACGACGCCATAGAGCGTGGTGTCTGTTGTGAACTGACCAATCATCACCAAGCTGTCCTCGCCTGCGTATGCATTGGCGTCCGGGAACAGTGGGAACCAACTTCCACCCGTCTGCGTATCGATGACAATGTCATTTCCTGCAGCTCCGTTACCCGGGTCGAAGGAAGGAATCCAGTTGTTCTGGGGATCGCCAACAGAATTGATGACCGCTTCTCCTGCCATTGTATTGGCAGGTCCTGACATTCCAATCGTAACGTAACTGTCATACTCAAGATCTGGGAAGCCTGCGAAAAGAATGGAGTTGTATGACTGATTGGTCAAACCTCCCAATTCAGCTTGGAAGAAGTTGTTACCTCCGCGAATGCGGGTTGGGAAATCTGCATCTCCGTATACCGCCGTCAAAAAGTCTTGATCGGACGTAAACTTGGCGTAGACGCGGTAAGTGGTGTAACCGGTCAAATCCGCCCCTCCGACCTGGCCGATGTCTTCAGCATAGGTCTCGACAATGATTCCGGTGGCTTGGGAATAAGCAATGGTGCTGCAGATTGCTGCGAAAACACCGAGTAACAATCGCTTCATGCGTTGGTTCGTGTTAATTGTGAATCGACGTGCAATATAGCCGTCAAGCCTTTTCATTCCTTACGAAAGGGTCGCGGTATTTGAAGGTGATTTCCACCATGGTCCCAGGAAATGGAAAAGGGGGCCAATGCCCCCTTTTCCAAATGCGCTTTGTTTGACCCCATTCAATTCACGTGCAAGCGCGTGATGCTCTTGCGAAGACCATGGCTCACTTCGAGGATGTACATCCCGGGTGCCCATCCTTCCGTGGAAAGCGTGTGGACGGTTCCGGGAACCAATACATCGCGGATGTATGCCACCCGATTCCCCATGGAATTGTAAACGCGGAGATTGAACAATCCCTCCTCCCCCTTCATGCGGACATTGAATTTGCCGTGAGAAGGATTGGGGAACACCTCCAGACCGATGAAGTCCTGAACTTCCTCGATGCCGATGACGGTTCCAACTGTGTCTCCGTTGCAGTCAAGGCAGCTGGAGTAACAGTATGCGCCCAATTCTTCGGGCTGACCCGAGCGGACGTGCGTGCGGTTGTATTCGCCGAATGGATTGCCTTGGCCACAACCGCCTTCATCGAAATTGCCGACCTCGGCCACTGTATCGTCAATTTCACCCCCGGGATAAGGATCCCCGTTGCAGTAGCGGTACTCGAAGAAGGCAGCACCGGATACTTCGTAGGTGACTTCATAAACATTGTCGCCGTCCCCATCGCTCAATTGCAGAGCACCGGCCTGCCACTGGGGTGTGGTCATTCCGCCGATGAGCCAAACTCCATTATCGGAAACGGTCTCATTGGCCATGTCCACCTGGAACGTGATGGGCGCGGGGTCAGGGTCGGCGACGCAGGTCTCTGAGCACTGGTTGTAGCAATACTGAACCGTGACGGCTTCCGCTCCCACTGAAAAAATGCGGTTTCCATTCGTGACGCATTCACCCGGAGGATTTTCGTTGTCGATGTTGCCATCTCCATCGCCACCCCAGTTGTTGCCGTTGATGAACTTGAACTCATAATCTCCCGGTGCCACGTCAATGGTGGCCTCATAGACGAGGTCCCCATCGTCATCAAAAAGGAAATCCGCTCCAGGGGTCCATCCCTGGAAGCTTCCCGCCACACAGACGCCGTTCACGGACACTTCCGCCTGGGTGCTCATGTCCACGCGGAACGTCACAGGAGTGGGGGCTAAACAGCTACCACAGGTGTTGTAACAGTAGGGTTGACCGGTCTCCATCATTTGGTAGACCGCATCTCCCCCCGTCAAGGGCAGGAGACGATTGCCCTGTGCGGCACATTCCCCGTCTGGGTTTTCGTCAAAACCCCAGGCGTTACCGTTGACGAATTTGAACTGAACCGTATCGATTGGATCCAGAGCCGCTCCGTCAATCTGGGCGGTGTAGGTATACACCATGTCACCATCGGCATCCTCCATCATCAAGAAGTTGGAACCGTCCCATCCGTTGAAGTTGCCGTTCATGTGAACGCCCACCGGGTTGATGGCTTCCTCCTGGCTCATGTCAATCTTGAACATGACCGTGGTGATACCACAGGCTGCACAAGCACCGAAGCACACTACCGGTAATTCCGTTGCGCCGTCGATGGCGGCAAAGCGATCCGTGCTTCCGGGAAAGGCGCAGGGTTCGGGACATGCTTCGTCTACGCCCCAGGCGTTTCCGTTCAAGAACTTGTAGCTGATGGTTTCCAAGGTGTCACTGACGTCTACGGTCACGGAATAAATACCGTCCATGTCATCATCGGCCAACATTGTGCCGGCAGGGTCCCATCCCTGGAAGTTTCCTGCCACGTGCACACCTTCGGCAGCGACGGTTTCATTGCTCATGTCCACTTGGAACGTCACGGGCACAGTCTGGGCTCCTGATGACCACGCAACCAACGTGACCACCATAAATAGGTAAAGGTGTTTCATGAATCGTGTCTAATTGACACATCAAATATAGGAGGGGCACGCCCTCATTTCCAGACCTATTAATGAACAACCAAGGGTCGAAGAGTGTGCCCCTTCCCCCCTTTTGCTTTTGGGATGGCAATCCTATCCCTCGATGGCCTTGCGCCAATCATCGTGCACCCTGGCCACTTTTCCCTGGATCGTATCCCAACTGACCAAGGTGGTCGCCGCTCGAAAAGCCAATTGCGCAGCTTCGGTCCGGCCGCCTTTGAGCACAAAGCCCTCGTATTTGATGTGGATGCTGGAATTCCCCAGGTGGGAGGCCCCCAAACGGATGATCAGGCGGTCTCCGGGGACTACCGGTTTTAGGTAATCCATCTCATTGCGTGCCACCAAAACTCCGTGCTTCTGGAAGTCCCACTTTTCCGGCACGCAGGTCTCAAACCAGGCAATGCGTGCCTCCTCCAAGAAGGTGAAATACCGCGCGTTGTTGACATGCCCGAACAAGTCCATATCGCTGTATCGCAGGGGCACCTCATAGTCCACTGTGGGTCCAATGGCTTCGAAAAGTGCATCCATGGGCGAGGATGAGGCGGAATCTGACATTGTAAAGTGTGGTTTCCGCAAAGGTCTCGTGTATCCCGTACCCCCTATTCCTAGAGGATTTCCGGGTTTTTCCAATTTTCGTCCCACTTTATCCACAATTTGAATAAAAACGCGCTGCAACCCCCGACCGGCGCGGGATTTAGCACATACATTTGAAAGGTTCACAACCCAAATACATTAGCATGAACAAATCCGAACTCCGCGATGCCATGGCCGAAGGCGCTGGCATCAGCAAGGCCGACGCAGGCCGCGCTCTCGACGCTTTCATCGACGCAACCTCCAGCGCCCTCAAGGGTGGTGAGCGTGTTGCGCTCGTTGGCTTTGGCTCCTTCTCTGTCACGCACCGCGAGGCACGTAAGGGCCGCAACCCTCAAACCGGCAAGGAAATCACCATCGCAGCCAAGAACGTGGTGAAGTTCAAGCCCGGTGCTGAGTTGAACGACAAGGTGAAGTAAACCTTCGTTCACGGCACCAGCCAAGATGTCCCCGGCTTGCCCTTGTGGTGGGCCGGGGATTTTCTTTGCCTCCCCATGAAGGACGACCGTTACACACTCCTCTCCCCCTATCTGACCGAGTCGCGCCGTCAGCGGTTTGAAGAGGTGTTGGCCCATCGAACCCAATGGGTGACGGTGGTCACAGAAGACCTTTTTGACCCCCACAACATCTCTGCTGTGCTCCGGAGCTGCGACTGCTTTGGGATCCAGTCTGCCCACATCATTGAGGAAAACAATCCCTATCGAACTTCCCCCGGGGTCTCCAAAGGGGCCTGGAAGTGGCTGGATATCCACAGGCACACTGAAACACGCCATGCCCTGCGCAAACTGAAGGACCAGGGATTTGCCATCTGTTGCACCACTCCGCACACAGACGACACCACTCCAGATGAGCTGCCGCTCGACCGACCCCTCGCTCTCGTTTTTGGCTCTGAGGGCCCGGGCATTTCAGAAGCGGCCAGGGACGAAGCCGACCATTTCGTGCGCATACCCATGTACGGCTTTACGGAGAGCTTCAACATTTCAGTGGCTGCAGCCTTGACACTCCAGGCTGTGACTTCTCGGGTCCGTGCCCAGCATGGCCTGGATTGGCAGATTTCTGAGCCTGAACGCGTGCGCCTGCTCGGTGATTGGGCCGAACGCACAGTGAAAGACGCCTGCGGTCTGCTGGAACGCCTGCGTTCGGAAACCTCAGCCCCACCGCCCCCTGCCCCATTTGGCAACCAGGATTCATGAGCAGCCTCAAGACCGGTTATGCCGACATTCTGAAGTTGGCCATTCCCGTCTCAGCGGGCACTTTCATGCAGTTCCTGGTGGTTCTGACGGACAACTTCTTCTTGAGTCAAACCTCCGATGCGGCCTTGAATGGCGCCGGCAATGCCGGGGTCCTCTACATCACGTTGGGCATGATTGGACAGGGATTCTCCAGCATGGGCCAAATCCTCATCGCCCGCAGGGTGGGCGAAGGGCGCGGTCATGAAGCGCTCAACATCCTGAGAACGGGGCTGGTCATATCGCTGACCGTGTCCTTGTGCCTGGTGGCACTCGTAAACTTGGCGCTGAACATTGGTTTTTCCGGGATATTCCAAGACTCCGCTACCGGTGAAGTTTTCGATGCATTCATGTCCGTCCGGCGCTGGGGGTTGCTTCCCTCCTTCCTGAACATGATGCTCGTCGCCTATTTCTTGGGTACAGCCCGTTCCAGGATTCTCATGTGGGCCATGGTCATCACGGGCAGCATGAACATTTTGGGGGATGCCGCTTTGATCTCCGGCCGATGGGGATTTCCAGCCCTCGGTGCGGAAGGTGCAGCGTGGGCATCTCTGTTCGCTGAATCCACAGGGCTCACCGTCCTCGTTGGCAACGTCCTGTGGCGCCATGGAAGAGAGCTGATGGAATCGGCATGGATGAAGATGGATGCGCTGCGCAACTGGATTCGTTTGGCTCTGCCCATGATTCTTCAATTGACGCTCACCCTGGGCACATGGAGCATGTTCTTCTTCCTCGTAGAGCAGGTAGGTGTCATGGAATTGAAGGTGAGTCACATCGCCCGCAATTTCTTCATGCTCGCCTTCGTCGTATCCCAAGGGGTGCAGCAGACCACGCGCACCTTCATCAGCGGCTTGCTCGGCGAAGGGAGAGGTGCCGAATTGATTCCGGTCATGCGCAAGCTCTTTGTGGTCAATGCCTGCGGCATACTGCTGATGTCTCACGGCGGGGTCCTCTACCCCGCTCTTTTGGCCTCCCCTTTTTTCGCGGACCCGATCGGATTGGAAGCCGCCGTCAAGACACTGCCTGTCATCTTCTCGGCCATGATGATGTACAGCTTCAGCAGCGTCCTGTTGAGTTCGGTTCAAGGCAGTGGAAATACGGCTGCGGCATTGGTGATTGAGATCAGCGCACTCGTTTTCTACACCGCGACCAGTGTGCTCTTTACCCTCGTCTACCCGCAGCCCGTATGGCGAATCTGGTGGGTCGAGTGGGTTTACTTCAGTTTGATGGGAGCGGGATGCCTGGTATTCCTCACACGTTGGGACTGGCGTTCCAAGAAAGTGTGAGTGCGTAGGCCGAAGCCCGAGAATTACCTTTGCGCCGCGTGAACGACCGCTCCACCCCTTCCCTGCGCATCGTCTTCTTTGGCACTCCCGACTTTGCCGAGGCCGGATTGCGGGCGGTGCACGAGAGCGACCACCAGGTGGCAGGTGTGGTCACGGCCCCCGACAAGCCCGCCGGCAGAGGACAGCGCGTTTCGGAATCTGCCGTGAAGCGCGCGGCTGTGGAATTGGGACTTCCCTTGGCCCAGCCCGAAAAATTGAAATCCGCAGATTTTCTTGCCCAGTTGGACCAATGGCAGGCTGATGTTTACTGTGTCGTGGCTTTCAGGATGCTTCCGGAGGTGGTCTGGAATCGGCCCCGATTGGGCACCATCAATGTCCATGGGAGCCTACTTCCCAACTTTCGGGGGGCTGCTCCCATCCAACATGCCGTCGCCTCAGGTGCTTCCCGCACCGGTGTAACCTCCTTCTTCATCACTCGGGAAATCGATACCGGTGCCCTGCTGCTGCAACGGGCCTGTGTCATTCATCCCGATGACACTGCGGGCGTCATCTATGGCAGACTGATGGAAGAGGGGGCGGGGCTGCTGGTGGATACATTGAATACCCTGGCTGAAGGGTACATCCAAGGGATTCCACAAGATCGATTGATCGCGGGGAATGAAAAGGAGGCACCCAAGCTCTTTCGACAGGATGGCCGTGTGGATTGGCGTCGACCCGCAGAGCAGGTTCGGGACTTCATTCGCGGCATGACCCCATTTCCCGGCGCGTGGAGCACGCTCAACGGCGCCACCTTCAAGGTGCATGAGGTCGAGGTTCCCTCGTCTTACCCGGACCTGCCGAAACTGGAACCAGGGCAATGCCATACTGCAGGTGGCCCTTGGTGGGTGGGAACCGGGAGCCATCCGATTCTACTTCGCACCGCCCAGCTCGCCGGTAAACCCTCCATGGCTGCTGAAGACATCCTTCGGGGGTATCGCTACCCCGTCGAGGACCTCGGAACGAGCGGCCATTGAGCCCTCAGGAATAACCTTCGAGAAGAAGGTCCAGTATTCGCGTGGCCGATTGAACAACAGGAGTACCCGGACCGAAAATGGCGGTCACGCCAGCACCGTACAAAGCGTCGTAGTCCGATCGTGGAATCACGCCCCCCACCACGACCAGCATGTCCTCTCTTCCGGCTTTCACCAAGGCATTCACCAACGTGGGCACCAAGGCGAGGTGGCCCGCAGCCAATGTGGATACTCCGATGACGTGCACATCGTTCTCTATGGCCTGTCGGGCCACTTCCTCCGGTGTTTGGAAGAGCGACCCGAGGTCCACGTCGAATCCCAAGTCGGCAAAAGCGCTGGCGATCACCTTTGCTCCTCTGTCATGACCGTCCTGTCCCATCTTGGCCACAAGAATTCGAGGCTGTCTGCCTACGCGCTCGGCGAATTTTGCAGCTTTTTCCACGGCTGTTCTGAATTCCTCACGTTCCCCGAGGTTTTTGCGGAAAATACCGCGAACGGGTCGATTCACAGGCACATGCCGCCCGAAGACATCTTCCACAGCGCCGGAAATCTCACCTAGGGTGCAGCGAACGCGCGCAGCATGAACTGCAGCATCCAGCAGGTTTCCACCTTGTTCTGCCCCCCTCTTCAATTCGGCCAGTGCGGCGACCACCGCCTCTCCATCGCGCTCCTTTCGCAGCTGATCCAGTCGCTCGGTCTGCCCCTCCAGCACAGCGTGATGATCTACTTTCAACACCTCCATTTCCTCCGGCGCACGCCCGGGATACAAGTTCAACCCCACAATCTGATCCTCTCCAGCATCGATCCGGGATTGCTTCTCAGCTGCTGCCGTCTCGATTCCACGCATGGGCAGGCCTTGCTCTATGGCCATCGGCATGCCTCCTGCATCTGCCATTTCGCGGATGATGGCATCTGCCGCCTCTACCAATTCCGCGGTCCGTTTTTCCACCCAAGCATCGCCTCCCATTGGATCTACCCATCTTGAGGTACCGCTCTCCTGTTGCAAAATCAGCTGGGTGTTTCGCGCCACCTTCGCTGTGTCGTCAGTGGGCAGAGCAATCGCCTCATCCAGGGAGTTGGTATGCAGGCTTTGCGTCCCGCCCCAGACCGCCGCGAGCGCCTCGATGGCGGTGCGCCCCACATTGTTCAGCGGATCTTGCTCCGTCAAGGTCCAGCCGCTCGTCTGACAATGCGTGCGGAGCATGGAGGACCGAGGATGGGAAGGGCCAAATTGAGCCATGTGCCGCGCCCACAAGAGCCGACCGGCCCTCAGCTTGGCGACCTCAGAAATGAGATCCATTCCGATTCCCCAGAAAAAGCTCAACCTCGGAGCGAAGTCATCGATGAGCAAGCCCGCCTCAAGGCCGGCGCGCACATAGGAAAGACCGTTGGCAATGGTGTAGGCCAATTCGAGTTCCGGCGTGGCTCCGGCCTCCTGCATGTGATAACCGGAGATGCTGATGGAATTGAACTTCGGCATGTTCCGGGATGTGTAGCCGAAAATGTCGCTGATGATGCGCATGCTCGGTACCGGAGGATAAATGAAGGTGTTCCGGACCATGAACTCCTTCAAGATGTCATTCTGAATGGTCCCGGACAAGGCCGAGGTGGACACTCCTTGCTCCTCGGCGGCGACGATGTAAAAGGCCATGATGGGCAAGACCGCTCCATTCATGGTCATGGAAACGGACATGGCATCGAGGGGGATTCCCTGGAACAGCCGTTTCATATCGTCCACGCTGTCAATGGCCACTCCCGCCTTGCCGACATCCCCTGAAACCCGGGGATGATCGCTGTCATACCCACGATGCGTTGCCAAATCGAAGGCCACACTGAGCCCCTTCTGTCCGGCTGCCAGGTTTCTGCGGTAAAAAGCGTTGGACGCTTCAGCCGTGCTGAATCCCGCGTATTGGCGAATGGTCCAAGGCCGATGGGTATACATGCTCGCGTAGGGACCGCGCAGATAGGGCCAAAGTCCTGGGATGTCTTCTGACTCCTTCCCCTTCCGTTCGGCATCCGGCGGTACCTGTTCTGAATTTTCGGTCCGTGAAAGGTCTCCGGATTCCAGCAGCATCAAAGTAGATGACCCCTCCCACTCCAAGAGATGTCCAAGCGCCGCGCCAACCAGCGCATCAGCGAGCGTATCTACGAGAGAAGACACCCTCCCGCCCACATCCGACAACCCACTCTCGGCGCGAAGCAAATGGAGCGCGTTGCGCGCCCACTTTTCCGCGTCGGGAAGATCTGGAGTTTCAGCGAAGCCCTTCGCAGGATAGCCTGCATCCAATGCGCCAAAACCCGAAAGGGCGCCCGACGTCAATCCAACCGTGCACCGGACGAGGTTCTCCCTTCCTGCCGCCACGTCCATGTTTTGATTTCCTACAACCCCTGTAATTCGGGGCCATGAGTCGCCATTGCCTCCCTTGATCAAGAGCCTCTTGAGGGCTTCCGCTGCGGCCATGCCCACCACGGGATCGGTGTCCAACATCAGGTCCAGTGAAATTCGTTCCAACGGACCGAGACCCCATTGCGCCCACTCTCGGCATGCCTTTGCCAGCCAGGCCAATGCCGCCGAAGTGGAGCAGACGGTTCCCTCCAGCCTGGGGTCGCTCAATTGCGCGATGCGCAGGCGGGAATTTCCGGCGGCGGCATCCACTGCCGACAGGTGACGCTCCCAACCGTCCTTGCCGTCCACGTGACGCCAATCCATCAAGACTCCGCCCTGGTGGGGAAGCTTTCCCGCGCCAACCAGGCGGGTCAGATCCACCTCCCCCGAATATTCGACCTCGAGATAGGCCATCTCCACGCCGTCCATCCAAACCTCGGGGTTGTCGCATCCCACCGCGCGCAAGACTTCCGTCCCGGAATGCAGGGCGGGCATGACGCGATCGGCGCGATGAACCGTAGACCGGATTTTCCATGCACCTTCCGTTCGGGGCCGCACCGACGACACGGCACGTATGGGTTGATAGACCGGGACCCTCAACCCCTCCTCCAAGGTTACGTCGGTGATGGGCTCCACCCCTCTCGCCTGCTCGTTGACCACGCGAAGCCAATGCCTCCAATTCTCCGATTGAGCCTTTCCCTCTTCCATGCCGCCAAGTTAATCGGCAACGCCCCCTATTTTTCGGGCATGGACTGTCCACAAAGCACTTGAGCATGGAAACCAAGGCCACCATTGATCCCGATGTATTCCGCGCTTGTGACATCCGAGTGGGGCACGTTCTGTCCGCCCTTCCTCTCGAAGGTGCCCGGCGTCCTGCCTATGTGCTCCAGATTGATTTCGGAGCGCTGGGCGTGCTCAAATCCACCGCGCAAATCACCGATCGCTACGCCGCAGATGACCTGCCCGGCAAGCGCATCGCTGCCGTGGTCAACCTGCCCGCAAAGCAGGTAGGAAGCCATCAAAGCCATTGTCTGGTGCTGGGTGCGGTGGACGATGAAGGAGTGAACCTGCTGGAGGTTCCATTGCATTCCCCACCCGGCACACCTGTTTCCTGAACCATGAATCCTCAAGACGCCATGAGCCGCTCCGCTCAAGTCAAGAACAAGGCCATCCTGCTGGATCGAGACGGGGTCATCAATCACGATCCGGGTGACTACACAACCTGCCTGGAGGAATTCCATCTCCTGCCCACGGCCTTGGAAACGATGAAAATTTGGCGCGATGCGGGCTTCAAGTTGATTGTCATCACCAATCAGGGCGGCATTGCGAAGGGCCGATACACCCACGATGCGGTGAGCCGCATTCACCATCACCTGCGGGAACAATCCGAGATGTGCGGCGCTCCGATTGACGACATCCTCTACAGCCCTCATCATCCCGACTACGGCCGCAGCTTGAGCCGGAAGCCCGGTTCTTTGATGGTGGAGCGGGCCTTGGCCCGACATGGTCTGGACGCCTCGGCATGTTGGATGTTCGGCGACAAGGCGCGGGACATTGAGTGCGCTCTGGGCGCTGGCGTGCGCCACGGCGTTCTCATTGCCCCCAATGCCCCCCTTTCGGATTGGATGTCGGTGCCGCTGACCTTCCGCCCTTAATTTCGCCGCGTGTCCGCACTGCTGTACAACGGAGAAATCAGGAAATGCGAAGGGGATGACCCTCCCGTTATCGCGCCGGGAAACCGGGCCTTCCTCTACGCCGATGGTATTTTCGAGACCCTCCGTGTGACGCAGGGTACCCCCCTGTTCCTGGACAATCATTTCGAGCGCATTCGGCAAGGCTTGAAGGCCCATCGCATTCACGCCCCGCTGGGCTTCAATCCGTCGAGCATCCGGAAGGACATCCTCAAGCTTCTCGAAGCCCTGGGGATTTCGGGCTCGGCGCGCGTTCGAATGACACTGAGTCGCAGGGGCGGCGGATATTACGCCCCGGACGACAATCAACTCGATGTTGTGATGACGGCGGAGTCATTGTCCGCTTCGGAGTATTGCCTGAATGAGAAGGGCCTATCTGTGGACATTTACCCGGAGATGAAGTGCACGCCGAACCACTTGACCCGGTTCAAGAACTTGGCAGCCAACATTTACATCCAAAGCGGTTTGTGGGCGCAGGAGAACAACCTGGATACCGCTCTGATCCAGAATGACCGGATGGGCATCATCGAGAGTACGGCTTCGAACCTGTTTCTTGTGTCCAATGGCGTCCTCTACACCCCTGGTCTTGATGGAGGAGCCACTGCAGGGGTCATGCGGGCGGAGATCATCAACCTGGCCCTGGAAGCCGGCATGAAGGTCTACGAATGCAACCTCACTCCTCAGAATATGCTCGTCGCTGACGAAGTGTTCCTTTCAAATGCTGTGCAAGGACTCCAGTGGGTGGGCAGTTATCGGACCAAGCGGTATTACAACCAAACGACACAGGCTTTGGTGCGCTCCTTGAACGCACGGGTAGATGCGCAACTTCAGGCTTGAACTGCCCGAGGGTCCAGCCAACGATAGGACAGGTCCGATAAGGCGTTGACCAACACGAAGGTGAAGGCCACCAGCAGGACGCCCCCCATGACCACGGGCAGGTCGTGCTGCTCGAGTGCTTCGAACAGCAGGAAGCCAAGTCCTCTCCAGCCAAACACGAACTCCACAAAAACCGCGCCCGCCAACATCTGTGCGAGCCATCCGCTCGCTGCGGTGACCACGGGATTGAGGGCATTGCGCAAGACGTGCCTCCACATGACTTGACCCTCTGTCGCGCCGAATGCCCGCGCCGTTCTTATGTGTGGCGCCCCCAAAACATCCAGTGCGGCTCCCCGCATCAATTGGGACAGCACCGCCAGCGGCCGCAATCCCAAGGTCAGGGCGGGAAGGATCAGATTCCGGGCTGAAATGACGATTTGACCGTCTGCATTCAGGTCATACAGGCTGCCGGTCAGCGGAAGCCCTGTCCAGGCTCCCCAACGGACGGCAAAGGCGTACCCGATGAGAATGGCCATGAAAAAAGAGGGGGCACTCATCCCCAGGATGCTCCCTCCCACTGCGATTCGGTCAAACGCACCGCCGGGTCGACGGGCGGCGAGCAGCCCCATCGGCAATCCCAATACCACAGCAAACGACAAGGCTACAGCGGCCAGAATCACAGTGGCGGGCAAGGCCTCTGCCAACAGTTCCATCACCGATTGCGGACGAACGAAACTGCGCCCTAGGGATGGCGCTCTAAATTGCCAACGCCCCTGCGCATTCGGGCCCACAGGAGCAAGGTCGCCCAACGCATGGAGATACCGAACCCCGAGCGGTTTGTCCAAGCCAAACTGCGCCCTGATGTCCGCAATGACCTCGGGATCCGCCTGCTGGCCCGCCAACTGTCTGGCCGGGTCGGGAACGGCGGAGAAAATCAAGAAAACCAGCGTAAAGCTCCCCCATAGAACCGCCACACCCCTCATTGCCTTCACGGCACCCATGCGGAAACCAGGGGCCATCAATCCCGTCCCAAAGCCGCATCGCAGGACCGGGGAATATCCCGCCATGCCCACTTGTCCAAAACCACCCCGTCCTGTATCAATACCACGCCGGGATTGTTGCGCACGATGATTTTCAATTCCGTCGGATCCGTCGTGTAGAATGGGTAATCTGCACCATGCTCCGCTGCGAATGCCACCGCACCCTCTGGGGTCGAAGGTGTCAATGCCGCCGTTCTCCACCCCCTGTTTTTGGCATCAGCGAAGAGCGCATTGATCTCCGCTTGACCCTGTGCTTCAGAAGCCGCCAGGTCCTTCGAAATATGGAGCAGGGTATAACCTTCTCCGAGCAAATCGGACAGCTGGCTGTTGCCCCCGGGATCGGTGGCGTCCAAATCGAAAATCAGTGGTTCATAGCCTTCCGAAACCTTGAACTCTCGGGCACCGTCCCAATCCGCTTCGGGATAGACCGCTTTGAAGGCCTCATCCTGCCAAAGTTTTCCCGCCATGTAGGCAGACTGCAGCACCGTGGTGTCGGCACCGGTGTCCGGGTGATAGAACCGCACTTCCTTGTCAAAAACCGGGGGATCCAGTCCCAATTCATCAGCGGAAGCCATGTTGCGGTTGATGTCCTCGCCCACGGCGTAAGGACGGTAGTCCTTTACCGGCAGATGGCGCAGGGTATAGAATTGAAAACCCAAGGCCACCACAAGTACCCCCGCGGCCATGGCCCATTCCTGGCCCTGCCCCTTCCAACGTCGCCTCACCACTTCTGCCGCTGCGAGTCCCAAGGCGAGAAAGAGCGTGGGAAAGCTCCACTCCAGCATGGTCTCCGCAAAAAGCCAGGTCACCAACAGGGCAGATGTGTACATCCACAGGGAGCGCTTTTGCTCATTCAGACCATACCCTCCAGTCCACGCACCCCACAAAACAGGAAGCAACAGGACCAGCAGCACAAGATCCTTGATGAAGCTCTCATGCGGGGTCAGCGGGATGGCATTACCGAAACATCCGCAGCTCAAGACACATTGGTTGGGGATCTCCACCTCGATCCCATCCTGTACCACCATCTTGCTGCCAAAGGGATCACAATGGTCCGTGTACCACGTGAGCCAGGTAAAGAAAATCATGAGCACCAAGGTCAATGCCGTCGTCAGCCTCGGGAGGGCACCCACCAGCAATGCGACCCCGAGGAGCACCTCTCCAATGCTCGCCAGCATGCCCAATTCCAGGGCATAAGGGGCCCAAGCTTCCAGGTTGAGTGCCCCCGGTTCGAAGTACTCCTCAAGTTTGTACATGAAGCCGAGGGCGTCGTTGATTTTGATCAGCCCGGAAATCACGAAAAGGGCGCCAACCAGCACGCGACATACGTTGGCGAGGGAAAGAAGGAGGTTGCGCATGGTATTGCTGTTCCGAAGGGAAGTTCGCACCGGTACTGCCTATCTGCACGGTGCATTAACCTCCGATTAACACCGAGCGTAGTGGATTACGTGGTTTCGAGGTGAATCAAGGCGAACAGCGCGTAATTGGCCATGTCCATGTATCCCGCATCGACGCCCTCACTCACTTTGGCTTCCCCTCCATGGTCTTCCAATTGTTTGATGCGCAGCAATTTCATGAGGATGAGGTCCGTGAGACTGGATACCCGCATGTCCCGCCAAGCCTCGCCGTAGTCGTGGTTCTTTCGCACCATGAGGTCGCGGGTCATGGACAGGCATGCATCAAATCTCCTCGTCGTCTCCTCCGCGGGCAAGTCCAAGGGGGCTTCCTGAGAAAGGTCCAACTGCATCAATGCCATGATGCAGTAATTCACGATGCCGATGAATTCCGGTCGAATGCCTTCATCCACCATCTGCTCTTCTCCCTCCTGCAGTGTTCGAATGCGTTGTGCCTTGATAAAGATCTGATCCGTCAAGGAGGGCGGACGGAGTACGCGCCATGCCGTGCCGTAATCGTGCATCTTGTCCAGGAACAAGTTTCGACACACCGTCGCCTGCTCGTCGTACTGGATGATTGTGCGACGCAGTTCCTCTGGAACGCGGGATGAAGGGGACGCTGCACTCATGGGACCAAGTTCGGGGCTCACCGGGGCAAACCAATGTCTTCCCGCCTTATGGAGGACAACTTTTTCCCACAGTGACGACGCGCATGATGAAGGAAGGTCCGCCCTTCGCATCTTTCCGTCATGTTCCCGATGTCCTCACCTGTTCCCGTGCCCTTTGAGCTGGGTCACTCGACGCTCAGTTTTGAGCGTCCGAGGGTCATGGGCATCATCAACGCCACCCCGGATTCCTTTCACACCGAAAGTCGAGCACTGAAGGTGGAGCAGGCCCTTTCCATGGCAGAGCGCATGATGGCGCAGGGCGCGGACATCCTGGATGTAGGCGGGTCAGAGCTCTCGGCCGGGTGCAGCGGCCATCGACTCCGAGGAGGAATGTGCAAGGGTGTTGCCCATCATCAAGGCATTGAGGAATCGGTGGCCTTCTCTTGCCCTCAGCGTGGACACGTGTCGGGCGCATGTGGCCATTCGGGCCCTGGATGAGGGCGCAGACATCGTCAATGACATCGGCGGTGCCCGACTCGATGCGGCCATGGAGGACGTCCTGGCCTCTCGAAAGGCTCCTTGCATCCTCATGCACATGAAGGGTACGCCGGAGTCCATGCAGGACCATCCCCTCTACGGCGATGTCCTGCAAGAGGTGCGTGATTTTCTCGAGGAACGGCTCCAGACCCTCCGAAACAAGGGCGTGGAGCATGTTGCCTTGGATCCGGGTTTCGGATTCGGAAAAACCGCGCAGCACAATTTTCGCTTGCTGGACGGTCTTCCCCAACTGGTTTCTTCCGGTGTTCCCATCCTGGTAGGGGTCAGTCGCAAATCCATGATTCACAGGACACTGGACTGCTCACCTCAAGAAGCCTTGAACGGTACGACGGCCCTGCATGCCTGGGCGTTGGACCGGGGAGCGCACATATTGCGTGTTCACGATGTAGCCGAAGCGGTGGAATGCCTCAAATTGCATCGCGCAATGGCATCCACTCGGATGAATAACCCATGATTGAACAACCCGCCCTCCATCTCGGCCTTTGGCAGGTATTGGACATCCTGGCCGTTGCCGCCATCCTCTACCAGCTGTACCGACTGACCAGGGGGACAGCGGCCATTCGGATTTTCCTGGGCATTCTGGCCATTTATCTGGTCTACCAGATTGTGGATGCCTTGCAAATGCGCATGCTCGCCGAAGTCATGGGGCAGTTCATCGGTTTGGGTGTCATTGCTCTTTTGATTGTGTTCCAGCAAGAGCTGAGGCAGTTTCTCCTTTTGATTGGAAACCGTCAGCTGCTGGGCGGTGCTCCAAACTGGTTGCAGAAACTTCTGGGGCGGACCGTCGGAGAAACGAGGGGTGAAGACTCATGGGAGGCCCTCAGGGATGGATTGGAGGAGTGCCGCAAACGGGGACTGGGCGCATTGGTTGTGCTCAGTCGGGACGCCGACCCCACCTCAGTGGTCACAGGCAACCGCAGGGTGGATGCGCGTTTATCCCCAGGGCTCGTGGTCGCCTTGTTCGAGAAAGCGAGCCCTTTGCACGACGGCGCAATGTGCATTGCCCGAGACCGGATCCTTTGGGCCGGCGGCATTTTGCCTGTTACCGGTCGCATCGATCTCCCTTCACAATACGGAACGCGCCATCGGGCTGCATTGGGTATTTCCGAGCAAACGGATGCCGTGGCGCTGGTGCTGAGCGAAGAAACAGGCACCTATGCTCTGGCCAAGAGCGGCAGGCTGACCTCACGCATCGAAGGCAGCCGGCTTTCAGAACGATTGAGGGAAGCCATGGCCAAGCCCTGAAGGAAAAGGACCTTATTGGAGGATGAACCGGCGTTGGAGCCCCTCCTTCGTTCTCGCCACATACACACCTGCGGGCCACTCGGGCACAAACCATGTGGAGGTTCTTCCCGAGAGGACAGGCCATTCGGCACAACGGCGACCCTTCGCGTCAAAGATCAAGAGCGGGCCATCCGCAGCCCCTTCCATCTGGATGTGCACCCTCCCCGATTCGCTCCAAATGTGAAGGCTGGGCGCGCGGGAAGGCTCCCAAACGGAGTTCAGTCCCTCTGAAGGCCGCACAACGAACATGTGGCTCTGCGTACTGATGGCGATGTTGCCGCTTTCGAAATAGGGATAAACGCTCCATGCCCCTCCCCCTGTGCCGGCCTGATTGGAGAAGGGATTGGTATCGAAAAACGCCACTTGCTGCATGGCGAGATTGGCGAGATCCTGAATTTCCAGCACTTGGATGCCCGCATAGTAATTCGCCTCGTAGACCTTACCCTCGTGGGTGTACAGGTTGTGGTCGGTGACGGAGAGTGTACCCTCATGGTACCCAAGAATAACGGGGTTGTCCAGGTCTTGCACATCCAGAATCCAGGTCCGGGTTTGCGGGGCAATTCCGGCGGCTTCGTCCATTTCATCGTTCATCAATACAAATCGATGGTCCTCGGTGAGCCATCCCTGATGAGGGTAAATCCACTCGGGTCCGGCCAGTGAAGACAGGGTTTGGCAGTCGGACTTGTCCTCCACATCGACGATGTGGAAACCGCTGAAGCCACTGAAAACGAAAGCCAATTCCTTGCCTTGGTAATCCAAGTCGGGCCCGTTGTAGTTGACCACCTGGGCGTCGTGGATGTAAGCCTCATCCCATGCCCCCACCAAAGTGGGGTTGGAGGGATCCGAGACATCGACGATGTGCAATCCCCCGTTGAAGGTATCCGTCCCTACTCCATAAACGAAGTTGGTCTCCGGATTGGCTACAATGTTATGGGCTCCACCGAATCCTGTATACCAGGCGAGCGTGCCCAATTCCCCCATGGTCTCCATCGCAGGAACCTGCGTGAGATCGACCACCTGCATCCCATGCTCACCTGCCTCACTGACGATGAAGGCCACGTCGCCTATGACCTTGATGTCCCGCCACAAACTAGGGACAGAAGCCGTAGCTACATCGGCCAACATGACAGGGTTGACGGGGTCCGTGATTTCCACGATGGAGGTTCCGTCGCTGCGGCCGAAGAGGACGAATTCCCGGCCTTCGAACACCCAACCCCAGCAATCGTTCCCGTTTCCCGGCCCCGTGCCACCCAACTCCTCGAAGGAGCGGACGCACATCAGGTCCAGTCCACTGCAGGGGTATTGCCCCGCGACTCCATCCTCACAGGGCACCTGGCTGGACAGGGAGCTCGAAATCCAAAACAGGAGACCGGCGACGGAAGCCAGCGGGCTCAAGCACTTACCAATCGGCGGCACGGCGCTCGAATTCAGGAAGGGTGACGAATTCATCGTGGTTCAAATCGTGTAGGGTATGACGGAGCCGATCGAGAAAGCGTTGCTTGAGGACCGGCGTTCCCGATGGACTGTACCCGATGACCAATTGTCGCGAGCGGATGGCCTCTTGCAATTCAGCCATGGCGGCCTCCAATTGGGCCATGTCCTCCTCCCTTTCCAAGGACAACAACAGCTGGATCAAGGCCAGCTTTCGCTCCTCCAACGCAAGGGGGCTCCCTTCCGGTTTCGACGTGTCTTCCATCAATTCTCCAGTGGAAGGAAGTTGTATTCGCTGTCGTAGTCGAGCATCTGCCCTGTGAAATTGTCGGGATAACTCAACTCCACACCGGTGAGGTTTCCGGATTCATCTGTAACGGCGGTCATCTTGGGATTGATGAAACCTCCATAGGGCGCAATGCCGAGGGCTTCAGCCCGATCCAGGACCTGCTGATGGACGACGGGGTCGACTTGGACACCGTACCCCTCCACCAAGGCTTTGGCGGCCTCGTAATCGCCCTGCGATTTGATCCGCTGTACCTCGCGCAGCAATTCGCCGAAGAGCTCCCTGACACGGTCGTAGTCCTCGATGTTGTAGAAGGTCTTTCCGTCGCGCACGATCTCGCGGATGCTGTTGTCCGCTGCGGCCTTTTCCACCACCCAATGGCTCACCCAAGCGCGGTTGCGCATGTGGGCCTCCTCGATGTTGTCTCCTACCTCCAGGCGGCGCAGCTGCATCAGCATTCCGTTCCGGATGTAGCTGTCGTATTCACAACGTCCGGTCTCCAAGTTCTTGACCAATCCCAATTCGATGAGCTTTTCGTCCAGCATGAAATACAAGGCTACAAGGTCCGCGCGGCCTTCCTCCATGGTGCTGGCATACTCCTTCATCGTACTGGCCGGCTCTGCCACGCCCTCCTCGAGCTTGCCGCTGGCGTGGCCGATCACCTCGTGGAAGGCGGTGTGGATCTTACCGGCCAATGTTCCGTGGTTCTTTGCCCTTGCCTTTTCCACATCGTCAAAGGCGAACTCATCGGTGAGTCCTCCTCCACCGGCATTGTCATAGGCGTCGATGATGTTGCCGAGGCTGACGCTTTTGGAGCCGTGCAAGGTGCGGATCCAGTTGGCGTTGGGAAGATTCACTCCAATGGGGGTGCTGGGCGATGCGTCACCTGCCTCTCCCACGACATTCACGACGTTGTAGGTGATGCCCACCACCTCATCTTTCTTGTGCTCCTCCATGAAGGGCATGTGGTCCTCAAACCACTGGGCGTTGTCCATCATCACCGCCATCCGCTGGGAGGCTTCGAAATCCTTGATTTGGACAATGGTCTCGTAACTGCCCGTGAAACCGAGTGGGTCGTTGTACACCTCTACAAATCCGTTGATGTAGTCGATGTCACCTTCGGTATCGCGGACCCAATTGATGTTGTACAAACTCCACTTTTCAAGGTCTCCCGTGCGGTAGTAGTCGACCAAGTGCCGCAGCGCTGCGGCCTGCTTGTCATTCTCAGCGTACTGCTGTGCTTGCTCCAGCCAGTAGCAGACCTTTTCCAGAGCCGCACCGTAGAGCCCTCCCACTTTGTAGACCTCTTCGGTCACCTGTCCATCCGCCCCTTTCACAAGTCGGCTGTTCAGTCCCTTTTCCACCGGCTTGTTGCGGTCAACCTGATAGGCTTCGAAAAAGGCCCGAGCCTCCTCCGTGCTGACGTCCGGAGCGTAGAAATTGACGGCGCTGGCCTCTACCAGTCCCTTGGAAGCGTCCAACTCCACCTTCTTGGCTTCGCGGGTGGCATCATACAGCATGTCCAAGACTTCAGAGGTTCCCGCATCCACCGACAATCCGCTGTTCTCCAGAACGTGCTCGAAGTAAGCCCGCCCACACTCCGGAGCGATCTTGGCGTTGGAATAGTGGTGGTGGATGCCGTTGGAGAACCATACGCGCTTGGCAAACGTTTGAAAACGCTGCCAACCTAGGGTTCCGCGGTCTCCTGAAAAATGGCGATGGGCTTCGTCGATCATGTGACGAACGCGCAGGTTGTAGCGGTTGTTCTGGTCGTACATGATGTCGCGTCCGCTCAAACCCGCCTGATTGAGGCAGTAGACCAACTTCTGTTGATCGGCGCTCAGTTTGTTCCATCCCGGCACTTGGTAACGGATGAGCTTGAGGTCGGCGAATTGCTCGGTTTGCCAAACAAACCCGTTGACATCCGGCTCGCCTGCCTTGGCGTCCATGTCTACTGCCGGTTGGCCATCCTCACCGAAATCGGGGGCGGGTTCGGCGCAACCGAAAATGATCAAGGCCGGAAGGATCAAGGAGAGCAAGCGGGTAGAAAAACCACCCTTGGTGTGGGAATTGTTGTGCATCGTTCGAAGCTTGGGACGCGAAAATTAGGCAATCTTGCACCGTAATGTGAGCGCAGGCCTGAGAGGGTCGCGTTCCCCACACCCATCACACCCGTGAAGCGCATCACCCGGCTCCTGCTTCGGTCCTTCATCGGCCCCTTCGCGGTGACATTTCTGGTGGCCCTTTTCTTCTTGGACATGCAGTTCCTATGGGTCTATGCCGATGAGCTGATCGGCAAAGGACTAGCGGTTCATGTGGTGCTGGAGCTCCTCCTCTATGCCTCCGCCCGCTTGGTAAACCTCGCACTGCCCTTGGCCATCCTGATGAGCAGCATCATGACCCTGGGCGCCCTGGCGGAGCATCAGGAACTCACCGCGCTCAAGTCATCGGGAATGCGGCTCGGTAGGATCATGAGGCCGCTGGTGATCGCCATGTTCTTCATTTCCGGAGGGGCCCTGTTCTTTGCCAACTATGCTTGGCCTGTGGCCAATCTCAAGTTCCGAACCCTATTGTACAGCGTGACCCGGAAGAAGCCGACCCTCAACTTGGAGGATGGTGTTTTCTACAATGGCATCGACGGCTATGCCATCCGCGCGGCGACCGTGGAAAAGGAGACGGGCCAACTGGAGGATGTCCTGATTCACCATCACGGCGGTGGGCGGGATGGAGCGGGTCTGGTCATCGAAGCCCAATCGGGTACCATGCAGACTTCCCGAACGGGTAGGTTCCTCATCCTGGATCTTGTCGACGGGGCCAGCCACGAGGAACGGATGGAGCCCGGCGTCCGGCAACGGGATAGGATCTACCCCCACCTGCGGACCACTTTTCAAACCCAGCGCATCCGAATCGATCTCAGCAGCCTGGACTTTGCCAAGGCGGATGAGGCCCTGTTCAAGCGCGCCTATGAAATGATGAGCCTGGGGCAATTGGACGCAGCCATTGACTCCCTCGAGGGTGAACGTGCCCACATGTCAGCCACCCTCAGGGACTTCGGCCAAAGGAGCATGAACAAGCCTGTCGTCGGCAAACGGCAGGTCTTCGATTCGGACACCGTTTCGGTGCGCGCGGATTGGCTGTTGAGGCTGGGGCCTTCCGCGGAGCGAAGGGTCCACGATGCTGCGCGTGACATGTTGCGCAATGCCATCCAAACGGCGAGAAATCAGGCGGATGACAGGCGATCCAAGCGGGCGTTATCCGATCGACATGCGATCGAGTGGCACCGCAAATTGTTCTTGGCTTCCGCTTGCATTCTCCTCTTCCTGATTGGCGCTCCTCTCGGGGCCATCATCCGAAAGGGGGGAATGGGACTGCCGACCGTCCTGGCCATCCTCCTCTTCGTGCTGTACTATGTCATTACCATCATGGGCGAGCGCATGGTGCGTTCTGGGTCCTTGTCTCCCGCATGGGGCATGTGGATGGGTACGCTGGTCATGGTACCTGCCGCATTGATGTTGAATCTGAGGGCGGCGCGTGAGATTTCATGGCGCCCTTTTTCCCGGTCGCGAACCGCCCGGTAAATTGCCGCACCAAATGCGCATCCTCCAACTTAGTCACAAACCACCGCGGCCCGCTTTGGACGGAGGGTGCTTGGCCATCGATGCGATGACGTCAGGACTTCTGGCTGCGGGGGCACGGGTAAAAGTGCTGACCGCGAGCACCCGGAAGCACCCGTTGGTCATGGAAGACCTCGACATCGACTACTTGGAACATACGGACTTGGAAGGTGTGTCCCTCGAAACGGGACTCGATATCCGCGATGCGTACATGGCCTTCATGAATGGAGATTCATACAATATCTCCCGGTTCTACAGCCATCAATATGCCATGGTCCTCAAGAAAGTCCTGTCGCGCGAGCGGTTTGATGTGGTCCATCTGGAGAGCCTCTACACCACGCCCTACATCGAGACCATTCGCCATCACGCGCCGACCGCCCTGGTCTCCTTGAGAAGCCACAACCACGAATACCAAATTTGGGAGCAGAGGTACAAAGCGACCCGCAACCCATTCCACAGGTTGGTATTGCGACACCTGAGCAAGACACTCGAGCGCTATGAAAAGGGGATTCTCGCAGAATTGGACACCATTGTGGCCATCAGTTCCACCGAAGGCATGGGCTATCGGAATTGGGGGTTCGAGGGTCCGATTCACGTGGCGGGCTTCGGAATTCCGTCCGATGATGTCCCACACGCTCCAATCCCTGAGCGCAAAGCGCCCTTGTCCGGGCACGTGAAATTGTACCACTTGGGTGCCATGGACTGGGGACCGAATCGAGAGGGGGTGGAGTGGTTCATCCGCGAAGTTTGGCCCGTGATTCGAAGCGCCCATCCCCATTCGGAATTCCATGTGGCAGGAAGGGGATTGGATCGAGAAATATGGTCTTCAGAAGCCGGGGTATTCAATCACGGTGAAGTCGAGGATGCGGCTTCCTTTGGGCAGCAATGCGACCTTCTCGTCGTCCCTCTGCTCCGGGGTGCAGGCATTCGGGTGAAAATCGTGGAGTCCATGAGCCGGGGCATCCCCGTGGCCTCGACCACCATCGGTCTGCACGGATTGGACCTCAACGATGGAGAATGTGTCCTTCAGTCTCCCCCTGAACAATTTGCCTCTGCGTTGGTGGAGTTGATCTCCCATCCCGAGAGACTGCAAACCATGGAAGAGAAGGGAATGACAATGGCCCGAACCTCGTTCGACCAGAAGAGAATTGGTGCCGGTTTGTTGGAATTCTATCGGGCCCATGTCAGAATCTGAACACAAGCCTCGGCTTGCCGTCCTTACCCCGCGTTTTCCGCTTCCGTTGAACAAGGGCGATCGGCTGAGGATCTTCCATCAACTCGCCGTTCTACACGAGCGGTTCGAGGTGGATTTGCACTGCCTGAGTTTTCGCTCCGTTTCAGAAACCGAGCGCGCCGAATTGCGCTACCGCTGTTCGCATCTTACGGTGCACCGTTTGAACCCTTGGAAGGCCGCATTCCGAATGAGCTGGGCCCTTTTCTCTCGCCGGCCATTCCAAGTCCTTCTTTTCACGGAGCGCAGACTCATGCGACGAATTCGGCGTGCAGTGATGGAGAGGTCTCCCGATGTATTGCTCGCGCAAATGGTCCGAACAGCGGAATATGTGAAGGACCTGGACAGTGTCCCCCACATCCTGGACATCATGGACACCCTGCACGCCGGTGCCGAACGCGAAGCGGAGCGGGCTCCATGGTGGAAGCGTCCCCTCCTGCGTGAAGAAGGGCGAAGGCTCCTGCGCTATGAGCACCGCATGCCCCACTACTTCGATGCATGCACCATCATTTCAGAGCAGGACAGACAATTGTTGCCTCACCCCGATCGAAAAGAGGTCCACATTGTACCCAATGGCGTGGACACTCAATTTTTCAGCCCCTCTCCTGACATTCCGCTGGTCGGTGGTGACACGGCGAACTACGATGTTGCCTTCTGTGGAAACCTGGGGTATGCGCCCAACATCGTCGCGGCCCGGTTCCTGTGTGCCGATATAGCCCCCTGTTTTGAACAACTGGCCGGAAGGCCCCTGCGTATTCTGATCTGCGGCGCTCAACCTGCTCCAGCGGTAAAGTCCCATGCTGGTGCCCACGTCGATGTCATTGCGGATGTGGCGGACATCCGATCGGCCTACCTCGCTGCCCCCATCTTCATTGCTCCCATGCTGGTAAATACCGGCTTGCAGAACAAGTTGCTCGAAGCCATGGCGCTCGAAAGGGCTTGTCTGACAACGCCCAGGGCATTGGCCGCATTGGGCTGTCCTGTCGGAAACGCCGTTTCTACAGCCGATGACGCTCCATCTTTCGCGCAGTGCATTCTGGAACTTCTGGCGGATCCTGACCATGGCCAAAATATGGGGAAGGCTGCCGCTGCCATTGTCCAAGGACGTTTCACTTGGGAAGCTGCTTCTGCCACCTTGGTTACATTATTGGAAAAGCACGCCGGACTCAAGTCCATGGCGTAACTGCAATCTCTATTTTTGAGACATGAGTAAGGCAATACCTGTGCTGGACGCCTCGGGATTTTTGACCGGCGATGCCCAAGCGCAACAAAAATTTCCCCAGGACCTGCGTGCAGCATTTGAAACCTACGGGTTCGTGACTTTGGAAGGGCACGGATTGAATGATGCGCGCATCCATGAAGCCTATGCGGGTGCGGAACAATTTTTCGGGCTGCCTGAAGCACAGAAAAAGAACGCCAGCATTGTAGGCGTAGGCGGAAATTTCGGCTACACCCCTTTTGGTCAGGAGCACGCCAAAGATGACGCGCGGGCCGACCTCAAGGAATTCTATCACTTCGCTCAAGTTCGCTACGATCAGCCCCAGTGCCAAGAGGTCCCCGGCTTCATTACAACAGGACGACAGCTGTACTCCGAGTTGGAAGCCTTGGCGGCGAGACTGATGGAAGCGGTCGCCCTTTCCCTTGACCTTGACCGGTCTTATTTCTCCGGCCATGTGGCAGATGGAAACAGCATCCTTCGGGTGTTGCATTATCCACCAGCACCCGATGCGCCGGACGATGCACCGCGGGCGGGCAGCCACGAGGACATCAACCTCATTACCCTGCTCGTGGGAAGTTCGGCTGATGGCTTGGAGGTGTTGGACCGGGATGGTGATTGGATTCCCGTAAAGGCCCATGCCCGCAACCTCACAGTGAACGTGGGCGATATGCTCCAAAACCTGACGGGCGGCGTCTTGCGATCCACTACCCACCGGGTCGTGTTGCCTCCGGGAGCGGGTCGCCACCGTTCCCGATATAGCCTTCCGTTCTTCCTGCACCCGATGGGTCCCATGCCGCTTGACCCCATCATGGGAGATTCTGAAGCCTACCCCCAATGGACGGCCGCCGAATTCTTGGACCACCGTCTTCGTGAAATCGGTCTGAAATAATTGCTTGATGCTTTCTTTCGATCCATGGTCTTGGTACATCACCGGGCCCCTCATCTCATTGGTAATGGCCACCCTCCTTCTCATCGGCAGAAGGTTTGGAATCAGCTCCAACTTGCGGACCATGTGTTCCATTGCGGGCGCCGGGAAATGGTCCGACTATTTCCGATTCGACTGGAAAGCGCAATCGTGGAACCTTGTTTTCATAGCAGGCACATTGGCAGGAGGCGCCATTGCTCGTTTTCTCCTGTTGAAGCCCGGCCCGGTGGACCTGAACCCGGATACGGCATCTGCCTTGCGCGAAATGGGGGTGGAAGATGCCGGAGTTGCCTTTGCTCCAGAAATCCTGTTCGGAAGTGAGGCATGGAGTCATCCCCTTTCTCTCCTCACCCTGCTGTTGGGCGGAGCGTTGGTGGGATTCGGAACGCGATGGGCCAATGGCTGCACAAGTGGCCACGCCATTAGCGGCTTGAGTTCGCTTCAATGGCCCAGCCTCATCGCTGTCATTGGTTTCTTTATCGGCGGACTGACCGTTTCGCATTTGATCCTTCCCATTTGGCTTCCCCTTCTCTGAAATGCCGTTCATATTTCTCCTCGGACTCGTTTTTGGTATCACGCTCACCATGGGTGAGGTCATCAGTTGGTTTCGTATTCAGGAAATGTTTCATTTTGACTCCTTCCATATGTACGGTGTCATCGGGGCGGCCATCGCGCTGGGAATCTTGTTCAATGTGATCGCCAAGCGGGCGGGATGGAAAGCCGCAGGCGGAAAGGAAATGGACATCTACAGCTACAAGGCAGGTTGGAAACGATACTTGCTCGGGGGCGCCGTTTTCGGCATGGGGTGGTCCATCACCGGAGCTTGTCCAGGCCCCTTGTTCATTGCCCTTGGCGCAGGGTATCTTCCCATACTTATCGCCATTGCAGGCGCCTTATTGGGCACCTTACTTTACGGTCTCGTCATGCGCCATCTGCCGCATTGAACCGGTAAGGTTTCTTAAGGATTTTCAAGGCAACTTTTTGTTCGGCTCTGCCTTATTTGGGTAGAACAATTTCTTCCGAATGAACAGAAAGCCGGTTGCCCTCATTTTCCTGTCTTTTTTTTCTTCTCTCGTCGGAGCCGCTGTGGTCCTGGTTTATTTCTCGACCGCGACGGCAGAACCAAAGGCTTCGAAGACGGTGCATTACGTATCCCGCCCCGCAACCGATGAAAGCAGCTCACCCTATGCTTTCGCTGCTCCCGCGATACCCGCTGCTGCTCCCCTTGCTTCACTCGACTTTCGCGATGCGGCCCATCGGGCATTGGATGCGGTGGTTCACGTGAAAACCGCCCAGCGCATTTCCCCATCCCAGGGTTGGTACGACTGGTCGGGTTTCTTTCCGGCTCCGGGACGCGGTCGGTCACAGCTTCAGACCGGATCCGGCAGTGGCGTCATTCTGGATGAGCAAGGCTACATCGTCACGAATCATCACGTCATTGAAGGTGCAGATGTCATTGAAATCGGCCTGAATGACAACCGTACCCTTGCGGCCACCCTGGTCGGATCGGATCCCACAACGGACATCGCGGTCCTGAAGGTGGAGTCCGAAGGGCTGAAAGCCTTGGATTGGGGCGACAGTGATGCCGTTCAGGTCGGCGACTGGGTGTTGGCCGTGGGCAACCCATTTGATCTGACCAGCACCGTTACCGCGGGCATCGTATCCGCCAAAGCGCGGGACATCCAATTGCTTCGTCCTGACTTCGACCGCTCCCTCTTCCCCATTGAGAGCTTCATCCAGACCGACGCGGCCGTCAATCCGGGAAACAGCGGCGGGGCCTTGGTCGATGCAGCGGGCAATCTCATTGGCATCAATACCGCCATCGCCTCCCGCACCGGCAGCTATGCCGGTTATGCGTTTGCCGTTCCGGCCAACCTCGCTTCCAAAATCGCACGGGACCTCATTGAATTTGGAAGCGTTCAGCGCGCCTACCTCGGTGTCAGCATCCGCCCTGTCGACGAAAGCACGGCGGAATACCTGGGACTTCCCTCCGTATCGGGCGTTATGATTTCGTCCGTTACTGAAGGCAGTGGGGCCGCGGAATCGGGCCTGGTTGCCGGTGACGTCATTCTCTCCGTAGGCGGCATTCCCACGCCTACGATGCCTCAACTGCTGGAGCGGGTAAACCACTTTCGTCCGGGCGATCGCACGGAAGTGGAAGTCTGGCGCGATGGCCAATCCACTTCGGCGCAAGTTCTGTTGGGGACGCGGGAAGGTGTTTTCGGTTTCGGGGATGAACCAGGACGTGAAGAGGGCACCCCCTCTGACCCCAACTGATGTGCAGGTGGGGCGGAGATGCCCCGTTTGTCCCGTATATTGATGGTAATGGCACGCAGGTCCTTTACACTCCCATTGTTCCCCCTCGGGGTCTTCCTCTTTCCAGGGGAAAAGACGGGACTGCACATCTTTGAACCTCGCTATCGACAATTGATCGGGGAATTGGAGGAAGCCTTGGTTGCGGGTAAGGAAGAAGACAATCGGTTTGGCATTCCCTTCCACTTCGAAGACGTCACGGCTTCCACGGGCTCTTTGGCACGATTGGTCGAGGTCAAGAAGGTCCACCCCGGAGGACGCAAGGACATCATCGTAGAGTGCGTGGGACATTTCGAAACGACCCGATTCCAGTCCGTGCTGGACCGCAAGCCCTATCCCGGTGGAGATGTCTTCGAGCGATACATATCATTGGATGAGCCCTTGTCCTACCGCCACAAGCGGCGCGTGAATGAAATCAAACAGCTCCTTTCTGACAAGGAGATTGACGTGGATTCTTTGCCGGGACAGACCCTTCAGGATTTGACGGGATGGCTCGGGCTGCCTCCTTCGCATAAACATCGGCTCTTGACTGCCAAGGGTGCCGCCCGGGGCGCTTTCTTGGACAGCGTGTTGCGTTGGACCATTCTCGTCCTCCAACAAGAGACACATATCAAGGGCGGGTTCTTCCCAAATTGATTCCTGCACGCTTGGGCGGGGGGCTATCTTTGAGCCATGCCCTGTTTTGAATCTCCCCGTTGCGCCTTGATCCTGCCGAAGTTGATGGTGGGTGTTGTGATGACGGTGTTTGCCTTGAGCTGGACATCCTGTGGCGACGGGGCCCTGGGTTCATCACAAACCCCTACGGACTATCAGGATCCCCTGCACCCGCAGTACATGGCCACCCCCACAGTGGTGATGTTCCCGGACACAGCGCGGATCTTTCTCGAGAACGACGAATACCAGGAATTCCAGCAGGACCTCCAAGGATTCATGGAGTCCAACAACGAATCTCAATTCGAGCGGCATTTCAGGGACTACTACATCCCGGAAACCTTCACCAATGACTCCATATTCGATCTGTACGTCACGATGTGGAACCGTTGGGACAGCATTGGAGTACGAACCCGTCTGGACCACTGGACCCTGCTGTACGCTTCCCCTTTCTTCGCAGGGGACATCTACGATGTTGGACTGGCGGAAATTGACCTTCGTCACCACATGGTGTTCGAAAAGCGATGGACGGGCAACTACAAGAATTTCGGGCGAACCCTGGGCGAACGCTACCCAGGTGCCACCATTTCCTACGTGGACACCACTTATGTGGATGCCGCAGGCGATACCATCTTCAAGCGGCACATCACAGCGCAGACCCGCAGGCTGCTGTATGCCGTGCGGTCACACAGTGTGGATTCCATCCGTACCGCGGGCACCAAATGGCTCAATGATGGTTGGCAGGCCGTTCCCGACGTGGTGGCGGTCATGGATTCGGCCGCAGTGGCCCAAGCGGAAGCCCACCGCAATGCGCATGGAATCCTGCCTGCCAAGCCCATCGTCTCGGGACGCTGATTCCTGATTGCAAAATGGCGGCGGTCGAACTGGGCATATCGAACGAGTGGGGGGCGCTGCGCAGGGTCGTGGTGGGCCACGCCCGGGATATGGGAGCCGGCCCCGATTTGGAAACCGCATTCGACCCCACCTCGAAATGGCATCTCGCGAACGGCACGTATCCGGACCCCATGGAAGTGGAGGACCAGCTCGACGGCTGGGCAGCGCAATTGGAATCAGAGGGGGTAGAGGTACTGAGGCCGTTCAACCTTGATGGGGTTGAGCAGATTTTTGCGCGGGATGTGGGGATGGTCATCAACCATCGCTTGATCCGGTCCCGAACAATCGATGAAAGAAGCGGGGAATGGGAGGGCGTTGCCCCTCTCCTGCCCTCAACGCAATGGCTGGATCTCCCGAAAGATGTGCAACTGGAAGGTGGAGATGTCCTGGTATTGGACGATGTACTTTTCGTGGGCGTCACCCGAAATCCGTCATGGTCGGGACTGAAGGTGACCAGGACCAATCCCTCGGCCCTGGACTTCCTTCGGGATCATTTTCCAGACCGTGAGGTCATCGGAATCGAGTTGCTCAAGGACGATACGGACCCGCTGCAATGCGCCCTCCATCTGGACTGTGCCTACATGCCACTGGGACGAGGTGACGCCTTGGTTTGTCCTGATTTTTTTGTTCATCAAGATGATGTCAATCTGCTGAAAAACAGGCACTCAAGAGTCATTGAGGTTACCGCCAAGGAAGCGTCCCAGCTTCAGACGAATCTGCTTCATCTCAACCCGGACACCCTTTTCATCGACCCCACCTTCCATCGGGTCGCCGAGGCCTTGAAAAACCTTGGCTACCACCTGAAGGAATGCCCCCTCGATCGCGTTGGGCGCATGGGGGGATTGTTCCGTTGCACCACCCTTCCTCTCGTCCGCGAGGCGTGACCCCCATTCCTTGACTCCTTGGACCCAATGAAGCAATCGACCCAAATGTTGATGATGATTCGACCGGCATCGTTCCGCATGAACGAGCAGACGGCGGTGAACAATGCTTACCAGCAGGAAGGTTCAGGAGCAGGCGATCCCGTAACGAAGGCGCAGGACGAATTTGATGGGGTGGTGAATGTGTTGCGGAATCACGGCGTGCAGGTCGCCGTTTACGACGATGACGAGACTGCCGACACACCGGATGCCCTGTTCCCAAACAATTGGGTGAGCTTTCATTCCGACGGAAGGGTCGGCCTCTACCCCATGTTCGCAGTGAACAGAAGAAGGGAGCGCAGGGAATCCCTTTTGCACGCCTTGGCCGAGGACTTCAGCGTGGAGGTATCGGAATTCGTGGACTTCACCGAGTTCGAAGAACATGGCGTCTTTCTCGAGGGCACCGGAAGCCTGATCCTCGATCGACCGAATAAAATCGCATACGCCGCCATCGGCCCTCGCACGGACCTCCGCGCTGCGGAACAGTGGGCTGAAGTGTTCCAATACACCCTGGTTCCCTTCACCGCAATGCAGACCAGCGGAGATCAGAATTCTCCCATTTACCACACGAATGTGATGCTGGCCATAGGAACGGATTGGGCGGTGGTTTGTCCCGATATCATCACCGATGACCAAGAGCGGCAACAGGTGCTGTCGTCCCTCAGGAATACAGGTCACCACACTGTGGAAATCCGACCCGAACAAGTCAATGGTTTCGCAGGTAATGTATTGGAAGTGAGCAGCGGAGAGGACACCCCCATCATCGCCATGTCGAGTGCGGCTCATGCTTCCTTCTCCCCCGAACAAAGGGATGCCCTCAGCGCTTTTGCTCCGCTCGTTCACGCTCCCATTCCCACCATCGAACGCCTGGGCGGCGGCTCTGTTCGATGCATGCTCGCAGAAGTCTTTCTCCCTCCCATTGCCCCATGAACATGTCGGTTGAGGCCCTCCCACGATTGGACGAACAATTGCAGCGGTTGACTGCAGCAGCATTCGAATCCTGCTTTGGCCATGCCCTGGAACCCGATTCCATCAGTGTTCAGAAAACCCGCAGTGAATTCGAAGGTTCCAGAACGGTCGTGTGTTTTCCATTGGGACGCCTCAGCAAGAAGGCCCCGGATGTCACGGCTCAACTATTGGGAGAAGCCCTGGTGGAAGCCGAAGGTCCCGTGACCGGTTTCAACGTGGTGAAGGGATTCCTCAACCTCGAAATCGCTGCGGAGTATTGGACGGATTGGTTGAGAGGAGCTGCTGCGCAGTCCGATTATGGCAGGCAGCCCGAGGGCTTGGCACCCCACGTGATGGTGGAGTACAGTTCGCCCAACACCAACAAGCCCCTCCACCTCGGACATCTCAGGAACAACTTCCTGGGCCACAGTGTCAGCCGCATCCTGGAGGCCCGTGGACATGCGGTCACCAAGGTGCAAATCGTCAATGACCGGGGCATACACATCTGTAAGTCCATGGTCGCCTGGCGCAAATTCGGCGCAGGCGAAACGCCTGAGGCGTCAGGAATCAAGGGAGACAAACTGGTAGGCAAGTACTATGTGGCCTTTGACAAAGCCTACAAGGCTGAGGTAGCGGAAAGAAAGGCATCGGGAATGTCCGATGAGGAGGCCGAAAAAGGAGCCCCCCTCCTTCTCGAAGCCCAAGAGACGCTCAGGCTTTGGGAAGGTGGTGATCCCGAGACTGTGGCCCTGTGGAAGACCATGAATGCCTGGGTTTACCGCGGATTTGATGCCACTTACGCGACCATGGGTGTTGAGTTCGACAAGCTCTACTTCGAAAGCGACACCTACCTCATCGGCAAGGACCGGGTGTTGGAAGGCCTGGAGCGCGGCGTGTTCGAGCGAACGGAGGACGGAGCGGTGTGGGTGGACCTCACGGAAGACGGGATGGACCGCAAACTGTTGCTTCGCGGCGACGGCACCACCGTCTACATGACGCAGGACATTGGAACCGCCTTGTTGCGGTTCCAGGACTATCCCGATTTGGATCGACAGGTCTATACCGTGGGCAATGAGCAGGAATACCACTTCAAGGTGCTCTTCCTCGTGCTGGCCAAATTGGGCTTTCCACAGGCGGAGCGATGCCACCACTTGAGCTACGGCATGGTCGAACTGCCTGAGGGCAAGATGAAGTCCCGGGAAGGGACCGTGGTGGATGCAGACGATTTGATGGAGGAGATGTTCGGCATCGCCCGTGACATTGCGAAGGAGGCCGGAAAGCTCGAAGGGCTGGACGAGGTCCGGCAGGAGGACGTCTTCCAACGGGTAGGCATGAGTGCTTTGAAGTACTACCTATTGAAGGTCGACCCCAAGAAGAACATGATGTTCGACCCCAAGGCTTCCATCGATTTCTATGGCAATACAGGACCATTCATCCTGTTCAATTACGTCAGGGGAAGAAGCATACTTCGGAAAGCCGATGCCGAGGGTTTCGGTGATTTCGAGCAACATGAAATGGCGACGCCTCAATCAGACGACAAGGACCTGATCGGCCTGATCCACGATCTTCCCGATGTCATTGAAGAAGCTGCGGAAACGTACAATCCATCGCTGGTAGCCAATTGGTGTTATGACCTCACCAAGGCCTACAGCAGCTATTACCAGGACCATTCCGTTCTGGGTGCGGACGACGCTGCCTCCCGCACACTGCGCCTGACTTTAACGGAGCGATTCACCCGGTCCCTCCACACCGGAATGCACCTTTTGGGCATTGCCCTTCCCGAACGCATGTGAGCTCCCGGCTTACAACTTCCGGCGCACCACTTGATTGTCGAAGGTGAACGTGACCTCATCCGGACACATACCCCTGACGACAATCTCCTGATCGTAACGCCCTCCCGGGCTCTCGAGCTTCATGTCGCCGCCGCTCCAACTGACGGTGCATTGCACGGGGCCTTCCGATTCTATGGCAACGGCCAGTCCTGTGGACTCCCAGTCACAACGGACCACTTTTGCGTAGTTGCCCTGAAGCCTATCCTGCGATATCATCCGCACGAATCGCTTGTACAGAACGTAAAGGAACATGGCCATGAGGCCGACAAAAAGAACTTGGGAAAGCAGATCCAGCGTATGCATGAAATGGGCTTCAGAGGGCAAAGATGCCACCAATGGCGTGCACTGCACGATAGCGATCGAAGACGCCTTCCGCATTGTCCATGACCTCGCGGATGGTCAAAGCGATATACTTCCCTCCTCCACTTTCCCTGCGGTCCACCCGGACATCCGTTGGAAACACCGATAGCACCGCCTCCACCTGGTCCGCAAGGTTTGGAGCAATGAACTTGAACATGTATTCCGACGGCCAGTCGTGGTGCTCATCGAGCTGTTTTCTGAGACCGTCAAAGTCGGAATCCTGCATGCGGCGAAGGTACCGCGCGGAATGAGAAAGGGGCACCCGATTTGGGCACCCCTTTCCATCCAACCCCCAACAAGGAGTGGTGTCCGGCTTAACTCGTTTCGATTACTCCGGGCAGTCGGATCCGTATATCTGGAAGAAGTCGAGGAGGTCGTTGATGTTGATCGTTCCGTCGCCATTCAGGTCACCCGGGCAAGGCGGCGTGTACTCACAGCTGCCGTCGTTGGTGTTGGCGAGCGGGTTGTAGTTCTCCGCCTGCGGATCCGTGCAACCGACCAAGGGAAGGATGCAACCGGAATCGAAGTTGGCTGAGGGATCGTAGTTCAACGCCGTCGGGTCCGTACATCCCGGGTAGAGACAGGAACCGTCGTCGATCAAGGCCGCGTCGTTGTAGTTGGCCGCGCTCGCATCGGTACAGCCCTCCGTCGGGTAAGAGCAGAAGCCCTGCACGTTGGCGTTCGCGTCGTAGTTGTCGGCCTCCGGGTCCATACAGCCCAGGAACAGGCAAGACCCATCATCCACCAAGGCAGAGGCGTCATAGTTCACCGCAGCTGCATCGGTACAACCTTCCTGAGGGTAGGTACAGTTGCCTTCGGTGTTCGCCAGCTCATCGTAGTTCTCGGCATTCGGGTCCATACATCCGAGGATCAAGCAGGAACCGTCGTCATCCGAGGCGCCAGCAGAATAGTTCAAGGCCGTTGGGTCCGTGCAACCGGGCACCTCGTTCTCGTCGCAGATGCCGTCATTGTCGGTGTCATTGACACAGGTGGTTCCATCGCATTCGTAGACACCGGGGTACTCACAGCTGCCGTCGTCGCTGGACGCGAGGTCGTTGTAGTTGCAGGCCGCCAAATCGGTGCATCCACAAGAGCTGTTTCCGATGGGGAAGGTGATGACCATGTCATTGTCTCCGTTGCCCTCTGGGAAAATCTGCAGGCTGATTTGTCCGCTCAAGGAGCCGTTCGTGGTGAACTGACCGAGCAACACCTGCAGGTCATCCCCTGCCACAGCGTTCGTCGCTCCATTGAGTGTGAACCACGCACCGCCGAACTCGCCATCGATGGCGATGTTGCCGCCGGCTTCGAACGGGGCAATCCAGTTGGCACCGGAACTCTCCACCGCCGTCACCTCGATCTCACCAGCCAAGGCATCAGGAGTGCCGTCCAATCCAATCGTGACCCAGCTGTCATAGGCGAGCTGTGGGGCAATACCGAACAGGATGGGATTCACATTCTGCGCCAGGGCACCACCGAAGGGATCCTGGTAGAAGGACGTCGTCGTATTGATGTAGGTCTCCAGGCCATTCTCTCCCACAACACTGGAGAGCACGTCCGTCGGGTTGACCATGGTCACGTACAACTGATAGGTTGTCATGCCCGGAACGCCGTCCACGGCCACCGTCTCCAAGCTCACGCTGTATCCGTCAATGACGGGTGCGCTCAAGCAGCTGCAGTAGTCACAGGAACCATCGTCAGCGTTGGCGGCCTCGAAATAGTTGCAGGCAGACGGGTCGGTACATCCGATGATGGTGGCCACCAGACATGAACCGTCGTCCTCATCAGCGAGGGGGTTGAAGTTCAATGCCTGCGGATCGGTACAACCGGCATAGAGACAGGAACCGTCGCCGGCCATGGCCTGCGGATCGTAGTTGATGGCAGCAGGGTCGTCGCATCCGAGTGAGAAGGTCACATTGACCGTCTGCGTAACCTCGCTGCTGTTGCCACAATCGTCGGTGATGGTGAACGTGCGGATGGCGGTATACCCCCCGAGCCCCTGTTCGGTGCACACATCCACGAAGGAAGTGCTGACCGTACCACAGGCATCTTCTGCCTCCGGCCATTCCACAGGAATGGTCTGACCGGCGAAGACCTCGTAGCTGGTATCCGCGGGAGCGGAGAGCACGACAGGAGCCGTCGTGTCGGTGAACTCGATGGTCTGAACATGGGTGCTGCTGTTGCCACAACCATCCTCGGCCGTGAACGTGCGCAATACCGTGTAGTTGCCCGTGCAGTTTCCTGCCACCGTCTCATCGGCGTAAGTGACGGTCACGGAACCGCAGTCGTCGGAAGCCTCAGCAGAAGTTACCGGCAAGTCCTCGCTGCACTCGAGCGAAAGGTCGTCGGGCGTGCTGGTAAATGTCGGTGCTGTCGTATCGATGAAGGAGATGGTCTGCATGTGGGTGCTGCTGTTGCCGCAGCCATCCACTGCCGTGAACGTGCGCTCAATGACGCGGCCTCCATCACAAGGGAAGGACTCGCTGTCGGTATAGGTTACCGTAACGCCCGTGCATGCATCGGTGGCCGTGGCCATTTCCAACGTGTAGTCCGCAGCGCAGTCCAACGTCTGGTCGGCAGGCGTGAAGTCAAAGTCTGGAGCGGTCATGTCCTCGAGGATGATCGTCTGATCGGCCGTCGTGCTGTTGCCGCAAGCATCCGTCACCGTCCAGCTACGGGTGATGACGTTGTTCGTCAAGCAATTGATGGGGCTCAACGCCGCCATGGAAGCGGCTCCGCCGTCCACGATGGCCATGGTGCTTCCCGCCACCTCGTCGAGGGTCAGAACGATCTCGTTGGCGAGCGTCGTCACGGTCCAATCTGCTGCGGTGGCGTCGGCAAGCAGGCCGCCCATGTCGAGGTTGGCACCTACGATTCCGGCACCAGAGATGTTGCTGATGCGCACTTCGATGAAGTCGTAGCTCTCAGAACCGACGACGTCTGCAACACTCAAGGCAATCTGGTTGCCAGTCACATCTACTTCCAAGGCGCCGCGCAGGTTGAGCGGGTTGGAGGTCTGGTCGTCCAAGGTCAACTCCATGCCACTGCCGATGTTGACGCCGGTGGCCTCCAGCACGCGCGGGAAGGCCGGGAGGTTGTCCAGGCGAAGCTCCACGCGGAAGTCAGCTGTCATGCCGTCCAAGGAGAACACACCGTCGGTCACGACGTCCGTATAGGTCACAGACGGAGCTGCATCGCATACATCCGCCGCATCGGTCACGTCACCCGCGTTGGCAGGAGCCGGATCGGTGGAACAATCCAAGGTCACATCGGCAGGAGCCGTAAAGGTCGGAGCCGTCGTGTCCTCGAACGTGATGGTCCAATCGTGCGTAGCGGTGTTGCCGCAGGAATCCGTGGCAGCGAAGGTGCGAACCACCTGGTACTGGCAGGCGTCCACGGTCACCTCGTTGTCGGTGTAAGTCACATCCATGGTGCCGGCACAGGCATCGTCTGCTGTCACAGCCGTGGCGGGGATGGCCTCTCCGCACTCGAGCGTCAGGTCGGCGGGCAAGCCAGCGAAGACCGGAGCGTCATCGTCGATGACCGTCACGCTCTGGACCTCCTGGGCAAAGTTGCCGCAGGCGTCGATGGCCGTGAACGTCCGGACGAGCGCGTAGCTGTTGGCACAAGCCCCCTCGATCACCGTCAATTCCTCAGTGAGACTCACATCGCCGCAGCCATCGGATGCCGTCGGGCTCGGGAAGTCGTAATCCTCTTCGCAGCCGATGGTCACATCAGCAGGGACATCGGTGATGACCGGGGCCGTCGTATCCGTGATGGTGTAGGTCGTCGTCGCCGTGTTCACGTTGCCGCAGGCATCCTCAGCGAACCATGTCCGAACAAGGGTGCCGGAGTTGCCACAACCCACGACGGTCATTTCGTCGGTATGGGTAATGGTGACTCCGTTGCAGTTGTCCACAGCCACTGCCTGGTTGGTGGGCAGCGGGCTGCCGCACTCAATGGTGGCAGCGGCGGGAACGTTCGTGAAGATGGGAGCCTGCTCGTCCACAACTTGGATCACGTGTGAGACGGTATCGGCATAGCCGAAGTCGTCCGTGACAATGTAGGTACGGATGATGTCGTACGTCTCACCGCAGGGACCGTCCACGATCTCGTCGTTGTATGTGAAAGTCAAGTCCTGGTCGCAGTTGTCCGTAGCGGCGGGCATGACCACGCTGATGTCGGCGGTACAGCTGACCTGCGTGTCCTCCGGAATCTCCGTGAACTGGGGTGCCTCGTTGTCGAACAAGCAGACGTCATCACAGCCGTAGCCGAACTGCGGGTAATAGCAGCTCTCGTCGTCTATGATGGCACTGGCGGAGTAGTTACAAGCCTCGGTGTCGGTGCAACCGCACTGGCTTCCGCCGAAGGTCAACGTCACGCGCTCTTGGTTCAGGTTGTTGCCCTCGGGGAACACCTGCACGTAAAACTGTCCGCTGAGCTCACCGTTGGTGGTCAACTGGGCGAGCAGGACCTTTTGGTCGTCACCGGCGAGACCGTTGGACACGTCGGGGTTGACGAACCAACCGGAGCCAATGATGTCATCGATGCTGAAGCCGGAACCGGTTTCAAACACAGAGCTCCAAGGCTCGGGCTCGGGCAGGCCTTGGATGTTGCCTTGTCCGAGGGCACTGACTGGTGCAGCGTCGATGCCGATGGTGAACCAGCTGTCGTACTCGATTTCGGGGACGAAGTCGTACAGGATCGGGTTGATGCCGTTCGGGAAGACCCCTCCGTTGGGGTGCTGGTAGAAGTCGCCTGTGGTCTCCACGTAGGTGGGGTTGGCGCTCTGGCCCGTCACCGCGCTGACCTTGTCGGTCGCGTTCGGGGTGGTGATGTAGACGCGGTAGGTCGTGTAGCCGGAGATGCCGTTGGTGGCGTACTCCTCGATCTCCACACCGTACTCGGGCATGTCGGTGGTGAATCCGGCACAGCTGCAGAAATCGCAGGAACCGTCATCTTCATCCGCCAACGGAGCGTAGTTACAGGCAATCGGGTCCATACATCCGCTGAAGTTGCCGTCGAAGGCGTCACAAATGCCGTCGCCGTCAGTGTCCACGAGGCAGTTGCCGTCGCAGTCGTATTCAGGAGCCGGGAATGTGCAACTTCCGTCGCTCTGGGTCGCTGTCTCATCATAGTTGCAGGCCTCAGCATTCATGCATCCGAGGCAGCTCGTGAACTCACAGGAACCGTCGTTGATGGAGGCGCTGGCGTCATAGTTGCAGGCCGTCGCATTGGTACAACCCGTGCAGCTCGTGAATTCACAACTTCCATCGTCAAAGGTGGCGTCGGAGTCGAAGTTGCAGGCACCGAGATCCGTGCAACCGAGGGTCTCTTCCTCGTCGCAGATGCCATTGTTGTTGCCGTCGTTGATGCAATCGCCATTGCAGTCCAGGAAGGGACCCGGAGCGTAGTAGCAGGAACCATCGGTATAGATGGCATCCGCATCGTAGTTGCAAGCCGTGGCGTCGATACAACCGAAGCAGGTCACATAGTCACAGGAACCATCGTTCTGGGTGGCAGTATCGTCATAGTTGCATGCCGCAGCATCGGTACAGCCGTAGCAGCTGACCAAGTCGCAGGAGCCGTCATCCAATGTGGCAGAGGCGTCGAAGTTGCAGGCAGCGGTGTTCGTGCAACCACTGATCTCCGTTTCGTCGCAGAGGCCATTGCTGTTGACATCCGTCAAGCAATCTCCCAAGCAATCCACATAGGTCACACCGAAAATGTCCTCAGGATAGAGACAGGTGACAGGGATGGTGGCATCCGCATCGTAGTTGCAGGCTCCAGCCTCGGTACAACCGGCACAGGAGGAGAACTCACAGTCGTTTTCGGTATCGCCGAAGTTGCAGGCAAAGGGCAATTCGCAGCCCACGAACTCGACCGACGGAGCAGACCCGCCATAGGTACATCCATAGGTCAGGAAATCGGCCACGCCTGCCTCATAGTTGTCGGCAGCAGGATCACCACAGCAGCTGTAGAAGTCACAAGCACTCTCCACAAGGATGGTGGCTTCTGGATCGTAGTTGCACGCGAACGTGATCATACATCCAGCGCAACTCTCGAATTCACAGGACAAATCATTGACGGTGGCATTGATGTCATAGTTGCAAGCCAATGGGTTGGTGCAACCCTCGTAATCGCAAGATCCATCGCTGAAGTCCACCGTGGCATCGTAATTGGACGCTGCGGGGTCGAGACATCCGCCGAAGAGGCAGGAACCGTCGTCGATGGTCGCCGTGCCGTCGTAGTTGACCGCGTCGGCATCCATACACCCTCGGCACGCGAAGAACTCACAGGATCCGTCGTTGAGCGTGGCGGTAGCATCATAGTTGCAAGCCAGGGGATTGGTGCAGCCCGCGCAGGACCAAGTGTCGCAGGATCCGTCGTCCACATTGGCCCCCACGGTGAAGTTGCAGGCCTGCGGGTTGGTACAACCCGTGAATTGGCAGGAACCGTCGTTGAAGTCCGCAGTAGCGTCGTAGTTGGACGCAGAGGCGTTCGTACAACCACCGTAGACGCAGGATCCATCGTCGAGGAGGGCGTCCGCCTGGTAGTTTGCAGCCCCAGTATCGGTACAACCGTAGCAATCGAAGGTGCAGCTTCCGTCGTTCTCGGTGGATGCGCTGTCGTAGTTACATGCGTTGGGCAGGTTACAACCCAGCACCTCATTCAGATCGCAGATGCCGTCGTTGTCCGTGTCGGAGATGCAGGAACCGTCGCACTCGTATCCGTAGGGAGGATAGGTGCAGGAACCGTTTTCGTCGGTGGCTTCTTCCTCGTAGTTACAGGCCGTCTCATCGGTACAACCGGGCACCTCGTCCTCGTCGCATACGCCGTCTTGATCCGTATCGTTCAAGCAGTTGCCGTCACAATCGAAGTGGTCGGCACCGTACAAGTCTGCCGGGTACAAGCAGTTGTCGTTGTCCGTGTAGGCGGTAGAAGGATCGTAGTTGCAGGCGTCGGCCAATTGGCAACCGCACTGCGGCTCACCCCAGCGCACCGTCTGGAATTGCATGTTGGATCCGTCTCCGTTCGGGAATACTTGGACGTACAGCTGACCGCTGAACACGCCGTCCGTGGTGAACTGACCGAGCAGGACGCGCAGGTCTTCCCCAGCCGTACCGTTCTGGGCACCGTTCAAGATGAACCAACCGCCACCGTACTGGCCGGTGAGATCGAGGTCACCTCCGGATTCGAAGGCGTTGACCCAAGGCTCACCTTCTACAAGGCTCACCTCCCCTTCTCCTGCCGCGGCATCTGCTGCACTCTCGAGTCCAATGGAAACCCAGCTGTCATAAGCCAAGGCCGGGAAGGCGTCGACGACGAGAGGGTTGATTCCATGGGCATTGGCAGAACCGAGGGGGTCCTGATGGAAGGAAGTGCTGGTGCGAACGAAACTGGGGTTGTCAGAATCACCGGTCACGGCGCTGACGAAATCCGCAGCATTCTCAAGCGTCAGATAGACTTGGTAGGTGGTCATGCCTTCGATGCCATCCTCGATGGTATCGATGTCCAGGTTGTACGGCCCCGTTGGCGGGAATACGCCGTCGCATGAACAGTAATCACAGCTGCCATCATCGGCAGTGGCCACATCGTTGTAATTGCAGGCCATTCCGTCAGTACAGCCCAGCACCTCGAGCACCGTGATGGTCTGGGTGACCGAAGCGGAGTTGCCACAGGCGTCCACGGCCGTGAAGGTGCGGTGAATCAGGGCGTAGTCGTTGGCACTGCCGTCGATTACATCGCTGTAAAGGACCGTAGCGCTGCTGCAGTTGTCGCTGGCCTCTGCCATGTCGACGGGTACGTCGTCATAGACGCCCACGGTCACATCGGCGGGTACGCTCGTGAAGGTCGGAGCCGTCGTGTCGGCCACCGTGATGGTCTGGACATAGGTCGTGCTGTTTCCACAGGGGTCCGTGGCGGTGAAAGTCCGCTCAATGGTGCTGCTTCCGGTGCACTCGCCGTCCAACGTCACGTCGGCCTGGGTCGTGGTCACACTTCCACAATCATCTGCTGCCACAACATCGGTTGCCGGCACTGACGCGTCACAGGAAATCGTGGTGTCGTTGGGTACCTCGACGAACGTCGGAGCCGCACCGTCCACCACGGTGATGACTTGGATGTCCACAGCTTCATTGCCACAGGCATCGGTCACACGCCAAGTGCGGGCGCGGGTATCACCGCCCACACAGGGATCCATGTTGAAGATCTGGGCGTCGTTCCAAGTGATGGTGTAGGTGTTGCAGTCGGTGACAGAGGTCACATCGCCCGTATTGCTCGGGTCGAGGTCGTCACCGCAGGTCACCGTAATGTCGGCAGGCGCCGTGAACACCGGAGCGGCGTCATCCACTACGGTGATGGTCCACGTATCGATGGACGTATTGCCATCGAGGTCCGTGGCCGTGTAGGTGCGGCTGACCGTAGAGAGGCATCCGTCTCCTGAAGTCGTTTCCGACATGGTCACGGTAGCGGAGGAACAATCATCGCTTGCCGTCACATCGGCCGAGGGAAGTGCGTCGTCGCAGCCCACGGTCACGTCGGCCGGGAAGTTGTCGAAAGTGGGAGCCACATCGTCCGTGTGGGGTCCGAAGGTCAGGGTGGCGATGTCGCCGAGTCCTTCGCCTTGACCGTTCGGGAAAATCTGGACCACAAACTGTCCGCTCAATTCACCATCCGTGGTGATCTGGGCAATGAGCACCTTGTTGTCGTCACCGGCAACACCGTTGGTGTTGTCACTGGTGACGTACCAGGCACCGCCAAAGAATCCGTTGATGGCGAGGTTTTGACCCGCCTCGAATTCGGTGATCCAGCTCTCGGCCTCGGCATAACCCACCTGGGCTTCACCTGCTGCGAGATCTGGAGCCTGATCGATACCAATGGTCAACCAGCTGTCGTACTCCAACGTGGGGAACGATGAGAACAGCGTCGGGTTGATGGCGTTCGGGAAAACGCCGCCCAAGGCGTCCTGGTAGAAGGAACCTGTGGTGTTGATCAAAGTGGGAGCGTCCTCGTCGCCACTCACCGCGCTCACGACATCGTCAGCGTTGGGGGTGGTCACGTAGAAGCGGTAGGTCGTCATTCCGGGGATGCCCTCGAAAGCCACGATTTCCTGCTCGAGGCCGTATCCGGCAAAGTCGCTGCCGAGATCGGCACAGCAGTAGTAGCAAGAGCCGTCTTCGGTATCCGCACCCGGTGCATAGTTGCACGCGGTAGCGTCAGTACAGCCAAAGACCGGGCAGGCCTCGCAGCTGTTCCAGCAAACCGCCGGGAGGGTGGCGTTTCCGTCGACCGTGATGACACGGTTGACGAACTCGGCCGGAGCGGTCGTGCAGGACTCGGTTCCGTCGAAATACTCCTGGTCGGACCAGCCGTTGACGGTGAACTTGTATTCCTGCGTGCCTTCCGTGAGGTTCACGGTAAAAGTGTAAATGCCATCGGCATCGGTGTCGTCCATGGCGTTGCATGCACCGCACCAACCGTTGTAGGTACCGTTGAGATTCACCACATCACCAGCGGCCAGGCCGTACTGGTTCATGTCCACCTGGAAGGTGATGGCGTACTGGCAGGATGCGTCGTCAATCAGGGCCGTGCTGTCATAATTTACAGCCGTGGCGTCCATGCAACCGGGGAAGTCGAGGCAAGCCTCGCAGGTCTCCCAGCATACGACCGCGAGGTCTTGGGGACCGTCCACCACCAGACTGCGGTTGGTGAATCCGTCAATGGTGCTGGTGCAAGAAGCACCGGGCGTGAAGTTCTCCTGCTGTGACCATCCGTCCAGCGTGAACTTGTACTCGATGGTGTCCGCAGTGATGTTGAGGGTCACCTCGTAGACATCGTCACCGACAGCCGTCAAGGGGTTACAATCGCCGCACCATCCATTGAAGGAACCATTGACGTTGACCACACCGAAGGTGCCGCCGAAGTTGCCCATGTCCACCCGGAAGGTGACGGGATACTGGCAGGTGCCATTGTCTGAAGTCGCCTGGTCGTTGTAGTTGGTAGCCGCACTGTCCATGCAGCCTGCGATGTCCTCGGTGCACTCGCTGCAGCTGTTGTAGCATACGAGCGGAAGCGTAAGAGGCGCATCGACCAGATCAAATCCGCGGTTGGCGAAACCGTCGGCTGGATTGTAGTCGCAGGATGCGCCTACTCCGAGCTCTTCCTGGGCCGTCCAGCCATTGATGGTGAACTTGTATTCAGCAACGCCAGGGGCAAGCGGCAAGGTAGCCGTCCACACACCGTCAGCGTCGGTATCGTCGAGGGGGTTGCAATCGCCACACCAACCGTTGAAGGAACCGTTGACGTAGGCGACATCACCGGGCTGGAGTCCAGCTTGGCTCATGTCGACCTGGAAGGTCACATTGTACAAGCACGAACCGTCGTCGGTCGTTGCGGTAGCACTGTAGTTGGTGGCATCGTCGTCCGTACAACCGTTGGCAGCCTCGGTCTGTTCGGCACAAGTCAAGCAGCTACCGTAAGTATCGTTGGTCGTGGAACCGGAAGCCGTCAAGCGGTTCGCATAGGTGGCCGCATCCGTTATCGCTGCGCAGGCACCTCCACTTTGGGCATCGTCGATCAGGTTTTCCTGGGCGGCCCAGTCGTCGATCATGTACTTGTACTCCACATCACCCGCGGGCAAACAGACGGAAACCGTATACACGCTGTCGCCGTCAAGGTCGGTCAAGGTGTTCCAAGAATAAGCACCGCACCATCCGCACCAAGGACCGGTTAAGTGGACGGTGGAGAAAGTCTCACCGCTGCATGACATGTCGACGTTGAAGGTCGTTTCCGTGGTCAGGCAATCGCCATTACAATCGAAGTTGGCTTCAGCGTAAGAGCAAGAGCCGTCATCCGATGTGGCGGATCCGTCATAGTTGCAGGCTGCACTGTCCGTGCAACCGGGGGTGCCACAGGAAGTCTGCTGGAAACTGTATACGGCTTCAATCAACTGGCTCTGGTCTCCGTTCGGGAAAACCTGGATGTACAACTGACCGCTGATCTCCCCATCCGTGGTCAATTGAGCCAGAAGCACTTTTTGGTCCGTTCCGCTCACTCCATTTGAACTGCTCGGCAAGATGTACCATCCCCCGCCGATGGGCGAGCTGATGTCCACATTCCCTCCCGCGCTGAAACCGATTTCCCAAGAAGCAACATTCGGATCGACCAGAACTGCAACGTCCGTCTCACCGTTGGCGAGCACGGGTTGCTGGTCAATTCCGATCGTTACCCAGCTGTCATACTGGGCGTCGGGGAAGGGTCCGAAAAACAGCGGATTGATGGTTGCCGCAGTCGTTCCTCCCAGCGGGTCCTGATAGAAGGACGTCGTGGTATTCAGGAACAACGGTGCAGAAGCATCACCGATGCAAGCCGAAACAAAGTCATCCACAGCCGGGGTGGCCATGTAGACGCGATATGTTGTCATTCCGCCCACCACATCGGTGGCATGGGTTTCCACGGAAAGGTGGAAGCCTGCCGTGTCGCCAGCGACATCGAAGCAGTCATTTTGAGCAGATGCTGCACCCAGAAAGGTGACCAGCAAACAAGCGAGGGAGTACAGTTGAAAGCGCATGTTCATGCAGTTAAGCACATCTAAATTACACAATTTCGTCGATGTTTTAGCCTATTCGTCGTAAAAAAGTTTCGTTTCGTCGACTACAAATGACTGAAACACCAATAAATACAGGGGCGACAGGGTGCGGATTACCTTTGTCCTTCCATGTTCGAAAACCTCAGTGACCGCTTTGAAAAGGCCTTCCAGCGTATGCGTGGCGAGGCCACCATCACCGAAGCCAACATTGCCGATACCGCCAAGGAAATCCGTCGCGCTCTGGTTGATGCCGATGTGAATTACAGTGTGGCGAAGCGTTTCGCCAACCGAGTGAAGGAGGCCGCTTTGGGACGGGATGTCCTTACCGCGGTCAAGCCCGGTCAACTGCTCGTCCAAATCACACAGGAGGAGCTTGCATCCTTTATGGGCAGCACCCATAGCGACCTGAATATCAAGGGTAAGCCTGCCGTGATTTTGATGAGTGGCTTGCAGGGCTCCGGAAAGACCACCCACAGTGCGAAACTGGCTTTGCACCTGCGCTCCAAAATGGGGAAACGCCCACTGCTGGCGGCCTGTGACGTGTACCGACCCGCCGCCATTGATCAGCTGGAAGTCATGGCCAAGCGCGTAGGTGCTGACGTATTTACGCAACGCGAGCAGAAGGATCCGGTAGAAATCGCCAAAGCCGCGCTGCGCCACGCGCGAAGCCATGGTAACGATGTTGTTATTGTCGATACAGCAGGTCGCCTGGCTGTGGATGAGGAAATGATGGATGAGATCGCCAGGATCAAATCGGCCATCGAACCCTCAGAGACCCTTTTCGTGGTCGACGCCATGACAGGTCAGGATGCGGTCAAGACCGCACAAGCCTTCCATGAACGCATCGCATTCGACGGTGTCATCCTCACCAAGATGGACGGGGATACCCGAGGCGGTGCAGCGCTGTCCATCCGGGAAGAAACGGGAAAACCCGTCAAATTCGTGGGCACGGGAGAAAAGCCCGAAGCACTGGAACCCTTCCACCCCGACCGGATGGCCCAGCGCATTCTCGGGATGGGAGACGTGGTCACCCTTGTTGAGAAGGCCCAAGAGCAATTCGACCAGGAAAGCGCCCGCAGGCTCGAGAAGAAAATTCGGAAGAACAGCTTTGACTTCGAGGATTTCCTCGAGCAGGTTCAGCAAGTGAAGAAGATGGGCAACGTCAAGGACCTGCTCGCCATGGTTCCGGGAATGGGCAAAGCCTTGCGCAATGTGGACATCGATGATGACGCCTTCAAACACATTGAGGCCATCATCCGTTCCATGACCCCGGATGAGCGGAAAAACCCAGACAAGCTGAACGGAAGTCGAAAGTCGAGGATTGCGAAGGGAAGCGGACGTAACGTACAGGAAGTCAATCAACTCATCAAGCAGTTCGGCGAAATGAAGAAGATGATGAAGATGATGAGCGGTACCGGGAACCGAAGGGGATTGGCCGGTATGATGCCCCGTTCCGGCATGCCGGGTGGAATGCGCATGCCCCGATGAACCAGGGAATCGATAGCGGAACGACCATCATGGATACATCCATTCTCGACGGCAAGGGACTCTCCGGGCGCATCAAGGAGGAAATTGCCGGAGAGGTGGCCGAGTGGGTCGCCGCCGGAAACCGCAAGCCACATCTGGCTGCCGTGCTCGTGGGCCAGGACGGCGCCAGCCGGACCTATGTGGACCACAAAGTCCGCAGCTGCGAACAGGTGGGATTTTCCAGCACCCTCGTTGAGCGCCCGGAGGACATCACCCAGGAGGCGCTGTTGGACATCGTTTTTGACCTGAACCGCAACCCTGAGATTGACGGCTTCATCGTCCAGCTCCCCCTCCCGGCCCACATCGACGACCAGGCGGTCATCGAAGCAGTAGCCCCATCCAAGGATGTAGACGGGTTCCACCCTTCCAACATGGGCAATCTGGCGTTGGGGCTTCCCGGATTTGTTCCGGCCACCCCCGCCGGCATCATGACATTGCTCGATCGCCATGGCATCGAAACAGAAGGAAAGCACGCCGTTGTGATCGGCCGTTCCAGCATCGTTGGTACGCCGATGTCCTTGTTGCTGAGCCGGTCGGGATCGCCTGGGAATTGCACGGTTACGCTTTGTCACAGCCGGACCCACGGTTTGGCAGAACACTGCCGGCGCGCCGACATTCTCGTGGCTGCCGTGGGCAGACCGGGGATGGTCAAGGCGGACATGGTCAAGGAGGGTGCCGTGGTCATCGATGTGGGCATCACCCGGGTGGAGGACGCCACCGCCAAGCGAGGTTTCCGTCTGAAAGGCGATGTGGACTATGCGGATGTCGCTCCAAAGTGCAGTTGGATCACTCCGGTTCCCGGTGGTGTAGGCCCCATGACCATCGTGAGTCTCCTGCGCAATACGCTGGTGGCTGCGAAACGCGTTGCACCCTGCCCCTGAATCATGGCCCTGACATCGCAGGACGAGCACTGGATGGATCGGGCCCTCGTCCTGGCTGCCCATGGACGTTGGGGCACCGCTCCCAATCCGCGGGTGGGCTGTGTCATCGTTCATGAGGACATCGCCATAGCGGAAGGCTGGCATGCTGAGGTGGGCGGGGCACATGCAGAAGTCGCCGCCTTGAACGTCTTGGATCCGCAAGACCCCCGTTTGGCCCATGCCACGGCCTATGTGACATTGGAGCCTTGCAACCACCACGGGCGCACTCCTCCTTGTTCGGACCGCATGGTCGCTTCGGGCATCCCGCGCGTGGTGGTGGGCGCGGTGGACCCCGATCCCCGGGTAGCCGGAAGTGGAATCGCCCACATGCGAAGTGCCGGCATCCAGGTCGACGTGATGGAGTCCCTGCCTGAAGGGCGGTGGCTGAACCGCCGATTCCTGTCCTCCCTGGAGAGGGATCGGCCTTGGGTGGTGCTGAAATGTGCCATCAGCGCCGATGGGTATATGGACCCCCCCCGTTTGCCGGGTCAAACCGGCAGCCTGCCGATCACGTCGCCCGGGCTCCGCAAGCTCACCCACAGCTGGCGTGCGGAAGAAGAGGCGATACTGGTCGGCGCGGGAACGGTCAATGTGGACAACCCCAGTCTCGACACCCGCGAATACAACGGGCCCAGTCCCATTCCGATTGTGATGGACCCTGAAGGATTGACCGCCCCTGCGGCTCGGGTATACCAGCATCCGAAAGCCATCGTCCTGGGAGGCCCCCAAGCGTTGGCCGATCATGTAACCCGAATCCCCAATCTCGCCGCCATTCCCATGGAGCAAGTCCTCTCCCACCTCCAATCCCAAGGAATCCGATCGGTGCTGGTAGAGGGGGGCGCCTTGACCCTGAAGCACTTCCTCGAATCCGACCTGTGGGACGAGGTCCGGTGGTGTCATTCTCCTGCCATCACAGGAGGTGGCCTTCCTGCCCCGACCGCCCCAAAAGGGGCACAAACCCGCGGCTGGCATCCGTTTGGGCCGGATGCGGTCCATTACCAAGTTCACCATTCATCCGAACTGTGGGTCGGGTGTGCGCCTCCCCCGACTTTGTCCCTTCCTTTGCCATCATGATCGCGCTGGGCCTCTGCATTTTCGTTTCGACCCTGATGTTCAGCTGCTTTAGGCTGTTCCCATTGTGGAAAGTCAAGCTCGAAGACGCCATCGTCATCAACTATCTGGTGGCTGCGACCTTATCCGTTCTGCTCGCCGGTCCCGAACACGCCTGGTCCCGGCTGGGTGTACCCAGTACCTGGGCGGGAGTCGCCATGGGCGTCATCTTCCTCTACATGTTTCGGAAAATCGGGGAATGCACACAGCAACTCGGGCTGGGTGTGGTAGCCATTGCCACCAAAATGTCCATGGTGCTGCCCATGATGGTCTTCATATTGATGGACCCGTCCGACGCCTATTCCTGGCAAAAAGGAGCGGCCATCCTGCTCGCCTTTCCCGCGGTGTGGTTTGCCAGTACCCAAAGCCGCAAGGCAAGGGAAAATCAACCGGAGGCAGCGAATGAAGCCGCACCCGCATCGGCCTCAAGCGTGACGCCTTGGATCCTTCCCGCCATCGTCTTTCTCGGGTCTGGCCTGATCGACCTCGGGTTTGGCTGGTTTTCCGGCCCGGAACACATGTCCTGTAATGAAGACCGCCTCTCCTTTGCCGCCATTCCCTTCAGCATGGCCGCCATCATCGGCGTGTCGCGTTGGTCCTTCATTCCCCGATGCGCCCCCCAGTGGAACAGGGCCACGGTTTTGGGCGGTATCATCCTCGGCGTAATCAATGTAGGCTCGCTGTTTTTCCTTCTATCGACCTATCAACAGATGCCCCTTTCCCGATCCGCGATTGTGCCGATGATCAACTTGGGCGTGGTGCTCTCCACGTCGTTCACGGGTATGCTCTTCTTTTCCGAACGCCCTTCCCTGCGCAATATTTTCGGTTGGTTCCTCGCAACCCTGGCACTCGTGCTCCTTCTCCAAACGGATTGATGAAGATGGTCTTCCTTGGGCTCATGCGATGGTGTTATCCCTTGGGCGTTGTATTCCTCTCCACCCTGGCCTCCTGCTTCCAGGAAGACCTGCAAGACCCTGCGCTTCCCTCTGTTTTGCCCAATGAGGCACCGGCCGACACCACTGCCGCAGATGAGGAGGTGGTTGACGCACAATGGCCCGATACCGTGCGCTATCTCGCCTTGGGCGACAGCTACACCATCGGGGAAAGCGTCCCTTCGGAGGGAGATTGGCCGAACCAATTGGTGGACTCTCTGTCCAACCGTCTCCCCGGCACTTATTTTCATCCGGCGCACATTATAGCGACGACCGGGTGGACGACCGCCAATCTGTCCCAAGCCATGGACGCCCAGCAGATCGATACCGCGCAATTCGACCTCGTCTCTCTGTTGATTGGGGTGAACAATCAATACCAAGGTCTTTCGCTCGAGGCGTACGAAGTAGAATTCGTGGCCTTGCTCGAGCGGGCGGTGGACTTGACCGGAGGACAACCGGACCGCGTCTTCGTCGTGAGCATTCCCGACTACGGATACACCCCGTTTGGCCAGGGCAACCAAGCGAACATCTCACAGCAGCTCGCCCAATTCAACGCTTCTTGCGCCACCCTGACGGAACAAGCGGGCATCGCCCATTACAACATCACCCCCATCAGCCAGCAATGGCCCGGCGCTGGCAATTGGGTGGCCCCGGATGGGCTGCATCCCAGCGGGGCGCAATACGCCGCTTGGGTGGCTTCTTTTGCAGCCGACGTTCAGGCCCAACTCGAGGAGTAGACCTTTCTTCAGGCCTCAGGGATGGAGCGTCACTGTTCCCCCGGCCCCCGGGAGGTAGCGGATGTCCCAATCTCCTTCGGGCCCGAAAATGTGCGCATCACCGTGGCTGGCCATTTCCAAAAACAAGTAACCCTGAGCGGTCAAGGTGGCTTGGCCTAAGCCGGCGTGGTGCAACATGACCTGATTGGCCTGCAGCCGTCGGAGGTCCAGGTCACCGAACCCGGATCGGAAACCGCGAAACCGCACGGCCTGACCGGATGCCGTGACATGGCCGATGCCATTGGGCATTCGCACCTTCAAAGTATCTCCTGAAAAGAGCAAGTTCAGATCGCCGGCCATTTCATTGCCCCGTACCTCGAGGTCTCCTCCCTGCAAGGTGTCGGTCATGGCGAAATCGCCCTGCCCCATCAGCAGGACAGAATCGGGGCGGACGCCTTCCAACACCACCACGGGCACTTCGGCCAAGTCGCGCACCCAATGGCAAGTGTTCCGGTCGGAAATGCGAAGGACACCCTCCGTGAGCTCCACTTCTATGCCCTCCACGAGCCCTGAACCGGCCCTCACCGTAGCGTGTACGGCTGACCCGTTGGGATTCCATAGGACGTCCACCCTATCCTCGACTTCCAGCATGGCCACTTCACCGGCGAGATCCACCGTTCTTTCCGCCGGGTCTCCAGCCGGCGTCAGGCAACCGGCGCGGTCCTTCTGGCAGCCGCACAGAAGCAATGCAGTCGCCAACCAAGAAATACCAGCCCTTGCCGCCTTCATCCCTGTGCTTGCCCCAGGGCCTTTTTGGCCTCGTCCCAATAGCGGTCCATCTCTGTCAATGGCATCTCCCCAAGGTCTGCTCCGGCAGCGTCAATCCGTCGCTCCATTTCCTCAAAGCGCGCCTTGAATCTGCGATTCGTTCGCTCCAGCGCTTCGTCCGGATTGACGTCGAGGAAACGGGCGTAGTTGATCAAGGAGAAGAAGACGTCCCCGAACTCGTCGGCCACGCGGTCGCTGTTCTTCTCGACCTCCTCCCGCAATTCCCCCAATTCCTCCTGCACCTTTTCCCACACCTGACCGGCGTGGTCCCAATCAAACCCGACGCCCCGCACCTTCTCCTGAATGCGCTGGGCCTTCACCATGGAGGGCAACCCTTTGGGTACCCCTTCCAGCACGCTCTTGCGCTGGGTCGTACCCTCTTTTTCCTTCAACTTGATCTTCTCCCAATTGGCCTTGACCTCCTCCTCCGTGGCCGCTTCCACGTCCCCGTATATGTGCGGATGGCGCGTCACCAGCTTGTCGCAAATGCCGTGGAGCACATCGCATGCATCGAATGCGCCCTGCTCAGACCCCAACCGGCTGTAGAAGACCATGTGCAACATCAAATCGCCCACCTCCTTTCCCACCTCTTCGAGGTCGCCCTCCAAGATGGCCTCTCCGAGCTCGTAGGTCTCCTCGATGGTCAGGTGCCGCAGCGATTCGAACGTCTGCTTCATGTCCCATGGACAGCCCTCGCGCAGGTCGTCCATGATGTCGAGCAGACGCCCAAAGGCAGCGAGTTTCTCTTCTCGGGTATGTCCTCCTTTCGGTGAACTGAAGGCAGGCCGTTCCACGGCATCTCGATGGGGCATGGCACAAAATTAAGCGGCACCTTTGGGGCCATGCGCTCAGTCGGCCACGGCTTTTTCATACGCACCATCCTGTTTGTCCTCGCGTCGTTCATGGCGTCGGGGTTGAGCGCACAAAAGGCCGAAGATCCGGCACGGTGGGAAGTGGCGGGATTCGGTGGATTCGTCGCGCCGCACAGGGCATTGATGCGGGCGTTGATCACGGAACACGCCCTGGGAGGATCCGTCACTTGGTCCACCCCAGCCCTGGGGCTTTGGGCCTGTCATAGGGAAGATGCCCGGTGGGGTTTCACGGGCAATGTAGGCCGCACGGGGGCACCGGAATTTCTTGGAGCACAAGGTGCGCTGCTCGGCTTCGCGGACATGAAACTGGCAGGCCCTTGGCGCTTTCGACTGTGCGGAGGTTTGGGTTGGACCCAAAAGACCTGGTCAGAAGAAGACCCAACGACGCGCCAGCGGGTGGTCATCGGCTCGCCCATCAATGGCTCGGTCCAAATCGGCGTGCACTTGCCGCCTGCCAGAATCACCGCAAACAGCGCATTCGGTCGCGTGGGCATTCACCTGACCCTGGACCACCAGAGCAATGCCTCTTTCACCCAGCCCAACCTCGGCACCAACGTGTTCCGCCTTGGAATCTCCGCGGGTTGGTCCGGTCAAGCCCCATCCTGGGCAGCTCGTCGGGATACCACCCTGCGCGTCTCCTTGCTTCCGCGGCCTGTCGCGGGTTGGCAAATCCAGATGGCCGGAGGAAGGCGTCAGCCCGCCCCATTGGATGCACGGGAAAACACCGCCGAGCTGTCCCTGGACCGTCGATTCGGGGGAAATGGAAGGTGGGGATACATCGTGGGGGCCATGGGATTGTTCCGGCCCGGCATCCGTGGTATCGGGGTGCACGCTGGCTTCCAAATTCGATTTACGCGGGTGCAGGTCGACCTTGTGCATGGACGCTACCCTGTGCGCTGGCAGGATGAGGAAGGGCAATACAACCGCGTCGTGTTCCAATGGCACATCAAAGGGAGTTGGTGGGGACGCATCGCGCTGCACACCCACGGTTTCAGGGCGCATCACCCCTCCATTGGATGCGGATATGTGCTGGGGCGACAGACGCCCTGAGGTGGGGGCTGAGTGCCGATCAGCCGCAGGTGGCTCCGAACAAGGACAGGATTTCCAGGAGGTCATTGACCCCGGTGGTGCCATCGCCGTCCACATCGGTCGGACAGGGGTTGGAACCGCCCCCCTCGAAGGTGCAGGACCCGTCATCCCGCATGGCTGCAGCGTTGTAGTTGGTGGCATCCGGATAGGTGCACCCACTGCATGCGATAATGTCGCAAGTGCCGTCGTCCTTGTTGGCTGAGGCATTGTAATTGCAGGCCCAGCTGTAAGTACAACCGGGGATGTCTCCCGGGTAGAACATGCCCAGCTGGTCGAGGTAGGAACCGGCCATCCAATTCACGCCGCCAGGCTCGAAAGCACCGACATAATCCACGGGGTCGAAGAAGGTCCCCACGGGCTGATGTTCGGCTGGAACGCTGTCCCCCTCCGCAGGAAAGAGGTCAAGTCCCGTCGTGATATAGCCCGCCAGCGCCTCGAAGGTGTCGTCGATTCCCGAGTTGGCTGCCACGTTGTTGTTGGTTACGAAGTGATCCTGAATCTGCATGTTGCCGTTCCAAACGGGTCCTTCGTAGAGGATCATGGTATCGAGTGCCAGGCTGTCGCCCACGTTCCAGAATCGATTGTTGTGGATTTCGAGTTCTCCAAACAGGAAGAGCTCGTAGGCATCGCAGGGGTCCTCATCCTCGAAGTCGATGCCAAAGTCCCAATGTTGGAAGATGCCGTTGTACAGCCGGCCGCCGCCACCATTGTGCCAGCGGGCAGCGGTAGCCGCCGAATGACCGATTGAAGTGAAGTTGGCGATTTGCGGATTCGTGTACGGCAGGAAGCTCAAGGTCACGTCCTGAAATTCGAAGTCATCGCCCTCCATGTCGAATCCGTGCTCCCCCACCAAGTTGGGCTGGTCGAGGATGGAGACGAAATACTGGATGTCACCGACCCAACCTTGGTCGTATTCGAGGTTGTCCTCCGTGCTGAACGCCACGGCCAGATGCTTGATGCTGGCCGCCCCCCCCATGATTTGCAAGCCGTCATCAAGGGTCGATACGATTTCAATGTGCTCCAGAATGGTACCTGAACCCACGCCATTCAGGCTGAGTCCGTTGGTCTCGTCTCCGTTGATCTTGTTCTGAAAATTGACAGGTGGGTTGGGCATTTCGCTTCCTCCGTGGCGGATCGACACGTGCCGAAGGACGCCACTCGATTCCGAGTTATCCAAGCCGCCGTAAACATCGCGCGCGTCGTTGGCCGGGTCCGTGATTCCCTCCGCCCAGTCGTCTCCAAAAGAAGCCGTGGAGGAGGAGAAGTAGGTATTCAAGACCCCGTTGCCATTCAAAATGACCCCACCCCATAGTCCATGGGTGGCATAAGGAGTGGATCCGTTCAATGGGTCGCCTTCGTAGGTAAAGATGATGGGACAGTCCGCCGTGCCGTCTGCCAGAACCTGTCCATCGCGGGCCACGATCAGGCAACTCGCGGATTCTCCCTGTCCCGGCTTGGCTTGAACCACGGTTCCGGGCTCAATGGTCAGGACATCTCCCCCGTTCACATAAACGAATCCATCCAACAGATAAATATTGTCGCAGCTCAAGGTCGCCGTGCCCGTTCCCGCTCCACCATTGTCCGTGAGGGTGACCACAGGTCGCTCTGCATAGGGAAGGCAACCGCAGTCCTGTGCCGCCAATTCCAGAGAGAAACCAAGTGTCACACAAATCAGTAATCCTGCAATACGGGTAGAAGTAGCACTCATGAGAATCTGTCCGGTTCTATGAAGATACGAATTTATTCGACCAAAATCTATTTATAAGTAACCAAAGCTCCATTCTACCCGATAACAGTGCAACTTATACCCCTTTTGTACCGACCCGATGCCCCCTAACTTCGCTTCATGGGTTTGGAAACGCTGCTATTGACCATGGGTTTATTGGCCTTGGGCTTCGCTGGAATCGCCATCAAGATTCTCGTCAAGAAGGACGGAGAGTTCAGTGGCACATGTTCGAGCAACAATCCCTTGCTGAAAAACGAAAGCGGCAGCTGTTCCATTTGCGGTGCGCGTCCCCAGGACCAATGCCGCAAGGAAGACGTCACGGAAGCGGCCTGAACGGGTGCACCTGGGAGCTACAGGCGGGTAGAGACGGCGTCGAAGCCAGGGGAACTCCATACCTCGTACCCGCCTTCCCCATCGTCTGACATCAACAAGACGTCCAGTCCCAAGTGGGGATAGAGCGACAGAAACCCCTTGGTCTGTTCCGTCCCCAATACCATGAATGCCGTGGCCAGCGCATCAGCATAGGCCGCCGTGGGCGCCATGACCGTAGCGCTCAGCAGGCCGTTGTGGGCGGGGTAGCCGGTACCGGGATCAATGGTGTGGCTCATCTTTCGGCCGTCTACTTCGTGGAATTTGCGGTAACTGCCGCTGGTGCAGATGGCCTTGTCCTGAACGGACACCACGAGTTCGAAGGAGCGGTCCCCTGCCCCACTCCCTTCTACGGGTCGGTCGACTGCGATTCGCCAAGGCGCTCCACTCGGATTGACGCCCCGGCAGACCACTTCACCGCCGAGCTCCACCATGGCGTTGAGGATGTCGCGCTCCCGGAGGGCCTCCATCAAAAGGTCTACAGTGTACCCTTGCGCGATGGCATTGAAGTCGAGGGCAGCGCGCGCATCGCCCTTGCGGACCCAAGTGGCCTTGTACCATCCGTCCTCTTCCTCCTCGTTCATGTCGAAGCGATCCGGCAAGAGGCCCACAAAGGCCATGACGCTGTCGACCTCCCGAGTACCCACCTTGCCCATTTCGGACAGACCGAAGCCCCACAGCTCTACCAAAGGGCTCACCGTGGGATCGAAGGCGCCGCGGGTGAGTTCGTGCAGCTCTTCAGAGAGCGCCCAGAGCGGACCGATGATTTGCGTGGAATCCACAAAGCCGAATAGCGAATCGGTGCGGTCCCAAGCGTTGATGGCATTGATGCGGCTATTGGGCCGCCACAGGTTGACCTCGCGGTCCAGCATTTCCAGGATGTCCTCGAATACGTTATCGGGCAGACGGTCCTCCGACACGTATTTGATGGAATACGTGGTGCCTTGTGCCTCTCCGCGGTGTTCCTGAAGCCCTTCTGAATTTGGCAAAGGAGCCGGAGCCTCGGGGCCGTTGCCTGCGCCGGCACCCTGGCTCCCGCACCCGGCCAGCAGCAGAGCGGCGCCCACAAACGGGACCGCCAGCACGTGGCTGGCGGTTTCCCATGGGATTCGATCAAACATGCTCATCCTCCGAAGTCGTCGAAGGCCACGTTTTCGGGCGGAACGCCCCAGTCGTCGCACATCTTGAGCACGGCTTGGTTCATGAGCGGCGGACCGCAGAAATAGAACTCGATGTCCTCCGGTGCATCGTGCGGCGTGAGGTGGTGCTCGATGACCGCGTTGTGCACGAAGCCAAGGAAACCGTCACCTTCGTCGTCGATGCTCTTCTTTTCGTTCCACTGGTCTTCTTCGGTGGGGTCGCTGAGGACCACGTGGAACCGAAAGTTGGGGAACTCCTGCTCGATCTTGCGGAAGTCATCGAGGTAGAACAACTCCCTGCGGGAGCGGCCACCGTAGTAGAAGGTCACCTTGCGGCCGGTCTTCACCGTGTGGAAGAGGTGGAAGAG
>JBDQOI010000099.1:0-1371 GCA_040261275.1 Flavobacteriales bacterium | reverse complement strand
GGTTAGTAATTTGGGTTTCTTGATGTCAGCCATATACTTCTTTACTGACTTGGTCTCGGTGGATACTGCGCCTGTGGTAACATATATCTTGTTCATAACCTTTTCTTATTTGCCGGTTGCTAAAAAATTGAAACTCATTCTTACTGGCTCTTCCTTATTTACCTTTTTGGGTGCTCTATTCATGCATTGCATGACTGCACAATTTGCGTTGCTACTGCGTGCATCTCTACGGAACTGACCCAATACTGCGTCTTGCTTAAACTTTCCGGAATTTCTACTATTCTTACTCATAACCTTTAATCTTTTAATTTACATAAATATAAGGACTATTCTCGTGCGTGTCAAGCATTTTCTAAACTTTTTTTACATTTAATGTTGTTGTCCGATTAAAATCTCTTGCTAGTATAGCAAATTCCCAGGCTGCATCTACATTAACGAAAGTCTTTGCGTTCTCAATATTAGTAGTGTAATTGAAATCTGAACTAATATATGATTGTCTGCCATTGCTGATTACGTACCTATCTCCTTTCATATCTCTTAATCTTTTAATTTACATAAATATAAGACAAAATTCAATGCGTGTCAACCGAAAAGTTAACTTTTTTAGTAGTCGGGGCGGGGATCGAACCCGCACGAACATTACTGTTCAACAGATTTTAAGTCTGTCGTGTCTACCAATTCCACCACCCAACCAAACCTTATTACAAATCTTCTTCCGGAATGTACTTGCCGTTAATAAATCGTACGGGCATATCAAAGTCAATTAGATACACATCATAGATTCCGTCATTGTAGTCTCCTACTGTAACTTCAGCCCATTCGTGTAAGATGTTATTGTCATCTAAAAATTGCTGGAACTCTGCAGCATCCATATTAGGTGCATCAAACTTAATAATGTCCCGGGTAAATTGTAAATCCGTCATGTCTATTAATTTAAATGAATTTTCTCTGTGTCTGTAACATCCAATGCTCTAAGCTCTCCGGTCAAGTCATCCAACCAAAACACGGTAGGTGCATTTTCGAAGAATGTAAATACGTGTGTCAAGGTCCTGCCGTAACTCTCTGCTTGCAGGATCATCTCTGCATACCAGCATTCAATGTCTTGCAACGACAACTCCCAACGTTGTTCGAGTGGAATATCTTTACCATCCATGCATACTAGGAGTGCTTTATCCAACTCCCATCTTAATGTGTCTAACATATCTCTCATATCTCTTAATCTTTTAATTTACATAAATATAAGAATAATATCCGTGCGTGTCAAGCATTTTCTGAGAAAAGTTATTCACAATTTATTTGGATTAATCCTTGTGGCCCAGCTGGTGGTATAGGCGTCTTCCTCCTCGAGGGATCGATCCCATTCCTCTCTGG
>JBDQOI010000098.1:0-1413 GCA_040261275.1 Flavobacteriales bacterium | reverse complement strand
ACATGTGACCCGCATGGTCGTCCACCTCTGGTCCGGCCCGCGATCCTTGAGCACTGCGCTCATGTACAGCGTGGCCCAACGTCCGGATTTCAGGGTGCTCGACGAGCCCCTCTACGGGCATTTCCTCACCCATACGGGTGTGGAACGCCCATGCCGGGAAGCCACCCTGGCTTCTTGGCCATCCAACGCAGAGGACGCTTTTCGGTATATGGCCCCGACTGCAGATGAAGAGTCGGGGAGCCGCGTCTTGTTTTGCAAGCACATGGCCAACCACCTCGCCGGATGGGAATGGACGCGCTTTGCCCACCACCGACATGTCCTTCTTTTCAGGGATCCCGCGGCTGTCATGGCATCCTACGGTGCGCACATCGATCGGCCCACGATGCTGGATCTCTGCTTTGCCGACCAGGTCGAACTGATGCAAGCCTTGGAATCTGCTGGTACGCCTCCCATTGTGGTAAGCAGCGACCGGTTGCAGCGCGACCCTGAACACCAGCTGCGGCTGCTTTTCCGCGCCTTGGGATTGGAATGGGATCCTGCGGTCCTCCGATGGGAAGCGGGCGCCCGGAAAGAAGACGGCCCATGGGCGCCCTGGTGGTATGGAGGCGTGCATGCCTCCACCGGATGGGAAGCGCGACCGCCCCAAGCCTATGCCGTTCCTTCCCATCTTGCCGACCTGCACGCGGAGTGTCAAAAGCTCCATGCCCAACTGCTCCAAAACGCGATCTGATGGCCAAATTCAATCAACCTGACCCCAGAAATGAAGGCACCCAATGCTGGGTGAACGGCCTGGTCCTGCGTGAGGAGGCCAGCGTGCATGGAGGCGACGCTGTCTGGGAAGGATTGCGCATCACAGACGGCAAGGCCATACAGCTCGAGGAGCACCTGACGCGCCTGATCGATTCGGCGCATGCCCTCGCCTTTTCCGACATCCCCTCGCGGGCCGAAGTGAGACAGGCCATCTTCGACACCCTTTCGGCCAACGGCATGCGGGACGGGGTTCATTGCCGCATTACCCTGACCCGGGGACGCAAGACGACGAGCGGCATGGATCCGCGGCTCAATGTATTCGGCCCTACCCTCATCGTCGTCCCCGAATACAAGGGTATGGTCTACGGCGACGAAGGCATTCGATTGGTGACCAGTGCCATCCGGCGCAATGGTCCACAGTTCCTGGACAGCCACATCCACCACAACAACCTGCTCAACAACATCCTCGCCAAGATCGAAGCCAATGTGGCCGGCGTGGACGACGCCATCATGCTCGATGACCGTGGATTCCTTGCCGAGACGAACGCAACCAACCTGTTCCTGGTTCGGGAAGGCGAGCTTCTCACTCCATTCGCACATGCCTGCCTGCCGGGATTGACCCGGAGATTCGTGCTGGATTCGGCCGTGGCACTGGGCATTCCC
>JBDQOI010000097.1:1273-1510 GCA_040261275.1 Flavobacteriales bacterium | reverse complement strand
GTGATGTCCAGACCGGTAATGAGAAGGTGGATGTCGTGCGTTCCCTCATAGGTGATCACGGACTCCAGGTTCATCATGTGGCGCATGATGGGATACTCCCCGGTGATGCCCATGCCACCGAGCACCTGACGGGCCTCGCGGGCGATGTTGATGGCGATCTCCACGTTGTTCCGCTTGGCCATCGAAATCTGACCACTGGTCGCCTTGCCCTCATTCCGCAACTGACCCAAGCGGAGC
>JBDQOI010000097.1:0-1263 GCA_040261275.1 Flavobacteriales bacterium | reverse complement strand
AGCGGAGCGTCAAAAGCTGGGCCTTGGTGATCTCGGTGATCATCTCGGCGAGCTTCTTTTGCTGCAGCTGGAAACCGGCGATGGGCCGACCGAACTGCACGCGCTGCTTGGAGTAGCGAAGCGCGGCGTCGTAGCAATCCAAGGCAGCACCGATGGCGCCCCACGCAATGCCGTACCGCGCACTGTCCAGACAGCTCAGCGGCGCACCGAGACCGGAACGTCCCGGCAGGATGTGGGACTTCGGCACCTTGACGTCTTCGAAAATGAGTTCCCCCGTGTCCGAGGCGCGCAGGCTCCACTTTCCCGTCATCTTGGGCGTGGAGAAACCCTCCATTCCGCGCTCCACGACGATGCCGTGGATGCGTCCCTCCTCGTTCTTGGCCCAGACGACGGCGATGTCAGCGAAAGGCGCATTCGAAATCCAGAGCTTGGCGCCGTTCAGGATCACATTCTCACCGTCGCCGGCATCCTTGTAATTCGTGATCATGCCCCCCGGGTTTGAACCGTGGTCAGGCTCGGTCAGACCGAAACAGCCCATCATCTCTCCCGTGGCCAGCTTGGGCAGGTACTTCATCTTCTGCTCCTCGCTGCCGTATTTCCAGATGGGGTACATGACCAGCGAGCTCTGCACGGACGCCGTACTGCGCAATCCACTGTCACAGCGCTCCAGCTCCTGCATGATGAGTCCGTAAGAAATCTGGTCGAGGCCAGCACCGCCGTACTGTTCCGGGATGTAGGGACCAAAGGCCCCAATCTCACCCAATCCGGGCAACAAGTGCTTGGGAAACACCTGCGTTTCCGCAGCGTCCTCAATGATCGGGCTGACCTCCTGCTTCACCCAGGCACGTGCTGCCTCGCGGATCAGCTTGTGCTCCTCGGTGAGGAGGTCGTCCATCATATAGTAGTCGTGACCCTGGTACAGGTCGGTCTTCACGGAACCCATGTTCATAGGGCAAAAATACAACGCCCGCGTGCGTAGACTTGACGTTCCATGGACCTGACTCCTGCAGACACCCCGAAAAACAGCAGGGAATTTGCCACCGCTACCGCCCGAATCGACGCGGAAAGGGAGGGAATGCGCATGCAGGAAGCGCTGGTCGGCCTCTTCCCCGATTGGTTGCCCAGCCGAAAATCCTGCCGGAAGGCCATCGACCGCGGTGAAATTCGATGCGATGGACATGTTGCCACGACCGCCCTTCGCGTGAGCGAGGGCCAAGTGGTCCAGCTGATGCTCAGCAATGCCATCGCCATCCACCCCGGACC
>JBDQOI010000096.1:0-1689 GCA_040261275.1 Flavobacteriales bacterium | reverse complement strand
CATTATTATCTCCTCAAGGAAAATTTTTATTTGAATTCATAATCATAAAACATAAATCAGGTTTTTTTATTGATTGTGAAAAAGATCAATGCAAAGAATTATTTAAACAATTAAGTATTTATAAATTGAGATCTAAAATAGAAATTTTAGATTTAAGTAATGAATTTGTTGTAACTGCATTTTCTTATGAAAAGTTTTTAACTTGAGATAATGCTAAAGATAAAGAGGGTTTCACCTGGAAAAATAGAGAAGATCCTATTTTATTAGACCCAAGAAATAAAAGTTTAGGAGCTAGATTAATAATAAATTTAGAAAAACTATATCTATCTTTAAAAAAACTAGGTTTGAAAGATGCAAATATAGAAGAGTATTATTCTCACAGTCACAAACTGGGAATAGTTCCAAAGGACTTAAATAAATTACAAAACAAACTTTTTGGAATTGAGTGTAACTATGATGAATTAAATGGAATAGATTTTAAAAAAGGTTGTTATGTTGGTCAAGAAAACACAGCAAGAATTAAATTAAAAAATAAACTTTCTAAGAGATTGTTGCCAATTAATATAATTGAGGGAAAATTATATGAGGGTGAAAATATCTTTAATAATGAAAATGAAATTGGAAAAGTTTTAATTGAAAATGCATATCCTTTTGCGTTGATTAAGTATTTAGATGAAAATTTTGATCAGAGTTTAAAATTTACTACAAAAGAAGCTTCAATAAATATCAAGAAACCAGATTGGATTGATAAATAATCATATTTGGTGCGGTCGGAGAGACTCGAACTCTCATGGACTAGGTCCACACGGCCCTCAACCGTGCCTGTCTACCAATTTCAGCACGACCGCAATATGTCCCATAATAAATGAATGACTTCTATCTTTCAAATTGGTAAATAACATCATGGAATTTACTCAAGAAGTACAAAAAGCTACAGATCCTATTTATCAAAAAATTTCTAAAGTAATGCCAGAAATTGAATGGTCTGTGCACGCTCCTTACATTCACAAAATTAATGAACTTAAAAAGAAAAAGAATGCAGTAATACTTGCTCATAACTATCAAACACCTGAAATTTATCATGGTGTTGCGGACTTCGCTGCTGACTCTCTTGCTTTAGCAATTGAAGCATCAAAAACTTCTGCTGATATAATTTTAATGGCCGGTGTTCATTTTATGGCTGAGACTGCAAAACTAATGAGCCCAGATAAAAAAGTTATTTTACCAGATATGGATGCTGGTTGCTCTTTGTCATCTTCAATTACTGGAAAAGATGTAAGATTATTAAAAGAAAAATACCCAGGGGTTCCTGTTGTATCTTATGTAAACACATCAGCAGAAGTTAAAGCTGAAACAGATGTTTGTTGCACATCAGCTAATGCTGTTAAAATTGTAAAATCTCTAGGGGTTAAAAAAGTAATATTTTTACCAGATGATTATCTTGCAAAATATGTTGCTTCACAAACAGATGTGGAAATCATTTCTTGGAAAGGGATTTGTATAGTCCATGACCAATTTAATGAAAAAGAAATACACGACATAAGAAAAAATAATCCAGGCATAAAAATTATTGCACATCCAGAATGTCCTCCAGATGTTATTAAAGCAAGTGACTTTGCAGGTTCAACTTCTGGTATGATTAAATACGTTCAAGATAACCAGCCAAAAAAAGTTATGATGGTTACCGAA
>JBDQOI010000095.1:0-2323 GCA_040261275.1 Flavobacteriales bacterium | reverse complement strand
GGCGCATGGCAGCCACCATAGAAGGGACGATGGAGGTCCTGCCTGCCGTTTTCGCCGCCATCGTCACCACCATGGTCGCCTTTGCCTCGTTTTTCTTCATCGAAGGGCGTTTGGGCGACTTCTTCGGCGACATGGCCACGGTCATCATGTTGACCCTGCTGTTCAGTCTGGTGGAAGGGGCTTTGATTCTGCCCGCCCACGTGGGGCACAGCCAGGCATTGCGACGCGATTTCAAGCCCAATGCGGTGGAGCGCAGCATGCGCGGCGTCATGGCGTTTCTGCGCGACAGGCTCTACGCTCCCGTATTGCGCTTCGCGCTCGACCAACCCTGGATCGCCTTCAGCAGCATGGTCTCGCTGTTCTTGATTGCGGTCCCGGGCCTCATCGGCAGTGGGCTGGTAAAGACGACGTTCTTTCCCTTCATCGAAGGGGACAACCTGACCGTCAACCTTTCGATGGTCAGCGGCACCCGCGAAGGTGTGACCCAGGCCGAACTCGACCGCATCGAAGAGGTCATCTGGGAGGTGAACGGGGAGTTGTCCGCCCAGCGCGATGACGGACTCGATATGGTCCTTGCCGTAGACAAGCGGATCGGTCCCAACGCCCACACCGGTACCCTGAATGTGCAGCTGCTCGATGGGGAGCGGCGCAACATGCGCTCCATGGACATCAGCGCCATGGTGCGGGAGCGGGTCGGGACAGTCTATGGCGCTGAGAACCTGAGTTTTGCCGCGTTCTCTCCGTTTGGAAGGCCCGTATCGGTATCGCTGCTGGGCAACGACCTGGCGGACCTCGCCGCCGCCACCGAGGAATTGAAGGCGGCCATGCTGGAGCGCGAGGACCTCAAAGACGTCACCGACAACAACCAGAAAGGCCTGAAGGAGCTCGAGATCCGACCCAAACCTCGCGCGTTCCAGCTGGGAATGACCCGTGCATCCCTGCTGGCGCAGGTTCGCGAGGGCTTTTTTGGTACCGAGGTGCAGCGCCTCCAAAGGGGACGCGATGAGGTGCGCGTCTGGGTGAGGCTCGACGAGCAGGACCGGGGATCCGTTTCAGACTTGCAGCGCTTTCGGGTGCGCACCCCTTCCGGCGGATGGGTGCCCTTGGAGGAGTTGGCCGACGTTTCGTTGGTGAGCGGAATCACCGCCATCAATCGCCTGTACGGCGCGCGGGAGGTACAGGTCAGTGCGGACCTCGCCGGCCCGGACGTCAGTGCTTCTGATGCCAATGGCGACATACAGGCGAACGTCGTACCCGCCATCGTAGCCAAATACCCTTCCATCCGGGCGAGCTACGAGGGCCAGAACCGGGAGCAGGCCAAGTCCCAGACCAGCATTGCCGCGGTGATGCCCCTCATCTTCGCGCTGATGTTCTTCATCGTGGTGCTGGCCTTCCGCTCGCCCTTGCAGGCCGCCGCGGTGTTTGGCCTGATCCCGTTCGGCATGGTGGGAATCAGCATCGGCCACTGGATGCTCGGCGCACAGATCAGCCTGTTCAGCATCCTCGGCCTCATCGCCCTCATCGGCATCCTGGTGAACGATGCGTTGGTTTTCGTGGCTGCGTTCAACGGCAACATGAAGGAGGGACAGGATGTGCGGACGGCGATTTGGGAGGCAGGCATGAGCCGTTTCCGCCCCATTTTGCTCACTTCGGTCACCACCGTTGCGGGACTGACGCCGCTCATGTTGAACAAGAGCTTTCAGGCGCAATTCCTGATCCCCATGGCCATTTCGGTGGCGTTCGGCTTGCTGTTCGTCACCGTCATCATCCTCATTCTGCTGCCGATTTACTTGTTGTGGATCAACCCGCTCCACCGCTCGTGGGTCTGGGTCAAGCAAGGCGAATGGATGACCCGGGAGGGCGCCGAGCCCGCTGTGCGTGAGGAGCAGGGTTTCCGCGATTCGGCATCCACGGGAGTGGTCCTGCTTCTGCTCGGCATCGGCCTTGCTGCAACCCCTGCCAGCATGATGGCCCAATCGACGGGGGATGTGGGGGCGCCGCTTTCGCGCGAGCAGGCGGTATCCGAGGCGCTGGAGCGTCATTACGGCATTCGGGTGGCGCGCCTCAACCAGGAAATCGCCGAAGTGGGCGACGATTGGGGGGCAGCCGGTGCCCTGCCGCAGTTTGGGGTCAACCTCGGTGTCGGCGCGACGGTCAACGACCAGACCGAGAATCCGAGTACGTTCCTGCCCATCGCCACGCAGAACCGCTCCATGGCGCCGGGGGCGCAGTTGCAATGGACCCTCTTTGACGGCATGGGCATGTTTGCCGCTAAGGACCGGCTGGGCTTGCTCGCCTCGCAGGCCGAAGGCAACGCCGAACT
>JBDQOI010000094.1:0-2372 GCA_040261275.1 Flavobacteriales bacterium | reverse complement strand
TACCTGTACATCCCATTGGGCGGTTCCCGACACGGCAAGGTGCGCGCATTGCGCAATGTGGCAGTGGTGTTCCTGGTCAGTGGATTGTGGCACGGTGCGGATTGGAAGTTCGTGACGTGGGGTGGGGTGCACGCGCTGTTCTTCATTCCGCTGTTCGTGATGGGCAGGAACCGCAAGGAGGAAAGCCGATGGCGGTGGTGGCACGGTTTCCGGGCCCTGTGGACGTTTGGTGTGGTGTGCTTTGCGTGGGTCTTTTTCCGGGCCGATGGGATGGCGCATGCGATGGAGATGCTCGGACGCATGGGGAGCGGATGGGGACCGGAGGGCTGGAATGCCGCCACCTGGGCGGACTTTTCCCATTTCTGGAACCCCTACAAGGAAGGACCCGGCGGTGGAATGCAGTTGCCTTGTGAGGAAACCATCTTCGGATGGGTCCTGTCGTTGTTCTTGCTCCTGGAGTGGGTTCAATTCCGCTGGGGTGTGCGCTGGATTTGGAGGGGGATCTGGAGCGCACCTTGGGTGGAGGCGCTGATGGTCATGGCAGCTTGGATCTATGGAACGCGTCACGCTTCACAGGAATTCATCTATTTCGCTTTCTGATGGCTTTGTTTCTCCGTCCTGCCGCGATTGTGTTGCTTGCCTTGGCCGGAGTCATGGCCCTGCGCCAGGCCATAGCGCCGCTGTCGACGGAGAAGTATGAGCGGGCCCACCGGTTTCCTGTGGTGCTCTTTGGGGACAGCCACGCCGGTGATGTGGCGTTGCCGAAGGTTCCGCGTTTCAATACGCCTGCGCAGGACCTGGTCAGTACCTATTTCCACATGCGGGCCTTCGTGGCGGCGCGCCCCGCAGACAGCGACACCCGCACGGTGCTGTTGACCATTTGGCCCGACAAATTCGGCCCGATTGCCGAGGCCCGGCTGCGGGGATGGGACGGCGGCGATGGATGGGTTCAGTCCGCCCTGGGGATGTCGGCGCCGGCCTTCCGTTTTGGGGACCTGTTCACGTCGGAACTGCCACTGGCTTTGCGCGGACAATTCGTGTTGCAATCGGCACAGCTGAGGCGCATCGAAAAATGGATGGGGTACGTGCCGAACCACCGTCATGTGCCCGCCGATTATCAGGTAAGGCTGAGCGCAAAGCAGCTGCATGAACCGTGGTTTGAGCAGGCGACGGTTTCCCGCTGGGCCTTCGCGCGCATTCTCGAATTGGCGGACGAAGCGGGTTGGAATCTCATTTTGATCGAGCACCCCTTGCATCCGGGGTATTTCCCCCGGTTGAATGAGGAGGCCGTGGCGGATTATGCTTCGGCCATGCAGGCAGCGGGCTCCCTCCCTGGAGTCCATTACCTCGGTTTGGGCCGGGACTCACTGCCGCACACGGCCTTTGTGGACCACCACCATTTGTCAGAGGAAGGGGCGATGTATGTGCGCGGGCCCTTGTTGCGCGCCCTCGATGCCGTGGGCTCGAAATATGTCCTGCCGCAGCCCTGACTCTATTCCACCTTCAGGAGGTCAAAGACAATTTCCGCGTAGTCGTTTCGCTCGTAGAGCACCCCCAAGGTCGGAGGCTTTCGATCGTGTGAAGACTCGTCCGTAGCCGGGTGGTGGAGCAAGACCATGTCGCTGTAGGCGGCAGATTCCGGCCAGGGTACGCTGTGCCGCGTCCAATGGTGGCCTCCGTTGTCAGAGGACCACAGGGTGAGCTGGCTTCGGGTGGCGGTATCGGCAGGACCGAGGTGCCAGGTGGTGCTGCGGACCGCGTCGTGGATCAGGGCGCTTTGGCACACGGGGGTGGTCAATGCGGCAGCCATCCAGGTGGTGTCCCAGGTGGCGCCGCCGTCGCTGCTGCGGGCAAGCCGCTTGAGGCGGTCCGTGGCGTTCTGCATGCGCACGAGCAGGAGTAGGGTGCCATCGTCGAGTTCGGCGGCCATGGCCTCGTTGGAGGACGGGACGCCGAGGTCGGCCGAAATGCGCCAGGTGGCGCCGTGGTCGTCGGAATACGCGCCGTAGGTCTGGTAGTCGCGAAAGTCCTCCTGCGGCGGTCCGAGCGAGTGGTTGGCGGGAACGAAAAGGCGGCCGGTATGCGGGCCGCGCTGGAGCTGAAGGGCGTGCCCGGGCGCGAAGGCGAGGGTGCGGGCGTCGACTTCGGGACGGGCGCTGTGGCGGTCCATGTGCACCTGGGCACTGAGGTCAACGGGAGCGGACCACGTGGCACCGTGATCGGTTGAGGCGGTCACGAAACCCCGCCGCCGCCCCTGGCCCATGCGCGTGTCGTATTCGGAAGCGGTGCCCGTGTTGTAGAACAGCCGCAGTCGCCCGGCAGGGGGGGCGGGGTCCATGCGATCCACGACGGGTGTGTCGGTGCCGGCCTGC
>JBDQOI010000093.1:0-2515 GCA_040261275.1 Flavobacteriales bacterium | reverse complement strand
ACGTTGGGATTCTCGCGGCGGCAAGGGCCACACCAGCTGGCCCAGAAATCCACCAGGACCACTTTTCCGCGCAGATCGGACAGTGACCGCTCCATGCCGGAAGGGTCGTTCAACGCGATGTCCGGCATGGCCATGCCGGGCTTGATGAGGTCGTTGCGTCGTGCGGTTTGACGCGGCTTGGGTTGCTTTGAGACGCGCTGGGAAAGATTGGCGTGCGCTTTGCTGTGACCCATCAGGGTGCGGGTACTGTCGATGACCTGTTGAGCCAGCGCACGGTCTGCAGACAGATCCAGGTGCTCGAGCGCCATCAGGCCAATGGGGTCGGACTTGTGATTCCGCACGGTCTTGCGCACAAAGGCTGTCATGCGCTCGCGCATGGCGTCGTAGTCCTTCTTTCCTTGAATCTGGTCCTGCACGGTCTCCCCACCGCTGGCTTGGTTTTTTGCTGCCGTCATGGAGTCCGTGAGCATCATAATCTCCGAAATGAAGTCGGTGAACCCCTCCGTCCAGGTGTCGCCTTCAATGGCGAGATCGGAGATCAGACCTTTCTCTTCGGGCATACTCCCTTTCACTTGAAGGGAAGAAAGTGAGTCCCCAATGACGAAGAAATGGCTTTCGCCCACATTGATGCGGTACACATCGAGTGCCAATCCCACCAAGGCATCAGCGCCTATGGAGAATTGGCCGGAACCGTTGGCTTTCACGGTGTCCACTTCTGAAAACCCCCGGGGACCCAGAACGGCCAAGCGAATTTCTGCATCTCCCGCCCCTTCGATTTTTCCTGAAATCCCAGCACCATCGCCAGAGCAACCAGCGGCCAGTAAGGCCAAAATGAAGAAAGGGAGCAGGGCCGGAACAGGGAGCCGGTGAGAACGAAAGGGGATAACGACCATGGTTCAAATATCCGGCTCGGTAGCCGAAGCATCAACCCGAGTCTCGATGGAAGTCAACAGCGACTGCAGGGCATCCTCATCCCACCATTTGACCTGCATGCCCATAACCAGGAATGGGAGGTCCGAAGCACCTTCCATATCGCGGATGCGGGAAGCGTCCTTTTCCGTGGTGATGATGGCTTCGATGGGGTATTCTGCATGGTTCAGCGCTGCTTGCCACTCCTTGAGTTCGTCAGGCGTGAAGAGATGGTGGTCAGTATAGGCGAAGTGCTGCATCACCTTGCAATTGCGCGCCAGACTGGATTCAAATTGAAGCGGGTGGGCGATGCCCGAGACCGCAATGCACGCCCGGGGCCATGCGGCGTAACGCTTCGTGTGCAGGTTGCGCAGCCCATCCACCATGGTGCCGCTGTGCAGCAACAATTGGTCTGGACGAAGTCGCAGGCGATGTCGCCAAAGCCTCAGGTCACCTTTGGTCAAGGCATCGACGCAGCGCGTCAATACAATGGCATCCGCGGCCTGGAGGCGCTGGGGCAAGTCGCGCAGTCGTCCACGCGGTAGAAAGTGGTCGCGGTCAATGGGTTGGGTGGTGTCTGCCAGGACGATGGAATAGGTCGGGTCGAGCCGACGGTGTTGGAAGCCGTCATCCAATATGACCGCATCGGTCGTCCCGGAATTTCGTATCGCCTCCAGACCCGCCCTCCGGTCTTCGGATACGGCCACGGTTTGCTTGGGAAACCGCCGTGCCAATTCCAGTGGCTCATCCCCAAATTCCTCAGGCGTGCCATCCCGTTCTACCACCAAGAAGCCCTTGGATTTTCGACCGTACCCCCTCGAGAGGATGGCCCAGCGTCTTTCGGGTTGACGTTCCGACAAGGCTTGGATCAATGCGATCACGTGGGGGGTCTTGCCGGTTCCACCGACCGTGATATTGCCCAAGACCACCGAAGGAAGCGCACCCTTTCTCGATGCGCGCAGGCCGTGGTCGTAAAGCAGATGACGCAGGCTGACCACGCTGCGGAAGGCCCACGCAATCGGGGCCCACCACCAGTGGTCACGCAGGTGAATGGGCGCAGGCTTTTGCGCAGAAGTTGAGGGTCGCGGACTGCCGGGAACGGACATCTTCGGCTAAAATGCCACATTGCATTGGATTGCCCATCCGGCATGACCGAAATTCGACCCATGCCACGCATTCAGCAGATCATCGATTTCCTCGAAAAGCTCGCTCCACCCGCCTTGCAGGAGGACTATGACAACAGCGGACTCCTTGTGGGCGAACCTCACGCAAAAGTCGACAAGGTTCTGGTCTCACTGGACATGACGGAAGCGGTCGTGGCCGAAGCGGTCGCCACGGGTGCCGGCCTCATCGTCAGCCACCACCCTATCGTTTTCCGGCCCTTGAGGCGAATAACCGGGCGCAATGAGGTGGAACGGACGGTCATGGCGGCCTTGCGCGCCGGCATCGGTCTTTACGCCATCCACACCAACCTTGACAATGTGGCACATGGCGTCAATGCCATGATGTGTCGAAAGTTGGGATTGGAGGGCATGCGCGTCCTGCGGCCCGCCAAAGGAACGCTCGCCAAGGTTGTAACCTTTGTTCCCCACGGCCAGGCCGAGGC
>JBDQOI010000092.1:0-2659 GCA_040261275.1 Flavobacteriales bacterium | reverse complement strand
ATACATCGTACCACCTGGCGTGAAGATAATTTCGTGAACGTCGGCATGCACGTAGAACGGGTTCGCCGCTCCACCGTACATGGTGGCTGCTTGCTCGGCCTGATAGGAAGGTCCGCACTTCCACAGGGCCTGGCCCCCTACGAAAGCCATTTCGGGATCGCCCTTCTTGACGCCCAGCGCCAAGTCATAACGTGCTTGGTTGTTGGTTGGGCAGATGTCGTATCCCTCGACGCCATCGGGCCAAATCTCTTCCCAGGTCACACCTGCATCTCCACTGTGGAACACACCACCAAATTGACTGCCGGAGGTCGCGAGCAGCGCATAAGCATGCTGGCTGTCGTCCGGGCTGATCGCCACCCGACAGCGGCCGAAACCCTGTTGTATGACGGGGTCATTCTGGCTTCCAGACACGGAAGTGGCTGAGCTGAAATCCGTTGAGCGATATACCCGCCCATTGCCTGCACTGATCAACATGTAGCTTCCGTCGGCCGCGATTTCGATGTCCTGCACCGTCGACGAACCTGCGATGCCGTCGATGGCATCTTCGGTAACCACGCCGTTTTCGAAGTAACCGATGCCCTGAATGCCGCCATACCACACGCGGTTGGGGACATTGGGGTCTGCCACCAATGCATCGGTCGCACTCCAGTCTCCGCCGTCGAAGAGGCCGGGATCTGTGCCTTCAACGCGGTTCCAGGTCTCACCGTTGTCTGTGGAACGGTAGACGCCGTCGCCCCGGAAGCCGGAACCACCTACACCGCTCACGCCGTCAAACTGCGTTCCGGTTCCGACGTAGAGGTCTCCATTGCCTGCCATGGCAATGGAACCGACCATGGCAGAAGGAAAACTGCTGATGCGCTCCCAGTTGTCGCCCTTGTTCCAAGAGCGCCAGAGTCCGCCACTCACACCGCCCGTGATGAGCTGGAGTTCGTTGACAGCCAAGATGCAACGGGTGCGTCCGCCCACGTTGTCTGGTCCCATGGCATTCCAGTAGTGGCTGCCCGAACTGCGTTGAGCGGACTGAACAGCTGCCATTTGCCGGGTGCGCTCACCCAATTGGCGCAGCCCTTCGTGGTTCATTTCTCCAGTTTCAATGTCGCCGCGGAGGGCAAGCAGCAATTGCTCCATTCCCGAAGCGTCCTGAACGGGATCAACAGCTTCTGCTTGACGCGGTGCGTAAAGCGCCGCTTCGCTGGGTTGATTTTGGAGGAATGCCAGCGCACAGAGGCTGCAGGCGATGGCGGACAGGAAGACGGTATTCTTCATCGTGATTCGGTTCCCTTCGTAGGAAGGCGGAATTTAATGCAGGAACACCAGCTGGACCGCATGGGTTCGACGACTGGGTGCATCACGCCTTCGAAAGGGCATGAACCGGCCCTCCCAGCGCTCAGATGACGTGCTTTTCGGCGTGGTAACTCGAACGCACCAGCGGACCGCTCTCCACAAACATGAAGCCCATGGCCAGTCCCTCTTCCCGCAACATGCCGAAAACATCGGGGTGAACGAACTCCGCCACGGGCAGGTGCTTGGGTGTCGGCTGCAGGTATTGACCCAGGGTGAGCACCTGACAGTCCACCGAACGCAAGTCCTCCATGGTTTCTCTCACTTCGTCTACAGATTCTCCGAGGCCGAGCATGACGCCGCTTTTGGTTCGGATGCCCGCTCTGCGCAGGCGCATGAGCACCTCCAGGCTTCGGTCGTACTTGGCCTGTATCCGCACCTGTTTGGTCAGACGGCGCACGGTCTCCAGGTTGTGGGATACCACCTCGGGTGCCACGTTGATGATTTTTTGGAGGTTTTCCCATTTCCCGGCAAAGTCCGGAATGAGGGTTTCCATGGTGGTCCCAGGGCATTGCTGGCGAATGGCCCGGACCGTCTGCGCCCAGATTTCCGACCCTCCATCGGACAGGTCATCCCGGTCCACAGAGGTAATGACTGCGTGCTTTACCTCCATGAGCTTCACGCTCTGTGCCACCCTGCCCGGCTCGAAGGGATCCACCGCTTCTGGACGGCCGGTGGAAACGTTGCAAAAACCGCAAGAGCGCGTGCACACATTTCCCAAAATCATGAACGTCGCCGTACCCTCACCCCAGCATTCGCCCATGTTGGGGCAATTCCCACTCTCGCAAATGGTGTGCAGCTTGTGTTCGCTTACCAGTCCGCGAACCTTCCGGTACGCCTCACCCGTGGGCAATTTGACCTTCAACCAAGGAGGCTTGGTGCGACGGGGCTTGTCCCCTTTTCCGGATGTCGAAGGAGGTACCTGCGTCATGTCTTGAATTTCTTTCGTCCGAACGTCCAATGAGCGAACAGCGTGAGATAAAACCGGTCGTTCTGATTGAACTCCTCAGCCATGATGGTGATCCGGGTGGGAAACGCATCCAATTGTGCTCCGACAGACAAGGTGCGCAGGACTTCCCGGTCCCCGCCATATTCAAAATCCGCTGCGGCCCGAAAAAAGGCACCCAGGTGTGGGGTGAGCTCCAAAATCCCGTTCATCGCCCCCGCCCGGCCGTAGATGTCATCTGTGCCATGCTCGTCGGGATTGTATCGCTCGGTCAACAGATAGCGATACGGAATGTTGGGGTAGCCAATCTCGAGGTAGACAGGCTTGGTCAGGCCCAAAACCGGACCGAGGGAATAATGCCATCCTATGGAC
>JBDQOI010000091.1:0-2661 GCA_040261275.1 Flavobacteriales bacterium | reverse complement strand
TTGTAGAACAGCAGCAAGCGCCCGCCGGGGTGGGCGGGGTCGAGGAGGTCCACCACGGGCGTGGCGTTGCCGGCCTGAAGGGCCCCATTGTCGACCACCACCTGCGCTGGAAGCCAGGTGGCGCCGCCGTCGGTGCTGCGGCGCATCAGGATGTCCACATCGCCAAAGTCCGCGCAACCGCCGCGGCGGCCTTCGGCAAAGGCAAACAGTTCGCCTGCGTCCCATTGGACCAGTGCAGGAATGCGGAAGCAGTCATAACCCAGGTCACCGCTTTGGAAGAGGACGGATTCCTGCGCCGAAAATGGGCGAGCTGCGAGCAGGCAAATGGCCCAAAAAGAAGCCTTGCAGCGCATGAAATTCCCCCTCGAGCGAATCATGTTCGGAAGGTAAGATGAGCCGATTGGGCGACCATGTGCGCGACGAGATGACCCGAAAGGGGTGCTTTACACCAAAAATTCCTTAATCAGGCACCGGATTTATCATGTATAGGCAACCTGAAAGGCCCTTGAATTGTCACCTTTGCATCGCCGCATTGCCATGAAGCAACTCGTTATCACCACCTCCACCACGCAGCGCGACAGCGCCGCCCTCAATGCCTACTTGGCCGATGTGAACCGCAAGCCCATGATCACGGCGGCGGAAGAAGTGGATTTGGCGATACGGATTCAGAATGGAGACCAGCGTGCCCTTGACCAGCTCGTCGAGGCCAACCTCCGCTTTGTGGTGTCGGTGGCCAAGAAGTACCAGTACATCGGCCTGTCCCTCGTGGACCTGATCAACGAGGGCAACATTGGCCTGATCAAGGCCGCCCAGAAGTTCGACCACACCAAGGGCTTCAAGTTCATCTCCTACGCGGTGTGGTGGATCCGCCAGAGCATCATGGATGCGGCGTCCAAGACCGGCAAGGTGGTGCGCGTTCCGTCCAATCAAGTGGGGCAGATGCTCAAGGTCCGCTCCGCTACGGAGCACCTGGAGCAGCTGCTCGAGCGCGAGCCGCAGGACTACGAGGTGGCCGATTTCATGGACATCTCCCTCGAGGCGGTGGACCAGGCCCGGAAGAACGGCTTGAAGACGGCTTCCATGGACGCCCCTGTGGGCGAGGACGACCGGGACTCGGCTTTGAAGGGCGACTTCATGCCGTCGGAGGACCCTTTGCCGGACGCGGATTTGGAGCATCAGGACATGGCGGGGAGCGTGGAGGCCATGCTCGAGCAATTGGGCCGCCGCGAGCGCGATGTGTTGCGCTGCTGCTTCGGCATCGGCATGCCCCAGCCCATGACCATCGGCGAGATCAGCGAGCGCATGGAGGTGACCCGCGAAAGGGTCCGCCAAATCCGCGACCGCGCCCTGCGCTCCCTCCGCACACAGATGCCGCTGGAGGACCTGCAGGTCTACCTGAATTGAGGTAAGGAGGCCCCCATATGGGGCAAGGTTTGAAACGAATTACGTCAAGGTTGACGTGGGTCGAAAAGGGGGCTTGTGTCCGGTATATATGTCCCGTCAGCGGCTCCGCGGTGGGGCCGCCAAGCACATCCAAACCCCTCCACACCATGAAGCAAGACCACTTGCACTATGTCCTCCTCGATGCATCCGGCAGCATGCAGAACTGCTATGACACCACCTTGTCCACCCTCAATGAACAGTCCGCTGCGATGCGGGAGGTCCAGAAGAACAATCCCGACCAGAACATCAAGTTCTCCGTCTCGGATTTCAGCGACGATTACCGCATGTGGTTCGCCCCCAAGCCGATCGGCGAGATCCGAGAATTCCGCGAGGAGCAATACCAGCTGAGGGGATGCACGGCCCTCTATGACGCCCTCGGCACGCTCATCACCCGTACCATCGACCACGTGGGGGAGGACGCGCCTTCCAAGGGCACTTCCATCTCCATCATGACGCTCTCGGATGGGTACGAAAATGCCAGCCGAGTTTTTTCCTCTGGTGCCCTTCGTTTGTTGATCGATAACCTGACCCAGAAAGGGTGGGAGTTCCGCTTCATCGGAGCGGATGTTGATCCTCTCGAGGTAGGGCGTGCGATTGGTATAGATGCCCGTAGAACCCGGCGTTTTGCCAAGGAGGAACTGCACGATTACAGTCCGTATATGCACGCCGAGGTCAACGACATCATTGCTGAGAAGCGTCGTCGATTTAATTTGTTTTGAGGAGGCAACTTTTTCGGTATTTCTGCGTCTATCTTAAGAACACGAACACACACATTGGAAGTATTTATATATCGTACGCTGGACGTCGAGGAAGATGCGTTCGCAGCATTGCTGAAGGGGGCCAACGGTCCCCTTCGGCATCTGCGTTTTTCTGAGGGACCGATGTTGTCCCTGGAATCCGTGACCGAACTGGTGCGCTCCGCCTGCAATGGCCGGGGCAACCTGGAAACGGAGGCCATTTTCGAGGTCATCGCTGAAATCCGCAAGCGGGCGGACTTGGCGCCGGATACCGTGATCGTGCTGCTGTCCCGCACCCGCCATGCCGGGAACTGGTTCAGCATTGGGCAAGGCAACAGCCACTACATGCACGCCGACGATTGGAATCTGTTCACCGCTACGTCGTTCCGTCTGCCTGTGACGTTTCTGCTGGCCAGCAACATCATCATGCGGGGGATGTACGACACGTTGGACGAGATGTCTTATCGGATGCATGATGAGG
>JBDQOI010000090.1:0-2806 GCA_040261275.1 Flavobacteriales bacterium | reverse complement strand
GGTGGAAAGGTGCTGGGCGCGGGGTCGGCAGGGGCTTTTGGCAGGACGGAGATTGAAACCGGAGGCTGGGGTGCCGGCATGGTGATCTTGGTTTCCGTTCGGGAGGACGGAAGCAGTGCGATGCTGCGCCGTGTGGTATTGAACTGATCCGCGACAGCGTTGATGGCGTGGGAAATTCCCGCACCAACAATTTGGGGCTTGACGCGCTGCGCGCTGCTTAGTAAGCGCGTTCCGTGCGCCCCTCTTTCCAATACACGAAAGCACGGTTGACCACGCGGTTGCCGCCGGCGGTGGGGAAGTTTCCGGTGAAGTACCAGTCGCCCGTGTGCTGTGGCGTGGCTTCGTGGAGGCCGGCCACACTTTGGTAGATGATCTTGACCTCAGCCTTCATGTCATCTGGGGTGAGCAGCTCGGAAATCATGGCCGATGTGTCCTCTTCGGAGAGGTTTTCATAGATGGCCTTGACCTTGTTTTGTTGCTGCTCGTAAGGCTTTTCCAACTCCGCTTTGCAGGCGGCATAAACAGACTCGATGAGGTCGCCATTGTCTCGCCGATGGTGGAGGGCAATGGCCGCTTGGAAGGCAATGAAGTCCCCCATTCGGGCCATGTCAATGCCATAACAGTCGGGGTAGCGGATTTGCGGGGCGCTGCTCACCACGACAATGCGCCGCGGATCCAGGCGGTCCAGGATGCGGAGGATGCTGCGCTTGAGGGTGGTGCCGCGGACGATGCTGTCATCGATGACCACGAGCTGGTCGTGGCCGCGCTCGATGGTGCCGTAGGTGATGTCATAGGCGTGGGTGACGAGGTCGTCCCGTGCCCCGTCATCGGCAATGAAAGTGCGGAGTTTCGCATCCTTCAAGGCGACCTTGTCGACCCGCGGACGCTCTTCCAAAATGCTTTTTACTTCGGTGGCATCGGGGGAGGATCCGAGTCCGATGATGCGCTCAATCTTGCTTTGATTCAGGTGGCTCTCAATGCCGCGCACCAAGCCGTAGAACGAAGTCTCTGCCGTATTGGGAATGAAGCTAAAAACAGTGGAGTCGATGTCGTGCTCAATGGCCTCGAGCACTTTGGGAACGAGCGACTCACCCAAAGCCTTGCGCTCCTGATAAATGTCGGCATCGTTGCCCCTCGAAAAGTAGATCCGCTCGAAGCTGCAGGCCTTGCGCTCCCCAGCGGGCCGCACTTGTTTGATGCGGGCCTCTCCGCCTTTGGTGATGATCAAGGCCTCCCCGGGCTGCAGTTCTTTGACCTCGGCGGTGGTGGTGTTGAAGGCCGTCTGGATGACGGGACGCTCCGAAGCGGCCACGACGACCTCATCGTCTTCGTACCAGAAGCAGGGCCGGATGCCATTGGGGTCGCGGGCGATGAACGCATCGCCGTGGCCGACAATTCCGCCCATGACGTAGCCGCCGTCCCATGACTCGGACGCACGGCTGAGCACGCGTTCGATGTCCAGATGTTCTGCGATGAGCTTGCTGATTTCGGCATTTTCATGCCCCTGTTCCTTGAATTTTTGGAAGGAGGCCTCGACCTCCTCATCCAGGAAGTGGCCCACCTTTTCCAGGACGGTCACCGTGTCGGCTTTTTCCTTGGGGTGCTGGCCAAGTCCCACGAGAATATCGAAAAGCTCGTCGACGTTGGTGAGGTTGAAATTGCCGGCCAGAGCGAGGGTGCGGCTGCGCCAGTTGTTTTGCCTCAGGAAAGGGTGGACGCGTTCGATGGTGTTGCGGCCATACGTGCCATAGCGCAGGTGGCCCAGGAACACCTCACCGGTAAAGGCGAACTCTTTTTGCAGCCACGCCGCATCTTTTAACCGCTCGGGGTGGTGCTCCTTGGTGTCGGCAAAGCGACCCATGATTTGGGCGAAGAGGTCTTCGATGGGCTGCTTGGCGACAGAACGTGACCGGCTGAGGTAGCGGTGACCGGGAGGAACGGTCAGCTTGACATTGGCCAGGCCCACGCCGTCTTGACCGCGGTTCCGCTGTTTCTCCATCAGCAGGTACATTTTGTTCAGGCCGTAGAAGGCCGTCCCGTAGGTGTCGATGTAGTGCTGCAGGGGCTTTTTTAGCCTGAGCAAGGCGATGCCGCATTCGTGTTGGAGAAGGTCACTCATCGGGGGCCGGGCGGAGTCTGAGCACGCGAAGTTAGAGCGGTATGCAGGGAATCACTTGATGTAATCGAGATCGATGATGCTTTGCGCGGTCGCGGTTGCTGCTTCTTGGGGGGACCGGGGGTTCCAGCCGTAGCGTTTGCGGGCCAAGTCCGATGAAACTGTGGGCATGTACCCCAATTCTGCAAGGGTGCCCCGCACCGACTTCATGACGATGGCCATGGCCCTGACCACCCCGTTGGGGAGTGACCGGGTGCCCACCTTGCGTCCTTCCTGAGGAAAGGCGTCTTTGATGGTTTTGGCCAGTTCTTGGAGGGGCAATGTGCCCGCTGCTGCTGCAAACCTCTGGCCAGCCGCATGTTGGTCTTTGAGAACCGCAAAATGGAGGTCCACCACATCGCGGACATCGACCGTCGGGTGCCCGAGTTTGGGGACGCCAGGAAATTCGCCCCTCATCATTTTGAGAACGACATCGCAGCTTGTTCCGGGGTCGTTGCTGTCCAACAAGGGGCCGAGGATGAACCCCGGGTTGACCGCTGAGACCGACATGTCTGGATGTTGCTTGGCCATCATCCACAGGTCCTGTTCTGCCAGGGTCTTGCTTTTGATGTAAGGCGTGATCATGCCACCGTCGAGCTGGGTCCAGTGTTGCTCGTCAAACGCTGTTTTGTCCTTGCCATGACCATAGAC
>JBDQOI010000008.1:0-80036 GCA_040261275.1 Flavobacteriales bacterium | reverse complement strand
TGGTGCACTTGGGGGCCCCCCCTGCGATCTGCAATATCTTGCGGTTTCTTTTTCCCGCCCGGTGGCTTACAGATTAACCGTCAAGTTCTGGCAAATCGCTGTGGGGGCCACATTGTCCTCTACCGTGATGGTGGAAGTACACGTACTCACGTTGCTGTTGTTGTCGGTCACCGTCAAGGTCACCGTATTCGCACCAACGTCCGTGCAATCGAAGTCCGTCTCACTCAACGTCATGGTGGCAATTCCGCAAGCGTCGGAAGAACCGTTGTCAACCTGAGCAGCCGTGATGGAGGCAGCACCCGTCGCGTCAAGCTGAACCGTCAAGTTCTGGCAAATCGCTGTGGGGGCCACATTGTCCTCTACCGTAACTGTAGCCGTAGCAGTCGACGACAGGCTACATTCATCCGTCACGGTCAATGTTACGGTGTTGGCACCTACGTCCGTGCAATCAAAGCTCGTTACATCCAGTTCCAGGGAAACCGTGCCCTGACCACTGTCATTAGACCCATTATCGATTTGAGCTGTTGTAATGGTAGCGTTGCCTGACGCATCTAAGGAAACCGTCAAATCTTGTGCCAATGCAATGGGCGCTGTTGTGTCCTCTGAAGTAAAGGTGGCAGAAGTGGTAGACGTGTTGCCGCAGGGGTCAGACGCCGTGAATGTTACAAGAGCGGAACCGGTGGCTCCGCAATCATCACTCAAGGCGGTAAAGTCGTGGGTCCAAGTAACGGCCTCACAGTCATCCGAAGCCGTTGCACCGCCGTTATTGCTGAGCCATGCTGTCAAAGCAGCACTGTTGCCTGAGCCATCTGATTCCACCGTCTCGTCGCTCGCTTGGGTGTCGATGGTGGGTGCCGTGGTGTCTTCCACATTGATGGTCTGGACGTGGGAGGTCTCATTTCCGCAGTCGTCCACAGCCGTGTAGGTGCGGGTCAAAGTATAGGTGCCGTCGCAAGAGCCTGCCGTGGTCACGTCGGTCACGCTGATGCTCACATCCGTGTCGCAAGTGTCTGTAGCCGTCAGTGTGAGTGCGGCGGGAATGGCATCGCAACTCACCGTGGTGTCAGCGGGAAGTGAACTGGTAAAGGCCGGCGCCAAATTGTCCGTTACCGTAATGATCTGGGTCGCTGTTTCCACAGTCTGGTTGCCATAACAATCTTCCGCGGTCAAGATGAACGTCCTCGTGATCACCAAGCCGCCCTCAGGAGATGCGTCATCCGCCTCAGCGCAGTATGCAAATGAATCGGATGTGGTGTATGAAGCCGTCGCACTTCCACAGTCGTCCGAAACGGTGTAGAAGAGCTTGCCCGTCACAGCAGTCGAATAGCTGAAGTCGGCGTGGCATCCTGTGAAGAACACGTCATCCGGCTCGTTGAGCGAAACGGTGGGTCCGGTCACATCCGGAGCAGGGAGGAACATGGCCGACGACATGGTGCCGAAGGCGTTGGTGTTCGGTCCCTCGAATGAGACGATCAAATCCGGAGCATGCGCTCCTGGACTCGACGGGGTCAAGGTCGGGGTTGAATTATTCGAAGCTGCGTTCAACAATGATGTCGAACAAACGACGAAAAGGCTGCAGAGAAGCACTGAAAACTTCTGATGAGACATAGCGAGACTTTTTGGCTCTCGGAAATTGACTCACCTTTTTTCCTTTGTGAAATTATTACACGGTTAATTCAAACGGCTTTGCAGACGTTTAAACTACTGTACCACAATACATTAGTTAAATTCGGGAGGGGTACCCCTTGTGTATTATACGAGTATAATATTAGCAGCGCCCTATTTTCATAGACGAAGCATTTATCATTTCGTCAAAACGACCTCGATGCACGCCTGTGAGGTCCACGAAAAGGCACCTCAAAAGTGCTTCCGGTTATGTCCCATTCCATCCTCGCATAAAATCCCAAAGCAACATGGCGCGCATCACACCAAACTCGCTCAACCCCCTGAGCTGATAATACCTCCAAAGCCTTTTCGATTACGGCTGCACCACAACCCTTTCCCTGGTGCCCACTCGACGTACCCATTGCGCGAAGCCGGTACGCCAAAACACCCGAATAATCCGGCTGTTCAGACTTCATAAAGGTGCCAATAGACACAACCTCACCTTGGCATATTGCCCCCAAATGAAACGTGCTGGCATCGTCATCTCCGTCCAAAGCACATTCTGGTCCCGGATCCTTCTCAGGCCACAAAACAGAAGCGCGAATCGGCCAGGTTTCGCCTGGCGCAATAAATCGCACCTCAACTTGTTGTGAATCAATCATTGAACGCATCCAATTTCCGGCGATCGCGCTTTGATGGTCGGCCCGTTCGCTTCGGTTGCTGACGCATGAAATCGCGGGCCAATGCCTCTTTATTACGCTCTTCCTCCGGGGTTATATTTATGATGTAATCATCGACGAGCTTGGGGCCTACCCTGCTTGATGGAAGCGCAATTATCTCACATGAGAATTTCCATGCCCCTCGGTGCACTGAGATGCGCTCTCCGACTCCGACTTCACGGCTGGCCTTCACCTTTCCTCCCTGTACCTCTACACGTCCATCCCTGACTTTTTCAGCCGCGATGGAGCGCGTTTTGTACAACCGAACGGCCCAAAGAAACTTGTCTACACGCACAGAACGAATATCGACTTACAACTCGACAATCAGACCAAATGCCGGAATCACACTTCCGGCGCCCGCATCTATGGTGCGCGGGATATACCTTCCTGGATTATCGGGATCCGGAACAGGAATACCTGTGCCCATATCACGTACCACGTCTAAGGCCGGGGGCGAGTCGGGCACTTGCGAGAACAGATTCTGAATGTCCAAGAACACATCGAGGCTCCAATTATCGAAAAACCACTTTTTGTCAATGCGCATGTCGAGCTGACTGAAGGAGGCATTTCGTTCCCCATTCAAATTTGCGTAGTCCAACAAAGGCACATTCTGCGTGTCCCAGTACTCTTGGTCCATACTGACTTCAATATTGTAGGGTGTGTAGGGCAATCCACCACTGTACAACCAACGGACCCCAATCTCCCAGTCCCGCTTGAGCTTTGCCCCTCCCGTCAGGGAAACGATGTGCCGGCTGTCCCATGCGCTCGGCGTGAACTCGCCTTCGAAGCTATACTCACTCCGGACGTGGGTGTACGCCATCAATCCGTATATGCCTTTGTACAGCCTGCGTTGGGCAAGGAACTCAAGGCCATAGGCGCGCCCCTCCCCATCGAAGCGTACAGCTTCATTTCCTACTACGCCGAAGTCTGCGCCAAGGTTGGCCAAGGCAATGCCGGAGTTGCGGCTGACAGGTGTGCCCTCATAGCCTTTCGCAAACCCCTCCAGTCCCAAGGTGGTATTTTTTTCAGCCCAATCGAAGCGCAAGCCCAATACCGCCTGATCGCATTGCGTGTAGCGCGCGCCGTCACGATTGACCCTTTGCCCTTGCTCCTCATATCCGAGGACCAGGTAACTCGGCAATTGGAAATAGCGGCCCGTGTTGGCATTGAGACTCCAGCGCGGGGCGAAGTTCCAGCGCAATGCCAACCTCGGGCTCAGCTGCCTGAACGGATTCGCCATTTCCACATTGATCTCATTCCCGTCCATCCGGAGCCCCCCACTCAGGGTGACGCGCCCCTCCGCCATTGGTTTGGAGGCCTGAAGGAAGGCGCCGTACTTGTGCAGGTCGAATCCCGTATTGAAGTCGATCGCCACAACTGACTCCTCTAGGAAGGAGTATCTCTGACTGAACGTTCGGTTTGTGAATCTGGCGTATTCATATTGTGCACCCCACGTCACCTTGAGGCCCTCCTCTCCGTATTTCCTGCGCTCCAACCTCAACTTGTTCTCCATTTCCTGAGAACGATAGTCAAGGGTCAATGGAAGGTCGACGTCATTGGATAAATGCTTGTAGGCCCGGTTGCTGAGCATGTTGCGGCTGGCCACCCAAGTCCACCTTCCATCTTCGGTGAACCGGTCGTACTTGACGCCCACCGTGTAATTCCATTGTTTGTTCACCTGCAGTGCATCGAGGATGGCTACCTGGTCCAAGTAATCCTCCGCCGCGGTATCATCGGCTGCGGATAGGTTCAATTGGAAATCGTCGTACGCCCCGATTCCGAGAACCGTCCAACGCTCATTCGGATGGGATTGGTGGACCCACTTGAATTGAAAGTCATTATAGATAGGTAGAAATGGAAGGCCGAGGACCTCGAAGAGGAACTGCAGGTAGCTGCGCCTCGCACTAAATATGAGCGAGCTGTTCGTCCCGGTTGGGCCTTCAAATGTGAGCCCCAAATCGCTGGTGCCGACAACCGCGTTGGAGGTCCACTCGTCGGTGCGCGCCGTCTTGAAGCCAAACTCCAAGACGCTCGACAGAGCATTGCCCCGGGTGGCCGGAAAGGCTCCGGAGTAAAACTCCACTTGTTCGACGAGGTCCACATTGATCATCCCGACCGGACCACCGCTGGCGCCCTGTGTCGCGAAGTGGTTGATGTTGGGTATTTCGACGCCGTCGATGTAGAAGCGGTTCTCATTGGGCGCGCCCCCCCGGATGACGATGTCATTCCTGAAACTCGGTATGGCCGCCACGCCGGGCAAGCTCCGGATGGCCTTGGAAATGTCTCGGCCTCCACCGGGGTTCCGCTTGATTTCATTCGTGCCAATGCGCCGAAGCGATACGGGAGCTTCCTCTTCCCCTCTGGCTGTTTGGACGGTTACCTCGGCTGCTTCGATGGCTATGGCAAGTGGCTCCATCGTCACGTTGATGAAGGCCGGGCGCGCAGGGGTCAATTCAATCTCCAAGCGCTTCGCGGCCGAGTAGCCAATGCAACTGAAATCCAGATTGACCAGACCCGGCGAAAGCCCGTTCAATTCAAATTTTCCCTCGAAGTCAGATGAGGTACCTGTTGTACCGCCTTGAACCACCACGGAAACGAAGGGCAGGGGACTGCCCGTAATCTCGTCGGTGACCACCCCGCGAACCGTGGCGGACTGCCCCGCTGCGACGAGCACTGTGCACCCCCATGAAATCACGAGTGCGAGCAAGCGCGCGCAACTCACAGGTGCCGAAAAACAAGGACGGGAGAAAGGACGAGGTTCACTCATGGGAGGGCAACAACCCTCTGAAGGAACAGGTTCAATGGCGTTCACCCTAAATCGAGGTCCAATCGCTTTCGAAGGGAGTCCAAGGCAGGGTTCTCCTCTGCCCAACGGTAGTAACGGTCTTTCGGCGTCAGGAACTCCACCTCCGCCACAACTTCCGACACTTCCACCTCCAGAGCGATGCGACCATTCCCCACTTCAGTGCGCATGAAATGCAGCAATTGGGTGGCACATTCCTTCAACTCATCGTATTGCACCTGGTTGGCTACGGTCAACTTGATCAAAGGGTCCTCAAAGCTCCAACCCGCAGTAGCCAAGGTGGCCGCCAGCCCCATTTTGTTCTTGGTTTTCTGCTCCTCAACCAATGCAGACCACACGGCCTTTACACGGTCTTCATCGTACGCTTGATTCAAATTGGTTGTGTCCGACAGCTCCTCCTCCTCTTGGGAAGTATCCTGCGCGGACATACCCAGCATGCTCTTCGCACCCAATAATCTGCCCAAATTCCCGGTCGGCTTCTCCGCGATTTTGGGATGACCCAAGGTGGTCGCCAAATCCGCATCAATCTCAGCGGCAACAGATTTGGAGGGTACGGTTTGTTCGTCGCTCCCGCCGGTGATTTCCTGGACCTCATTCGGCCCTGTCATCACCTCCAGTACTTCCGCTGTTTCCAGCGCCTCGGTTACCGGAGTTTGGGGCGGTTCCTCCACATTGGAGTCTTCCGCCACCGCGCGCTCGTTTTCTGCGTGTCCAACCATGGGAGCCCTGGGGGCCTCCTCAAATGTTGCCAGTTTGACTACCCCGGATGGGCTTATGGGATTCCCCCAGCCCGTGATGGGAATCAGCTCATTTTTTTTTTGCCCCCTCCGCGCTGACCGCTTCGAGGGAGCCGATGCGCATGAGCATCAATTCAACGAGTAACCTCGGATGTCTCGACATCCTGTATTGCTGGTCTGCTTCGTTGGCACTGCCGATGGCCCACACTAAGAAGTGCAGACCACAGCGGACCGCCTGGTCGCTGAAACGATCGACCACGGACTCCCCAGCCTCCATGAGGGCCAACGTCGCTTTGTCCTTGCATACGAGCAAGTTCCGAAGGTGTTGACCGAGACCTGTGACAAAATGATGCGCATCGAAGCCGGCAGCCACAACCTCTTCCAGCTGCAACAGCATATCGCCAATTCGCCCCTCCAATGCGGCATCGACCACGTTGAAGTAGACGTCGTGACCCAGCACATTGAGGTGACGCGTTACTGCTTCATAGGTTACTCCCTCTGCGCTGGAAGCGACCATCTGGTCGAAAATGCTCAAGGCATCACGCATGGCACCATCCGCCCGTTGTGCGATGATATTGAGCGCTTCGGGTTCGACATTGACCCCTTCCTGACCCGCCACATAGCCGAGGTGCTCCGCTATGTCACGTGTGGTGATTCTTCTGAAGTCGTAAATCTGACAACGCGACAGAATGGTCGGGAGAATTTTGTGCTTCTCCGTGGTGGCCAAAATGAAGACAGCGTGGGCGGGAGGCTCCTCGAGGGTTTTTAGGAAGGCATTGAAGGCATCCTTGGACAACATGTGGACCTCGTCAATGACGTAAACCTTGTACTTGCCGTCCTGAGGGGGGATGCGAACCTGGTCAATGATGCTTCGGATGTGCTCCACCCCGTTGTTGGAAGCAGCATCGAGCTCAAACACGTTGAAGCTCCGCTCGGCCTGCTCGGTCGTGAAACCGTTGATGGCGTTGGCGAAGATCCGGGCACAAGTGGTTTTGCCTACACCGCGAGGACCACAGAACAGATAGGCTTGCGCAATTTGGCCCGAGTCGATACTGTGGCGCAACGTATCCGTAATGGAACGCTGTCCCACTACGGTCTCCCAAGTTGTCGGGCGGTACTTCCTCGCTGAAACAAGGAATGCGCTTCCATCTCCCATGCCCCCAAAGTTGCGCACTGCAGCCCGAACCGCCTACCTTCAATTTTGCACAGGACGCCCACATTTTGCCTGCGTAACGGGCGATGTAAAGAATCCTCGCGTGACCTGTTGCGAACCCCCGGCATTTGCCGTAGATTTGCGCCCCCTTTGCGCCAAGCATATGCACCGGAATCGATACGAAACCGTTTTTATCATCACTCCCGTCCTCTCCGATGAGCAGACGAAGGATGTGATCAAGAAGTTCAAGGATCTCCTGAAAGACAAAGGAGCCAGCATCACCCATGAGGAGAATTGGGGCATGCGAAAGCTTGCCTACCCGATTCAAAAAAAGTCTACGGGCTTCTACTATCTCATGGAATTCGAAGCGGACCCTACTGTCGTCCTCCCTTTCGAAACGGAGTTTCGTCGCGACGAACGCGTCATTCGATTCTTGACCACACGCATGGAGAAGTTCCATGTCGAGTATGCGGAAAGCCGTCGTGACCGTGAGTCGGACCGCCGTGAAAAGCCCAAGCAGACCACTGCGGGGGCAGAAACCAACGCCTGAAGGCATAAGACCACACCACCATGGCTGCAAACAAGAACGTTCGTTACCTGAACCCCATCGCGATTGACACCAAAAGTGAGCGCTACTGCCGCTTCCGTGAAAAGGGTTTCAACTATATCGACTATAAAGACCCGGACTTCCTGCTGATGCTGGTCAATGAGCAGGGCAAGATTTTGCCCCGCCGCCTGACCGGAACCAGCCTCAAGTACCAGCGTCGCGTCGGCAAGGCCATTAAAAAGGCCCGTCACCTCGCATTGCTCCCCTACCTCACTGATCAGCTCCGCTGAACACAGCATCAACTCACTTCGATATGGATGTGATTCTCAAGCAGGACGTTGACCGCCTCGGATTCAAAAACGACATTGTCAACGTCAAGAATGGATACGCCCGGAATTACTTAATTCCTCAAGGCTTCGCCATCGCGGCCACGGAAAGTGCCCGCAAGGTGGTGGCTGAAACCCTTCGCCAGCAGTCCCACAAGGCCGTAAAAGCGCTGGAAGACGCAAAGGCATTTGGCGAGAAGATTGCAGGTCTCTCCCTCAAAATCGGAGCGAAAGCCGGCGAAAGCGGGAAGATTTTCGGCTCCGTCAACAACATTCAAATAGCCGAAGCCATAGCCAGCGCGGGCCATACCGTGGAGCGCAAGAACATCGACCTCGGATCCGAAGTGATCCGCGACCTCGGCAGCTATTCGGCCAAGGTGCGCCTGCACAAAGAAGTGACCGTTGAGGTCAACTTTGAAGTCGTCGCTGAATAAGACATCGGTTCTTCAAGGACCAAAGCATGGAAAAGGGGGCATTGCCCCCTTTTTTTGTGCCCGTGAGCGGATTCAAACTGCACAGTGACTTCCAGCCAACCGGCGACCAGCCCGAGGCCATCCGCCAACTGGTCGAAGGCGTCGAAAGTGGGGTCCGAAACCAGACCCTGCTCGGGGTAACGGGATCGGGAAAGACCTTCTCGATTGCGAACGTCATCGAGCAGACCCAGCGCCCCACCCTCGTGCTGAGCCACAACAAGACGCTGGCATCGCAGCTCTACAGTGAATTCAAGGAGTTCTTTCCCGACAACTTGGTAGAGTACTTCGTGAGCTATTACGACTACTACCAACCCGAGGCCTACATCCCCTCGAGCGGGACCTACATCGAGAAGGATCTGGCCATCAACGAGGAAATCGAGAAACTGAGGTTGTCTGCCACCTCCGCGCTCATGAGCGGGCGTCGGGATGTGATTGTTGTCGCCTCCATCAGCTGCATCTACGGCATCGGAAACCCCGTTGAATTTCACAAAAGCGTCATCGAGGTTAAAGTGGGACAGGTCATCAGCCGCAATGCCTTGCTGCACAGACTCGTGGAAAGCCTCTATCACCGCACACGGGGTGATTTTGGCCGCGGTTCCTTCCGGGTGACAGGCGATGTGGTCGACGTTTACCTCGCTTACGCCGACCATGCCGTTCGGGTGCATTTCTGGGGCAATGAAATCGAGCGGATTGAGACCATCGACCCCGAAACGGGCCAGGTATTCCACACCTTCGAGTCCCTGCGCATCTATCCGGCCAACCTTTTCGTCACGGGAAAGGACACCTTGAATCAGTGCATCTGGGAGATCCAGCAGGACATGGTCAAGCAGGTCGATTGGTTCAACAACCAGGGCCGATTCATCGAGGGAAAGCGCCTGGAGGAACGGACAACGCACGATTTGGAAATGATGCGGGAGCTGGGGTTCTGCAGCGGAATTGAGAACTACAGCCTCTACTTTGACCGTCGCAAGCCGGGACAGCGTCCTTTCTGCCTACTGGACTACTTCTCGGACGACTTTCTCTTGGTGGTGGACGAGAGCCATGTGACGGTTCCACAAGTCGGAGCGATGTACGGTGGCGACCGTTCGCGCAAGGTGTCATTGGTGGAGCATGGCTTTCGCCTTCCCTCCGCCCTCGACAACCGTCCGCTGCAGGCGGATGAATTCGACGGCATGCTGCATCAAATCATCTATGTGAGTGCGACCCCCGCTGACTTTGAATTGGAAAGGAGTGAGGGCGTGGTGGTCGAGCAGCTCATTCGCCCGACAGGCCTACTGGACCCCCCCATTGAAGTGCGTCCCTGCAAGAATCAGGTGGACGACCTCATCGGCGAAATCCGCAAGACCATTGAGGCCGGTGACCGCGTGCTCGTCACCACCTTGACAAAGCGCATGGCGGAGGAGCTCAGCCGCTACCTCGACCGACTGCGGATTTCCTGTTCCTACATCCACTCCGAGGTGAAAACCCTGGACCGCATCGAGATCATCCGCAATCTCCGGGAGGGCGTGATCGATGTACTGGTCGGGGTCAACCTGCTGCGGGAGGGGCTGGACCTTCCCGAGGTGTCGTTGGTGGCCGTCATGGATGCCGACAAGGAGGGATTCTTGCGCTCCAACCGCTCACTGACCCAAACGGCAGGTCGAGCCGCGCGCAACGTCAACGGCCGGGTGCTGATGTACGCAGACAAAATCACCGACTCCATGGCACAGACCATCGAGGAAACCGCCCGCCGGCGGGAGAAGCAGGAAGCTTACAACGTCGAACACGGCATCGTTCCGCAGCAGGTCAAGCGATCGAAGAAGACCGTATTCGAGCAGAGCGAACTCCTCGACGAGCGCCCCTCTCCCATCGCCGCCGAACCTGCAGCATCCGGTGTCGGCATTCTGGAAGACCCTGTTGTGGCAGGATATGTCCAGGCGCAGGACCACAAAGCCATGGAGAAACTGATTGCGCGCACCCGAAAGGAGATGCAGCGTGCGGCCAAGGAGCTCGCTTTCATGGATGCGGCCCGACTCCGGGACGAGCTGTTTGCCCTCGAGGGAGCCGTGGCCGGATGGAATTCCTGACCCAACTTGCAACCCGGACGCGCAAAGCGTCGTCCTTTCCCTGCAAGGAAACCGAAACCGACATGAAAATGGTACGCCAAATCCTCCTCATTGCCCTTTGCTTTCTGACGGTGCATGGAGTCCATTCGCAAGTAGCCCATGGCGGTGCGCCCTACTGGAATTCCCCGGGGACGAACATGGGCAATCCCGCATGGCCCGTTCACCGCATGCCCAGTCCGGACCTCGATGCGCTGCGCGCCGCGGATGCCATTACCGACGAGGTGAAAAGTGCTCCTTGGCGCTTCGGCGAGGAATTCGAAGTGATCCTGGGCCTGGAAGATGGCCAGTGGCTGGAAATCGATGGTCACTCCGTCTGGCGGACGCAGATCCATGCACCCGGCGCCCTTGCTGTGAGCCTTCGGTTCTCCGAATTCGCCCTACCCAAAAGTGCCCGTTTGTTTGTCTGGAGTGCAGACCGCATCGAATTCATCGGTGGATTTGACCACCGGAACATGAAGGCGTGGGGTGGACTCGCCACAGGGCTGGTTGCAGGAGATGCAGTCGTCGTGGAGGTCCAGGTGCCGACCGGTCTCGAAGATGCCGTCGCACTTCAGATCGACCAGGTGGTCCACGCCTACCGGGACATTGCGGGCAAGGCCGCCACAGAAGCAGAAGCGCTGGGCACGGCCCGCGGCCCCTTTGGCAACAGCGGAGAATGCAACATCAATGTGAATTGCCCCGAGGGTGCCACATGGCAGTGTGAAAAGCGTTCCGTGGCCCTTATCGTTCAAGGTGGATTCGCTGTTTGCACGGGGGCGTTGGTCAACAACACAGCGCAAGATGGCACGCCACTCTTCCTCACTGCCAACCACTGTTTGGGGGGCAACGTAGGCAATTGGACGTTCTACTTCAATCACGAAACGGAAGGGTGCGAAGGCAATACCGGGTCCACCAACCAATCGGTCAGCGGAGCGGAATTGCTGGTCAGCAGCGGCGCGTCTGACTTCGGACTCTTGTTGCTCGACGAAACGCCACCCGAGGACTACAACGTCTTCTATGCCGGTTGGGATGGCTCTGATGCGGAGACCGTGCAGAACGCCACCTGCATCCACCACCCCTCTGGAGACCTCAAGAAAATCTGCTTTGAGGAGGACGAGCCCTATCACGACAATGCCGGAGGCGCGTCGGTCTGGTGGATTGACCAATGGGAGGATGGCGTTACGGAACCCGGTTCTTCCGGGTCCCCCCTCTTTGACGAGAACCACCGCATCATTGGCCAGTTGTACGGGGGAGCTGCGGCCTGCGCGGGCGAAGTCAATAACGGCACCTTCGACTACTACGGCCGAATGGGCGTGAGCTTCAACCAAGGCATCACGGAGTTTCTCGACCCCCTTGAACTGGGGATTGAAGTGTTGGACGGATACCCTTCCGAGGGGTGTGTTACTTCCTTCGCACTGGACGCAGGCCTGGGTGTAGCCGATGCACCCGAGGAAGTCCTGTGTGGTGGCGGTGAGGTCGTCATCGAGCTGACGCTCGGAAACTTCGGCGAGGACAATCTGACCTCGGCGGTCATCGGCTTCACCGTTTCTGGTGGACCAGAGCAAACGGTGAACTGGAACGGTAACCTGGCCCAATATGAGAACACCGCGGTGGCCCTGCCCCCCATCATGGCAGAGGACGGCACCACAGAGATCGAAGCCTACGTGCTTTCCACCAACGGGCAGCAGGATGAGAACGGATTCAATGACGCCGTGACGGTCGAATTCAATGCGTTTGCCGGCGAGACCTTTGACTTCTCCTTCGAGTTGGTGCTGGACGATTACGGCAGCGAAACCACTTGGGAGATTCGTCGACTGGGCGATGTAGTTTATTCAGGCGGCCCTTACGAAGACGATCAAGACGGCTTGGTCATCACCGTCCCACTCTGTCTGGAGGAAGGGTGCTACATCCTACAGGTGGACGACAGTTATGGCGACGGCATGTGCTGCGACTTTGGCGAGGGCAGTTTTACCGTCTTTGACCCTGATGGAGACATCATCTATACAGGCGGCGAGTTTACGGACTCCGACCTCGAGCAGTTCTGCACGCAGGAGATGTCCGTTGGTGTGGCCGATGCCACGCCCTTTGCGATGTGGCCGAATCCCGCCACGGCTTCCCTCACCCTCGACCAGGTGCCGGCAGGGGCACAGGTCGAAGCGTTCGATGCCATGGGACGTCAACTGTTCAGCACGACCGTCATGGACAGTCCACGCGCCGTGCTCGATGTGTCGGCCTGGCCACGCGGATGGGTCATGGTCCGCGTCCTATCTGGCCAAATGGCATACACCCGGCATTGCATCCTGCGTTGATTCTCCATGCGCTGGCTCCTTCTCCTCCCGCTCTTTCTTCTGGTCGGTTGCTCGACCCGGCGGGCAGCATCCGCCTCGGATGAAACAACAAAGACCGAAGTACCCGCAGAAACCGACGTTTTTGAGGCGTTCAAGAAGGCGCTGCGGGAAGAGTACGGCACTGAATCGGATCCTTTCACCTTGCTTGACGCCAGGGTAGAAGGAGACAGTTTGTTGGTCCGCCTTCAATTTGGTGGTGGCTTCCGCGAGCACCGATTCGGCCTGTTTTCCGTTGGCCCGGCCACCAAGTCCCTCCCGCGTCAACAATCGCTCTTGATGATGCACGACAGTAAGGGCGACATGGGGAGAGCGCTCATCACGGAGGATCGCGCCTTCGATCTCAAGCCTTATCGGGACCCTTTGCACCACGTGGTCATGATCCGCTTGGATGGCTGGCCTGACGGGTTGGATTACACCTACTCGAACTGAACATGGAAGGGCTCGTGGAACTGGCCTGGGCCTGTGGGGTGGGCACCCCCGGCATTTTCCGCGCGCTATGGGATGTGAGGTGGCACCGCGCCTTGGCTACGGCTGTGCGCAAGGAAACCGTTGACGAGGGGGGCGCACAGGACCCGGCGGCCACCCTCATACTGTGTGTCCACAATGACCTTCCCGCCCTTCAGAACATCTGGCCGCATTGGATTGCACAGGAGTTCCCGGCAGGTTGGCAGGTCGAGTGGCTCGTGGTGGACGACGGCTCCACGGATGGCACCCGGCCATGGCTTGAAGACCGACAGAAGGAACACCCACGCCTCAGTCTTGTGCTGCACGAGAAATGCACGCCTGGGAAGAAAGGGGCACTGACTGCCGGTATCAATGCGGCGAGATATGACCGAGTGGTGCTGACCGATGCAGACTGTCTGCCTCACCCCAAATGGGCCCACCATATGGCGCGATCCCTCGGCTCTCCTCAGGATGCAAATGGCAGGGACGTTGTCTTGGGTGTCAGTCTGCCTGATGGCGGTCCCTCGCTGCCTCAATTTGACGCCCTTCGCGTGGCCTTTCAGTACATGGCAGAAGCAGCAGCGGGCCGTCCGTACATGGGGGTAGGCCGGAATCTGGCGTACCGAAAATCACTCTGGGAGAAGCTCGGGGGGTTCCGCGCACACCATGACCTCATTGGGGGTGATGACGACCTTTTCGTGCAGGAAGCAGTGCGCGAAGGCTACCGGGTGCACCCCGTGTCCCGACCTCCAAAAGAATGCCAGACCTACACGCTACCCGCCTCCAGCGCTCGAGATGGGTGGCGTCGGAAGCGCCGCCACCTCAGTACGGCGCCCCGCTATAGATGGGTCGACCGCCTGCGGCTCGGGCTGGATGCCCTGCTGGACCCCATGGTCCTCGCAGCGGCTGTTTTGGGCATGTGTGGCCTTATGCACACCTTGGGTTGGATACCCGTTGTCGCCCTTGCCCTTGCCATCGCAGTCCGCTCGATTACCTTGTCGATGTTCTCCAGAGCGTGGGGTCTGCGTCATTTTCCAGCATGGAAATGCGCCGTTTTCGGGCCGATCCGTTGGATGGGCCTGGCCTCCGCTACCTTGGTGAACGCATTCACCTCATCGCCGACATGGACGCAGCGGGCACCGACAAGCAGGTCGTAATCGACCACCTTTCCGACAAGGCCAAGTATGACTATGGCCTGATTCGCAAGGCTTTGGACAAACATGACCAAGGCGCATTCGCCGAACTCATGGAGCGTTACCGGGAGCCGATCTACTACATGCTCCTCAAAATGGTGAACAACCAGGACGACGCTGAGGACCTCATGATTGAGACTTTCGGCAAGGCCTTCAAGCGCTTGAAGCAGTACAGCCCTCAGTTCGCATTTTCCACTTGGTTGTTCAAGATTGCCTCCAACGGCGCCATTGACTTCATTCGGAAGAAGCGCATCAAGGCATTGAGCCTGGACAAGGGCTTCACGGACTCCGAAGGAGACACCATGGAAATCCAAGTGGCGGATGACGGTCTCGATCCGGGTCAAACCATGGAAAAGAAACAGCGGGTTGACCGCATGCGCGAAGTGGTTTCCCAGCTCAAACCTCGCTACCGCCGTTTGGTAGAGCTCCGCTATTTCGAGGAATACAGTTACGACGAAATCGCACAGGAACTCAACCTGCCCTTGGGTACGGTAAAGGCGCAGCTCTTCCGGGCCCGGGATATTCTGGCCGGAGTTCTCGAAGTCGACCGGGAGCAGTTCTAAAGGTGACTGTCCCCGAACGAGACATCCGCGCTGCCCAAGAGGTCGCAGACGCTCTGTACGCTTCATGCCCGAATTTCGGCACGCCCATCCCCCGGCTTTCCCCGTTGCAATTGGACCGCATGGCCCGACTCGGTGCACTCTACAGAGAGTGGAATGCCCGAATCAATGTCATCTCTCGAAAGGACATGGATGCATTCTTCCCGCGACATGTTCTGCACAGCCTTTGCATCGCGCGGATCCTGCGTCCACGGAAAGGGGCCCGCATCCTGGACGTCGGCACGGGCGGTGGCTTTCCCGGCATTCCCTTGGCCATACTGTATCCGGAGGCCCGGTTCACCTTGTGCGATTCGATTGGGAAAAAAATCAAAGTGGTTCGAGCGGTCATTGAGGCATTGGAGCTTGACAATGTCCAGCCCGAGTGGTCTCGAGCGGAATGGCTGGTGGACCACCCGCCTTTCGACTTTGTGGTGAGTCGCGCCGTTACCCGCATGCCCGCCTTTCTCGATTGGGTGCGCCCATTGATGGCTGAGGTCCCGCTTCACGAGCTGCCCAATGGCGTATTGTACTTGAAAGGGGGCGACCTCCGTGAGGAACTCAAAACTGTGAGGAACCCCATCCAATCTTGGTCGCTGGACTCCCTGATGCAGGACCCTTGGTTCGAGACCAAGAAACTCCTGCACGTAGAACTCTGAACTTATCGCTGAAAATGAATGAAGGGGGCATCTCTGCCCCCTCCGAAACCTGCAAGGATATTGAAACCGATGCAGCTTTTGAGGGCCGCATCCAGTGTATAGACGACACGAAATTCAATCGTTGCCTCAAAAGCGAAAAAAAATTCAATCCCTCCACACAAAAGGGTGACAACATCCATGCCCCCATTTCAGCAGGGCGCCGCAGCGACTCCTATTTTTGAACTACATGTCTGGAACAAGCATCCCATCGGAATGGCCTGATGAGGAACAGCTCAAGGCGCTGGGAAAAAACACCATCAGTGATGTCCTCGGCCTCGAAGTGCTCGAAGTAGGGCATGGCATTGTGGTCGGGAAAATGCCGGTAGACGCGCGGACTCACCAGCCTTATGGCATGTTGCACGGTGGGGCAAGCGTTGTTTTGGCGGAGACCCTGGGGTCGGTTGGGTCCCATTACATCGCGGCACCCAAAGGCAAAGCTGCTGTGGGCATCGAAGTCAATGCCAATCACCTCAGGAGTATCAGATCCGGTTGGGTAACGGGCAAGGCACGCCTTCACCACGAGGGCGGCAAGCTGCACGTCTGGCACATCGATATCGAGGATGAAGATGGGCAAGCCATATGCACAGCCCGTCTGACGGTCATGTTGATTCCCAACCCGAATTCGAAGTGATGCATTCTTCCGCCCCCTCCCCTCGGAACGAAGAGACCACGGAAGTCCTTTTCCATCGACCGGGTAGTGACTTTTTGGAGCGCATTGTTCCCGAAACGGAGGGAAAGGCCTATTTCAGATTGCACCCGTGGGAAAGGGCTCGAATGAAGACCGAAATGGTCATTCGCGGCCGGGTGGAGACCGTGGAGGAATTGAGGCGCGACGCACGCCCCACCGTCAAGGTACATGTCCAGCATTTGGATGGGACGCGCAAAGACGTCCACATGGCGCGTGTGGAGAAAGCGAGGGAAGCCATTTCCCAAGGCCCATTGAGAAAGGTGGTATTGTCGAGTCTGCTCAATGTGGCAGCCCGCGGGCTGGAGGGTGACGACATCGTCCGAAAACTGGCTTTGGCCCATCCCGATTCGTTCAGCTGGACCTTGAAGCACCCCGAGATCGGCGTTTGGTTCGGGTCATCCCCGGAGCCCTTGATTGAAGGGCGATGGCCTCAGTTCCGCACGGCTTGCCTCGCCGGCACCCGCATGGCCCATGTAGGCGAAGTGTCCGACCCGTGGTCCCAAAAAGAAGAGGAGGAGCAAGCCCTTGTCATCGAGGGAGCATTGGATGCCCTGCGCGATGTGGGATGCCAGCAGCTAGAAACCAGCGAAAGGCAGACCATTCAATACGGGCCCATCGAGCACTTGCGGACGTGGATTGGTTTTGAAGCTACGCGCCCTGCCGAAGAAATCATCACCGCCCTTCACCCCACTCCCGCGGTGGGAGGAACACCGCGCCGACTGGCTTTGGATTTCATTGCCGAGCACGAAGACCACGATCGGGCCTATTACACAGGTTGGGTGGGCCTGGAAGAGGAAAAGAAGGTGGCCTATTACGTCAACCTTCGCTGCGCCCGCCTGCATGAAGGCGTGCTCACCGCATTCGCCGGCGGTGGCATCACCGGGGCTTCGAATGCGGCAGCGGAGTGGAATGAGACGCGAAACAAGCTGCGGGCCGTACTCGACCCCATCGTCCATTGGGCCGAATGACCGCCGCGAAGACCGGCTCCCTCGACGCTGCTCGCACTTTGGCTGTCGGCCTGATGAAAAGGGGTCTCGGTGGCATCATCTTCAGCCCGGGATCCCGCAATGCCCCTCTGATACAGGCATTTGCACCGACCGGCCTGCCCGGCGGCGTGGCCCTGGATGAACGTGCAGCTGCCCACCACGCCATGGGGATGGCCCTCGCCTTGGGGCGTCCGGTTGCCGTTTGTTGCACAAGCGGAACCGCCGCGCTGAATCACGGACCAGCCCTGGCGGAGGCGGACCGTTCCGGGTTGCCGCTGATCAGTCTGACAGCCGATCGGCCCCGTGGCGCCCATGGGGAATGGCAGAGCCAGACCCTGGTTCAAGACGGCCTTCATGCGCTGCACACCCGCGCACACTTTACGTGGAATCCTGAAGCGCCCGAAGACGCGGAAAGCCAACTCGACGCCATGGCCGAGGCCCTGCAACACGGCCCCATCCACATCAATTGCCCATTCGACGAGCCTTTGTACGCAGGGAGCGCTGCCGGCGCTGACCCAACTTCAATCGCTTCTGACGCCCCCCCGTTTCGCGAATCAGCGAATGAAGGCGCCACACCCGATGGTCCAGGGGCTGCATTTCAGGGCCGGCTGAAGCGAGCCGCGGAGGAAGGGCAGCGCATCCTGTTGCTCGGTGGAACACAACCGCTGGTGCTCGAACCCGAATCGCTGGCAACATGGTCATCCCATGCCGTCATTGCAGGCGACCCCACCAGCGGATTGGCTCGCGGCGTTTTACCGGTCATCACGGCCTGCGATCGTTGGTTGCAGGCGCGCCAAGCGGAAGGTCTTTCATGGGAGTCCGTCAGGCCGGATGTCATCGTCACTTTCGGTGCGCCATTGTTGTCTCGAAAACTGCGCGCAGTCCTCTCTGAGGGTGGGCCGGAACACTGGCACATCGACAGTTCAGGGAGGGCTCCCCATGCCTTTGGCACCCCCTGCACGAATGTCCCTTGCGCTGTGGATGAGGGAATTCACCTCGGATCTGAAGCCCTGAAAAAATCGGCATTCGCGGGCGATGTCGTCCGGGATGGGCTTGCCGATTGGCGACAGGCTTGGTGGGGACCCGAGCTGCGCCTGAGAGACGCCCACGTTGCGGCCCTTGCCGACGCCAAATGGAGCGACCTGAAAGCCCATGAATGTCTATTCCGTGCGTTGCCGACAAATCAGGTACTGCACCTGAGCAATTCGACCCCCGTTCGCTACGCCGCGCTTTTCTCCGATGGGAGCGACCGCGTGCAGTGGTCCAATCGAGGAGCAGCCGGCATCGACGGATGTACTTCGACGGCGGTGGGAGCGGCGTTGTCCGGACAGCGCATTACGCTGATCACAGGCGAACTCGGCTTCTTGTATGACAGCAACGCCTTCCACCTGCAACCCTTGCCGACCCAAGTCCGCATCGCGGTCATCCACAATGGGGGGGGTGGCATCTTCCGATGGCTGGATGGACCGGAGCGCACAGATGTGGGTGCATCTCATTTCGAATGGCAGCACGACACGGATCTCCGACCGCTTTGCGATTTGCACGGTCTGATTCACGAGCGCGTGGAGGATGAGGAGGCCTTGAGAGCGGCCCTGAAGGAATGGTGGTCTCCTGCAGAGGCGCCCAAGGTGCTGGAAATCGTGACCCCGAGGGAGGAAAGTGCGGCGGCATATTTCCGCTATATGGAGGCTGTCCGGGGTTAGTTTTGCGCCCGTCGCCGGACCCGGGGGGCCCCCAATCGAACAAGGCACCCGCCGGCATTGTCACTCTGTCAAAGCACAACCATGGCGCAAGCGATACATTGGGAAACGATCAAGGCCTACGAGGACATTCGGTTTGAATTCTTCGAGGGCATCGCCCGCATCACCATCGACCGTCAGCAGGTCTACAATGCCTTCAGGCCAGAGACGAACATCGAGATGCTCGATGCCATGGAAATCGCACGGGAGAGGCAGGACATCGGTGTCGTGGTCCTCACCGGGGCAGGGGACAAGGCCTTCTGCAGCGGAGGAGACCAAAATGTAAAAGGAGTGGGCGGATATGTCGGCGGTGATGGTGTGCCCCGTCTCAACGTGCTGGACCTCCACCGCAAAATCCGCTCGTTGCCCAAGCCGGTCATCGCCGCGGTCAACGGATACGCCATCGGAGGAGGCCACGTATTGCATGTCGTATGCGACCTGACCATCGCCTCGGAGAATGCCATTTTTGGGCAGACGGGGCCCAAAGTGGGCAGCTTCGATGCGGGCTTCGGGTCGAGCTATCTCGCCCGCCACGTGGGCCAGAAGAAAGCGCGTGAAATCTGGTTCCTTTGCGAGCAGTACTCCGCACGGGAGGCCGAGAGCATGGGCCTGGTCAACACGGTCGTGCCGCTGGAAAATTTGGAGCACACCTACGTGAAATGGTGCCGGACCATCATGAAGCGCTCACCGTTGGCGCTTCGAATGATCAAGCGGGGGCTCAATGCGGAATTGGACGGCCAGGCCGGCCTGATGGAATTCGCTGGGGATGCCACCCTGATGTACTACTTGATGGAAGAGGCGCAAGAGGGCAAGAATGCCTTCTTGGAAAAGCGCGACCCTGACTTTCAGCAGTATCCCAAGTTTCCGTAAGTCCATGCTCCGCGATCTCATCGGCGCTGCCCGCCTGCGGACTTTACCCCTCGCCAGCGCGTGCGTGTTGACGGGAGGCGCCTTGGCCGCCGCGTCGGGCGTTCCGGATGGCAGGGTCCGACCCTTGTTCCTCGGGGCAATGATGACGGTGCTGCTGTTGCAAATACTGGCCAATTTCGCCAACGACCTCGGAGACTTCGAGAACGGCGCGGACAGGACGGAGGGCGTCGAAAGACAGGACCGCGCGGTGGCTTCCGGGCGCATCTCCGTGAAGCAAATGAAGCGCGCCGTGATCGCCACGGGTGCCCTGGCATTCGCCACGGGCCTTGTTACGGTGTATTTGGCGGTGGAAGGAGATGGCGTGTTGCTCGCCCAATGGGTGGGCATCGGCTTGGCGGCCATCGCGGCAGCCTATGCCTATACAGCCGGCGATCGCCCCTATGGATACAGCGGACTGGGAGACATCAGTGTCTTGCTCTTTTTCGGTATTGCCGGAGTGGCTGGAACCGCATCCCTCATCGCCGGAACCTTCGATGTGCGTTGGCTTCTGCCGTCCCTGACCATTGGCCTTTTCAGCGTCGCCGTCCTCAACCTGAACAACTTGCGCGACCACGTCTCCGATGCCGCCGCGGGCAAGCGCACTCTTGTGGTCCGCATGGGTTTTGACCGGGGCAAGCGATACCACGCCCTCCTTCTCCTGGTTGGGTGGGCATCCTTGTTGGTGTTCTGGGCGATTGACCCCGAAGGCCCATGGCGAGGACAATTGTGGTACGGTCTGTTTGCCCTGGTCCACGCGAAGCACCTTGCCTTCACCTGGCGCGCCCAAGACCCGGCCGCGTTGGATGGAGAACTGAAAAAGGTGGCCTTGAGTACGTTTGCCATCGCGCTCTTCCTCTTTCTCAGTCCTTTGGCATGACCGGCCTGGAAATCAACATCGTGGAGCGCATGCTCCATTTCAAGAACCCCGCGGGTACCTCCCGTGGCGTGCTGACGGAAAAGCCCAGCTTTTTTTTGGTGGCCCGAGACCTGGAGGAGGACGGCCGCATCGGCATCGGTGAATGCAGCTTGATCCCCGGTCTCAGTCCAGAAAGCGCCCCTCGTGCGCGGATGGAACTGAAGAAGCTCCAGGCTTCCGGCACCTTGGACCCCAAGTCGATGAGCCTGCAATACCCTGCGGTTCGATTCGCTGCGGAAACTGCCCTGATCGACCTTTTGAATGAAGGGGACCGCACCCTTTTTCCCGGCCCGTTCACGGAAGGTCAACCTGTCCCCATCAACGGCCTCATCTGGATGGGCACGCCCCAGTCCATGGTGGAGCAGGCCGAGGGGCTCCTCGCCCGCGGTTTCACGACCCTGAAGATGAAGGTGGGGGCCCTGGACTTCGAACAGGAATGCGCCTGCCTCGATGCGATTCGGTCGGTGGCCCCCGCGGATAAGGTGACCTTGCGGCTCGACGCCAATGGCGGACTCGACGATGGGGATGCAGCTGTCACCTTGCGAAAACTGGAGCGATTGGCGGCCTATGACATCCACAGTATGGAACAGCCGATTCGCCCGGGACAGTGGAAGAAGATGGAGTACATCTGTGCCGAATCGGCCATCCCGGTCGCCCTCGATGAAGAGCTCATCGGCATACATGACACCGCCCTGCGGCGAAACTTGCTTCACCTCATCAAACCCGCCTACATCATCCTGAAGCCCAGCTTGATCGGCGGTTTTGTGGAGGCCAACCACTGGATTGATCTCGCGACTGAAATCGAAGCCGGGTGGTGGGCCACCAGTGCCCTGGAGAGCAACATCGGACTCAACGCCATCGCCCAATGGGCGGCGGATGCCATTGCAGAAGACCCCCTCCCCTTGCCACAGGGTTTGGGAACGGGGAGCCTGTTTACCGACAACATTCCTTCTCCCCTGGTCGTCTCCGGGGGTCAATTGAGAATGGACCACCCCGCCGCCCGGGCCAACGGAAAACTGCACACTTGGGACCTGACCTACATCCTGTCATGAGCCACTGTTGGCGCATCATCTCAGGAAACCCCGTGGTTGCCACCCCGGAGAATGACTGGGGGGTCCCATTTGATCAGGTGGCAGCGGAATGGAGGAGCGGATCGCCTACCGCCACAACATCGGGCAGCACCGGTCTTCCGGCCACCCACCGGTTCTCGCCGGATGCCGTTCGGGCTTCGGCCCTGGCTACAGCCCGGCATTTTGGACTGACCGGGACCGGCATTCGAACATGGTCTGCGCTTCCCGCCTCTGGAACCGGTGGGCGAATGGCCGTCTGGCGGGCCCTCATCCTGGGATGGGACCTGACCGTTTCCATGCCATCATCGACGCCTTCCCTTCCCGCCTCGATCGGAAACGGAGCCCCGGGTGGAGCAGACCCCTATCATTTCGGGGTGGCCACTCCCATGCAAGCGCGCCACCTGCTGGAATCGAACCAATTGTCGCGCTTCAGACAACTTTTGCTGGGCGGAGCTCCGTTGGATCCCGGGCTTGAGAAGGCTTTGCAGGAGGCCGGTCAAGTCCGTGGATGTCGGCTGCACATGGGCTTCGGGATGACGGAAACCCTGACCCACATTGCCACACGGCCAATCGGCACGGAAGCATACCGCCCGCTCCCCGGCGTTGCAGTTGACATTCAAGATGACCAGTCCATCGTCATCGATGCGCCGGGTCGCGGTGTGCACCACTTGCATACCCGAGATGCCGGAGCGTGGATTTCCACTCCGGACGCACAGGAATTCCAGTGGCTCGGGCGATTGGACGACGTCGTGAATTCGGGGGGAATCAAAGTGCATCCGAACGAGGTGGAGCGCCAGATTGCCGGCGCAATTGAAGCGCGAATCAGATTGCGACGTTGGTATGTATGCGGCAGGAAGGACGAACGGCTGGGTGAACGGGTCACGCTGGTCATCGAAGGAGCAGGTGACGGAGTATTGGCAGAGAAACTGCTCGCCGACTGCATGCACCTGGGGAACACCCGCCCGCGCACGGTGGAATTCCAAGCGCAATTCGAACAAACCGAAACGGGAAAGGTGCGTCGAATGTAAAGCCCTTCGCATCTTCGCATCATGTCTCATCGCCGCCTCGTCTTCGCCACCCGGAACCCCGGAAAAGTCCAGGAAATCTCGGCCCTGCTCTCCGGTCATTTCGAGGTGGTCGGTCTGGATGAAATCGGCTGCACCGAGGACATCCCCGAAACCTCCGATACCATCCAAGGCAACGCCATTCAGAAAGCAGAATACGTCACGCGGCACTATGGCGTCCCCTGTTTCGCCGACGATACCGGGTTGGAAGTGGACGCCCTCGGCGGGGCTCCAGGTGTAGACACGGCATTTTACGGCGGACCGGAAAAGGATGCGGAGGCCAACATGTCCAAGCTTTTGGCTGCATTGGACAATCGTTCGGACCGAGGCGCGCAGTTCCGCACCGTCATCGCATTGACAGGCCCGCAGGGCACACAGACTTTCGAAGGCATCTGTCGTGGAGAAATCACCCTGAGACGAAGTGGCGCTGACGGCTTTGGTTATGACCCGGTATTCGCTCCGGAGGAGAGCGACCGCACCTTCGCTGAAATGAACGCTGAAGAAAAAAATGCAGTCAGTCACCGGGGAAGGGCCGTTCGCGCCATGGTCGATGAACTCAAGGTGCGCGGTTGACAACACCGGGGACATTCGGACAACTACATGCCGTATCCACATTAGGTTTGCAGATTGAAAGTCTCCCATCGGAGAGGAAGAGGAACGCATTCAGAATGAACTACCTCGATTTTGAAGAGCCCATCCGCCAATTGCGGGAGCAGCTCGAACAAGCCCAGGACATTGATGGTCAGGGGCAAGTGGACATGCAGAGTACCGTCGCCGATTTGGAACAAAAAATCGACGAGGTCAGCAAGGAGATTTACTCGAGTCTGACCCCTTGGCAGCGCGTTCAGGTATCCCGGCACCCCGACCGTCCATATACGCTCGACCACATTGCGGCATTGACCGATGGCAGGTTCATGGAGCTGCACGGGGACCGAAGCTCCAAGGATGACAAGGCGATGATCGGCGGACTGGGCATGATCGATGACCTGCCCGTGATGTTTGTAGGGCAACAAAAGGGAGCCAACACCAAACTCCGTCAATACCGGAACTTCGGTATGGCCAATCCCTCGGGTTATCGAAAGGCACTGCGCCTGATGAAACTGGCAGAGAAATTCAACCGCCCCGTGGTGTGCTTGATCGACACTCCTGGCGCGTACCCGGGTCTCGAGGCAGAGGAGCGAGGTCAAGGAGAGGCCATCGCTCGAAACCTCATCGAGATGATGCAATTGCGGGTGCCGGTGATCTGTGTGGTCATCGGTGAAGGGGCTTCAGGCGGTGCACTCGGAATCGGAATCGGTGACCGCGTCCTGATGATGGAGCACACCTGGTATTCCGTGATTTCACCAGAATCCTGTTCCAGCATCTTGTGGCGCTCATGGGACCACAAAGTGGAAGCTGCGGAAGCCCTCAAGTTGACAGCCGACGACATGCTTGGCAACAAACTTATCGACGGCATTATTCCCGAGCCGCTCGGAGGTGCCCACAACGACCGCGAAGCCGCCTTCGCCTCCGTCAAAGACGAAATCCTCAAACACCTCCGCAAACTCAGGGTGCAGAATGCTGACAAACGCATCGACGCCCGTATTCGAAAGTTCTCTTCCATGGGGGTTGTGCAAGCCTGATTGGCGTTGTAGGAACCCTTACTTTTGACCGCGATACGATTCATGAAAATGCAGTACCCCCTTTGCCAACGACTGGCACTCCTCCTTCCTACGCTCGCCCTGATCTTCGCCCTTCCGGGCTGCGGAGGCCTTGGAAAAATGGAGAAGGCCATCGAAGAATTGAACCTCTCTATGGACCCCGAGCCTCTCATCATGCGAGGTGGCGAGGTCGAGCTGAGCCTTTCCGGGACTTTCCCCGAGAAGTATTTCGCCAAGAAGGCCATCATTGAAGCCACCCCCGTGCTCGTTTGGGACGGAGGCGAAGCCGCTTTCGAAACGCAGGGCTTCCAAGGCGAAGACGCCGCTGGCAACTACATGGTTGTGCCGTTCAAGTCGGCCAAATCTTTTGATTACAGTGCTTCTGTCGCGTACCAGGACGGCATGGAGGATGGGGCCCGATTGGAGTTGCGCATCAGCGGTACCATGGGCAGCAAGTCCATGGACTTTGCACCGGTCGTCCTCGGAGATGGTGTGATTACCACGCCCAAATGGGTCCAGGCCGATGACCGGTTCGTCATGGGTGAAGACGCTTTCCAACGCGTGATCTCCTACACGACCGGGGCGGAAATCAACTACGAGTACAACGCTTCGCGCGTGCGCAATGGCGAACTCCGCGACGAAGACATGGTCTCCCTGGAGGAGTTCATCGGCTTTGCAGCCGACCACGATAGCGTCATGCTCAAGCGCACTTCCGTCAGCGCCTACGCTTCCCCCGAAGGAGAAATTACCCTGAACGAAGACCTCGCCCTCGAGCGGGCAGAAAGTGCCAATGCGGCCGTGGCCAAGCTCCTGAAGCGGTACAAAATCGACGTCGAGGACGGATTCTTTGGAAACAATCCAAAAGGTGAGGACTGGGATGGTTTCCAGTCGCTCATGCGTGCATCCAGTATCGAAGACAAGGATTTGATTCTGCGTGTATTGTCCATGTACACGGACAAGAACCGCCGCGAAGAGGAGATCAAGAACATCGCCAAGACCTACAAGGAGATTGAGAAGGATATCCTTCCGGCCCTCCGCCGCTCGATGATCACCTTGTCTTATGAAATCGAAGGATACTCCGATGAAGAGCTGATGGATTTGGCGATGAGCAACCCCGACACGCTGACTGTGGAGGAGGCCCTGTACGCCGCCACCTTGTTCGAAAGCAATGACGACAAGCTCAAGGTCTACGAAGCCACGAGCCGCGTGCACACCGGAGATTGGCGCGGTCCCAACAACGAAGGTGTTTGCCTCATGGAAATGGGCAAGCTGAACCAAGCTGCGGACCGCTTCATGGCGGCAAACGAACGTGGTGACAGCCCCATCATCAGCAACAACCTCGGCGCCACGGCCCGGATGAAGGGGAACCTCACGGATGCGAAGCGCTACCTCAACGGTGCTTCCGGAGCAGGCGATGCAGTGAAGTACAACAAGGGCATCCTCGCGATCCAAGAAGGAAACTACAGCCAAGCGGTTTCCAACTTCAGCGGAGAGAATACGGTCAATGCCGCCTTGGCGAAGCTACTCAATGGAGACGCCAACGGCGCCAAGACCATCCTGAACAATGCGGATGACAGTGCAGTGGCCCATTATGTGATGGCCATTGCCAATGCCCGCTTGGGCAACAGCGCTGAAGCCAAGCAGCACCGCGACATGGCCGTCCAGAAGGACGCCAGCCTGTCCGGCAAGGCCAGTTCAGACCTCGAATTCCGCGACCTCGATTGAGTCCTGCGAAAGCCATTCGCAAAAAGCCCCGGTCCGCAATGGCAGACCGGGGCTTTTTCATGGGGTGAACTTCCGAGTCAGCCTGGAGGCGGTCCCATCGCTCGGAAGGCCTGCCAGCAGACCATGCCGGCGGCAACGGCGACGTTCAAGCTGTGCTTGACACCGAATTGCGGTATTTCCAGTACACCATCGACCGCCTCGAGCACGTCTGGAGCGCAGCCCCTCACCTCATTGCCCAAAACCACCGCGTAACGGTTGGCGGACTGGGGATTCCAATCCTGCAGCATGACGGACTTCGATGCCTGTTCCAAAGCCATCACCGTCACCCCTTCTGCCTGCAGGATTCGGATGGCTTCCACTGTGTCCTCATGGCCCGTCCAATTCACGTGGTCTGTGGCCCCCAAAGCCGTCTTCAAGATGTCCCGGTGGGGCGGTCGGGCCGTATACCCACAGAGATGAACACCCTCCAATCGAAAGGCGTCCGAAGTCCGGAACACCGACCCGACGTTCTGTCCACTGCGTATGCGGTCCAGCACAAACTGCAGGGGCATACGGGTGGAAGCACGGAAGCCCTCCTCCGTCAAACGGGGAAGGGCTTCCATGGGCGTGGCTTGATGCCGGCCGGCCATCAGTAAAGGCGGATGCGGAATGGCATGCGTGCTTGCACGCGGTCAGCCGGGGCCAACTCCACCAAGGCCTCAATGTCCATCATGGCGGCCACTGCATCGTCAGGAAGACCTGCAGCCTGGGCAACCTGCGCCATGGCACTGACCCCCATGAAGTCCTCTATGAATTGCTCGAAGGGGTCTACCGCCTCGGGGAGCTCAACCAGCTCGGGGTCCTCCATGCCTGCCAATTCAGCCGCCATTGTCACGGCATCCTTCAGGTTGCCCATGCCATCGACCAAGCCGATGTCCATCGCGTCCTGACCGGTCCATACCCTTCCGCGTGCAACGGCATCCACCGCTTCTACGGTCATCCCTCTGCCTTCAGCCACACGCTCAATAAAGGAGTCATAGACTTGGGTTACTGATTCGTTCACCGCATCGAGTGCCTTGCCTTGAATGGGCGTGTGCATGGACAGTGCATCTGCGTGCTCATGCAACTTCACCCCATCGAAATCCAAGCTCATGCGCTCCTTCAGAAGCTTGCCCGCACTGGGCAACACTCCGAACACCCCGATGCTGCCTGTGATCGTATTGGGTTGGGCCAAGATGTGATCGGCTGCACAGCTGATGTAGTAACCTCCACTGGCGGCGAGATCACTCATGGAAGCCACGACCGGCTTGCCCGCTTCTTTGAGCAAGACCGTCTCGCGCCAAATGACATCGCTGGCCAATGCGCTTCCTCCAGGGGAGTTGACACGCAATACCACAGCGCCTACTTCCGGGTCGAGTCGAGCTTCACGAAGCGCACCCGCGATTCGCTCTGAACCGATGGTTGCATCATCGCCTTCTCCACTCTCAATGCCGCCGACGGCGAACACCACGGCTACTGCGCTCGCCTGGCCCTCGTCTTCCTCGTCCTCCGCGTCTTCCTCATCACTGTCCATGTCACTGTTCAGTTCCAACTCGAGGGTCGTCATGAAATCCTGGAAGACATCGGGGTTGTGGTAGCGTCCGTATCCCACCAAGGCGGCATGGCTGGTCTCGTCCTCATCCTCGGCAGCGCCCTTTTCCAGCAGCAAGGCGTGTAGCTCATCCTCGTAGAGCAGGCCGTCCACGAAGCCCAGGTCCAAGGCATCTTGCGTCTTGCGGATGGACAGCGCATTGACATGTCCGTCCAGCTCGGCGAGGGTCATGCCGCGTGCCGTTGACACATCGCCGCCCATACGGGCCCAGAAATCCTCAAGAAGGGCGGTCATCTGCTCGCGGTTTGCCGGAGAAAGATCCTCCCGGAGATACGGCTCGACCGCACTCTTGTAAGCATTGTCTGGGCCGCGTACCACCGTCATCTCGATGCCCACATCGGCCAGCATCCGCTTCAGGAAAGTGGTCTCCATGCCCATGCCGCGCATGTCCATGCCGCCTTCGGGGTGGAGGTATACCTGGTCGGCCACTGTGGACAACCAATAGGCACCTTGCGTGTAAGCCTCGCTCCACGCGATGATCCACTTTCCAGATGCCTTGAATCTGGCGAGTGCATCGCGCACCTCCCCCAGCATCGAGGGATAGCCAGAAACCATGTCGGCCTGGATTAAAATACCCGCGATGTTGTCGTCATCCGTGGCGCGATCGATGTCGGCCAGGAAGTGGTTGAGCCCCATCTGCGTCTCGGGCTCGAGGCTTCCGAAATTGAGCTTGAAGGGAACCTCCATACCGCGCTCCACGAGGGGTGCGTCAAATGTGAGGTGAAGGACCGAGCCTTCCTCGATGTCTGAGTCGAAATCGAACTCTCCCTCCACCGAGTCGCCTGCTTCGGCGAAGGCCGCGGTCAAACCGCCGACCAGGGCGCCGACGAAAATGAAAATGAGAAGGGTGCCGGCGATGACGAGGGCGAGGGTGGAGCCCAAGAGGCTCGCGAGGAATTGTTTACCGAAGTTCATGGTGATTCAGAGATGTGAGTTACTACCAATGGCAGCGCAATATTGAGGAATATGAGTTGGAAAGGCGTGCAGGATGCCTGGAAGTTGGGAGTGTTTGGCGCCACTCAGACAAACGGGTTCCAGACCCCACCGAACAATACGGAGAGAATGACGGCTCCGATGGACAACAAGGCCACCAATGCAGAGATGATGAGCAGCCACATCAAGACCTTGCCGAGTCCGCGCAGGAGGGCCGGCAAATTCTGCGTAAACAGCCTACGAATGAAGAGCTTGAAACGGGTAAATCCACTCTTCACGTATGGATTCTCCAGCTTCTCACGGGCTTGCTTCAGTTGTTCTTCAACCGTGGAGCGGATGGAGTCTACGGTGACGGGGTCCCCCTTCATGGAGAGCCGATCTGCAGCGGTCCTCGCCTTGGGCATCACCGCCCATAGGACGAGGTACACGGGGATACCAGTGCCGGAGAAGACACCCAACACGAAGAAAATGGTCCGGACGATGACGGGATCGATGTCCAGGCGGTGCGCAATTCCGGCAGCCACCCCGCCGAAGACGTTGTCGTCGGGATCCCGAAACAACCTGCGGTATTTGCGGCCTTGGCCTTTCTCCTTCTGCTCATCGCGTGTCGTGGTACCGCCGGCCTCAGTGGCGTCATCCCCCTTGAATTCTGAAGGATCGCCCAACTGGGTGCAGGCGTTGCTCACATCGTCGAGGGTCACCGCCCGGTTGACTTCGTTCAATGCCTGTTGGAACAGCTCCGCCAATCGGTGCTCGACTTCCTGCACAATTTCATCTGCCCCTTCCGTATCCGCCAAAACGTCCTTCAACTCTGCCAGGTAGGCCGTGAGGTGCTCGAAGGCTGGAAGTTCCACATGGAAGAGGAGTCCACCGAAGGATATGTTGCGTGTTTCTACCATGATCAGTTCTTCTTTTTCTGACTTTGCGCGGAGGCGTCGAGTGAATTCACCGATTCCACGAATTGCGTCCAGGCCGACTCCATTTCATCGAGGATGTTCTCGCCCTCACGGGTCATGCTGTAGTACTTGCGGGGGGGACCCGATGCGCTTTCGGCCCACCGATAACTGAGCGTGCCTGCATTCTTCATGCGGGTCAGCAAGGGATACAATGTGCCTTCCACGACGAGTAGATCGACGGCCTGCAGTGCAGCCGCCATGTCGGAGGTATAGGCTTCCCCGTTGCGCAGGATCCTGAGGATGCACAATTCCAGGACGCCCTTGCGCATTTGAGCGGTCGATGCTTGGGTGGCTTTCGTCATTGCGTGACAAAGATGTAGTCAATAGAGGGTACTATGCAAAACAAAGTACCTGTTTTGGCTTACAATGGGAAAACTCCTACCCTGAGCGATCTTCGCGGTGTGACCATCCACATCGCCACAGGGTCCAACCTGGGACAGCGCGAGGCCCACCTCGCTGAAGGCGAACGCCGCCTGCTGGAATTGGGCGACATCCTGCGCATCTCCCCCCTGTATCTGACGGCAGCCGTGGGGATGGCACCGGGCACACCGGACTTCCTCAACCGCGTAGTGGAACTCAAGCTGCATCCCAAGTGGCAGGATGAGCCCTTGACGGTCATGCAGGCGCTGCTCGACATAGAAAACGAGCTGGGACGTGCACGATCGGATGAGTCAGCCGGCTATGTGTCACGCACGCTCGACCTGGACATCGTCCTCTGGGGAGACCAAACCCTAGACCTTCCTCAGCTGCAGGTCCCCCACCCCCGCATGCTGAAGCGGAGGTTCGTGATGCAGCCCCTTGCCGATCTCGTCCCCCACCATACCATTCCGGGAACAGGTCGAAGCGTCCAAGAATGTCTTGACGCGCTTCCGGACGATGTGCCCCAAATTGCACCATGGCCTCAACCGAACCGATCCCCTATCGCCATATCGTCATCGAAGGAGGCATAGGCGCAGGCAAGAGCACCCTCGCCCGGGCGCTCGCCGAGACCCTTGGTTCGGAGCCCGTGTTGGAGCCTTTTGCGGACAACCCCTTCCTCGAGCAGTTCTACCTGGACCCGGAACGGTATGCATTTCCTGTGGAACTGAGCTTCCTGGCCCAGCGCTACAAGCAGGTCAAGGCGGCCCTTTCGGCCCGCACCCTGTTCCGCGATGCGCTCGTCGCCGATTACCTCTTCGCCAAGAGCGACCTCTTTGCCAAAATCACCTTGCCCAAAACGGAATACGCGCTGTTCCGCAACCTCTACGAAGTCATGGCCGAGGGCATGCCCGCGCCCGAGGTGATCGTCTATCTCCGGCCCGGACCGGAAAAGCAGCAGGCCCAGATCAAGGCGCGGGGACGGTCCTATGAACAGGACATCGACATGGCGTATCTCGGCAAAATCGAGAAGGCCTACGAGAAGCAGTTCAAAAGTGGGCGGGGCAGCCGGGTGCTGTGGCTCGATACGTCAGAAGTGGATTTCGTGGCCCAGAAGGCTGACCTGAAACGGGTCCTCGACGTCATCCGCCGGCCTTGGAAAGTCGGGGTACACGCCGTCCAGCCTTGACGGGCGTCGCACTTTAGAAACGGCTGGAGATTTCTCGCGGAAATCAGGCGCTCACGCTTTTCAACGCCTCGACCATCATGGAGCCGATTTGGGCGGGACTGTCCACCACGTGGATGCCGCATTCGCGCATCACCGCCTTCTTGGCTTCCGCGCTTTCCTCTTCTCCACTGACAATGGCGCCCGCGTGGCCCATGGTGCGGCCTTTGGGCGCAGTGACGCCGGCGATGAAGCCGACCACCGGCTTGGTGCCGTTTTCCGCGATCCAACGCGCGGCCTTGACCTCGAGGTCGCCACCGATTTCACCGATCATGATGATGCCGTCGGTGTCGTCGTCCGCCATCAGAAGCTGAACCGCTTCGAGGGTGGTGGTGCCGATGATGGGATCTCCACCGATGCCGATGGCCGTGCTCTGACCCAGGCCCGCCTTGGTGATCTGGTCCACCGCCTCATAGGTCAACGTTCCGCTCTTGGAAACGATGCCGATGCGGCCGGGATTGAAGATGAAGCCGGGCATGATGCCCACCTTGGCTTCTCCCGCCGTCATCACGCCCGGGCAGTTGGGCCCAACGAGGGTGCAGTCGGGGAGTGTATCGAGGTGGGCCTTGACCTTCACCATGTCGGCCACAGGGATGCCCTCGGTGATGCAGATGATGACCTTGATGCCAGCGTCGGCCGCTTCGAGGATGGCGTCGGCCGCAAAGGCCGGCGGCACAAAGAGGATGCTGGTATCGGCACCGGCTTGGACCACGGCGTCCTCCACGGTATTGAACACAGGCTTGTCCAGATGGGTCTGCCCGCCCTTGCCCGGCGTCACCCCCCCGACGACATTGGTACCGTACTCGATCATCTGGCTGGCGTGGAACGTGCCTTCAGAACCGGTGAATCCTTGGACGATGATGCGGGAATCCTTATTGACGAGAACGCTCATGGGGTCTTGGGTCGCGTGGTGGTGGGTTTCAATCGCGCCGGGGCGCGGGCGCAAAAGTAACGCGGCCCAAGGGAGCTTCGGAAAGGGCTTGGGCCTAATTTGCCCCCATGCCCGCACATCCCTTGGACGGCTCCACCATTTGCGCATTGTCCACCCCTCCCGGGAGGGGAGGTGTGGCGGTCGTGCGCGTGAGCGGTCCCGACGCCTGGACCATCGTGAACGGCCTGACCAAAGGCAAACTGCGGGGAAGCGAGCCGGGCAAGGCAGTCTTGAGACAGCTCACGGACGGAGCGCTCCCGCTGGATGAGGCCCTGCTGCTCCCTTTCCGTGGTCCGCGGAGTTTCACTGGAGAGGACGTTGTCGAATGCCACGTGCACGGCAGCCCTTATGTGACCCAGCGGCTGATGGAATGTCTGGTGGACGCCGGTTGCCGCCCCGCCCTTCCCGGCGAATTCACCCAGCGCGCCTTTCTACACGGCAAGCGGGACCTGGCCCAGGCGGAAGCCATAGGCGACCTCATCGACGCCGACCACGCCGGTGCCCACCGCCTCGCCCTGCAGCAATTGGGCGGCGGTTTCAGTCAGGAGATCGGCGCCTTTCGCGATGCCCTCATCGAATACGCGGCCCTGATGGAGTTGGAACTCGATTTCGGAGAGGAGGACGTGGAATTCGCCGATCGGGAGGGCTATCGCCAACATGTCGGTGACCTGCTGCGCCGCATTGACGATCTGCTCCGCGGTTTTTCGACCGGCCGCGCCATTGCGGAGGGGGTGCCCGTCGCCATCCTCGGCGCCCCGAACCGGGGCAAGTCGACCCTGCTCAACGCCTTGCTCAATGAGGACCGCGCCATTGTTTCCGATACGCCCGGCACCACGCGCGACACCCTTGAAGAGACGCTGAACCTAGGTGGTATCCGGTTCCGCTTCATCGACACCGCGGGCCTGCGCGAAACCGTGGATGACATCGAGGCCGAGGGCATTCGCCGCGCCTGGGCCAAGGCCGCCTCTGCGCGGTTCGTCCTCTACTTGCTGGACGCCCGCGATCTGCAGGACGAGGCGGGCCGAACGGCGGCTGAACAGGAGATCACCCGGGCTGCAACCGAGTGGAACACTGCGGCCGATGCCTTAGGGGAACCCGCCGGTGTGCTCTTGGTGTTGGTCAACAAAACGGACCTGGCTCCGGCTCCGGACGGGTGGCATCCTGCCGAGGCCGAGCAAATGCTCGCGATCAGCGCAGAGGAGCGCCACGGATTGGGAGCGCTGCAGGAGCGACTGGAACGCGACTACCGCAGCGCATTGGCGGAAGACCGCATCCTGGTCACCAACCTGCGCCACCGCGACGCACTGCAGCGCACGAAAGAAGCACTGCAACGCGCCCTCGATGGCCTCGACGCGGGCCTGAGCGGAGACCTCCTCGCCGTGGACCACCGGGAGGCGCTGGAGCAGTTGGGGCGCATCACGGGTGCCGTGACACCCGACGACCTCCTCGGCCACATCTTCAGCAACTTCTGTATCGGCAAGTGAACCCGGACCGGGGCTGCGGGGTTTGTACATCATGTCCCCATTGTTCCTGAAGCCCTTTTTCGCCATGGCCCTGCTGACCTCCTTTCTGTCCGCCACGACGGATCGCCCGCCCGCGCTCTTCGACTTTGGCAAATCTGAGATTACCGATTGGCGTTCACTGAATGATGGGGTCATGGGCGGCCGTTCCATTGGTGCAGTGGATTACACACGGGGCACCATGACCTGGAAAGGAACCGTATCGTTGGAAAACAACGGGGGGTTCAGTTCCGTTCGCTCGCCTTGGGGGCGCCGAGACCTTTCCGACTTCGGTTCGGTTACCCTGCGCTGCCGCACCACCACCGGAGTGCCCGACACTTTCACCCTCACCATGGAGGTTTCCGAGCAGTGGTGGATGCCGTATTGGAAGGCCAACTTTGAGGTGGAGCCCGAGTGGACAGAGGTTACCCTGCCCTTTGATCGGCTGAAGAAGAGCAGCGCCTACACAGGAGAGCTGTCCAAATTCTGGACCTGGGGCGACCTGTCTTCCGTGCTCCGAATCGGCTACATGAAGTACGATGGCACCGCCGGGGACTTCGGACTGGAGGTGGATTGGATGCGGCTCAATACCGCGGAGGTCAAAAACTGAAGTTGAACCCTCCGGTCACCGTGCGCGGCATGCCCGGTCGCACCCCCGCGGGGCGGGCTGAGGCGATGTAGACGGCGTCCAGAAGATTGCGTCCCGCCATTTCGAGCCCGAACCCTTTGCCGAGTTGACACCGCACCGATGCATCGAGTACGGTATTGCCTCCAACGGTGAACAACTCCTCCAACGGTTCAGACCCGGCGCGGACACGCATGCCTTCCGTGCTGCCCACGGACGCATCCACCGACCAGCTCGATCGCGCCCACCCCAGCCGCAAGGCACCCTGATGCCGGGCCAGATAGGGCATCGCGTCGCCTGCCTGAACCGTTCCCCAAGCTTCGTAGTCACTTTCGAATGAAGTGGTAAATCGCCCATCGGTGAACGTGTAGGTCAGCCCGAGTTCCAAGCGGTGTCCTTCCTCGGGACGGACACCATTGGTCAGTTGAGCCATGGCTTCCAGACCGAGAACGCGTGTGGAACCTCCATTGAAGACGGCCCCATCACCGGACCCGCCGCTGCTCGCGAAATCCGAGCCTTGAAGGTTGCGGCCGAAATGGGCGAAGGCCACCGTGGTGGCTTCGGCCTTGGCCCGAACCCATCGGAACCCGCATTCACTGTTCCAAGCGTATTCCGGTTCCACCTCCTGCGAGCTGCCCGGTGGAATGACCCCCCTGTGGACTCCGGCGAATGCACTCCATTCAGAACCCAATGCCTTTCGCACCCCCATTCCGGGAAGAACCGCTACGGTGCGATTGCGGCGCGTCTCGAGGTTTGCCCCTGTCCGCTCCACATCGGCGTTGCCAAAGTCATCACGGGCGGCCAGTATGGATTCCACACGAACCCCGGGAATCCAACTCCAGCCCTTGCGCGACCATCGTGCTTGCGCATAACCCGCCAATGCGCGGCTCCACTCCAGCCGGTTGGACTCCTCCCCCGGGGTACCCCGCTCGGGATCCACCAGCTGCCCTGCCACCATGCGCCAATCGTCCGCCCACTGAAAACGGTCCATACCGTCCTCGTGCAACCGCACAGCCGCTTCGAATCGCTGCCAACCGGCACCTTGGCCTTCCCACATCCACCGGGTCTCCAGCCCTCGGGTCCAGTAAGCCCTGTTGTTGTTCTTCAGCCGGACCTCACCTTCTTCGCCATCCCGGAAAACCGATAAGGCAGCCAACCGCACCGCAGAAGAATCATCTGCATCGAGCAGTGCCCCCAGCTTGACCCATTCTTCTCCTGAAGCTGCCACGCGGTCCACTTTGTACCAATTCCGGTCAAATCGGTTCAGGTAGGCGCGATTGATCCACTTCCACCCTCCATTCAGTACCAGCGTATGGGTCAATACTCCTTGACGCTGAAGCGATTCCATGTGGTCATTTCGACTTCCCGTGTACCTGCGGTAGGGTTGCGCCTCAAAATCCAGGGGCAAAAGACCGGCATAGGTCTCATGGCTGTCCTCCTGCACTTGGCCGAGCTTCGCCTCCAGGCGTTGTGGGAATCGGGCTTCTTCGCGGCTCGACCAACGCAGCTTCCCCAGAAGATCCAGTTTTCGGAAACCTGTAGGGCCGCCCCCATCGATTTCCTTGAAGCCCTGACTGCCCGCCTGCAAGGCTTCGACCATCCAACCGATCCTACCCGATCCGTCACCGGCGTGGACATGCAGGCGCCCTGTACCGAAATGACCCAGACGGCCATCCACGCGCCCGGCCGTGGTGGAGGGGATGGGAGTGCTGATGAAGTTGATGGCACCCCCGACGGTATTGGGCCCGTGGGCAATCTGACTCGCCCCCTTCATGACCTCTACTCCATTCATTCGGCCGACGGAAGGAAAGTAGTAAGCGCTGGGCGCCGTGTAAGGGGCAGGCGCCACCGGTACACCATCCTCCAGCACAGAAATTCGACTGCTTCGCTCAGAACCGCTCCCACGGAGCCCGATGTTCGGCCGCAATCCGAATCCATCCTCCTCCTGCAGATACACCCCCGGAACACTCCTGAGCGCGCGATGGACATCCGTGGCCCCTTGCCTTTGCAACTCCTTGGCGGACAAAACCGTCACGGCGCCGGGCACGCCCATGGGCCTTCCTCCGGTGAGGGACACCGCCTCGACCAAGGCCTGAGGAAGGTCCAATATGCTCTCTTCCAGCCGGATGGACTTGCCGGAAGTCAGCTCGGCAGTGGTCAACTGACGGTCCTGAAACCCCAAGCAACGCAGGGTCCAAGTCCCATCTTCCGAGGTCGGCGCCATGAACTCTACCTGACCCAGCGCATCGGTCACCCCTCCTGCTCCCTCAGGTGAAATCAAGGCCGCACCCGGTATTCCTCGACCATTGGCATCCACAATGCGAACTGCCGTTTGCGCAGAAGCCGCGCCTGCCAACAGCAGGAGGCCAACCGACAACAGGAAGCCAAGGGTTTTATCTGGACGCATTCTAAATAGTGCCGCAAACCTGCTGCGCAATTGCGAGATAGAGCATCCCCCCATTGGGGTATTTGCCCCTCTCACTTCAGAAAACTGTTCACACCGCAGGTTTCCCTTCAGTCCAGGGGAACATCGCTCTGGAACTTCCGCACGAAAGTCATTCGGACGACGGAATCCGGTAGGTACACCATCTCGAGATCGAAACTGTTGAGCAGGCACTGCCCGTAGGTCTCATCACCCAGATCGAATTCATCAAATGTGGTCTCGTGGACATAGGCCTCGCTATACCCTACCGCATCGGTTTCCTCCAGAATCCACCCATGGCTCGCCACATTGATGACCTCCCAGCTGCACAGGACATCTTCAAAAGGAGGGTAAAAATTGAATCCCGTGAGGAGGGCTGTCAAATCGGCCGAGCCCACCACCAGGTCATAAGGCCAAGTGAGATTCAGGGCATGCGCTCCGATGTGTCCATAGGCGGTCAGAAAAGTGATCAGCACCTCCACATTGGCGTGATGAACAGTCGAAGTCTCGCCGTTCATCGACACGGACTTCTTCACGAGCAGATACTCATCTGAAGGCAAACAATCACAGAGTTCAACCCCCGCTGACGCCACATCCACGTTCTGGGCATTTGCCATGTGCATTGCGCAAGCCGTGCAAAGCCAAACAAGGGTAATCAATCGAGACATTTGGCTTTGGTCCCCTTAAATTACGGCGCTTTCTGCTCATCACCGCACCGAAGACAAAGACCTTCCACATGGCCTCTCCTTTTCCAACACCAATCACCGCTTGTGCAGTGCTCAGTTTCCTTGTCCTCACTGGGGGCCCTCTGGAGACCTCCGGGCAGATGTCCGTTCCGAGGATCGAGAATGCGGTCATGGCCGAGGATGACAACCCCCTCGATACCCTGCAACAATTCAAGGGAACCCTCGGACTGAATTTGAGTCAGACAGCCTTGCAGAACTGGGCAGGTGGTGGTGAAAGCTCTGTGGCGTTCACGACCCTGTGCAACCTCTCCGAGACCCGAGAGCGCGGACCTCGGAGCTCGGGGTGGGGATTGGATGCGGCGCTGGGCCTCCTCAGACAGCAAGGAGGATGGCGCAAAACCGATGACCGATTGATCCTGACCGGACAATGGAATACGGCCATGCAGCGCGCTTTGGGTGATGCCCGCCTATCCGCACTCGTAGACGCCCGAACACAGTTCCTTCCGGGTTATGCCATGGTCGATGGTCTGCCTGATCGCGACCAACCCATCTCGGATTTCCTCTCTCCGGGTTACCTCGTGGCTGCAGTGGGTTTTGCGCCCAAGCCCAGCGCATCGAACCAGCTGTTCTTCGCGCCTTTTACAGGAAAGCTGACCGTCGTAATGGACGACACCCTTTCAGCCGCGGGTGTATTCGGTGTGGAGGCAGGACAGCACAGTCGGATGGAGCTCGGGGGATATTTGCGGTGGAACCTGTCCATTGACTTGATGAAGAATGTAAAGTGGACCCATCAACTGGACCTGTTCTCGAACTATCTGAACCAGCCGGGTAACATCGACATCAACTGGACGGGATTGCTCGAGTTGAAGGTGAATGAGGTCTTGAGGACCACCATCAGCACGCACTTGATTTACGATGACGATGTGGTGCTCGAAAAGGAACCGGCACGAACTGAGATCGTCGACGGGGTCACCACCACGCTCCCCGCGGTCATGGGACCGGGAACCCAATTCAAGGAAGTCCTTTCCATCGGACTCTCCTACCAACTGTGATCAGGCGTCAGGCACTTTGATGGCCTTCGCTTCAGGTCATCCGGAAAGTGTAATTTCGTCCCATGAAAATCATGGTATTTCCAGGGCAGGGCGCCCAGTTTCCCGGTATGGGACAGGACATGTACGACGGTCACGCTTTCGCCCGGGACCGCTACGCTGAAGCCCAGGAGATTTTGGGATTTGATATCGCCACGACCATGTTCTCGGGATCGGAGGAGGATTTGAAGCAAACCAAGGTGACCCAACCCGCCATCTTCCTCCACTCCGTCATTCTCGCCGAAGGAATGGGGGACGCTTTTGACCCGGCCTTCGTGGCGGGCCACAGCCTGGGCGAATTCAGTGCATTGGTCGCCGCTGGCGGCCTCGATTTCGCAGAAGGTCTTCAATTGGTGAGCGAACGTGCACTGGCCATGCAGGATGCCTGCGAGAGAACGCCTTCCACCATGGCGGCCATCCTCGGTCTGGAGGATGGAACCGTTGAAGAGGTGTGCGCCCAGACTGAGGGCATCGTGGTGGCTGCCAATTACAATTGCCCGGGGCAATTGGTGATTTCCGGCGAGGTGCCCGCCGTGGAAGCCGCATGTGCGGCGCTGACCGAAGCCGGTGCCCGTCGGGCGCTGATGCTCCCTGTTGGTGGGGCATTCCACTCCCCCTTGATGGAGCCCGCTCGGGAGCGGCTTGCGGTCGCTTTAGAGGAAGCGAACATTCGAAGCCCACGCTGTCCCATTGTGCAGAATGTCAATGCGACACCCGAAACCGACCCGGAGGTCATCCGCCAGAATCTGATTGCCCAGCTTACCGCCCCCGTGAGGTGGACCCAGACCATGGAATGGTTTGTGGCAGAGGGCGTGAACGAAGTGGTAGAAGTGGGCCCTGGAAAAGTACTCCAAGGCCTCTTCAAGAAGGTTGACCGCAGCCTTCCGACCGCGTCCGCGATCGTCGCTTAAGCCTCTGCGCGACTGCCCTCAACGTAAGAGAACAGATTGGCGTAATCCGTCTCGATGGCCGCCAACCTCATCTGAAGGTCACGGTTCTCCACAGCGAGGCGATCCCGATCGGCCCGGAGTTGGGCAATCGTGTGCTTTAGGGTCACGAAATCCCGGGCCAATGCTCGGCGATCCTCCTGGAGATCACCCATGGTGGGGCCTTCTACATTCAGCTTCTCCGCAGCGGACGTTGATGCTTGAACCGTATTTGTTCCCCCGACGGAACCGACCTCAATGGCCTCTTGGGTAGGCATTTCTTTCGTGCTCATGTGTTGAAGCTACGCGGCAGGCAAGGCGCATGGGGCACCCGTGAACGAAGGTTATCAAAGGGGCATTTTTGATGACTCGCCCCTCAGCTCCGTCTTCCTGCCAACAGGGGGGGAATCAGTGCAATGGCGGTCACCAATGCACCTATTCCCGCCATGTAGTACAATTCCGGTATTGCGCCGATGTCGCCTTGGAAACGTATTCCGGAGTAAACGGCACCAAAACCAATGCCGATTTCGAGGGCCATCAACATGGTGCCCAATGCCACGGCAATCTTACCCGGCTGAGCGAGATCTGCTGTCCAAGCGAACACGGTGGGCATGTTGATGCCGATACTCGCCCCGTACACCAGTCCGCCGAGGGTGGCGACGAGTTTGCTTTCAGCGGACCCCATCAGCAGCATGCCTGCGGCCAGCAACAAAGTTCCGACCAGCAAGATGGGAATGCGGCCATGACGGTCGCTCAGACGACCCGCCACGAAGCGCATGGCGATGGAGCTCACAACGATGATGGTATTGAAAGAACCCTTGTAGACGTAACCCAGGTGGTCCACGAAATCCGGTGTGATGGTGAGGTAGACGCCAAAAGCGAGGGCAATGGGCAGCAACACTGCCGCCGCTGGCCATGCCTGTGGATCGATCAGGCCTCCCCGGAAGGGATTGAGATCGGACCGACGCACAGGGCGTGCCCCCGGCAAGGTTTCTTCGAGCGGCCAAGTGAAAAGCAGGCTCGCCATACCCAGAAGAGCGGACATCACGAACATCCACTCTATCCCCCACTCCACTGTCAACCAACTGCCGAGTGCAGGGCCAGATGCCATTCCAGCATTGCCCGCCACCCCCAGATACCCGAGTGCCTCGCCCCTGCGCTCTGGGGGAATGCGGTCGGTCAACATCGCACTGGTTCCCGTGGGCCGGAACCCGGTGGACAATCCGTGGAAGAAACGCAAGGCGAGAAAAGTCGCGATGCTGGTTGCGACGAGGTAACCGAAGCCCGCCACTGCCGTCACCGCGGACCCGATGAGCATGACCTTTCGCCTGCCCGCAAGATCCGCTATGCGACCGCTCATGAAACGAGAAAGGAAGGCCGCAAGGGTAAACATGCCGACCACACCACCGAGATAAGCTTCTCCCCCCATCGTCGCCAAATGGGCGGGCAGCTCGGGTAGCAGCATACCGAAGCTGGCCATGAAGAGCACGGTACCGCCGCACAGAAGGAAAAACGCCCGGTCATACACCCGAGGATGGACAGCTGAGGTGGCGGAACGGGGGGAAGCGGGAGCCATGATTTCTGAGGATCTGTCCATTTTCTCGGCTCCCTTCACATCGCGGTCCATGAGCAGCACTGCAAAGGAACCCAAGAAGGGGGGCAGGATGTTTCCGATATCGTGAATTCGGGCCATCTTTCCTCTCCGGACGAGAAAGTCCTTCTTTCTCGACTCACCCCAGCGATGCCATCACGCCCCATCCCCGCCTACCCGAATAAAGTCCTTCTGGGCTGGGCTGAGGCCATCATGGGTCACGAAGAGATTCGGGACTGGCTCATGGGATCCGACTACCCTGAACTCGGCGTATTCTGCCACGCCCTGATCAACGAGCCCACCAGCCGTGCCTGGCTGCGCCACCATGGGCACCTGCACCTCGTGGCCTTGATTGAGGGGGCCGAGGGTGAAAAGAAGGCCGTCGAATGGCTGAAGCACGAGGGGGGAGAGACCCTGGCAGATATGGCCCTCGCTGCGGACAATGATGACGAGGCCCTCAAGAGGCTCATGACCGGTGACCCGGACGAACGGGGAATCTGGGCTCAGATTGCCTTGCGCATGCGGCATGTGAAGAATTCCATTGAGGAGTCCAACAACGATGTCCATCGGATTGACCCCAACTAACCCATGCCCGTCAATACTGTATTCAGCTGGTTCATCCGCAAGCGCCTTCACCAAATCGACCTGTTTCGGAAATTCCCTCAAGAAGTTCAGGCAGAGGTGCTCCAGCAACACATCTCGGCATTGGCCACCACCCGTTTCGGACAGGAACACGGAATCCGTTCGAATACTTCGGCCGAAGCCTACCGGGAACAGGTACCCCTGCGGGACTACAACGCCATGAAGCCCTGGATTGACGCCGTGCGAGCGGGGGAGCCCGACGTGCTCTGGCCCGGCCAGGTCAAATGGCATGCGAAATCTTCGGGCACAACCCAGGACCGGAGCAAGTTCATCCCCGTGACGGAGGGTGCACTGGAAAAGTGCCATTACAAGGGAGGCAAGGACCTGCTGGCCATGTATGTGCACGCGATGCCCAAGGCTCGACTCTACGGAGGGCGGCATCTGATCGTGGGCGGCACCGGGCGCGCAGAGGAGGCGGACAATGGTGTCTTGACGGGTGATCTCAGCGCCATCATCATCAACAACTTGCCCTGGTGGTGCGAGTGGAGGCGCACCCCAGCCCGTTCCATTGCGCTCATGGCATCGTGGGAGGAGAAAATCGAGCGCATGACCGAGTCCACCATGAACCAGGACGTACGCATCATCGCCGGTGTCCCCAGTTGGACACAGGTCCTCCTGGAGCGGATTCTGGAGCGGTCCGGCAAGGCGCACCTCGGAGAGGTCTGGCCCCACCTTCAACTTTACATGCATGGCGGGGTGGCGTTTGCACCCTATCGCGAGGCTTTCCAGCGCATGATGCCGCCGGGCATGCACTACATCGAAACCTACAATGCCAGCGAAGGCTTTTTCGGCATTCAGGATCGATTGGGGGCCGATGACATGCTTTTGATGTTGGACTATGGCATCCACTATGAGTTCCTGCCCTTCACGCCGGGCATGGACCCCCTCGAAGGGGTCGCGCCACCTACGGTAGGCCTGGACGCAGTGGAAACCGGTCAGGACTATGCCCTGGTCATATCGACAAATGGCGGATTGCATCGATACCTCTTGGGTGACCTCATTCGATTTACCGGCCTGTCCCCCTATCGAATTCAAGTCAGCGGACGGACCCATTCCTTCCTGAACCTCGCAGGAGAGGAACTCATGGTAGGCGATGCGGAGGAGGCGATTGCCCTAACCAGCAGACAAATGGGGCTGGAGTGCCGGAATTGGACCGCATGTGCCCGTCAGACTTCAGGCGATGCGGTGGGACGACATCATTGGATCATCGAACCGGGAAGAACCCCGTCCGATTTACCTGACGTTGCCCTGTTCTCACATTCGCTGGACCGCAATCTGCGGAAGATGAACAGCGATTATGACGCCAAGAGAACCGGCGATCTCGTCTTGCTCTCCCCTCGTGTCGAATGGGCATCCCAAGGAGCGTTCGAAAACCTGTTGAAATCGAAAGGAAAACTGGGTGGACAACACAAAGTGCCCCGCCTGTCGATGGACCCACAATGGGTAGAGGCGGTTTCAGCCATGAACGCAGAAAGTCAGAAGGCCGAACCCGCGCCCCTTGGATTGTAGGATGGGGAATCGCCCCCTACCTTGCCGCTTCCAACCGCACGAACATGCACCTCGCGATCGCAGGAAACATAGGCTCCGGCAAGACCACCCTCACGCGGCTGCTCGCCCAGCACTACAAGATCACTCCCCACTATGAGAGTGTGGATGACAACCCCTACCTGAATGACTTTTACAAGGACATGCAGCGTTGGTCGTTCAATCTGCAAATCCACTTCCTGACCTCCCGTTTCGGGCAGCTTCACGCACTGAAGTCAAGCGGCCACGACATGGTTCAGGACCGGACCATCTACGAGGACGCCTACATCTTTGCCCCCAACCTGCAGTCCATGGGGTTGATGACCTCCAGGGATCACGAGAACTTCCTGAAGTTGTTCGAGATGATGGAGCAGTTCGTCACCCCTCCAGACCTTTTGATTTACCTGCGGAGCAGCGTGGGTAACCTCGTCGAAAAGATCCAGAAGCGCGGAAGGGAGTACGAAGAGTCCATTCGACTCGATTATCTCAACCGTCTCAACGAGCGCTATGAAGCGTGGATTTCCACCTACACCAAGGGCAAGGTTCTCGTCATCAATGTGGACCACATGGACTTTGAGAACAACCCTGAAGAGCTGGGTGAGATCATCACCAAGGTGGATGCCGAATTGAACGGACTGTTCTGATTCGGACCCTCGGACCGAAAGTGCGAAAATGAAAAACGGCCCCTCGGGGCCGTTTTTCATGAATGGACGGAATGCAATTCAGTTGGACTTTCTCAACTCCAAGTTCTCTACCAGGACCATCTTCAGGTTGACCTCATCTGAAATCAATTCGTCTCCGAGGTCGTCGAAAAACGAACCGCTTCCGTAGCGGACATCGAAATCTGCCCGGTTGAACACCATGTCCAAACTGGCCACTACCGGGTCAGAGGATCCGAAGGTCAAATTGCAGGTCGCCGGTTGGCTGATCCCCTTGACGTTCAACTTTCCCTCGATGACCATGTTTCCCCGGGGATCAACCTTACTCGTTTCCAAACTGAAGGCTGCCGTTGGGAATTCAGACACATTGAAAAAGTCTTCTCCCCTCAGGTGTCGGCCCAGATTTCGGGCTGCCAACCCCTCCGCACTGGTCGCTTGTATTCCTGCCATTTCAACCACCACTTCTCCCGCCGTCAGCTGGCCTTCTTCGACGCTGAACACACAGGAACGCAGAGGCACTGTCCCCGATTCCGCGGAGCCCACTTTGGTTCCATGCCATTGGATCACGCTCTGGTCCACGTTCATGGTGTACTGGCCGTCTCCGGGAATGTTGTTCACGGCGCTGACGCCCTTCACCTCTCCAGTACCACACTTGCGCAACGCTTCCAAGAAATTCACGTCGCGCTTCGATTCGCGGCAGTAGCGCATTTCACCGCGGCTCAGGCCCTCGTTGAAACAATCACAAGGCTCATCGACTGGCACAAGGGCCACCTGCTGAACGCCGGCGACATCGCCTTCCTCACTTTGAGCCGAATTTTCACTCTGGTTTGCGGCGTCGTCTTGACCTGAGCAACCCGCGAAACCAATGGCGATCGCCGCGGCGAATGCACCCAAAACAATCAGCCTCATGCGTCCTGGAATTCTGCTACGGCGGCCATGGGCTCGACCTCTGATGCAGGCGCTTCGATGGAACCGTGATCGTGACCCTCATGATCATCGCCGTCATGTCCACCGAGGATGGGAGCAATGACGAGGCCCACCAGGCAGGTCAGCTTGATGAGAATGTTCATGGAAGGTCCAGAGGTGTCCTTGAAGGGGTCACCTACCGTGTCTCCCGTCACAGCCGCCTTGTGGGCGTCACTGCCCTTGAAGGTCATCTCACCGTCGATCTCGACACCAGCCTCGAAAGACTTCTTCGCGTTGTCCCAAGCGCCGCCGGCGTTGTTTTGGAAGATGGCCCAGAGCACACCGCTCACGGTCACGCCGGCCATGTAGCCTCCGAGGGTCTCGGCCGCCCAAGCGGGGTCCGCACCAAAGATCAGTGGCACCAATCCAATGATGAGCGGGAAGGCGATGGTCATCGCGCCGGGGAGCATCATCTCCTTGAGGGCAGCCTGCGTGGAGATGTCGACACACTTTCCGTACTCAGGCGTACCGGTTCCCTCGAGGATGCCGGGAATCTCCTTGAACTGGCGGCGCACCTCCTGCACCATCTCCATGGCGGCCTTGCCGACCGAATTCATGGCGAGGGCCGAGAAGACCACAGGGATCATACCTCCTATGAAGAGGGCGGCGAGGACGTTGGCCTTGAAGATGTTGATGCCGTCGATGCCGGTGAACTCCACGTAGGCGGCGAACAGGGCGAGGGCGGTCAACGCTGCGGAAGCAATGGCGAAGCCCTTGCCGATGGCGGCCGTGGTGTTGCCCACAGAGTCGAGGATGTCCGTGCGCTCGCGCACCTCTTCCGGAAGCTCGCTCATCTCGGCGATGCCCCCTGCGTTGTCCGCAATGGGACCGAAGGCGTCAATGGCCAACTGCATGGCCGTGGTCGCCATCATGGAGCAGGCTGCGATGGCCACACCGTAGAAGCCGGCAAACTCATAACTGATGAAGATGGCCGAAGCGAACAGCAAGATGGGGCCGAACGTAGAGATCATACCCGTCGCCAGACCGGCAATGATGTTGGTGGCCGCACCGGTAGAAGAATTCTGCACGATGCTGAGGACGGGCTTTTTACCGAGGCCCGTGTAGTATTCGGTCATGTACGAGATGGCCCCACCTACGATGAGACCCACGATGACGGAGTAGAAGACATTGATGCTGCCGAAGGTGCGCATGCCCTCACCGAAGAAATCCATCCTCAGCGTATCCGGAAGCATGTTGTCGATCAGGAAGTAACAAGCAATGGCCGTCAATACGATGGACCCCCAGTTGCCGCGGTTCAACGCAGCCTGCACTTCCGGCTCCTTGGCGCCATCCTTGATGCGGATCACCAGGGAACCGAGGATGGAGAAGATGATGCCGAGGGCGGAGATGATCAAAGGCAACAGGATGGTGGACATGCCACCGTAGTTGTCCGTGATGTTGCCTCCCATGTCGTTGATGACGTAGTTACCGAGCACCATGGCGGCGAGTACAGTCGCTACGTAAGAGCCGAAGAGGTCTGCACCCATTCCAGCCACGTCACCCACGTTGTCACCCACATTGTCGGCGATGGTGGCAGGGTTGCGGGGATCGTCCTCCGGGATGCCAGCTTCCACCTTGCCTACAAGGTCAGCGCCTACGTCTGCCGCTTTGGTGTAAATACCTCCACCCACTCGGGCAAAGAGCGCAATGGACTCTGCTCCCAGGGAGAACCCAGCGAGGGCCTCCAGGATCATGGTCATGTCATTGACACCCGTCCACACACCACCCGAGAAGTAGTTCAAGAGGAAAATGAAGAGGACGCTCAAACCGAAAACAGCGAGGCCGGCCACGCCGAGGCCCATGACCATACCGCCGGTGAAGGACACCTTCAAGGCATGGGCGATGCCCGTGCGGGCCGCTTGCGTGGTGCGGACGTTGGCCTCTGTGGCGATGCGCATGCCGATGTTGCCCGCGAGAGCGGAGAACACGGCGCCGATGACAAAGGCGATGACGATGAACCAATGCGTGGACTCTACCAGAGAAGAAACCAGTCCCAGCAGAGCACCCGCCACCACGACGAAGACGGCGAGGATGCGGTATTCGGCGCTCAAAAATGCCAGCGCACCTTCGTGAATGTGCTGGGCAATGGTCCTCATCTTCTCATCACCGGTGCTCTGCGAGCGGACCCAGCGGGACTGAACGAACATGTAAATGAGGCCTACAACGGCCAAGGCGGGCACGAGGTAAAGAATCGTGTCTTGCATGGAAAAGTGTTGGCGCTGATTGGCTCAGCTGGTTGAGGTGTTTCGGAGCGCGAAGATAACGCGTTTCTGAGGGTACGTAATCAGGCTACGTAATTGACTTCCTTGACGGTGCGCACAATGTCGCCCACTTGAGGAAGCGCCTCCTCAATCAAGGAGGTGGAGAAGGCGAAAGGTGTGTCGGACTGGCAAAGACGGCGGATGGGCGCATCGAGGTAATCGAATGCGTGGCGCTGGATGCGGTAGCTGATTTCTGATGCGATGGACGCAACGGGGAAGCTCTCCTCCACAATGACCAATCGACCGGTCTTCTTGACACTCTCCACAATGGTATCGAGGTCGAGAGGGCGAATGGTGCGCAGGTCGATGATCTCGGCTTCGATGCCCTCCTTGGCCAGCTCATCGGCCGCGGCATGCACGGTCTTCAGAATCTTACCAAAGCTGACGATGGTGCAATCGGTTCCAGCACGGCGCACATTGGCCTTGCCGATGGGAACGAGGAACTCGCCCTCGGGGATTTCCCCCTTGTCGCCGTACATCTTCTCGGACTCCATCACGAGCACCGGATCCTCGTCGCGGATGGCCGCCTTCAAGAGGCCTTTCGCTTCATAAGGGGTGAAAGGGGTGACCACCTTCAATCCCGGCATGCTCGCGTAGAGGCTTTCGTAGCTCTGGCTGTGCGTGGCGGCCAACTGACCGGCCTGACCATTCGGTCCACGAAAGACGATCGGGCAGCTGAATTGTCCGCCACTCATCTGTAGCATCTTGCTGGCGTGGTTGATGATCTGGTCACTCGCCAACACGGCGAAATTCCAGGTCATGAACTCGACAATGGGACGCAGTCCGTTCATGGCGGCGCCGACCGCAATGGCGGAAAAACCGAGCTCGCTGATGGGCGTGTCGATCACCCGTTCGGGGCCAAACTCATCGAGCATGCCCTTGGAGGCTTTGTAGGCGCCGTTGTACTCGGCTACTTCTTCTCCCAAAAGGAAAACACGGTCATCTCGACGCATCTCCTCGCTCATGGCCTCGCAGACGGCCTCGCGGAACTGAATGGTACGCATTTTACAGAGTATGGCTGAATTCAGGGGTGCGAAGTTACGGCGCGCAAAGCATGTTCAACCACCGTTGGATTCGGCAGGTCTTCCGGGGTTAACTTCGCGGTCTCAAACCGGGATTCACACCTCCCCACCTTCAACGTTCAAGGCATGGATTTTCTCGTCTGTATCAGTAAAGCTCCGGATACCACGACCCGCATCGCGTTCACCGAGGGCGACACCCGCTTCAATGAGGAAGGGGTTCAATTCATCGTCAATCCTTATGATGAGTGGTACGCCCTCGTCCGCGCACTCGAGCTCGTCGAGGCCCAAGGCGGAAAGGTGGTCATCGCAGCGGTTGGAGGAGCGGATTGCGACCCCATCCTGCGGAAGGCACTGGCCATTGGAGCGCATGAGGCAGTGCGCATTGATGCCGCTCCGGAGGATGCCATGCAGGTCGCTGCGGAGCTTGCCGCTTATGCCCAAGGTCAATCCTTCGACGCCATCCTTTGCGGCAAGGAGACCATCGACCACAACAGCAGTGCAGTGCCTGCCATGATTGCCGAGCACCTTGACGTGCCCTGCATCGCGCTTTGCACCTCCCTCGACTATGACGGAGACAAGGCCATCATGACACGCGAAACTGCGAACGGCATTGAAAAAGTTGCCGTCGCAGGGACCTTTGTGTTGTCGGCCGCCAAGGGAATGGGTGAGCAGCGCATTCCCAACATGCGCGGCATCATGGCGGCCCGGACCAAGCCATTGCAAGTGGTCCCAGCATCGGGTGCAGCAGCCGGAACGCGGATCGAAAAATTCGCCTTGCCGCCGGAAAAGGCGGGGGTCAAACTCGTCGATGCCGACAACCCCGCGGAGCTCGTTCGCCTGCTGCGCGAAGAAGCCAAGGTGATCTGAACTCCCAAAGCAGAAGAAATCATGAAGTGCATTGCATTCATTCAGACGAAAGATGGACAAGCCACCAAGGCGAGCCTCGAGGCTGCAGGATTCGCAGCGAGCATGGGAGAAGCTGTGGCCGTTGTGTCCGGTGAACTCAATGGAGACGGTGGCCTTGGCGCGGTAGGCGTCGGACGTGTTCTCCAAGGGGAAGCCCACCTGGACGATGGGCAGCTCGCCCGGCTCGTCTCCGCTGCTGCAGAAAAAGAAGGGGCTTCTACCGTAGTCTCCGCCCAAGACCACCTCGGAAAGGCAGTGGCAGGTCGTGTTGCCGTCCGCCTCGGTGCCGGCCTGATCGCCGGCGTGACCGCTGCTCCCTCGGGAGAAGGTTTCACGCGAAACGTATTCAGCGGCAAGGCCACAGCGCGCATCGTGGGCAACACGGACAAACTGGTCATCACCACGACCCCGAACGCCATCGGCATGCCTGAATCCGCGGGAGGCACGGCTTCCGTAGAAGCGTTCAGCACCGACCTCGGAGACCGCAAAGTGGAGATTTTGGAAGCTGCCGCACCGAGTACCGGTGGACGGGCGCCCCTTCCCGAAGCAGAGTTGGTGGTCTCCGCCGGACGCGGCCTGAAAGGTCCTGAGAATTGGGGCATCATTGAAGACCTCGCAGACGCTGTCGGTGCCACCACTGCCTGCTCGCGACCGGTTTCCGATATCGGTTGGCGCCCTCACCATGAGCACGTTGGGCAGACGGGAATTGCCATTCGACCCAACCTCTACATCGCCATTGGAATTTCTGGAGCCATACAGCACTTGGCGGGAGTGAACGGATCCAAGGTCATCGTCGTGATCAACAAGGACCCGGAAGCCCCTTTCTTCAAGGCTGCGGACTACGGCATTGTAGGAGATGCATTCGATGTGGTGCCAAAACTGACAGAGGCCTTCCAAGCTCTCTGAGTGAAACGACTACCTTGAAGGCAGCCGGAAAGCGACCATGAACAGATCCCAGCTCGAGGTAATGGACATCAGGCCCAGCGGCGCCACCACTGGCGCTTACAATCTGGTGCTCGAGGAGAAACACGGCCAAAGGAAACTGCCCATCGTCATTGGCATGCACGAGGCGCAGTCGATTGCCATCAAACTGGAAGGCATGACACCGAGCAGACCGCTCACCCATGACCTCTTCAACAGTCTGTCCCTGGCCTATGACATCGAATTGAAGGAGGTCGTGATCTACGACCTGGTCGAAGGGATCTTTTTTGCCCGTTTGATTTGTGTTCGCGATGGTGAGGAGCGATCCATCGATGCGCGAACTTCCGATGCCGTGGCCCTCGCTGTGCGCTTCGACTGTAACATTTACTGCGAGGAAAAAGTCATGGAGCTCGCCGGCATTGCCCCTGAAGGGGAGGAAGAGGTCAAGCCCATGCCGGAGGAAAATCCGGACGACCCATTTGGTTTCGAAGAGCCGGTGGAACCCAAGGGCAACTTTTCCTCTCTGTCCATGGGGGAACTGCAAGAAGAGCTGGACCTTGCCATCCAGCGAGAGGATTACGAGCGCGCCGGTCAATTGCGCGACGAAATCGAAAAAAGAAACGAAGAATAAATGCGCGCACTGCTCGGCATGGCCGTTATAGCCGGCATTCTCTACGCCTTGTCAACCCAACGGAAGAACGTAGTGTGGCGGACGGTAGGCGGAGCCCTCCTGCTCCAGTTCCTTTTGGCCATCCTTGTGTTGAAAGTACCCGGCGTAAAGGATGCGTTCTCCTTTGTGGCCGAGCTGTTCGTCGTCCTCATCGGATATACGGACCGGGGAACCGACTTTTTGCTCGGCAGCTTCGGCATGGAAGGGAAAGTGGACGTCAGCCTGGAGAATTTCGCTTTCCGTCTATTGCCCACCATTGTTTTCTTCAGCGCTTTCAGTGCTCTTCTCCATTACGCAGGCATCCTGCCTCTGTTCATCCGTGGCTTTGCCTGGTTGATGCGCAGGACGCTTCGTCTGTCCGGTACGGAGAGTCTCGCCGTGGCGGGCAATGTTTTTCTGGGGCAAACCGAGAGTCCCCTGCTCATCCGCCCCTATTTGGAAAAAATGACCCGCTCGGAGCTCATGCTGGTCATGACCGGCGGGATGGCCACCATTGCAGGCTCCGTCTTTGCGACATATGTGGCATTCCTGGGGGGAGACGACCCTGCAGCGCAGGCCTATTTCGCGACGCACCTGTTGACAGCCTCCCTGATTTCGGCACCCGCAGCGGCGGCGGCAGCGAAAATTCTGGTTCCTGAGACGGATCTTCAGGCGGCGGGCAATGTGGAGTTGGTCAAATCCGATGCCGCCAACTTCTTGGAAGCCATCACCAATGGCACGAGAGACGGCTTGGTATTGGCAGCCAATGTGGGCGTGATGCTGCTGGTTTTCACTGCCCTTGTCTACATGTCCAATGACATCCTGGGTTGGGTCGGTGGCTGGACCGGTCTGAATGACGTGGTGGCCGCAGGGACGCGATTTGATTCTCTGAGCCTTGAGTTCATCCTCGGGTACATCGGGGCGCCTCTGGCTTGGCTGGTAGGAGTGCCGATGCAAGATGCCGTACTCGTGGGGCAGCTGCTCGGAGAAAAGACGGTAATCAATGAGTTCTACGCCTACGTCACCTTGATGAACATGAAGGAGGCGGGAGAATTCGTGAGTGAGCGCAGTGTGCTGATCGCCACCTATGTGCTCTGTGGCTTCGCCAACTTTGCGAGCATTGGCATTCAGGTTGGCGGAATCGGCGTCCTTGCGCCTTCCCGTCGTGCTGAATTGGCCAAACTTGGATTCCGAGCGCTGATTGGCGGAACAGCCGCCTGCCTCTTGACGGCCTGTGTGGTGTCGATATTGGCCTGATAACGCGGTCCATACCGTCAGAGTCCCCCGTATCTTTGCCCCATGAAAGTGGGCATCATCATGGGCAGCAAGAGCGACCTGCCCGTCATGCGGCAAGCCGCCGAAATCCTAACCGAAATGGGGGTTCAACACGAGATGACCGTGGTGAGCGCACACCGAACACCGGACCGCATGTTGGAATACGCACGCAGCGCGCGGGACCGCGGCATTGGTGTGATCGTCGCCGGTGCCGGAGGTGCCGCCCACCTGCCGGGGATGGTGGCCTCGCTCACCAGCCTCCCTGTGGTAGGTGTCCCCGTGAAGAGCAGCAACAGCATCGACGGTTGGGACAGCATCCTCAGCATTCTGCAGATGCCGGCGGGCATTCCCGTGGCCACCGTTGCACTCGATGGCGGTCGGAATGCCGGTCTGATGGCCGCCCGCATTCTGGGAGCAGGAGATAGCGCCTTGGCCCAGAAGCTCGATGCCTATGCCGACGGCCTCAAAGACAAGGTCATGGGAACTGTCGAGGATGTCGAAGAAACCGGGAATGCCATCGCGGGAACATGAGCGACACGCGCAGCATCCGGTCTTTCGACCCTTCTGAACTACCGGTCAAAGACCGCTACGGCCTGCTTGTAGGCACAGTCGCTCCTCGCCCCATCGCACTCGCCAGTACAATCGACGAAGAAGGGCGCCGCAATCTGGCTCCGTTCAGCTACTTCAACGTCTACTCCATCGCTCCGCCTGTGATGGTGGTCGGCCCCACCTTGCGCGGCAGGGACGGCACCGTAAAGGACACGCTGGCCAACGCCCGCGCTACCCGTGAAATCGTGGTCAATCTCGTGGATCACGCCATGGTGGAAGGCGCGTCCCTTTCCAGCAGTGACTACCCGGCGGACGTCGATGAATTCGCCAAATCGGGCTTCACCCCGGTGGAAAGCGATACGGTCCGACCCGCCCGAGTGGGCGAGGCCCCCGTTTCCTTTGAATGTGCCGTCACCCAGATCGTGGAGTTGGGCGATGGTCCCGGAGCGGGTCACATGCTCATTTGCGAGGTAAAGCGGTTGCACATCGCCGAAGACGTCTTGGGCGAAGACGGCAAGGTGGACGCCCACAAGATTGACCTCGTCGGCCGCTGTGGAGGCAACTTCTATGTCCGGGCTGCTGGCGATGCGTTATTCGAAATTCCCAAGCCCAACGGCAGCGGGCTGGGCGTGGGTGTCGATGCCCTACCCCAAGAGATTTCCAGCCATTCCGCACTGACGGCCAACGAGCGCGCCCGGCTGGGGGCAGCTTCCACCATTCCGGATGAGACGGAAGTAAATGAGCACAAATTGCTGGAGCTCTCCGACCTTTTCATGGAACACGAAGACGACGTCTCCGCGCTGGAATCTGCCCTCTTCCGTGAGGCAAAACAGCGCCTTGAACAGGGCGATGTGGATGGCGCGTGGAAGACCTTGCTCGCGTACAACCCCGGTTGACGTTCGTTAGGGCGATATTCGCTTTATGAGTTATGAGATGAAAGGGACCGTCAAGCGTCTGTTCGACGTTTGGAAGTCCGATACGAGCGAATTCTACAAGCGCGAGTTCGTGATTACCACTGCCGAGCAGTACCCCTCCGATGTGAAGTTCTCCGCCCTGAAGGAGAAGTCGGATCAGTTGAATGGAATTCAGGAAGGAGACCAGGTCATGGTCAAGTTTGACGTACGCGGACGAGAATACAACGACCGCTACTACGTGGACTTGAACGCTTGGCGCGTCGAAAAGATGGGCGCTGAAGCGCCCGTTGCTGCTCCTGCAGGTGAGGCCGCGCCCGCTTCGGCTGATATCCCGGCTGCACCTGAATTCAAGCCCACCACGCCGGCAGCGTCTGACGACGACCTGCCCTTCTGATTGACGCCGCATGATCGCGGCTCCAGAAGCACAGCCCAAGGCGGACCGTTTCGCCTGGGTTCCCTCACCGCTCGCCATCGCCCTCGGCCTCACGGCTGTCACGGCGGTGGCGGCGCTTTTTCTGGGTGCCGATGTCGAAACCGTAGCGACTTCCTGGCGGGACGGCCTTTGGAACCGCCCACTCCTTGTCTTTGCTTTTCAAGCGGCTTTCATGCTCGTGCTCGGCCATGCCTTGGCCTTGACACCTGCGGCGGACCGCGTCATCGGAAAAGCGGTAGACCTGGCGGGAAACACCAATGCCAGGGCCGCAGCCACGGTAGCCATTGTGGCTTGCGTTGCGGGTTGGGTGAATTGGGGACTCGGCCTCATCATCGGTGCGGTTCTGGCCCGCAAGGTGGGAGAGCGTGCGAAGGAAAACGGGACCCCGCTGCACTACGGCCTGATCGGCGCAGCGGGATACAGCGGGCTCATGGTATGGCACGGAGGCCTCAGCGGAAGCGCCCCCATCAAAGTGGCCGAAACCGGACACTTCGCGGACCTCGCTGAAATTGCAGGAATCCCCTCTGGAACGCTCCCCGACACCCTCCCATTGGGCCTGACGGTCTTTTCTTCCCACAATTTCCTCGTCACCGGCGCCCTCATTCTGGCTGCGGCCCTCACGGCCTACGGGCTCGGTAGAAGCATGGACCGGAACCAGATTTCAGGTCCAGAACTCCCCCCCACCATGGCCCCCGCCAAGCGGACCCATCTGGCTGTGCACCTCCGAATCTTGCCCCTGCTGTTCGGCGCCATCTTGCTGACACTCGCCCTCAGGTCGGCAGTGCTCCACCCGGATGCCGCCCGTCTCGGCTTCATCGATCCCGACTGGACCAACCAGACCCTGTTGGGCCTCGCTTTCCTCCTGCACGGCAGCCTGAAACGCTTTCTGCACGCCATCGACGCGGCCATTGGCGGAACGTCGGGCATCCTCATTCAATTCCCGCTCTACTTCGGCATCATGGGCATCATGGCGGGAACGGGGCTGGTGGAGGCCCTCTCCATGGCCATGGTCCGCCTCGCCACGCCCGAGACTTTCGAGCTGTGGACCGTCCTATCGGCCGGCATCGTGAACGTGTTCGTGCCCAGCGGTGGTGGGCAATGGGCCGTACAGGGTCCGCTATTGATCCGCGCCGCGCTGGACCTTGGCGTACCCTTGGACCGCACCATCCTCGCCATGGCCTACGGTGACGAGCTCACCAACATGCTGCAGCCCTTCTGGGCCCTGCCCCTCCTTGGCATCACCGGCTTGGCCGCCAAGGACATCCTGCCTTACACGGTGCGTTTCATGACGGTAGGACTGGCGGCGTGCCTGTTCCTTACGGCTATCACCTGATTGCACAGCTGACGGCAAACAGCCCGAGAGGTGAGATGACTCACCTTTTCTGCAAGAGGATTCCTACAGCTTTGTGTAGGCCATTCTGCCCCCTTCCATTTGAACTCTCTTGCCATGAGTCGTTATTATTCTTCCTTTCGCCGACCTGATTTGGGCTTACAAGCCTTGATATTGAACTTGTTACTAGCCACAAACGCCTTGCTCATGTCTTTGACTTTCAGAAAGATTGCCTCTTTCACCCTCTTTTTATCGATGATGCTCTCCGGTTGGGCCCAACAAGAATGGGCATACCACCACCCCGAGCACATCGACCACAGCCACATCCTGGTCGACTCCAATTGGGGCACCGAGCGCGTCATCGCTGCTGTTTCCCACTACGATTTGGGACTGGGATCATCCGGGGCCACATTCAACACCCCGGAAGGCAGCTCCATTTTGATTCGTCAAAAGGAAGATGGAAACCTGCTGTGGCAACAGGAGTATTTTTCCGGTTATCTCCTGAGAATTTCCGACATGAAAGTGGTGCCGGGCACCGGTGGCCAGACCATCGCTGCCGTCGGCCACATCCGACTGTCCACGACGGGAACCTTCAGCGATCGCGGCATCATGCTCATGTTGGATGCAGGCACTGGATCCCTGCTCGACTACTACATGTTGAACAACGCCAACCCCCAAATACCGCTTGACTCGCGCTTGCTGGGCCTTGATTTCTACATGTACGAAAATCAAATGCATGTGGCATGCGTGGGATGGACAGGCGATGTCACAACGACCGCAGGGGCCCACAAAGGATTGTACCTGCGATCTCTCATCGGACCGTCCGGATTCAGTCTGCTCGGCGCGGTCGATTTCAATTCAACCGACGGTGGCACGGACTATGACTTCCTCGGTAAGGTGGTCAACGACGGCACGGGAATGCTGGTCATCGGATCGACGAACCAATACGCTGTCAATACGCTGAACGAACAAGGGGCCTTGGTGGCCAGGATCAAATACAACGGCAACTACGATTGGGGAAGAAGCTATTGGGAAGCCACCGGGACAACACAAGATGATGGCGTTGTGGCCGCCGACATCCTTGCGATTCCAGGCCAACCCTTGGTTTTGGCCATGAACCACTTGAAGGATCAGCGGATGTCCATTTCAACGTTGGATCCGGCTTCGGGGTTCATGCAGAACAGTTTCTCCATCGATGTCACCCTGCCGGACAGCCAACTGGAAATCATCAAGGCCTTTGACCTGGAAGCGTTCGATGGACAGAGCTTCATACTCGGCGGTTACCTCCATGAGCACCCTTGGACGGATGCCTCGGGAACCGCACAACTCGGAAACATACCGTTCCGTCTCGGGGGAACGCTGCAGGATCAGGGCATGACCTTTGATAACCTCATGGCTTTTCGGGTCCCTTCGAAAGGTGCAGGTGAAACCGTGAACAACTGGGCCTATGCCCCCTTTCCTCAAGACCGCTGGCAGCCTTTCGTCTACCACCCGGAGATGTTCACCTTGGAGGCGGGCAACGACCCCAACATTGACCTCCTTCTCACGGGGTACCGCGAGCGCACTTTCTCTTCCAATCGATTCGATCTTGACATCATCCCCACCAATTACAGCGGAACCTTCGGCCCTTGCGAGTCAGTGACCATTGCGGAGGTGATCAACCCCGCGAGCTTTCCGGAGTTTGACATACCCGACCCCGTTTCCACTTCATTGTCATTGTTTTCGGATTCTCTGGGCATCTCAACCATCGCGTTGGACACGCTGGATTGCGGACAGTTGAGCATTCCCTTTTGTTCATTGCCCGACTCCATCGGCTCCACCATCGATTGCCTGGATGTAGACTTCCAAGCGTTGAACGGGATCACCTTCCCAGCCAACGTCCATTACACCTGGGATTTCGGTGACGGATCGGCCCCCTTGACAGGCACAAACCTCAACCATCCTCCCACCTATTCCTATGCGGCCCCGGGCACCTATACGGTCCAATTGGAAACCTACTGCATCTGGGATCCTTCTACCACTGCCAATGTCAGTTTGACTGTCACGGTAGAGGAATGCGGAACGCCCCCTTGTGACGTGGGGCCCATCGGCTTGGACATGTGGCTCTATTGTGGCGAAGGCTGCTGGGGCGGTTTGACGGGTACGCGCGCGGCCATCACCTTTGATATGGCCCTGTTCGACCTCAGCGAGGCCGAATACGATGCCGAGCTGTGCTTCAGCGACGGCACGACCATGCCCATCAACCTCGACATGGGAATGTCCGTCATCAAATGTTTCTCGGGATTCACCTTCTCAAGGAAAGCCTGCCTGAAAATCTATGAAGAGGGCGAACTGGCTTCTGGTGGAGACCCTTGCTACGAAGTCTGCGACAGTGAAACGTGCCTCACCCTCGAGACGATTCCCTTCGAACTCGCAGAGGCACTGCTTCCGGACCTTCACTTCAATGCGTCCACGTGCTCCATCGAGGCCGGCGTTTTGCCCGGCTCTGTGACTTCGCGCACGCAGATCATGGCCTTCAATACCCCCTTCCCTGGAGGCAACGATGCCGTGGCCTTCATTTCGGCCTTCCTGGAAGGAGACGACTTTGCGGACCAAGCGGCCAATCAAAGCCTCGGCAATGCGCTGGGCAGCTACCAAGCCAGCGATTGCGGATACGTGCTGGACGCTGAATTGACCCATGCGGTCGTGGCTTGCCCACCGGATACCAGCGGCCCCTTGTATTGGCAAGCCGCCGCACTTGCGGCAGGCCCCAACGCCATCATGATCGGCGCCCAACCCGAAGTTCAGCTGGTGTCCGCCTTCATACCGGGCGAGATGTACATACCGGGCGAGATGTACATACCGGGTGAAATGTACACGCCGAGCTCGCCCATCGATTCCGATGGACTGGACATCGACTTCAACGACCTCATCCCCATCGACCCGACCCTTCCGGGCATTGGATACAACACCTGGGACTTCACCAATTCCATAGGGGGCAGTGCCGGTCCAGGGGGAGATGACATTTTGACGACTACACCGACCTCTGCGGACGACTGCGACATCCTGCAGGACATTCCCGCGGGCAACTACTACGACAATGGTGTGCTCGGCGCTGCCGCCTTCCTGCTGAATGGAAACACCTCCATCCAGATTGCGGAGACAGGTCAGGTCTGTCCTGAACACTACAACTACCTGACCGAGGTCACCCTTGAGGTCTTCAACACCGCGGCGCTCTTTGCGCAGGAAGAAGAAGAGTACCCCATGGGCGAATGGACGCCGAACGATGGCGGGGAGGACGAATTCCCCATGAGCGAATGGACGCCGTTCACCTTTGAGGGCACCAACCTGCTGACCGACGCCGTGCTGCAGCCGTTCGACGCCGGCACGACGGTGGAGGACCTCGTGATCGACTACTACGATGGGTACGGAGACGGCTCCGGCTCCTGGACCATCACGGATGTGCAGGGCACCGTTGTCGCCAGTGGAGCCATGGCGCCGGACACCATTGCGATCAGCGAGTCGCTCGTTCTCGCCCCGGGAACCTACACCTTCAACTGGGATGTGGATTGCTACGGAGCGTATGACAATTCCGGACTGCAGCTGAGTTTGAACGGAGTGAATCTGCTGAGCTTCACCCCAGGAACGGTCACTCCGGGCATCATCTCCGTGGACTTCACTGTTCCAGGCATCCTCATCGCGCCCCCTTCCGCGTATGTGGATACCACTTGCGATGCCGTCTTCACCCACGACTTCATGGCGGCGGGCCCGCTGCCCCCGAGTACGCCGGGCACCTACATCGCCATGGAAGACAACATCCAACTCGGGTTTGAGATGTTCTTTGACGGCTTTGGCACGACCTATGGCTCGGCTTCCGTCACCTCTGCCCTTCCCACGGTCGGGTCTGGACAGGTGTTGACCACAGGCAACATCTTGGCCGTATATGACATGTCGGCCTTCCCGAATGTCAATGAGGTCAGCTTTGTCTTCTTTGACGGAGCCGGAATCGAGAACCTCCAGGTCAATGGACACGCCCTGCTCACCGGCGAGCTGGAAACCATGCCGGCGACCGTGGCTCCGGGCGTGACCATGTCGGTCACCACCTCGGCCTACCCCGGCTACCAGACCGGCACGGTGGTGCTGACCGGAAACGTACAGAAGCTCGAGGTTGGCGGACAGCAGTTCTTCGTGGACCACATCTGTGTGAAGCACGACGGTACGGTCATCCAGACGCCCAATTCAGGCGGATGCACCGCCACGTGCGACGTGTTTACCGGGTTTGACCCGCTGACAGCTGGAGACCGCTATGGCGACCCCGCAGAAGGAGCCACCATTAGCGTGGCGCCGGGCACACAGGCCACCACAAGCGACGGTGTGCCCATCTACCTCGAACCGCTCCACGACTTTGGCACGACGTACTACAACTACATGGCGGTCGACGCCCACTATGGCGGCTGGGGCACCGGCATGTCTCTGTGGACCAACAACATCACTGCACAGTTCGACATCCAGTCTGTCATGGACATGACCGACACGGTCTGCATCGAATTCCGCGATGAAGGCGGATTCGAGAACCTGTGGATCAATGGGGCCGCACCCGCCACCAGCCCGAATGGCTACGGCGGACTGATGGTCTTCAATGGAGCCGTCATCGGCGGCGTGCAGGTGCAGGTCACGGGAGCCAATGTGGGGTATGCCTTTGAGGGCACCATCACCCTGATCGGCGACGTGGACAAGCTCTCCATTGGCGGCCAGGAACTCTGGCTAGACAACCTCTGCATCTCTGGGACTGGCAACCTGGCCGAGGCTGTTGAATCGCTTGGGACCGATGCACTGGCCGACATGCTCGGCGTGAGCGTAGAACAGGACACCTCCTCGTGTGAGACCACGGTCTCTTTCGATCCCGCAGAGGACTTCCCACCCTATTACAGTGCTGACATTCAATTTGTGGGAAGTGAAACGGGCACTGTCTATGCTACGTTCCCCGTCAATACTCCTATTGGCAATGCCATTGAATTCAACCTGGAGATGCCTGTTTTCGAAGCCATCAATATCGAAGTGATTCTCTACGGTTGGGACTTCAACCTGGATGATTACTCGGTCAACCTCAGCATTGACGACCTGGTGACCACTCCCTGTTACTGCTCTGGCTATTTGACTGTGGAAGCCACCAACCCCACGCAGACGGTGGATCCCGGTATCTGGGCGAGTCTCAGCACCTGGACTCCTGAAGCCTCAGGCTTTGGAGGCTTCGAAGCGTTGGGACACATCAGTTGGGATTCCTTCTGTACGGTACCCCCAGCCCCTGGCGACGCAGCACCCACTACGTTCAATGTGGAAATCGCGGACACCCTGGGTGGCTTCTGTGGTCCCACATATCTCGTGCTGTTCCAGGCCTACAATTGCTGTGGTGCCGATGACGCCTACATTCTCTACACCCTTCTAGACGATGAGGCGCCCAGCATCGAACTGACCTGTCCCCCCAACGCCTCCGTGTCTTTCGAAGACGCGCTGGCCACGCTGGATGGAAGCTGCACGGTGGCGCCCGCCATTTCCGGTTTTGCTGAAGTCAATGTCTCAGACAACCTGTGCGAGGACTTCATCGGGTCCACCACGTTTACCGATGTCATCATCGATGCCGACGGTAATGTTTTGACGGATGTGAACTGTTTCCTTGGCGGGTACAACATCTTGCGCACCTGGAATGCCACCTACACGGATTGCTGCGGCAATACCGCATCGAACATCTGCGAGCAGCTGATTGAGGTGTCCAACACCACGCTGGGCTCAGCCGCCGCGGTGCTCGGAGAGAGCGGATTGCTCCAATACATGGACTATGGCCTGACATTCGGGAGTGTACCATGTTTGCCTGAATTCTATTACGATCTCGGTGATCTAACACCCTTGGTGGCGTCAGTCGATGTGCTGTTGACCAACGCCAACGGAGAGGAAGAAAGCGAAGCAACCGACAACGGAGACGGCACCTTTACACTGACCGCTTCGGCGATCAATGCGCTGCAAGTATCGCTTGTTCTCGTCGGCACAAGCAGCAATGAGGTCATCATCATCGACTTCCCGGACATCGTGGTCCCCGTTTGTCCAGTGGTGCCTGACTGTATCGCTTATGCCAACTTTGTGCAGATAGACAACGGCGATTGCACAAGCACATTCGTCTACACGGGAAGCCCCGGAACGATCGAATGGACGGTGGACGGTGTGCCCCAAGGCTCCACCGACGTGGTGTACAACGGCGCGTTTGCGCCAGGCGTCCACACGATTTGTGTGACCGTAACCGATTTGAATGACCCGGATTGTACCGCTACGCATTGCGATGCAGTGGACATTGTTTGTGGCAATGCCCCTTCGGATTGCGATGTGGAGTTCACCCATGAGTTCGCACCCTTCACTGGACTCGGCGCCGTGACTATTCCCGGACCGAACGTGGTCATCGCCACGGAGGACAACATTGACCTCTCATTCCGCGAAATCACGTACAACGATGGCAGCACCAACTTCGGCACAGCCGCCATCCAATTGGCCCAACCCGAAGCCGGCACAAATCAGGTACTCAACCTGAACAACATCATGGCTGTCTACGATTTGCTGGCCGTGGGCACCGTGACGGAGGTCCGCTTCGAGTTCCTTGACTACGGTGGACAGGAGAACCTCTCGATCAACGGCAGTCTCGCAGAAGGTGAGCTCGATGGAATGGGCGGGCTGGTTCTGGGAGGAGCGACGGTTCAGGTGAACTTCAACAACTACGGCAGCTTCATTGCCGGTGAAGTCATCCTGAGCGGAAACGTTCAGGAGCTCGGCGTCGCCGGACAGGAGTTCTACATCGACAACATCTGCGTGATCACGGACAACAACGAATGCGCGGACACGGATGCTGATGGCATTTGTGACGAGGATGAGGTGGGCGGTTGTACCGATGCGTCGGCCGACAACTACGACCCGAATGCCACAGACGACGATGGCTCCTGCACCACGGATGGCGGTGGCGGTGACAACGACACCACCGAGATCATCACCAACTTCGCCGGCTCCTGCCCGAGCAGTTGCGATTGGCTCGTGGACTTTGGAAGCCAACCCTTGGGCACTTCCTGGGGCAATCCTGCTGCATCGCCGACCTTCCCCATGGGACCTGGTACCATCATGTTCAATGAAGGGGGTGTCGACATGTATACCGACCAGAATGCCAATGCCTTCTATGGCCCGGTCTACAATGTGAACATGATCACCACCTCGCCTTGGGCAGCCTTCGGCTCGGGACAGGTCATGCACACCAACAACGCCGCGATCACGTTTGACCTGGACTCCATCCCGACCGACTCGGTCTGTTTGGATATCCTGGACCTGGGTGGATTCGAATTCCTCGAAGTCAACGGCGTCCCCTTCAGCTCACTGAACGGCTACGGTCAGCTCACAGCAGCCCCGCTCAACATGGGCGGTGTGCAGGTGCAGGTCATCGGCAACCCGATCATCACCATGACCTCTACGGGGCCGCAAATGACCGGCTTCAATGGCCGCCTCGTGCTCCACGGCAACGTGAACAAGCTGAAGATCGGCGGTCAGGAGTTCTGGATCGACAACCTGTGCATCTCTTCGCCTCCCCCGCCGCCCTCATTGGCTGAGGTCGTCGCTACTGAAGGCGAAGAAGGCCTGCTTGAACTCCTGTCCGTTTCCTTCGATCCGGATACCGCAACCTGTCAGGTCGCCATGGCCCTGCAGCTTGAATCTGGGTTCCCACTTGTCGATGACCTGCAGCTGCAGATCAGCAATGCCCAGACCGGTGAGGTCGTCTCCAATGCCCTGATCGCGGTCGTGATCATCACCGCATTGGAAGATGATGGGGCCGACGAAGGGGATTCTGGTGGTCCGCTCATCAACGCGGCAACGGCCATCGAATACGGCCTCATCGCAGCCAATGTGCCCATTCCCGATGTAGGTGAGGGGGAGACACTCGCATTCTCTCTCGTTTTCTCAGACCTGAGCACCACGGTCATCGTAGACATTCCCGGAATTTTCGTCCCGGGATGCGGAGGCGGAATTGTCGATCTGCCATGCGATGTGGATGCCTCGTTTGCGGCATTTGAGACGCCATGTGGTGTGTTCACTCTGCTTTCAGCCCCCCAACCCGGAGCAGTGGAGACATGGACGCTGGATGGCATGCCATACACCCCAACAGGTGACCCCAATGCCTTCACCTTGAGCTTGGCAGAGGGCTTGCATACGATTTGCCGGACGGTGACCAGTCTCATCTTGCCGAACTGCAGCGATACGGAATGCCAACCGCTCATCGTAGACTGTGTTGTGGACTCCTGTGACTTCAGCTTCACCCATGAGTCCATGGCGCTGGGGGCGGTAAATCCCGCGCTCACCTTCACAGAGGACCACATCGACTTGTCCTTCACTGCATTCGATGATGGCTCAGGCGGAGGTGCGTTTTTGGGCAATGCCTTTGTCAACTATGGCGTTCCAGGCATCGGTACCAATCAAGTATTGTTACTTTCCAATATCAACGCAGGCTACGACCTGACCGGACTGCTCAACGTTTCCCGTGTCACGTTCGAATATTTCGACGGTGCAGGAATTGAGAACCTGATGGTCAACGGAGACGTGCTTGTCGCTGAGTTTGCCACGCTCTTTGGTGCGAGCTTCACCTTGGGCGGCGTCGATGTGTTCATCACGCGGGCATCGGCCCCGGGGTACGACTACGGAGAGGTCATCCTGACAGGCAACGTCCAATTCTTTGCCGTCGGCGGACAACAGTTCTATGTGGACGATGTCTGCGTGTCAGCCGAAGGGGTCAACTGCACGGCCGATAGCGACGAAGACGGCATCTGCGATGAAGACGAAGTGGCCGGTTGCACCGACAGCACTGCGGACAATTACGACCCAACGGCGACCGACGAGGACGGCTCTTGTGACTTTGGCTTCAACAACGACACCACAGAGGTGATCGTCAACTTCGCCGGGTCCTGCCCCAGCAGTTGCGATTGGCTCGTGGACTTCGGAAGCCAAGCGCCTGGAACCTCTTGGGGCAACCCAACCTCAGGGCCAGTGTTCCCGCTGGCACCCGGCGGATTCATGTTCAACGAAGGTGGGGTCGACATGTACATCGATCAGCTCAACAGCACACTGTATGGCACCACCTACAACATGAACCTCATCACCGTATCGCCTTGGGCTGCGTTTGGAATAGGGCATGTCATGCACACCAACAACGCCACGGTGACCTTTGACTTGGACTCCATCCCGACCGACTCGGTCTGCTTGGACATCCTGGACTTCGGTGGGTTCGAGTTCCTCGAAGTCAACGGTGTGGGCTTCAGCTCGATGAATGGTTATGGCCACCTCACGGCAGCGCCGTTCAATATGGGCGGTGTGCAAGTACAGGTGATCGGCAACCCCATCATTACCATGACCTCATCGGGTCCGATGGTGACTGGATTTAATGGTCGCCTGGTGCTGCACGGCAACGTCGACAAGCTCGAGATTGGAGGCCAGGAATTCTGGATCGACAACCTCTGCATCAGTGCTGGAACTCCTGTGGCCCCTGCGGTGCCCGGATGCACGTATGAAGATGCGGAGAACTACGATCCAAACGCCACACTGGACGACGGTTCATGCATCCTGCCTGAGGTCAACCCCTGCCCAACAGACATCGACGGCAATGGCCAAACGGCCATGCAAGACCTGCTCTTGCTGCTCGGCAGCTTCAGTCTCGTCTGCGAACAGTAATCAGATTTCAATCATCATTGGAAAGGGGGGCTTCGGCCCCCCTTTCTGTTTTGGGGTGATGTCAACCCGGGCAGTGACGGTTGTCACCTTGGGCACCCAAGGGGCGGCCTATCTATGGGCTATGCAATAAACATCACCCCTCAAACGCGATGCCATGAACAACCAGAACGCTCCCCGCTTTGCCGCCATCCCCGGCGCCTTCATCACCTTCGATCCCAACTCAGTCGCAAAGCCGCAGACCGGTCCTACACCCCGCGCAGCCGACGTCAAGAAGCGTTGCGGCAACTGCGCGTTGTGCAAGTGCAAGCGCGCCAAAGGTTGACGTTGAAGCCTTGGGCTGAAGCGTACCTTCGCGGGCCATGTCGCCCGACCCCTCAACATTCCACACTTGGACGCTGCCCAATGGGCTCAGGTGCGTACACCTCGAGGACGGACGCAACGTCGGGCACTGCGGACTGCTGATCGAAGCGGGCTCGCGCGATGAGCTGGCGGGAGAGAACGGCCTGGCGCATTTCATTGAGCACTCGCTGTTCAAGGGAACGGCGAAGCGGCGCACCTTCCACATCCTGAACCGGCTCGACAGTGTCGGGGCCGAGCTCAACGCCTACACCTCCAAGGAGGAGACGTGGATCACCGCGTCTTTCCTGTCGGAGCATCTGGAGCGGTCGGTGGAGTTGATTGCCGACATCGCCTTCCATTCGACCTTCCCCGAGCGGGAGATCGCCAAAGAGCGCGACGTGATCATCGATGAGATTCACGCCTGGCGGGACAACCCTGGTGACGCCATTTTCGACGAGTTCCAGTCCATTCTCTATCCGGACCATGCGCTCGGCCGCAACATCCTCGGGGACGAGAAATCGGTGGGCGGATTCAAGCGCAACGACATCCTGCGGTTCATCGACCGCCAATACCGCAACGACCGGTTGGTCTTCAGCTCGGTGGGGCCCATGCCCGCCAAGAAGGTCAAGCGGCTGACCGAGAAACACCTGTCAGCGCGACAGACGCAGGCCTCGCGGGGAGAGCGGTCCGTGCCGACGGGGTACGCGCCGGTGCGGCGCGAAGGCGACCACGCAGTCCACCAGGTGCACGCCGTGATCGGAGCGCCCGGTTACGGGATGGGTGACCCGAAGCGGACGGCGCTCATGCTGCTGTCCAACCACCTCGGCGGTCCCGGCATGAACGCCCGGCTGGCGCTCAACATCCGCGAGCGCTACGGCATCTGCTACAACATCGAAAGCAGCTACTTCCCCTACGCCGACACCGGCGAATTCACCGTGTATTTCGGGACCGACGTCAAGACGTTTGCCCGCGCCGAGCGGTTGGTGATGAAAGAGCTGCGCGACGCCCGCGAGAAGCGGCTCGGCGTGGTGACGCTGAAGCAGGCCAAGCAGCAGCTCATCGGACAGATCGGACTCGGTGCAGAGAGCGGAGCCGGCTGGATGTCGACCATGGGCAAGAGCATCATGCTGTACAACCGGGTGCGGCCGCTGGAGGAGGCGTTCCACGCCATCGAATCGGTCACCGCCGACGACGTGCTGGAGGTCGCCAATGAGGTCCTCGACCCCGACCGGCTCAGCGCCCTCGTGTACTTCCCGCCGAAGGGATAGCGGCGTCAAGACCCGAATTGAGCAAGACAATGCCATGGACTTCCATGAGCGCCAATTGACCCGCACCCCTTACTTTGAGCCCATGACGGAAATGACCCGAAACCTTGCCGCCTTTTGTGCGGTGCTCCTAGTATGCACCCTGCCATCAAGCGCTCAGACGGCAGAGTTGATCTCGGTCCGGAGCATGGACCAGATTCAAGGCCTCGCCAACACGCTGGGAGTGCCGGATGGTATCCTGCCTTTGGATTTCGATGTGGCGAAATACCGGGTAACCTACCCGATGGACTACATCGGTAGCACCTACGACGTAACGGGCGCAGTGTTTATCCCCGTCGATGGTGAGGGCAATGCCGTGGCCTGTGCCTTGCCCACCCATACCTATATGCACGGGACCATTTTCCTGCGGTCTGACGCTCCTTCCTATCAAGGGTTTGAGGGTGAACTGGGTTATCTGATGGCCACAGGGGGCATGCTGACCCTAATGCCCGACTATCTGGGGCTGGGAGGAAGTGAAGATGTATTGCACCCCTACGTTCACGCCGCGTCAGAAGCGGAAGCGGGCATGGCCCTGCTCGCGGCGGCAGAGGCACTTGGAGTCGAGTTGGGCTTCGCGCTCAACGGCGAGCATTTCGTCAGTGGATATTCTCAAGGCGGACACGCTTCCATGGCCATGGCCAAGCGCATGCAGGAAGATGAAGAGGCCGGATTCCCCTTGGCAGCAGCCGCACCGATGAGCGGGCCTTATGATATGTCCGGCACACAGTTGCCTATGGGCATGGCGCAAGACCAGTACTCCAATCCCGCCTACCTCGCCTATACCCTGCTCGCCTGGCAACAGACCTACGGCAACCTGTTCGCAGATCTATCCGAGATTTTCCAAGAGCCTTACGCAAGCGGATTGCCCGACATGTTTGACGGCGAGACCACCGGGGAGGTCATCAATGATTTTTTGGCGGGTCCGACGGTGGACATCGTTCAGGAGGGTGCATTGGAAGCCATGATGGATCCGAGCAGTGCATTTTTTGCTGCAGCGCAGGATAACGATCTGTATCAATGGGTGCCGGAAAGCCCCGTGCAGATGTACTACTGCACTTTGGATGAGCAGGTCTTCCATGAAAACACCCTGTTGACCGAATCCTGGATGAACGACAACGGAGCCTCCACCGTTTCCTCGGTGAATGGAGGTCCTCTCAACCACAGTGGCTGCGCACTGCTCGCTATTCTCGGAGGTACGGTGTGGCTGAACGGCCAAGCCAACCTATGCACAACGGCGTCCATGGCAAGGGACGAGTCCAGGCCAGGTTTGGAATGGCGACCGACCGAAACGGGAATTTTGGTGGACGGCCTCGATCCTGGGCAAGCTTGGACCCTCTATGCCACGGATGGCCGTGTCCAGTCTTCAGGTGTTGCCAAGTCCGACCGTTTGCGTTTGCAGACCCCCAACGGACTGAGCATTCTGGTTTTGGAAGACGGGCGGTTCGTGCGCTTGATGCATCACTGACAAAAGTCAGCACGTCGGCCGATGGCGGTCATGAATCAAGGCGGAGGTGCGGGGGATGTTTGACCTGTCAATCACCCCAAAATGCACTACACCATGAACAAGTTCTTCGCCTCTACCCTCTTCGCCGCCATGGTCTTCTCTGCAACTTCCGCCTCCGCCCAAGGACGCGGTGACTTTTCTGGCGATACCCCTTTACCCTGCGGCCAAGTCTACGGCAATGCCTCTGTCGCTCCGGTTGGTTTCAACAAAACCACCCGCGCAGGATTGCCCATGCACAGTCCCACCTCCCACGAATACAACAAGCCCAGCTCCCATGTGACCAACCGGTCACTGGACAGAGGATACACCCAGCGGCGCTTCATCGTCATCGCTGCGGTCGTTCCCATGTCGCTGGACAACCGCAGCCAGGGTCAACGCACCTTGCGCACTTCGGCTCCGACCAAGTCGGCGGCCATATCACGGATGCGCCAGATGATCGACGCCATCGGCGTCCCCGTCAACGTAATCAGTGTCGAGCTCGTCTCCTTCTGATCCGACTCCCTATATAGAAAGAGCGCCGCCTTGAAGGGTGGCGTTTTTTTTCGCCTTGGCCTCGGTGATGACCATTGTCATTTCAACCCTTGACGGAGGTCCTCAAGGGGGCCCGAAAACGCCCTGATGTTTGATTCATCAATAACACACAAACCCCTTCTACCATGAATGCAAAGTTCTCCTCCCTCCTCGCCTTCGTTTTCATCCTCAGCGCTTCTGCTGTCAGTGCCCAAGGCGAACAACTCTACTCACCGCGCAGCGGCAACACCGTGGATGACAATGGTCCTCGCATCGTTCAGGAAGCCCAGCAATTCAAAGGCTACGGCGTCCGCGTCAACGACAATGAGGACAACACGGATTACGGCAAGCGCGTCAAGTCCGGAGCTTACTATCTGAAAGCTACGGTCCTGATCTACGGCCAGTTCCGGTCACAGAACTCCAAGCGCCTGGTTTTCGCGAAAGGACGCAGCAAGCAGGAAGCCATGAGCAACCTCCGCGACCAAGTCAATGCCATCGGTGCCAATGCACAGGTCCTTCAAGTGCAATTCATAAAGCCATGATGGACACCTGAATCCCAGAAGTATGCCATCACATAGACAGCCTTGAAGGGGCGGACGGTTCGGAGCAATAGTTTCGCATCGCTTCCGCCCCTTCCTCTTGCATCCATTCGCAAGTGGATCAGACCAGCACCGCCGCGGCGCGAATTCGGGCGACGGCTTTGAGCGCATGTTGGATGCACTTCGAAGTCGTCAATCGGCTAAATGAAAAGCGGATGGAAGTGCGCCCCTCCTCGTGAAGCCCAAGGGAAGAAAGGACATGAGAGGGCTGCGTACTTCCACTGGAGCAGGCGCTGCCCCCCGAACAAGCAACCCCGTCGAGATCGAGCAGGAACAGCATCATTCCATTCTTTTCGTGCTTTGGGAAATTCACGCTCAAGACCGTGTACAGGCTATCCTCCTTGTCCGAGCCAGCGTTGAACTGCACATCTGGCACCGACGCCCTCAATCCTTCCACCATTTCCGCTTTGAGGCCTCGAATGTGGGCGGCGTGGGCTTCGAGATTCGCCATGGCATGATCAAAAGCTGCGGCCAGACCCATGATGCCGATCAGATTCTCCGTGCCACCGCGCATGGCGCGCTCCTGACTTCCCCCCATGATGTGCGCACCAATCCGCAATCCGTCTCGAACGTAGAGGAAACCAGCGCCTTTGGGTCCGTGCAATTTGTGGGCGCTGCATGCGGCAAAATCCACCGGAAGGGCTTCGAGGTCCATGCGGTAATGGCCCATGGTCTGCACCGTATCAGTGTGGAATAGGGCGCCGTGTTGACGGCAACAGTGACCAATGGACTCGATGTCCTGCAGAATGCCGACTTCATTGTTGCCGTGCATCACGGACACCAGGGTCGGAACCCCGTCCGCCAACGTTTGGGACAGTGATGCGACATCCACTTTACCGTCGCTGTCCAATTGAAGGAGGCCAAAAGTGATGCCTTCCCGTCGGCCCAGATGCTCTGCTGTCTTTACCACCGCGCTGTGCTCAGTGGCACAGGTCAAGATGCGTTGGCAACCCAGTTGCTCAACTGCAGTGTGGAGGGCCATGTTATCTGCCTCGGTTCCACCACTGGTGAAACAGACGGTACGCGGATGGATGTTGAGATGAGCCGCGATGCGGCGGCGGGCCTGCTCGATGGCGGTCTTGGTCTGTCGACCAAATTGGTGCGTGGATGAGGGATTGCCAAAATGATCTCTCATAAAAGGGATCATGGCATCCACCACTTCCGGAATCATCGGTGTGGTAGCGGCATTGTCGAGGTACACGTTCATTTCGTGGGGGCGCTCGTTGAATTTGAAAAATAGGCCTTGCAGCTCAAGATTGCATCAACACACACACATTTTAAGCGCAGGCCAGCAATCGCTCGCGGTAGGTTTTCACCAGTTGGGCCGCGGCTTCCGGGGTTGATGCTTCAGCGTAAACGCGAACGATGGGTTCTGTATTCGACTTCCTCAAATGCACCCAGCCCTCGGGCAAATCCAGTTTCACCCCATCGATGGTGGACGGTTCATGCTCTTTCATTTCATGGGCGAAATCGGCCAAAAGGCGGTCCACATCCCAAGAGGGATCCAGGTCGATTTTTGCCTTTACCATTTCGTAGTGGGGGTAGCCCGATCGCATGGCCGAAACCGTTCCCCCAACATGGGCGAGATGCGACAGGAAGAGGGCGATTCCCACCAGAGCGTCGCGTCCGGCGTGCAGGGTGGGGTAAATGACGCCTCCGTTGCCCTCTCCTCCGATAATGGCCTGTGTTTTCATCATGGCCTCGACCACGTTTACCTCTCCAACGGCGCTGGCTGTGTAGTTCTGACCGTGGGCCCTCGCCACATCGCTCAAGGCACGCGTCGAGCTCAGGTTGCTGACCACCGGTCCCGGTGTGTGCTTCAGGATGTAATCGGCCACGGCTACCAAGGTGTATTCCTCACCGAACATGCTGCCGTCTTCACAGACGAAAGCGAGCCTGTCCACGTCGGGATCCACAGTGATGCCCAATTGACATTGGTGTTTCACCACCGCCGAAGACAACGCGGTCAAATGTTCGGGCCTGGGTTCTGGGTTGTGGGGGAATTGACCGTGGGGCTCACAATACAGTTCGATGACTTCCTCCACACCGAGCGCCTTGAGCAACCGGGGAACCGCGATTCCACCCGTGCTGTGAACGGCGTCCACGGCGACTTTGAATCCGGCTTTGGCCACCGCACTGCGGTCCACCAACGGCAGGTCCAGAATCGCTTGGATGTGGGCATCAATCCAACCGTCGTGCGACGAAATCCGCCCCAAGTCTCCTACGGCAGCAAAATCATGAGGAAGGTTGGATCGTCGGATAACTTCCGCCCCCGCTTGGGCGCTGATGAATGCCCCTGTATTGTCCAACAGTTTCAGGGCATTCCACTCCACGGGGTTGTGCGAAGCCGTGAGAATGATGCCGCCGTCTGCACCCTCTCCAGCCACTGCCATCTCTACGGTAGGCGTGGTCGATAATCCGAGGTCGATCACGTCGATCCCCATTCCCATCAGTGTGCCCGTGACCAGGCGCTGCACCATATCTCCGGAGGGTCGGGCATCGCGGCCCACCACCACGACAGGACGGGTTTCGGCCGAGCCGTTCCGGCCTTCCAGAATCCAACTTCCATAACCCTGTGTGGCACGCACAATGTCCGGTGGGGTCAAATTGTCCTGTTCGGCCCCTCCGATGGTGCCTCGAAAACCGGAGATACTGCGTATGAATGTCATGCTGCAAAAGTAGTTCAGCCCTCCGCCAACGATTACGAAATATCCACCTCATCCGGCGGCAAGAAGCCGGGCATGGCGCATATTTGGCGAGAAGTGGAGGAATCGAGGGGGGATGTTCAAAAACCCTGCCTTTGATCCGGTGCCACCGAGCGGAAGGAGCCTAGTTTTAGGAGAGATTGATGCACGACGAGGAATTGAACGATCAGGACGCACGCGAAATGGCGCGTATCGTGGACCGATATGAGGCCATGGTGACCGCTGATGTGCCGGCGTTTTTCGACCTAATGGAGCTCGAAGCCCTCATCGAGCATTTCCTTCAGCACGGTCGACACAAGAAGGCACAACACGTCCTGAAATTTGCCAGTGGTTTATACCCAGAGAGCCTGTCACTGCAACTCAGAGAGGTCCAGCTCATGGCGGGTACGGGAAATGTGAAACTCGCCATCCCGCGCTTGAGAAACCTGCTTGCCTTTGAACCCACCAACGATGAAATCCACCTGACATTGGCCACCCTGTATTCTCAGCTGGACCAACATCAGGATGCCATCCACCATTATCGCCAAGCCTTGGATTTGGGGGATGCGAACTTCCGGGGAGATCTCTTCATCGACATCGCGTTGGAGTACGAGAACATCGGCCATTGGGAACATGCCGCAGAAGTACTGAGGGAAGCCCTTCTGGAAGATCCCGAAAACGAGACGGCACTGCACGAGCTGGGGTTCTGCTTCGAGTCCATGGGCCGAGTCGATGAAGCCATCCAGGTTTTTGAGGTCTTTGTGGACCAGCACCCGTACAGCTGTGCCGGGTGGTACAACCTCGGGAATTCGCATCAGCGCCAAGGAAAGTTTGAAAAGGCCATAGAAGCCTATGAGTTTTCCTTGGTCATCGACGAGGGCTTCAGCCCTGCTCTCTTGCAGAAGGCGGCTGCATTGACGATGCTAGAAGACTACTTGCAGGCATTGGAATGCTACCGCGAGTCCATTCTCCTCGATGCTCCTCAAGCCAACATCTACACTTTGATGGGAGAGTGCAAGGAGCGCATGGACGAGCTCTCCGAAGCTGAAGACTACTATCACTGCGCACTCGAGCTGGACGGTGACTTCGCCGATGCCCATGTCGGGTTGGGGGTGGTCGCGGAAATGCGCAAGGATTGGACCGGGAGCCTCAAACACTTCGAAAAGGCCATGGAGCTAGAGCCCATGAATGTGGAATACCACATCCTTCTCGGAGGCATTCTGAAGAAAATCGGGATGCACGATGAAGCCGGCCTCATCTACGGCAATGCATTGAGACTCGAACCAGAAAACCTCGAAGTCTACCTTGAGGCTGCAGACAACCTCCAATGTGACGAACGGTTCGAAGAGGCGCTGTCGCTGATGGAATCCGTTCCTCCAAGGTCGGTATTCGACCCCATTGTGGTGTGTCGAACCTTCGTCTCACTTTATTCACTGGGGCGAACGAAAAAGGCCTATTCCCTTCTCGATGAGGCACTCGATCGCATTCCCGACCTTTGTCAAACATTGATTGGAATTTTTCCCGGCATCGCACAAGACGCCGAATTCAGCCTGCGCGTATTGAACGCCCCCAAGAAGCCATGAACTTCCCACTTCCTCACTTGCCCGAGCGGACCTCCCGTCCTCGCGCGCACGGTCTTACTATGGTTATGGACAAGGGCCTCAGCCTTCGTCAGGCTGAAGACCTCATTGAGACAGCCGCCGACAAGATTGATTTCCTCAAGCTGGGATTCGGAACGAGCATCTTTGCCCCCCATCTGGCGGAAAAAGTCAAACTCTACCGCGATGCAGGCATGGATGTGTATTGCGGCGGAACGCTGTTCGAGGCCTTTCTCGTGCGCAACTGTCTGGACGACTATTTAAGGTTCATCGATGGTGTGGGAATCGGCTGCATGGAAATTAGTGACGGGTCCATGGTCATTGATCACGACCATAAGTGTGAGCTGATTCAACGTCTCTCCAAAGATTTCAAAGTGCTTTCTGAGGTGGGGTCCAAGGAGGAGGGCATCCTCATCTCTCCGGCAAAGTGGATTCGCATGATGCGAAATGAGCTCGATGCCGGATCGGTCAAGGTGATCGCCGAAGCTCGAGAAAGCGGCACGGTCGGCATCTACCGCCCCAATGGTTCCGCACACACCCAGCTCATCCGAAAGATTCTGGCCAACGTGGAACTGGAGGACATCCTCTGGGAAGCCCCGATCAAGGGACAGCAGGTTTGGTTCATCAAGCAGTTCGGTGCAAATGTGAACCTCGGTAACATTGGGCCCGCTGACGTCATCCCACTCGAATGCCTCCGCGTGGGACTCCGTGGAGATACCTTTTTTGAATTCCTCCCGGAAGAATTGAAGGCCGATGTCCAACCCGAAAAGGCCATGAAATGAAGGAGATTGATGTCCAAGAGTTGTTGGCCTGGCGCGAGGAAACCAAGGCTCACCAACTCATCGATATCCGCGAGGCGTATGAATTTGAAATGGGAAACCTCGGTGGGATTCACATTCCCATGGGACACATTTTCGATCGGCTGTCCGAGCTCAGTCGAGATATCCCTGTGGTCCTTCAATGTCGCTCGGGAGGTCGGTCCGCGGCGGTGTTGACCGCATTGGAAGACCGATACGGAATGGACAACCTCTACAACCTCAAGGGAGGAGCGCAGGCGTGGGCGGCCGAAGTGGATCCGACCGTTGAAGTTGCCTGACATGCAAACCCGAGATCGAAAGGGCTGGCTGGGCCTTGGTCTGCGGGGAATGGCCATGGGGGCAGCCGACCTCGTTCCCGGCGTTAGCGGAGGCACAGTTGCATTCATCGCCGGCATCTATGAGGAGTTGCTGGACACCATTGGGGCCCTGGGATGGGCCACCGTGAGCTCGTTGTTTGCCGATGGTCCTTTGGAGACCTGGAGGCGCTTCAACCTCGGCTTCCTCGCAGCATTGGCCGGAGGTATCGGTCTTTCCATCGTCTTGCTCGCAGGGATCCTGCATCACTTGCTCGTGGAGTACCCCGTTCTGTTGTGGGCCTTTTTCTTCGGTCTGGTCGCGGCCAGCGTCCCCCTCATGCTGAGGGACATTCCCCGGAAGTTGTGGGACGTTCCGACGGTGGGCTTTCTCGCCTTGGGCTCCACCCTTGCGTGGTGGCTGACCGGACTTCCTCCCCTGATGCAGGGGGACCACCCGCTCTTTCTCTTCGCTGCGGGAGCCATCGCCATTTGCGCCATGATTTTACCGGGAATCAGCGGGGCTTTCATTCTCGTCCTTTTGGGCGCCTACTCGGCGGTCATCGGTGCGCTCAAATCGTTCGATGTTGTGCGGATTCTTTCCTTTGGGACCGGGGCATTGGTGGGACTTTTAGGGTTCAGTAAGGGATTGGGATGGGTGTTCCGAAGCCACCGCAAATGGGCGGTAGCGCTGCTGAGCGGTTTCCTCATCGGCTCTCTTCGGAAATTGTGGCCTTGGAAGGAAAACCTGCGTGCCTTGTTCACCCATTCAGACGGTCGTGTGGAGTTCCTCCAGTGCAATGTGTCACCTACGGCTCATGAGGACCCTCGGGTCGCACTGGCGTTGGGATGCATGGTGGCGGGAGCCATCCTGGTGGCGGGGCTTGGCGCCTTGGCTCCGTCCAGTCAGGACTCCATGGACCCTGGCCAAGATTGAGATCATGCGGCGCTTTGGACTGATTGGACACCCCGTAAGCCACAGTTGGTCACAGCAGTATTTTCAGGAAAAGTGGGAGCAAGGCGGAATTGAGGACTGCCGCTATGAGCTGCACGACCTCACTTCGGTTGAAGAGGTGATTGGGTTGTGGAACCAAGGGGAGTGGTCCGGGATGAATGTGACGGTACCGCACAAGCAATCGATCATTCCTCTGCTCGACGGTCTGTCTGAAGAAGCCCGCTCCATCGGCGCCGTCAATACCATTTCCTTTTCCGCCGAGGGACGGATAGGTCACAACACGGATGCCCCGGGTTTCCGTCGGTCCATCGCGCCCTTCCTCGAAGGGCATCATCACCGGGCTCTCGTATTGGGCACCGGAGGTTCTGCCGCCGCCGTATGCCATGTGCTCCGCGACATCGGACTGGAGGTCATGCGGGTCAGCCGCACGCCGCGGGAGCACGACATGGTGGGATACCCAGAGATTGGTGCTGAGGGGATCAAGGCCACTCCGGTCATCGTGAATTGCACCCCCATCGGGATGCATCCCCACATCCATGGAATGCCCCCCATCGAAGGGGCCATGGGTGGATTGGGAGCGCGTCACCTCGTGGTAGACCTCATCTACAATCCAAGGGAAACCCGGTTGCTCTCACTCGCTTCTTCACTGGGAGCCAAAACATTAGATGGACTTGCGATGTTAAAACATCAAGCGGACGTCGCCTGGGAAATCTGGAACGGCGAAGCCGCTTCAACTTGAACGTAATTCTCCGACTCCTCGATCGCACCGCCGATCTCATCTTGAGTCCCGCTTCGCGCAAAGCAGTGGAACACGCCCTTGTCAGATTGGCTCTTGGGTTGTTCCTACTGCACCTTTTGCTGTACCTGTTGCACGAGGCCGGGTGGCTGCCCTTCCCCATGCCGGAGAGCCTTTTCGGGCATCCCTTGCACGTTTTGTACACCCCTTTCTCGGCCATTCTCGTGGCGGAAGTGTATCTGCTGGTCTATCACCTCCCCTCCTCCTTTGGACGCTCCATGGGCAAGCAGCTGGAAATTGTCTCCCTGATCGAAATCCGTTCGGTGTTCCGCGACCTCTCGGTGCTGCAGGAAGCCGGTTCAGAAGGGCGCATCTGGCCTTGGCATGATCCGTTCTTTCCCCACATTGTAGGAGCAGTGCTTCTAGGGGCATCCCTCGTGGCGTTCTACCGCATCCTGCCCCGGAGGCTCGCCCGCCTGGAAGAGAGGGAGCTTGCGCGTTTCATTCGGTTCAAACGCCATCTGGCCGCCCTGCTCGGGGTGGCATTGGCCGCGATTGCGCTGTGGAGCTTTGGTCACTGGCTGGTGGATCTTCTCGCGCATGCCCGAGGGATTGTCACCGTTCCAATGGATCCCAACGCCGTTTTCTACAAGGACTTCTTCACGGTGCTCATTTTCGTGGATGTCATCCTGCTCGTCACGTCGTTGCAGTACTTATCCTCCTTCGGCCTCATTCTGCGGAATTCGGGTTTTGTCGTATCCACCATCATTCTGCGGCTCTCTTTCAGTATGGAGGCTTGGAGCGCTGTTGCCCATGAGGTATTGGCCGCCATGCTCGCCCTGGTTCTTCTTTTGTTGCAGGCGGGTCTCCAATGGGGACATCGACGCTTCGGGCCAGAGGAATCGGGTTCTTCCCCTGTGGAATAGAGGGATTTCCACCCCTGTTGCCGAATTTGGACGCCGATGCAGGATGCCCTTTCCCCCACAGAACGCTCCGGTCGATGGGACCGGCTCGAAGACATGTCGCCCCAGAAAATCGCTCAGGCCATGTCGGTCTGCGACCGGGAGGCAGCGGAAGCGGTGGAACGGTTGGCAGGCGACATCGGAAAGGTCATCGGCCTAGCGTTGGACCGCGTGGTGGAAGGTGGGCGGATTTTCTATCTCGGTGCGGGAACCAGCGGACGGCTGGGCATTCTGGATGCCAGTGAGATCCCCCCCACCTTCGGGGTAAGCGACCGTTTCATAGGCCTGATCGCAGGCGGGGACAGGGCCATTCGACAAGCCGTGGAAGGTGCCGAGGACGATGCGGAAGGCGGCATTCGCGACCTGAAGGCCCATCACGTGAAGGCCCATGATGTGGTGGTTGGTATCGCCGCGAGCGGGCGCACGCCCTATGTGGTGGGTGCCCTCCAATGGGCGAGGAGAGTGGGCATGTTGACCGTGGCCATTACTTCGAACCCGAAGGGCGCGGTTGTCGCCGCAGCAGAGCATGCATTGGTCGCCGAAACAGGTCCTGAATTCGTCACGGGCAGTACCCGGCTGAAGGCGGGAACCGCACAGAAACTGATTCTGAACCAGATTTCCACCGGAATCATGATCGGCAGCGGCCACGTGCAGGGCAACCGCATGGTGGACATGCAACTGGCCAACGCCAAGCTTGTGGAGCGCGGAACCCGCATGGTGGCCGCTGCCTTGGACCTGCCCATGGACCGGGCTCGGCAATTGTTGACCGAAGCGGGCTCGGTACGAAGGGCCATTGATACTTTTGCCCCCCGCGGGTAGCGCATTACATGCACGACATCGAACCCTTTTACAATTGGCGCAACTTCTACGTCGCCAGTGACGACGAGAGGTCTCCTTTCCACGAAAGGGTGTACAGCGAAACGCATTTCACCGAGCGCATCTACAATCACTTCATCCACCCCCAGTGGGACAACATCGGAAGCACCACCCTCTTCACCAAGATCTTGTTTGCGGATTACGAGGAAAGGTTTGCCATCCTCGAATTCATTGGAGAATGGAACGATACGCTCTTCAATGACATCATGACGCTAAAGCGCAATGTCATCGAGCCCTTGCAGGATCAGGGGATCGAGCGGTTCATCCTCATCGGCGAAAACGTGCTGAACTTCCATTCGGACGACGACTGCTATTACGAGGAGTGGTTCGACGAGGTCACGGAAAGCGACGGTTGGATTGCCCTGCTGAATTTCCGACAGCACGTGGTCGACGAGCTGATTGCTGCCGATCTCGACCAGTACTTTGTCTTGGGCGGGGAACTTCAGGAGATGGGCTGGCGCACCTTCAGCCCGCCACAGCTCTATCGACGCATCGACGACTGCGTCATGCACCGCATCGGCCAGACGGGCTGAATCCGCATCAAGCGCCGCCTTGGGCGACCGACATCACATAGAGCATCTCGCGTGCGACGTCCGCGCACCGCTCGTCGTAGACTTCCCGCTCATTTTCCTGTCCATCCGCGGCTTTGGGGTCCAAGTAGGGAAGGGCAAAGCGCGCCGTTGAACCGTAAACGATGGGACATCCCCGATCTGCATCCGAGCAGGTCATGATGGCACCAAAACCCAAACCGTCCAAGTCGGGAACATCATCGTATTTCTTGGAATAACAGATCAGAGGATCGCCGACTTCATGGTAATGGACGGCATACTTCGGGTTGTCGCTGATGGCCGAGGGGTGGATGTCCAACCCTGACCGGCGCAATGCGCCTACGGCACGTTCGTTGAAGGCGGTGACCTCCGTGCCTCCACTGTAAGCTTCCACCAGAGAGTCCATGCCGAAGTGATGCGCCGCTACAGTAGCCCACACCTGACCGAATTGGCTTCTGCGGCTATTGTGGGTACAGATGAAATTCAAGCGGACCAAACCCGTATCGGCAGTTTCCGCGATGAAACCCGCGAGGGCGTCCAGTTCCTCCCTGCGCGCTGGAGCAATGGCGCCGAACTCAGATGCTCTGCTCTCGATGTAACGGGCCAGGGGAGCCCAAGGGTCCACCTGCGTTTGGGGCTGCAAGTCTTGTTGGCTCATGGAGGGATCATCGCGGCCGCACCCGCTCGCCAGAAAGGCGAAAAGAAGCGCGGCGAAAAAAGGCCGGTTGAACATGGCGCAAAATTACTTCCAGACACGGCTCATCGCGACATCTTTCAACCCGACTGTCACGGCTAACTTCGAACCATGTCCGAGGACCATGACGTCAATTTTCCGCCGGCGGGTGCGGGCCGGCTGCACCCCGAGGAGACGGCCGATGGTTCCATGACACTGCAGTCCGATCGGTTCGGTCAAGCCTACCACAGCCGACACGGAGCGCGGACCGAGTCCCTCCATGTCTTCCTCGGCGCAGGGTGGGAACACAAGCTGAATCTGATGTCACCCGCTGCGCCGCTGCGCATTCTGGAAATGGGACTGGGCACGGGTCTCAATGCCCTGTTGACCCTTGCGGCATGGCGGTCACTTCCAGAAGGACGTCGCCCCGCCTTGACCTATGTGGCACTGGAGCCCCATCCCGTGCCACCGGAAGTGCTGCGAAAATTGAATACCGCGCAGGATGCGGGAGTATCGCCCAAAGATGCGGAC
>JBDQOI010000089.1:0-3065 GCA_040261275.1 Flavobacteriales bacterium | reverse complement strand
CTGCCGGAGAGCGGGGCGGTGGAGGTGATGGTCGATGGCAGCTTCGAGGTGCACGGCGTTTCGGTGGACCGCCCGTTCCATGGTACGCTGGAGCGCAAGGGCGACGAGGTCATGCTGATCTGCCGCTTCGATGTGCGCACGGAGGACCATGAGATTCCCATTCCGGCGGTCGTGCGTGACAACATCGCCGAGGTTATCGCAGTGGACATCAAAGCCTCCCTCGTCGCCCGATGAAGTGCCGCTACCCGCAGGTCCTGTTGTTGTGCTGTGCCCTGTATACGGCAGTGGCTGGTGTGGCGCAGGACGACATGATGGACTTTTTCGATGAGGTCGATGAGCAGGCACGGCCGGTCACGGCGGTGTTCAAGTCCCAGCGCCTCATCAACGTTCACACCTGCGAGACGCCGGGCAAGGGCGAGATGAACTTCGTGATCGCTCACCGCTTTGGGCGCATCAGCGACGGCGCCTATGCGCTGTGGGGCTTGGACAATGCCTCCATGCGGATGGCCTTCGAGTACGGCTTGTCGGACCGCATCATGCTGTCGGTCGGGCGTTCCACCTTTGAGAAGACATTTGAGGGCGGTGTAAAAGTCCGTGCCTTGGAGCAAATGGAGGGAGGGCGTCCGTTCGGATTGACCTTCTACTCGGTCACCATGGCCAACGGTCTGCGCTGGGCAGACCCGGAGCGGGAGAATTACTTCAGCAGCCGCCTCAGCTTTGCCCACCAGGCCATCCTCACGCGGAAATTCGATGACAAACTCAGTGTGCTCCTCGTTCCCTCGCTCATCCACCGCAACCTGGTGGATGTGCCCGGTAGGGCCCACGATGTGGCCACCCTCGGTGGCGGATTCCGTTACAAGATCAGCAACCGTACGACGGTCAATGCCGAGTACCATTACCTGCTGCCGCGTCCCATACAAGACGAGTGGCACAACTCATTGAGCCTGGGCATTGACATTGAAACAGGCGGACACGTATTTCAGCTGCATGTGACCAACAGCCGCGGCATGTTCGAGCGGTCTTTCCTGACGGAGACGCCCGACCGTTGGCAAGATGGAGAACTGTACTTCGGCTTCAACCTCAACCGCGTCTTCCAGGTCGGCGACCGCCGCTGATCAGTCGAGTCGCTTGAGAACCTTGACAGGCTTGGTGCCGGGACGATCGTGGCGTCGCAGGTCGGCCACGACGATGAGGTGATCGCTGGCCTCCATGTCATCACCGGCCTCGAGCCCGAACTGTGCCCGGCGCTCGGGGGTCATCGAAGCGGTTTCCAACGTGAAATCGCCGAGCACTTCAAGCACCCCATCCTGGATGAGCATGTAGTCGAGCTTCCCTGCTGGCCATTGGCTGTTTGTATTGAGCCACGTGTAGTTCATGGCTTGATCGGTTTGCAAACCCTGTAACTCCCGCAGTCCCGTTCCGTCCCAGTCCGGCGCGAAATCCGGGCCGTTGGCCGCTTCGTTGGCGATGTCGCCGGTGAGCAAGGTGTGCATGGCGTGTCCAGGACCGACCATGTTCAGATCTCCACCGTAGATGACCGGCGTTTTTGTTGCCAGATCCAAGTCTCCGCCCTCGGTCATGGCATCCCGAAGGAAGGCCATGTATTCGTCGGCTTCGCTTTGCCGTTGATCGGCACCGTTGCAGCATTTGAGGTGGCTCGCGGCCACCATGATTTCGCCAGAACCGCCGGCATCGATCAGAACCGGGAATTGGCGATAGACATCGGAAAACTCGGCCGTGATGGGCCACCGACTGGCCACCATGAGGTCCCAATCGTCCTTGGCGACATGCCATTGTCCGTCTTCGATGGGCATCCAATCGTCCAGAAGGCTCTGCACGTGTTCTTCCGAGAAGTCCTCGACCTCGCTCATGGCCAGGATGTCGGGCTGAACCGCTCCGAGGATGCGTCCCATGGCTTCTTGTGCGCCTGTGTCGTTCAATCGGCGGTTCATGTTCCAGAAGGCGACCCGGAATTCAGCGTCCTCTGAACGGGCGAGGGGCGTGGCCACCGCCACCGCCTCGTCGTTGGATAGGGAGACGGATGCTTCCGAGGTGACCTGTTGCCCGCTGGCGCTGCATTGCACGGACCAACGGATGGGAGCGGAAACGCTGCTGAAGCCGCTGGCCGACCGGTCAATCGATACTTCGTGTTCCATGCCGCCGTAGGTCGGGGCCATCCGCACTTGGGCGTCGTTCAGTGAGGATTGGGCCACGGAACCCCCATCGGCTGAAGTGTTGACATACCGGTCTTTCAAATGGATGACGAGCTCCGCGCCTTGAAAGCTGCCTGCGATTTGTCCGGTGGAGGCATTGCCGTCGAGATCCAATGCGAGTTTGGTGCCGTGCGGAATCAAGCCTTCGTCCAGGGCAATGATGCGGTCATAGAGCAGATGGAAGTACACCCGTTCTGCATCACTGGTAAAGCCGACCGAAACCAAGGGGCCTACGGTGTCTTCAACGGCGACAGAGGGGATGGTGGACCAGTCGCTGAAATCGTGGTCAATGGAGATTCCGCCTTGGGCGGTGGCCTGGGTACAAAGTGCAAAAAGCAGGGTCAGGGCGGAACAGCGGCTCAAAAGGTGTGCGAGGGACATGATGCAGTGAATCAGGTGGCAAAGATGGACCTTTGTGGCATGCGATTGCTCGGAACGAAAGTTTGTAAGAAACACGACCTCGGGGTGCACAACAACCTCTTCGGGGGCACCATGTTGAGTTGGATCGATGAGCTGGCGGTGGCGTATGTCAACGAAGTATGTTACTGTCCCAACATGGTGACCTTGAAGGTGGAGGAGGTGCTGTTTACATCGCCGGTCAAGGAGAACAACTTGATCAAGATCTACGGGGAAATTGTGCGCATTGGGACGAAATCGATCACGATCTCGGTGGAGGCACGCAAGTTCAATGTCTATAGCCATGAGGAAAGCGTGGTGACCACCACGCGCCTCGTTTTTGTGCGCATCGACGAGGAAGGCAATTCGCTTCCCATTGCCCAGCACGTGCGCGAAAAGCACCCCGATAAAATCGCATGACGGTCCTTTGGATGACGGAAGTCAGGCTGCGGGCTG
>JBDQOI010000088.1:2611-3148 GCA_040261275.1 Flavobacteriales bacterium | reverse complement strand
GTCCACCGCATCCTCGAGCACGGATGGGGCGTCAAAGGCATACCGCGCCTCGTCCTCCGTGCGGATGACCTGTACGCCGCGGCCATCGTAGCCACCGGTGCGCAGCTTTTGCACAACAGGCAGACCCCGCGAAAGGACCTCAGCGCGCCCATCTTCCACCAGCGCGAAGTCCGATGTCGGAATGCCATGGTCGGCATAGAACTGCTTCTGCCGGCCTTTGTCGCGGATGAGCGCGAGGTGGGCGGGGTCAGGCAACACCTTCACGCCCATCGCCTTCAAGGCCGTCAAGCCTTCCGTGCTCACGTTTTCGATTTCAACGGTCACCACATCCAAACTGCGGCCCCAGTTGATGACGGCTTCTGCATCGTTGAGATCACCTTGGGTAAACCGGTGGGCGATCCGGGCGCAAGGACACTGCGGATCCGGATCGAGCACTTCGATGCGGAAGTCGAAGTCCAGCGCCGCCTGAATCGTCATACGCCCGAGCTGGCCGCCGCCGAGGAAGCCGATGCGCAGGAACGCGCCATTGCGGAGAGT
>JBDQOI010000088.1:0-2601 GCA_040261275.1 Flavobacteriales bacterium | reverse complement strand
GGGTTGCCGAATCTCCTTGCATGGGCGCGAAGATACCGGGCTATTTTCGGAGCGTCATGAACAAACCCTCGGGCCTGCATTTGGCATTGCTCACCCTCGCCATCCTCCTGTCGGGCACCATCACGGCACAGGGAGATTGGTGGTTCGATTCCGAAGAAAGGGAAAGGGAAATCACCGGCGTGGACAAGCGGCCTTTCTCTGAGCGCAGCTTCAAGGAGCGCCTCACCCTCGGCGGCGGGGCGGCCCTCCAATTGGGCACCAACACCCTCATCGGCGGTGCGCCCCAGGTGGGATACCGCATCAACGAGGACCTCATCGCGGGTGTTGGCGGCACGTACTACTTCCAGCGCTTCAAAGCCGATTACGGCAACGTGGACAACCACCTCTTCGGCGCCAACCTCTTTGCCCGGCACAAATTGTTCGACCGCATTTTCGCCCACGCCGAATGGGAACAGGTCAACGTCCAGTCCGCCCAAGCCTTTGACCCCAATACCCGCACATGGTTCTCCCTCCTTTGGGTCGGAGGCGGCTACTATACCGGACTCAGCGACCGCTTGGGCGCGGGCTTCACCCTCCTTTATGATGTTTCCGAAAACCAGGGCTACCCCTACCAGAACCCGACCATCCGAGGAGGCGTCAGCTTTGGTTTTTGAGCAGGCTTGGAATATTCCGATAGGGAACTTGAATTGAATTTCTGACCTTCACCCCACGATTCATCACTCATGGAATTTCTTCAAACCCTCTTCCTCGGTAACACCTTGGAAAGCTGGGCCTGGGCATTGACTTGGGCCATCGGCGGCATCATCGTCGCTCGTATTCTGTACAAAATTGTCGGTGGCTTGGCACGGCGCATCACCGCCAAGACGACCTCCAATCTGGACAACCTCATCGTTGACAAGCTCGAAGAGCCTTTGGTGCTCGCCCTTGCCATCATTGCCCTCCGCACCGGATATGGAGAACTCACTTTTGGCGGCGAGGTCGATGCCTTTGTAGATGCCGCCATGAAAGTGGCCTACGCCCTGAACATCACCTGGGGCATTGCACGCCTGGTGGACGCGGTCATCCTCAACTTCTTCGTGCCCTACACCCTGAACAAGGAAAGCGCGATGATGGACCAATTTGGCCCCATTCTCCGCAAAGGGCTGCGCACTGGCATTTGGGTCTTCGGTCTGATCATGGCCCTGAACAATGCGGGCTATGATGTAGGTGCCCTGATCGCGGGTGTCGGCATCGGCGGCTTGGCCATGGCCATGGCAGCGAAGGACTTCGTGTCGAACATCTTTGGCGGCATTACGGTCTTCGTGGACAAGCCTTTCCTCGTAGGAGACCGGGTACAAATCGGAGGCTATGACGGCACCATCGAAGAAATTGGCATCCGTTCCACCCGACTGCGCACCCTCGCAGGCCGACTCGTCCTCATCCCCAACCACAAGTTCACGGACAGCTTTGTCGAGAACGTGACCATTGAGCCCTCCCGAAAGATGGTGGTAACCCTCGGTCTGACTTACGACACCACGCCCGAGCGGGTCGAAGAGGCCATGGACATCTTGCGCAGCATCATTGCTGACCGGAGCCAAACCATTGAGCCCAATCCTACCGTTTGGTTTGAGAGCTTTGGAGATTTCTCCATCAACATCAAGTTGGTCTACTTCATCAATAAGGAAGGACACGTCGCGCACGACCCAGGCGCCATCAACCTCGAAATCCTGAAGCGCTTCAACGCGGCGGGCCTCGACTTTGCCTTCCCGACACAAACCCTACTCACGCCTGACGTGATGGCTACGGCCTGATAGACCGCGGCCTCAAGCCGTCTTTCTGATGATGGAGGCCACGCGTTCGATGTCCTCTGAAGTGAGCTGATACATCAAAGGAAGACAGGCCACCCGACGGGTCACATCGTGCGCCACCGGCAGCGCTGCCGACTGAACGTAATCCAAGGTGTCCAAGCTGGGATAGAAATACCTGCGGGCGGTAATGCCGTCAACCGCCAAGGCTTCGAAAGTCTGCAGCAACGCCGCTTCCGATTCGAACAGCACAGGGTAATAATAACAGTTCCAATCCGTGCCTTCAGGCGGGGTCACCTTCACCACGTTGGCGTCCTCCAGCGCCTCATCGTACAGTGTATGGCACTCCTTTCGCTGGGCCAAGATGTCATCAAGGTGACGCAGGTTCACCAGGCCCACTGCTGCATGAAGCTCGGACATCTTTCCGTTGATCCCCACACCCACAAAATTTTCCAAACCGTCGTGCCCGAAATTGCGGTTGAAGTGCACTTTCTCATGCAGCTCAGGCGTGGCACACCATACCGCTCCACCCTCTACGGCATGCAACAGCTTGGTGGCGTGCAAACTCGTCGTACTGATGTCGCCATACTCGAGCAAACTTCTGCCTCGGTAGGTGCTGCCCACGGCGTGGGCGGCGTCATAAACAACCTTCAGGCCGTGCTTGGCCGCGATGGCGGCGATGGCCTCCACATCGCAGGGCAACCCATAGCAGTGCGTCGCCACAATGCCCGTCGTGCGCGAGGTGATGGCCGCCTCAATCTTACCCGGATCTATGCACAGCGTTTGGGGATCCACATCCACAAAAACCGGTGTACAC
>JBDQOI010000087.1:0-3322 GCA_040261275.1 Flavobacteriales bacterium | reverse complement strand
TAGTTGCTCGCGGTGATGTCCGTACATCCCGTGAAGACACAACTTCCGTCGTCAAATTCAGCCGCAGCATTGTAATTCGTGGCATCCGCGTCGGTGCATCCACCTGTGCCAATGATCACTACACCGATCATGCCCAGCGCGGCCTGATTGGAAACCGAAGAATTGTAGTTGTAGATCCCGGGGATGTCGAATGTAAAAGAGCCGAGACAAGTGCCTTGAGGCGACCCGAGCACCGCCGGAATCGTGAAAGGCTGGGGATTATTGAAGGGCAGGCCCGTCAGTTGGTCCGTCGTGGCGTTCACATTGTGCAATCCTCCGACGTTGGTCCAAACCACAGTGGACCCTACGGAAAGGTTGAGGACTGCGGGCTCATAATCGAAGCTGCTGACCGTCACTACGGCGTCAGCCTCGATGCCGCATGAATTGAAATAGATACAGCCGCCATCATCTTCCGTCGCCGCCGCATTGTAGTTCCAGGCCGAATCATCCGTACATCCTACAACTTCTTCCTCATCACAGGTGCCATCACCATCGGTATCCGCAAGGCAGTTGCCATCGCAATCGCGAAACGGCGCGGGATAAATGCAACTTCCATCGTCGTCGTTGGCTACTGAATCAAAGTTGCAAGCCTCAATGTCCGTGCAACCGCCATAAAGACAGGAACCATCATCCTCTGCCGCGCCAGCGTTGTAGTTATCTGCATCGGGGTCGGTGCAACCCGCAGCACCCGATCCATTCGTACCGTCAAAACTCAAATGGAAACGGAGGTCAGAAGAGCCCACACCGTGTTCGAAAACCTGAACCAACAACGTTCCAGAAATCTCACCATCCGTGGTGACCTGTGCGAGCAAGACCTTGAGATCGTCACCCGCAATTCCATTGTCGTAGTTCTGTGTCACAAACCACGCGCCACCCGTTGCGTCGTCCATGATCAAATTGCCCCCGGTCTCAAAAGGCAGGACCCAAGGCTGAGTCGGGCTTTCCACCGTGCTGATTTCCCCTTCATTGGCCGCCCCATCCGGTTGTTGTGAAATACCGACCGTGACCCAACTGTCATATTCCAGTTCGGGGAAGAACCCGAAAAGAAGAGGATTCACCGCATTGGGTGTAGCAGCGCCAAGCGCATCCTGATAGAAGGTGGTCGTCGTTGAGAGATCCATGGGAAATATGGCATCACCACTCACGGACGACACGATATCGTCCGCGAAGACGCAATCCATGTAGACACGATAGGTGGTCAAACCGGCCAATGGACCTGCATCATGCTCTGCGAGCACTTCAACGGATAGGCCATAAGAAACATCTTGTCCGTACGCGAAACCCGCGAGGACAAGGGAAAAGAGAAGGGTGGTCAGACGGTTCATGCGAGCACAATCTGGGTTGGGCAATCATAAATATACCCATTTATCGACGAAAAATATAATTTCGTCTCAATATTTTTAGCCCAGATAGAAGAAATTTGCCCGTTCATCCGATGACAAATCCCTTCTCCTCATCGCGTAGGAGTGCCCTTGCCGATCAAACTCCGTCAATCATCCGCCCCAAATCACCCAAAACGCTTCCTTCACCCTTGGACTTTCCACCCCGCAAAGGCGCATTCATCAAAATCCGATCCGCCAGTCGACTAAACGGCAAGCTCTGCATCCACACGGTTCCATGACCGCTCAATGTGGCAAGGAACAAGCCCTCCCCACCGAACAGCATGCTCTTCAGTCCCCCGGCCGCTTCGATGTCATAGTTGACCGTGGCATCAAAAGCGACGATGCACCCGGTATCCACCCGCAAGGTCTCGCCGCGCAACTCCCGCTTGACGACCGTACCCCCGGCATGAAGGAATGCCCGTCCGTCGCCTTGCAGCTTCTGCAGGATGAATCCCTCACCACCAAAAAAGCCTGCGCCCAGTTTCTTATTGAACGCGATGCTCACCCGCGTTCCCATGGCCGCACAGAGAAATGCATCCTTTTGACACATCAAGTCACCACCCAAGGCCGACAGATCCACGGGAACAATCTTGCCGGGGTACGGCGCCGCGAAAGCCACCTGGCGCTTCAAGGCGCCGCGGTTCGTGAAATGCGTCAAAAACAGGCTTTCCCCGGTGAGCAGCCGTTTTCCAACGCCGAACAGCTTGCCCATGATGCCGCTGTCCGCCTCCGTCCCATCGCCCATCCGGGTCTCAAAAGCAATGTCTTCCTCCATCCAGTTCATTGCCCCTGCCTCTGCAATCACAGTCTCTTGGGGGTCCAATTCAATCTCGACCGTTTGCAGGTCATCGCCGTGAATGCGATAGTCTATTTCGTGGCTCTTCATTATGTCGACTAATTTGCCTCCCTATTCACAACATGCGCAAGTTCATTTTCCCCTGCGCCATCGCCCTGCTCGGGGCGTCATGCGCCCCCTCCCCGCAATCCGACACCATGAAGGCTTACGACTACCCGGAAACCCGGCAGGACAGCGTGGTCGACACCTACTTCGGTCAGGATGTTCCCGACCCCTACCGCTGGCTCGAAGACGACCGCAGCGAAGAAACCGGAGCCTGGGTTGAGGCCCAGAACAGCGTCACCCGTGCGCACCTCGATGGCATCCCTTTCCGCGACGCGATTCGCGACCGCTACGAGCAGATCTTCAATTATGAAAAAGTGGGCGCCCCTCGGAAGATTGGCAACCGCTACTACATCAGCAAGAACGACGGGCTCCAAAACCAGAGCGTCTGGTACGTGCGAGAAGGGTTGGACGGTGAAGACAAAGTATTTCTAGACCCCAATACGCTCAGCGAAGACGGCACAGTGACAGCCAGCCTGTCCAGCGCCTCGGACGACGACAAGTACATCGCCGTCATGCGCAATGCCGCCGGCAGCGACTGGCAGGAGATCCGCATCATGGACCTCGAAACCGGGGAAGAGACGGGCGATGTGCTCGAGTGGGTCAAGTTTTCCGGCGCCAGCTGGGTGGGCAACGGCTTTTACTACAGCCGCTACCCCGCACCCGATGGCAGCGAGTTCAGCGCCGAGAACACCTTCCACAGCGTGTACTTCCACGAGATGGGCACCCCCCAGAGCGAAGACAGGCTGGTCTTCCGCAACGACGATGAGCCCAACCGCTATCACTTTGCCTACGCCACCGAGGACAACCACTACCTCATCCTCAACACCTCCACCGGCACCGACGGCAACAACCTCCACATCAAGGACCTCACCAATCCGGATGCCGAATGGCAGATGGTGGTGGACGGATTCAATACCCGCTCCAGCATCGTGGACCACATCGACGGTAAACTGCTGCTTCTGACCGATATCGATGCACCGAAGTACCGTTTGGTCTCCGT
>JBDQOI010000086.1:0-3474 GCA_040261275.1 Flavobacteriales bacterium | reverse complement strand
GGCACATGGAAGGCGATACCGTGGTGATCGACCTCTTCTTCGGCAACGAACTGCGCGGACTGCTCGAGCCGTCATGTGGCGGCCAGAAGGCCACCATCAGCCCAGGAGGAGGACTCTTTCCGACCGTCTTTCACCGCGAAGGCGTGGATCCGGCGGACTGCGAGTGATGCGCACATTCTTTCTCCTCTTCTTTTGACCGCATTGGGCGTCACACTGTTGGCGCTTCCAGAATGTGGCCCATGGCCATGTGCTGCACCTCAGTGTGGCACCGGGCTTTTACACCCTCGTCCTCAAGACGGCCGAAGGGTTCAGCACGCAGAAGATTCAAGTAATGGATTAACCCACCCCATTGGCGAAATGTCGGCCCCATGGAACCAGCAAGGAGTGGTTCATCTTTATGGCGGGCAAACCGTCAAGTAATCAGACCGTCAGATGGGATTCAACATTGTACTCGTAGAGCCGGAAATCCCCAACAATACGGGCAACATTGGCCGGCTGAGTCTGGCCTCCGGATCGACACTTCACTTGATCCAGCCCTTGGGTTTCGAGATTACAGACACCCGCCTCAAGCGCGCGGGGCTGGACTACTGGCAGCATCTTGAGGTTCGCATGTACGAGAGCCTGGACGCCTTCATGGCCGCCCATCAGAACGCCCATTTTGCCTTCCTCTCGAGCAAAGGGACGCAGCCGCATTACGACATCGATTACCGGGACGACATGTTTTTGGTCTTTGGCAAAGAGTCGGTTGGCTTGCCCGAAGACCTGCTCGCGCGGTACCGCGATCGCTTGTACCAGATCCCCATTTTCAGCGGGCACATCCGCAGCTTGAACCTGGCCAACGCCGTGAGCATCATTGTCTACGACGGACTGCGCAGCTTGAGAAGCGCGGGCCCGCCTCCGGAATAGAAAGAGACAGGGGTCTTTGAAGCCATCGAAAATGTGGGTGCTGTTCGTGGGGGAGTGTGGTCGTAATTTCGCGGCCGCTTTGAAGCGACACTACCCAATACCCCGGCCATGAAGCGCGTCAAGGAATTCAAAAAAATGTTTGAGGTGGAAGGCGCTCTCGAGCTCAAGCAACTCAAGAAGCAATACCGCACCTTGGTCAAGGAGTGGCATCCCGACAAGTTCCCGGAAGGCGGAGAAAAGGCACTGGAGGCGGAGGCCAAGAGCCGCAAGATCATTGAAGGGTACCACTTTCTGGTGAGCATGGCCCCTGAGACCAAGGAGGCGCAAAAAGAGGAGTACACCGCGTTGACGACGAACTCGGGGATTCAGGAGACGTCACACAAAGGATTGCTCCTGGAAATCACCTTCCTGAATGGTGATACCTACGAGTATTTCGGGGTGAATGGACAGTTGTACAACAAGTTCTTGAATGCCGACAACCAGTACCGGTTTGCCAAGCGCAAGGTGTTCAACGCCTTCACCTATCGCAAAGCGAAAAGCGGATCGACCGATGAGGGTCAACCTGCCGCTGAAGAGGGCTAAGCCCTTGGTAAGCCCAATCCGCCGGCCGGAGCGATAACGCAGCCGACAAGGCGTTCCGAGTGGTTCACTCCTTGTTTTCCTGCGCCAAGGAAATGAGCCAGAAGATCAGCCCGACGACCAGCGCGAAGGCGCCAACATTGAATATCCGCTCCGCGCCCATGAAGTGATTGAGCTTGAAAGTCACGCCCACCACCATGCCGATGAGGCCGATGATGATGAGGCGAAGGGCGGATTTCTTGCGGCGCATGGTCCAACGTTGAGTTTGATGCAGCTTACTTTTTTATGAAACGCAGGGTTTCGGGACGTCCGTTTTCGGAGGCTGTGAAGCGCAGAATATAGACGCCGGGGGTAAACGAGGACACATCGAGTGTGTGGGTCTCTCCACGCGGGCGGAAGGCGAGTTGAACCCGACCGAGGGCGTCCAAAACTTGTATGCCCGACAGGGCAACGTTCGATGTGATGGTGAGCTGATCGGTGGCGGGATTGGGGTAGACCGACGTCCAGTGGACTTCGCCGTCTGCTGTGGTCACGGAAGTCGTGTTGGTGTTGTAGAAGCCGAAATCGACGGTGTTGTTGCCGCCCGGGTCGTAGTCGAAAAAGCAGTCTTCGGGGTCCCCATCGTTGAGCGGTTCGCCGTCGAGGGTCAGGGTCACGATGCCCGACATGATGTCGCTGAAGGCGGGGCCTGAACCGTTGTTGTCCAGGTCGATGTCGTTGTTGGCATCCTCCACGAAGTAGCCCGTGGATTGGTAGCCGTTCAGGGGTTCTCCATCGCCCCAATTGTCCACCTGCCAGACAAAGACGACATAGTTGCCCGGGGCGAGGCCGTCAAAGCGGTAGTATCCGTCCTCGTCCGTGACCTCCACGCCACCGAAGCCCTCCCAGTCGGGCGTGCCATCTCCGTCAGGATCGCTCCAGATGACCAGGGACACCCCGGGGATGCCGGGCTCGTCGGGGTCATTGATGCCGTCCATGTTGAGGTCATTCCACACGCGGTTGCCAATGGAAGCAAAGCCGGGAGATATGGGGTTGTCGCAGTCCACACCACTGCCGCCGTTGCAGTAGGCCATGTCGTTGATGGCGAGGATCATCTCGTCGCCCATGCCCTTTCCAATGTTCAGGAAGGTGCGGGCGTTGTTGTGGAAGTGATGGACGGCTTCATCCGGCGATTGTGCCAAGGTGATCCAATAGGGTTGGGTGTCGTCGAAACCAACGGTGCCGCCGTATATGGAGTCATTGCACCCCACATTTTCCTGGGCCACCGCGACGATGTCCTGCATGTCCTCGACCCAGCCTCCGAAGGGTTCATAACCGCCGTGTCCCGAGCTGCAAATGACCACAGGCAATTCGGGCAGCTGGAGGTCGTTGCGCACATCATTGACGAGGTGATGCAGGTTGCTTTCGTAGGTGTTCAGGAATGCTTCGCTGGCGCCATCATTCCACCCTTGGAACCAAGCGAATCCGCTGATCTCGAACTCCTCCACGGCGATGTCCGGGAACTCCGTGGCCAGGTTCTGCGTCACGGATTCCACCGTCTCGATCATGGCGTTGTAGTAGGGACCGGTGGTGCCACCGGCGGACGGCGGACGGAAGTCTTCAGCGAGGCTGAGTCCACCCCAAGCCGTCTTGATGACCAGCACCGGGTCCTCGTAGTATGCGTCCAGCTGGTGGGCAAACATCAACTCCGGACCGATGAGGTCGGGGTAGGCACCTTGGCCGGCGGTGACGTGGTCGCGGATGGTATCCCCTGCGCCGTTGGGGAAGTAGAGGTAGGCGTCGTCCAGCACGGTCCAGTCGTCTTCAGCGCCGAGCATGGACCACTCCCCATTGGGGTCATTGGTCACCACATCCACGAGGGTGTTCGGAGAAGGGTAGCTCTCGTCTTGCCCGTCCATGCTGGCCACTTCGTTTCCGGAGGCGTCGCTGAGGGTCCAGGACACTTCATTGCCGTAGGCTCCGGCGGTGTTGACGACCACGGTGCAGGGC
>JBDQOI010000085.1:0-3571 GCA_040261275.1 Flavobacteriales bacterium | reverse complement strand
CTGTAGGTGTGGGAGGGGTTGGGCTCGGTGGTCACGGGGGACTCGTCGCCGAAGTCATAGGTGTAGGTGTATTCGCTGTCGTAGTCGAAGATCCAGACCCAGACCTCGTTGGGGATGAGCTCTCCGTTGGCCTCCCAGGCTTGCATCACCTCGAAGTTGATGTCGCATCCGGTCTCACCTTCCCAGCCACCGGCGTCGAGCCAGGCCCACAGATCTGCACAGGCGTCCTCGTCGCCGTTCATGGCGGCGGTCAAGCTCTCCATCAGGCCGCAGTACATCCAGAAATCGGGGTTGGTTTGGTCGGCACATTGGGTGGTCAGGTAAATAATGAGGGCACCCACGTCGATGCCGTCGAGGCAATCCATGCCGCCGCCGCCTCCATTGCCCGGGTTATCGTAACACTGGGTGCCGGGATCAGGGCAATCGCCCAAAGAAAACATCACGGCGCAGATGGTTTCGTAAGGGGCCTGCCAGAGGAGGCCGCCGGTTGCAGTGTTGGGCGGGACAAGTTCACCGTCGACATACCATTCGTAGATCGCCGGAGAACCCTCCGTGATGACTTCGAATGTGGTTGGCGAGTTCAGGTCGTTGGGTGGATTGACGTCGAGGTACCAATCGCACTCCGTGTCCACGCAGCCGATTTCAACGGCGATTTCACCATCCACGGGTTCGCCGGGTGTGTTGTTTTCGAAAGTGAAACCGGCAGGAACGTTCAGCTCGATCCCATTGCACGCATAGGACAGGATGATCATGGCACTGGAGACCGTATTCGGATAGGAATACACCACGACGGTTTCGTCGGTGTCCGTGACCGTGACGACATCCACGATGGTGGTGTCACTTGAACCCATCGGCACGGCGGAGACGGTCAATTCGGTCGATCCCGGAATGGTCGAGGTGATGTAGAGTGTTAGAGTGGAGTTCTGGGCGAACAGGCTGGTGGAGGCCCAGGCCAGCGTCAGCAGGGTAAGGATTTGTTTCATGGTGTTCTTTTTCCCGGTCAGGTGAATGTCAACGCCCATCCCAGTTGCGGATGGGGCGGTTCACCTTAAGAACAATCTCGGTCAGAAAGATGTGACCGTGGACATGAATTTTTTGCGGAGTGTCAATGGCGGTGCGAACGCGCAGCGGTGTCCCTTCATGCGCGCATTCTCAAATCAGCAGCCGCTGGCGACGTACAGGATGAGGTATTTCGCTCCGCTTCCTGAGGGGCCTTCGAATCGGACCCGGATCACGATACGTTCTACGACCACGCGGAAGTGGCTCAGGCTGGGTTCAGGACTGCTCGGATCGGTAGGGTTTGCTCCGCAAACGGAGGCGAAAGCCTGTTCAAGCTCTGCCTCTGTGTAAGCCGGAAACAGAGACGCTTCTCCCGGTTCGAGGGACTGCGTCTGGAAGAAGAGCTCCTCTGCGTTGAGGTCTTTCCAAGGAGATTGGAAGCGCTTCCAATCCGACAGTTCACAGGTGGTGCCGTCGCCGGGAAAAACCAACACATTTTCATGGCGTTGGGCCACATCGACAACCGAATGGCCCTCGCGGGGTTGCAAGAAAAACGACCGGCCTTCCCAAGGGGTGCCATAGGAGAGGGGGATGGCGATGGTGTCATGGGAGTCCATGTCTCCATGGGTCAGGTGGGTTTCGCTCCACAGGGCGCTTTCCGGCTCGCCTGCGTAGCTGGTGGTCAACACGCTCAGTTCGTGAAATTCCACTTCGTGGATGACGGGGGGCGCTTGGGAGCGATGGAACATGCGCTTCCCGGTGGTTTCCGAAAAGCGGAGTTCCATCTCGCCGCGGGCGTTTACGACCACTTGATGAAAGGACTGGTGTTCGACGGGGTCCTGGCTCGGCTGTTCTATCGATGGGATGGGCTCATAGCCGTACATGAGCTGATAGAATTCAAAGGCCTTTGCGTCGGCGTTGAAATGGACGGGCTGGTCAAAGGAATAGGAGCGGAAGTTCTTCTCGTACAAGTAGCCGTAACGATCGTGGAGCAGGAAGCTCTGAATGGGTGTGCCTTCCAGGGTGAATGTGGCGAGGCGCACCCGCCAGCCTTGGCGTTCGTGGAGGAGCACCACGGCCAGGTCGTCCCGCAATTCGACGACATCTTCTTTGACCAGCGGGCGGAACCGGCGGAGGGGCACTTGGCCGTCCACCAGTTCTTCCCGTTCGTGCGCGTTGAAGAAGGCCCATCCGGGCGCGTCGAACTGCACGGCGGGAATGGCCTCGCTTGGACTTACGGCGAGTGAATCGAGGCTGCCCTCCAGCAGCCGAAGCAGCTGCTCCCCGAAATCAGCGGTTTGCGCAGTTTGCGCCCTGGCGATGTGAGCGCCCAACAGAAGGGCCAGGAGGAAGGTGCGCATGGGCGTTGAAGTTCGCCCAAGGTCCAACAACGCAGGCCAGCGGAAAGGGCATTTCCTGATGGGCAGATCCTCAATTATGGCAAACCCATCGGGGACCGAAGCCGCAAGAAGAGGTCCTTCAGGTCTCTGTGGCGTGCAGTGCATCGAGAAACGCTTGGCCGAACTTTTCGATTTTGACTTTTCCGAAACCGTGCACGGACTCCAAGTCTGCCACCGTCGCGGGAAGTACCGTGCAGAGTTCCTTGAGGGAGCGATCGGACAGGACGAGGTAGGCGGGCACGTTGGACGCCTTGGCCAATTGGGTGCGCACCGCGCGGAGCGTTTCAAAGCGCGTTTGGTTTTCTGAGCCGGCCTCAAAAGCCGGAGCTTGGGCCCGTTTGCCCGCTTTTTTGACGGGTTTGTTTTCCTCGAAGGCGGTGAGCATGACCTGCGCCTGGCCCCGGAGGACCTACCAAGAGCGCCCATTCAGTTCGACCACGGGAAACTTGCCGACGCTTTGGTTCAGCCATCCTTTCTGGATCAACTCCTTGCCGATGCTCATCCAGTGCTGCTTGCTTTTGTCGGCTCCGAGGCCGTGGGTGGACAAGGCTTGTTGTGCAGCGGTGATCTTCTGGGCCTTGGAACCACGGAGGATGTCGACGATGTGGGCCAGGCCATAGGACCAGTCCAATCGGGCTACGGTCGACAGCAGTTTCTGGGCGTCCTCTGTGCCGTCGTGCTCCTCGAAGGTAGTCTCGCAATTGTCGCAGTTGCTGCAGTCCTCCTGCAGCTCCTCTCCGAAATACTGCAGCAGGATTTTGCGCCGGCAGACCCGCGAATCGGCAAAGTCCTGCATGCGCCTGAGCTTGCCCAGCATCACGTTGCTCTGATCCAGGTTGCCCTCGACTTCACAATGGGCGGACAGGGTGCGGAAATCGCCTCCTCCATGCAGGAGCAGGGCCTTGCTGTCGAGTCCATCGCGCCCCGCGCGACCCGTCTCCTGGTAGTACCCTTCAATGTTCTTGGGCAGGTTCATGTGCACCACATAGCGCACGTTGTTCTTGTCGATGCCCATGCCAAAGGCAATGGTGGCTACCATGATGTTGATTTCGTCCCGAATGAATTGCTCTTGGCGTTCCATGCGCTCTTGGCTGGAAAGGCCAGCGTGGTAGCACTCGGCCTTGTATCCGGCCGCTTTCAGATGGTCGGCCATTTCTTGCGTGCGCTTGCGC
>JBDQOI010000084.1:0-3592 GCA_040261275.1 Flavobacteriales bacterium | reverse complement strand
TCCGAAAATCCAGTGTCTTGGTGGACTTGGTATAGATATTACCGCGGCCTTGCCTTCGTTCCGAATTCATCCGAAGAACTCTCCTTCATTGAGTCCTTTGGAGACACTGAATTCCTGGGACAGGACGAACAAAAAAGAGACCGCTATTGGGTCGGAATCCTGCGGTCCGGAAATACATGGGCCAAGACGAATCCTTCACAATCGGCACCCTACACCGATTGGGCCCAATCCGGAGCACTGCCCACCGGAACTTTGCAGGAGGGCTTGTATGATTTCCGTTCGAGCATCTATGCGCAATTGATGACCAACCGAAACGTGCCCACCATGAGCTCTTCGGGTCTCGGCGACGCCAACATCGCGGAGGGTCAATTGAAAATGGTGCCCGTGAGTCGAGACGGCCTTCTGTGGTCAAACACCACAAGAAGCCAGAGCAGTGGGGCAGATCGAAGAACCTACTTGGGTTCAGGATTGGGCGACTTGTCCGCGCTCTATGACCCCGGCACCAGCAACAGTATCCAATTGGGCACCGACGGTTGGCCCGAAACAAGGCCGAACAGTGACATGCTCTTCTGGGAGAGCAAGACGGGAGCAGACCCCCACGAAAACCTCCGAGGATGGGACATATCCGGCGTGAGGAGCTATTACTATTGGGTCAAGGACAATGACAACCGCACATTGAATCAAGCCAGGGACCGCGCACGTGACCTTGGCGGCGACCTCGCCTCCATGAACCCCAGAGGTCTATCGGGATCATCCAATTTCTGGTTCGGCTACAACCTTCTGAAAAAGGTCACAAAGGCCCGCGACATATGGGGTTGGGGTCCTTGGTACAGATATGCGAGAAGGTGCAGCTGGTTCTCCTGCACCGATTATTATCGAAGACATTGGAAGGTCATTGGCGACAAATCTGACTTTGTCTCCTCTTGGTCAGGCTGGCTCAAGAAAAAAGGAACAGGCAGCACCAAAATCACGGGGTTTGTGGATGGATCCAAAATCGCTGCGTCCAACGGCACACTCAGCACACCTGATTTCACACCTTATTGGAACTCCGGAGAACCCGGCGGCGCCAACGAATACGGCACCGTTTGGTCCAGAAGAAGCCAATACCCTCGAATCTCAGACCAACCGAGCTCGTTCCAGCATGACGGTTTCGTCCTCGAGACTTTCAACTACGGCGGACTGCATTCTGCTTACGCCATCCTCGAGCAGGACATCCCTGACAACAAAGCCCTTGCTGTCGGTGGAGGAAAACTCAGGTCCTATAACGACGATGTGAAGTTGGGCGCCATTCTGGAATTGCCCTTTGAGCGGACCCCTGAGCTCGATGGCTTCACGCCCATCGGGGAGGGACGTCATGCTTGGTTCTATGTTTCCAACCAAAAGCACCCATTTGAAGGGGCGCGTTTGGCTGCACAACAAGTCGGTGGCGAATTGGTCTCCCTCAGTGAAGAGGGAGCAGAGGGGGCTTTGAAGCGCTGGGCAGGCAATGGTTGGATTGGACTGACCCAAGACACCGCAGCGACATCCTACGACGAACCCTTCAATGGTTGGGAGTGGCTCTCAGGCGGGTCGGTAACAGGCATCGCTTGGGCAGATGGCGAACCCAACAATGGGGAAACCGAAAGCGCTGACGCCACGCCCATTGCCGAGCACTACGGCTATGTTTCCTCGTTGCGAGAAGCCACAGGAGAAGTGCACGATGGCCACGAATACTTGAGTATGGTCGCCCTCATCTCGGTCCCGAAATCGAAGGCACCGCGCATTCAAGTGGCTTATGAAGCTGAAGCCATATCGGAGAATGGTGCCGCCTACCTCGAGCAGGCATACCAGCTCGATGCAGAAGGACAATTGATGATCGGTTCAGAAGCGCCCAGCGGAACCTCAGACGTATCCACAGGCATCGAATACATCAAGGCCACGGTAGCCACTCCTGAAGCCAATGACCAACTCGAATTGTGGGTGGAATTTGACCTCGATGGAGACACCATTCCGACACCGGAATCGAGCATCTGGGTGCAACTGCTGAGCCCTGGAACCCTTCTTGGGGCAGGCGACACGACGTTGGAGTTCGGATTGGGCAAGACGTTTGACATCAACCTGACCGAAGCGTTCGACGGCATCAATGCGCGCAGCATTTGGCGCCTTTGGGCCTTTGATACCCAGGTCGGTCACCGCTGGACCTTGAAGCAGTTTGACATCTTCTTCAACGCACCCAAGACCATCGACATCGCTGCAGCACCCGATGTGCTGATCGGCGAAGACGGTACCGGCCAGAGCCATTCCGGTGTGACCCTCCAGAGCATGGGCCTCGCGGTCAAAAATGTGAACACGGGTGTCGTGGTGTCCGAATTGCACCCAAGCTCGCAATTCAACCTCTACAAGCCGGGAAGCTCAGACCCGCTGACATTCGCTTTGGCCGACCTTCCCGCCACCATCGCCAGCCTGAATGGAACGCCATTGAATGGCACATGGGAAGCCACCTTGTTGGAAGCCCGCGATCCGGAAACCGGAGCGGTCATGGGCGACATGGCCATACACCAGTTCACCATGGATTTCCTGATTCCTCCCGGAATGGCAACCGGCCCGCAGGAGTACATCACGGAGGAAGGCGAGCAACAATTCGTGTCCAACCGGATCCGCCTCGGTGGAGGGGTCGGCCTTCCCACAGGCAACCATCCTGAGGATGACATCTACACCGCTACCGTCACGCTCAGCAGCGACTATGAAGAAGGCGTTGTAGAAGAGGACATCCACACCATCCAAGAGGAGAACAATGTGGTCGCTTTGTTGCCACAGAACCCTTTCCTCGAGGTGGGAATCGAAGCCGAAATCGAAGTGAGCCTGGACGGCTATGGCGACGTCACCTTTGCCTACCAGACCCGCGACGAAAACAACCTGTACTACGTCTCTACAGGCACCATGGCATACAGCATTGCCCAGCGCGCTGCCGCGATGGCCGGAGGCCATTTGATGGTGCCCTCAAGCCCTGAAGAATCCGAGTTTGTGCGCCTGCAGGGCGTCCATGGATGGACGGGCCTGATTGACGCCGACACCAATGCGGTCTGGGTGCCCATCACCGGCGAATACCTGGATCCCGATTGGGACCTGCTCACCGAATTCGGCACGCCACCGGTCCACTCCGATGACGATGTCACGGCGGACGACCAGCACAGCGTCATGGGCACAGGTGGATTGGAAGGACGCGGCATGGACGCCGTGGCCCCCGCCACCCTCGAGATTGGAAAGGCAGGCTCACCTGGTCTGACCTGGGCGGCCATCACCGAAGACCAACTCTTCTACGACATCTACGATCCGGCATCTGACCGGCACTATGTCGGTGCGCGCATTGGCGATACCGAAGTGTTGGAAGGGCAGGACAACATCGGAACACAAGGCCGAATCTGGCGCGCCTCCGAGGAGGGCCGCATCCTCAGCTTTGGCAACGCCGATGCCGCCGTCCCGGAAACCCCCGTGGCGCCGACGATTGACGGCTTCACCATCGTGGCCCAAACCGATTCATCGGACTACTTCGTAAGCGACGACATCAACCTCACCTACCTCAATGCGCAAGCTGCATGTGAGGCCAAGGGGG
>JBDQOI010000083.1:0-4143 GCA_040261275.1 Flavobacteriales bacterium | reverse complement strand
GTTATACTCTATGCACTGGATTGGGCCCTGAAATTGGGAGCAGATAATGTGTGCTTTGAATCAATGAAAGGCACATCCGGTGGCTTTCGGCGGTCTTGCGCCGTCAATTTCTGCGCTGGGTGACCGCCTCCTTGAGGATCCTTCGGTAGGTGCGACTGACCGTAAATACCTCTTGCCCGAGGTGCACCTGTTCCGTTTCAAGTCTGGTGACGAAGGCGGTGTTGACGGCCTGGCTCCGGTGGATTCTCAGGATGCCGTGTTCTGCCATTTCATCTGCGAGTTCGCCCAAGGGCCTTCTGGTGACCCGCACACCCTCGACGGTGTGGATTTCGGTGTAGACGCGGTCGCTTTTGAGGTGTCGGATGTCCCGGATGTCCAAGCGTTCCCATTCGCCGCCCACATTGATGAAGATGTGCGCGGCCTCCTTCTCTGGCTTGCGCAGCTTCATGGTGGGTTGGAATGGGCGGCTGGCTGTAGGCTTCGAGGTGGATTTTCTGGCCGCGACTAGGGTGAGGGCGGCTTTCAATTCTGCCCTTCTGAAAGGTTTGACCAGATAACCACTGGGGTGGGTTTCGGCCACCTCTTTCAATGTTCTGTCATCGGAGTAGGCCGTGAGGTATATGTAAGGAATGTGGCGTTCGACATCGAGGTGGTGTGCAAGGTCAATGCCGCTTTCGCCGCGCTGCAGGTGAATGTCCAGCATGACGACATCGATGGGGTTGTGGTCGAGCAAATGATGGGCGCGGTCGAGGTTGCGCACTGGAGGCAATGGGGTGTGCCCGAGTTTCCGAAGTTGCACGTGAAGGCCCTCACCGATGACGGCGTCGTCCTCTACAATCATGATGCACAGCCCCTTGCTCATGGTCCAATATCCTTGTTGCCCGGTGGCGGATCCTTTTTTCGTGAAAGGCTGCTCCCTGTCGCCTGTTTTGTGTTGCGAAACGCACAGCTGATGTTGAATTGCCAAGTGGCACGGTTTTCAGGATCGAGTTCCAAATGGCCTTCAAGTTGCCCGGTGAGGTTGCGTATGAGCTTGATTCCGAGTGTGCGCTCTGTTGCGGGGTCCAATGACGAGGGCAGTCCTGGTCCGTTATCAGAGTACCGGAGTTGGATGCGGTCTTCTGGCAGGGCGTCCCAATGCACACCGATGCACAATGGGTTCGCAGCGGATCTGCCGTGTCGCAGGCTGTTGGTTACGAGTTCGTTGAGCAGCAGGCCGAAGGACTGGGCACATTCAATGTCGAACAGGACTTCATCTCCTTGGATGTCCCATTGAACATGGTCGTGTTCATCAACGAGGCCATCCTGCACATGGGCAGCGTATTCATGGATGAAGTCGGCCAGTTTGACTTCTCGCGCCGTTGCGTCGAGATAGAGGTGCTTGTGAATCAAAGCGATGGACTCGAGGCGCAGCCTGCCTGTGGCCAATGCTTCCTGGACGACAGGAAGCCGCTCTTGGTCGGCCTGCAGTTCCATGAGGTCGCCCATGATTTGCAGGTTGTTCTTGACCCTGTGGTGCAGTTCCTTCAAGTAGGTGTCTTTGGCTTCGAGTGCTTCATTGAGGCTTTGTGTACGCTGGGAAACCGTGGATTCGAGCAAGAGGTTCCGTGCCGTGAGCGATTTTACACGCAAGGCGACCAAGCCCCCGAGGATGAGCAGGGAGGCGAGTATGGCGAGTGCGATGCGCAGTGGATCCTGGTACCACGGTGCTTCTACGGTCACTGAGATGGTGCGCTGAATCTTACCCCAAGGCTCGCCCCGTCTGCGGGCCTGCACCTGCACCTCGGTGGCTCCCGGTGGCGTTCCCGAGAGGTTGATCGCACTGCCTTCCATGCTGATCCAATCGGTGGGCTCATCCTCTTCATGCCAGGTGCGGTATCGGAATTCGCGGGGCAGCCGGGAGTAATCCAACAAGGCGAACCTGAGTGAGAAGAAGTCGTCCTGTGGACCAAGGCGCAAGGTCCCTTGGCGTTCGAAATCCAAGGTCACCTCCTTGACCGCTCCGGAATCCGCTTTGTGTTGGAGCAGTGAGGTGATGACCAAAGGAGGCGGAGGCAGTGCGGCATTCGTCAGCAAGGATTCCGTGTCGAAAGTGGTCAGGCCGTTGATGGTGCTGAAATAGGCGGTTCCGCTGGTGCCCAGGTGCACCCCTGTGCGGTTGAATTCGGTCTCATGCAGGCCATGGCGTTCATCGAACAGGATCCAATCTGTGGTCCCTGATGTGTGTTGGACAAGGCCTTGGTCGGTGCTGAACCAGTGGTGTCCGAAACGGTTCTGTAGGCCTCCGTAGACGGTCGATGAGGGCAAGCCGGATTCCTGATTGTGGACCACTGTGGACCTGTCCTTTGGGTCGTATTCTAAAACGCCCCTTGTTGCCGTACTGATCCAATGGACACCTTGGTCGTCGATGAAATGGTGGTGCGCCTCCAGCACCTGCGGAGCCCCGATGTTCGCGATGTGCCAGGGGGTCCAGTGTTCGGTGGTGTTGTCCCAGATGTGGACACCTGAGGAAGCCGCCAACCACAGGGTGTCTTGCCACTCGTGAAATTGGTAGGCATCGCCCACCGCCCCACCGTCATGCAGGGCCAAGGGGCGAATGTCACCTGTTTGCGTGTCGACTAGGACGGCGCCCTGCCCGCCGATGAGCCAGCGGTCGGTGTCGAGCCGGTTTAGGTCCCAGATTGCAGCCAATGGCGAGGGGTCAAATGTTTGAACCCAGTCCGTCTTTCCGTCCCGATTGAGGAAGCCGATGCCCTCCGGCGTGGCGTAGAACAGGGTGTCCCTTCCGAGGTGCAATCCGGCGCCGGCTCCGTTTTCTGGAGCAAGCATGTGGGAACGGCCGGCATGGTGCAGCCGTACGCCATGACCATTCGTGGAGAACGCAAAGGAATCTGGTCCCAACTCAATGATGGAGCGGCAGTTGTTCAGCACGTCTTTGATGCCATCGGGGTCGCTGTTCATTGTGACTTCTGCGGTGAAAAACGCTTCGAATGAGGAGGGGTAGGAATGGATGACGCTGATGCCCTTGCAACTGCCAACCCAGGCTTCGTCGGGAGAGGTGAAATGGACGGTGTTGATGAGGGCGGCCAACTGTGGCTGATCGCTGATTCTGTCGTTGTAGAGGAGGTTCCCCCGGGTGTCGATGATGGCCAGTGCATCGTCGTGGAAGCACCAGATTTGATGGTTCCAGGGGTTGTGCTTGAGGCTGACCCTGTGCACCTCATATGGCAGTGGAAATGGAAACAGATCGTCCCAATGGCCCACGGGGGTGAGCGCCCCGGCTTGATCCACTGAGATGAGGGTCCCCTGTGGCCACGGCTTGTCATGGTATCCTTCGAAATAGGACAGGGTCGATTCCGAGGCGCTGTAAATCAAGCCGTCCCAATCTCCTTGTATGTAGTTGCCTCGGATGTCTGCCAGGTCCGATTGCACCAACTCCACTTGGTCGTCTTTCCAAAAAGACCATTCTACCCTCCCCAAATCTGACCGGATGAATATTGGGCTGTCCGATTGTCCTCCGTACCAAGCTTGAAAAGGGATGATGGGGGTGGCCAATACGGTGCCGGAAATGGGGATGCCCTCGCGGAACAATGCGATGGAATCTTGCGCATCTCCGACAAAACCCCATACATAGTCTCTTCCTCCACGGTGAACGAGGCTGCCACGGGGAGAGGGGGTGTTGCGTGCTTGGTTAGGAAGGGGGGCAAGTCTCAGCGGGTCGAACCGAATGTTGAGGTCGAATGCGGTGTCGATCAGGGAGCGGGACAGGGTGATGTGAAACAGTCCATCCTGGGTGGTGTTCAGTTGGATGAATTGATGGGCGAGCCGGTCGAGCCCGTCCACCATGTTGGCATAGGGGTAGTGCTGGAAGCTGTTGCCGTCAAACCGGTCGAGCCCCTTGGCGGTGGCGAGCCAGATGAACCCCTTGGCATCCTGGACCACCTTGAAGACGCAGTTGCTCGACAGACCGTCCAACACCGAATAATGGCTCAGGGTGACATTCAACGGTGTATGGTCCCCCTCATTTCCACGGTTTGGCAGCGAGGCTCCTTGGCTGTGCATGGTGCCGGCCATGGCGCAACAAAAGAGGAGGAGGGTCAAATGAACGCTGAAGCGATGCACTTGCTTAAGTTACGCCACGGA
>JBDQOI010000082.1:0-4593 GCA_040261275.1 Flavobacteriales bacterium | reverse complement strand
CATCAAGCAGCAGAACGCGTGAAGCGGTGGTTGATTTTCATCTTGCTGGCTTCTGCTGTATCAGTGCAAGCGCAGGATGGAACGGGCGTCATCAAGACCAATCCGTGGGGGTGGTTTGCTGGCCAGTTCCAGTTCGGATATGAGCACTTCCTTTCAGAAAATGCATCGGTCCAACTGTTGCCAGGTGCCATTTTCAGCAAAGGGTCGGTCAGCATCAGTGACACCACCGTCGCATTCTTTGAGTCATACAATGTGACGCGTTTGGGATTCATCGTGATCCCTGAATTCCGTTACTACTTGTCAGATGAGGTGCCGGATGGTTTGTACATCGCGGCTTTTGGCCGATACAGAACGGTGACCACCACAGTGGATGAGGATGCGGATAACACCCGTCTTCGCCAAATCATGGGAGGAGGTTTTGTCTTGGGCTACCAGTATCAACTGGCGAATGGACTGGCGGGTGAAGTTTTTCTTGGTCCTCAGTTCAAGTCCATCAACACCTCCTTTACCGGGGCCTATCAGGAGTACGATGACCTGGATCTGGGAGAGTCCGATGGTACTGGCATCCGGTTCGGGTTGAATATTGGTTTCGGCATCTGACAAGCGATGGGGAGTAGGTCCTTGTGGAATTTGAGGGTTAGGGTCTGCGCAGCGGCGGGATTCATTTGGATTTCGGCCTGCTCGGGAGAAGCGCTTTGCCAGTCGGGATACCGGGTCAAGGCCAATCCGTTTGGTCTGTTTGCCGGGCAGTTCCAAGGGGGCATTGAGCAGGACCTGTCCGAAAGGAGTTCTGTCCAGTTGACAGCGGGGTTCGTCCGTTCCAGTCTCGAGTTGAATACCTCGGACCTCGAAAGCTTGCTGGGGGTCAGGACCTCATTGAACTCCGTGGACTGGCAAGGTTTTGTGGTTCAGCCTGAGGTGCGTAGATACCTTTCAGTCCAAGCGGGCAAGGGAATGTATCTGGGTGCTTTTGCGAGGGTGCGAGCGATTCGCCGCATCATGGTGACCAATTTCACGGGGACCCAACGCAGGACGGCCGTTGGAGGGGGTATGGTGCTGGGAGGGCAGTTCAATATCACGGAAAGGATGTGCGGCGATGTGTTTATTGGACCCCAGATGAAGTCGGTTACCGCCGCGTATGGCGATCATTTTTCATACGGCGAAGGAGATTGGATTCCTGGCATCCGTTTCGGTGTGCTGTTGGGATGGCGGCTGTGAGCCGCCCGCTTCCTTCCGGTGCGCTGATTTTGGATTGCCAGGGCGAGTCTTTGGTCCTCCTTCCCGATGGCGCGGTATGGTGGGAGGCCAAGGAGACCCTGTGGCTTAGCGACTTGCATCTCGGTAAGGCGGCCCATTTCCGCAAACACGGAGTACCCATCGGATCGGAACCGACCTTGGAGACCTTACATCGCTTGCGGGAGCAAATCAAAGCCTTGCTTCCCTCCCGCATTCTGTTGCTCGGCGACCTGTTCCACAGCTACATCAACCGGGAGTGGGAGCCCTTTGCGGGATTGTGTGCCGAATTTGCTGAGGTCGAATGGGTGCTGGTCCAAGGCAACCACGACATGATTCCCGAGGTGCTGTTGCGGGAATCGGGCATTGAGCAAATCGACAAACTGGACGACGCTCCCTTCACCTTTACCCATTCTCCTGAAGACTTCGCGGACGGCTTTGGTTTCCATGTATGTGGGCACATTCACCCGGGCATTCGGCTTCGCGGGGCAGGACGGCAAGGCCTGCGTCTGCGTTGTTTCCATTTCGCTCCCCGACAGGCCGTGATGCCGGCTTATGGCGCATTCACCGGCACACATGTGATTTCACCCCATCGGTCAGATCGGGTCTTCACCTTGACGGGAGAGTCGGTAGTGGAAGTCTGAGTGGGCCGAGGACTTCAACCGATCAATTGACCACCAGCTGGAAGTTGCCTTTCAGGGTGCGCTCGAACCCGACCAACTCGCCGTTCTGTTCCTGGCGCACCAACATGTCGATGGTCACGGATTCTTCTCCACCCGTCAGGGGGGCGGCAAGAATACTGGCCACGCCATTGGTGACCCTGAAGGTCTTCGTCGTGTCAAAGGCCACGTTGAAGTTCGTCTCATCCAGTTGGGTGAATACCCCTTCGGAAGGATAGAACATGGCTCCGGATTGCACGTTGGGTACATCCAGAATTAAGCTGATTCCGTGTTCTTCGGTTTCGTCGGGCGTACGCGCATCGGCCGTCACGAAGTAGCGCCGGGAAAACAGACTGTCTTGTTGTTGCAGATACACGAATTCAGCGCCGAGTACCTCCATGGAGTCACCATCGAGGACCAAGCTACCGCAGTCGCATTTGTACACCGGTGGTGTGTAATCTTCCGATGTGGAACATGCCGCGAACAACAGCGCGACGGTGGCGGGAAGGAGCAAGGCTGGGATGGCCTTCATGGTTGTAAATCGGGTCATTGCGTCAGCCGATCACTTGCCGGCGGGATAGCGAAGGTAGGAACTACGGGCTTCGATAAATCCAACGCGTTCCTGCGCCCAGCGTTGCATGAGAGGAGCAATGGATTCACCCTTCTCCAAAGTTTGACGCAGGCGTTCATCGCCGCTGAGCTGATCAAAGAACCGGGGGCGATCGATAAAGGGACTTTGGTCACCGGCTGGAGTATTGAGCCAGCCTTCGTGCAATTCAATCAGAATCTCAAGGTGGAGTTTCGATGCGGTTCCTTGGGCTTGCCATGCACCGAGGCGGCGCAAGAGGTTGAAACCCTGGCAGCCTTGTCCCGCGTGCTTCGGATAGCGGGAAGCGGCGTTGGGGGTGGGAGTAAAGGTGAGGGAGCCCCGAATGAAACCGGGAAAGCCCACCTGCGTGAAGGGCGCCGATGTTCCTCGTCCCACACTGGCAATGGTGGCTTCCAGCAAGACCAAATGAGGATACAATTGGACCGATTCCGATGTGGGCAGATTGGGGCTGGGCGCGATGGGAGGGGTCCAAGATTGATTGCGGTTCCAACCCGAACAGGGAATGACCGTGAGCGCGCAACGAAGGTTGGGATCCGGCGCCTCGGAATAACCTCCGCCCAGCCAACCTTCGCCATTGGCCATTTCGGCGAGTTCCCCCAATGTCATGCCATGGCTGAGGGGAATGGGAAGGAAACCCACAAAGGAGCGGAATTGAGCGGTATCGAGCACGGGGCCAGCCAGCAGGTGGCCATTGGGGTTGGGCCTGTCCAGGACGATCAGGGGCAGCCCCTGCTCTGCACAGGCTTCCATGACCAGGATGAGTGTGGAGAGGTAGGTGTAGCATCTCAGTCCAACGTCTTGGATGTCGAAGAGCAGGATGTCCAAGTCGGCAAGTTGCGCTGCCGTCGGTTTCTTGTGCGTACCATAGAGGGAGTGGACAGGAATGCCGGTGACGGGATCCGTGTCGTCCTGGGCGTGGGTGCCATCGGGCAGGTCACCCCGGAAGCCGTGTTCAGGACCGAAGGCAGCGGCTACCTCGATGCCCGCTCCCAAGAGGGTGTCGATGAGGTGTACGGTTGTGCCTTCCGGTGAAGCCACAGCGGCGGTGTGGTTGCAAACGACTCCTGTGCGCTTCCCCTGCAGGAGAGGGAGATAGTCTTCCATCCTCGCATCACCGTGAACAACCTGAGCGGGAAGGGAGGCGACGAATACCCACAATAGGGCGGGGAGGAATACCAAATGATGCACTGCGGCAAATTAACGCGCCGTCTACCTTGCATCGCATGTCCCAGCGCACCCGAAATGCGGTTAGGTTCCTTTCGCGAAGGATGACCGTGGACCCGACGGGCCAAGGCATCGCGCGCCCCGTGGTGCGCATGGCGGAGGGTGGCGTGGCTATCGGCGTGGCGCTCATCATCCTGTCTCTGGCCATCGTGCAGGGGTTTCAGCGCGATGTGCGCGACTTGGTGGTCGGCTTCGGTGCCCATCTCAGCGTGGTGGCGGGAGACCAAGGCCGCTCTCAGGGCTCGGATCGGGTGGCGTGGGCGGATGTGGATACGGCGGCACTGTCCAGGGTACCTGGCGTGCGTCATGTGCAGGCTTTTGCGCATCGTCCGGCGATTCTGGAAACCCGCGACGAGGTGGAAGGCGTGGTGGTAAAGGGGCTGGGGTCCGATGCCGACATCACATTCTTGAACCGGAGCCTTCGGTCTGGAGGATTGCCGAACCTCGACCCAACTTCGGATGGGCTGGAATTGCTGATTTCCGAGGGCCTTGCCCGTGAGTTGGTCTTGGAAAGCGGTCAGCGCGTCCGGCTGCTCTTGGCAGATGGCAGGGGAGAGATCAGACCCCGGGTCTTCACCATTGTGGGAACCTATGAAACAGGTTTGCAGGAATTTGACGCGGAATTCGTGTTCTGTGCCATCCATCATCTGCAGGACCTGAGTGGCTGGGGGATCACGGCGCGGATGCGCCTGTCCGATCCGGTGGTGGACGATGTACCGGGCGAGAGGTACGTGCAGGTTTCGGCCACGGGAGGCCAGGACCGGTTGAAGTACGAATGGGAAGGGGTGGATTGGCGGGGAGCGGGTCCTCATCTTTTGCTGGGCAGGGGGGAGGCACGCGTCGTGGTATCGGACGGTGGGGCGACCC
>JBDQOI010000081.1:0-4615 GCA_040261275.1 Flavobacteriales bacterium | reverse complement strand
CGCGCCCTACGTCGACATGTGTTTCGACAACCCCGAGGCGTTCTCAGGCTCCACCCTCATCCTCGGCGCCATCCTCTTCTCCTTCCAGATCTACGGGGACTTCTCCGGGTACTCCGACATCGCCATCGGCACCGCCAAGCTCTTCGGCTTCGAGCTGATGTCCAACTTCAAGTTCCCTTACTTCTCCCGCGACATCGCCGAGTTCTGGAGGCGTTGGCACATCTCCCTCTCCACCTGGTTCCGCGACTACCTCTACATCCCCCTCGGCGGATCACGCGTCTCCAAGCCCAAAGCCATCCGCAACGTCTTTGTCATCTTCCTCGTCTCCGGGTTCTGGCACGGGGCCAATTGGACCTTCATCGCCTGGGGCGGCATCCACGCCCTGCTCTTCATCCCGCTCTTCCTGCGCGGCACTAATCGAAAGAACACGAGCGATGTGGTCGCAGAAGGAAGGTGGCTGCCCTCTCCTCGAGAACTCCTGCAAATGGGGTGGACGTTCACCGCCGTTACCATCGCCTGGGTGTTTTTTAGGGCGGAATCAATGGCCCATGCGACAAATTACCTTTTGGCGACCACCCTCGAAATTGGATGGCCAGCAGGCAACAAGGCCGAATTAGTCTCTCCTATCATTGCCCTGTGCATTATTGATTATTCTTTCCGACAAAACCCTCGAATGATCCTTGGCTCCAAGAACGCCATTCTCAACTGGGTCATCACCCTAGCTGTAAGTCTGTGGTGTTTTATGCGTTTCGGAAATCCAAGCAACTTCATCTATTTCCAGTTCTGAATGCGAACATTCACTCTTCGGCTTTTCACATTCTTCGTTGCCTTCAACGCTCTTTCCTTTTCAGTTGCTCCTGCACTGAAACGATACCATGGCAACAATGGGGTATACAATGCTCTCGAAGCAGTTTCTTCAGATATCGAAACGGAAAAACTCATCCTTGGAGACAGTGTAGGAGCGCAGGTCTACCCTAACTCCAAATCCAAGAAAGGCGCAGTAATCTGTGCTACATCAAACAGGGCCATTGGATTGGTTGGACAATTGATTTTATTGCAAGACTTCATTACCTCGAGACAGTCCCCAAAACAGCTTGAAGTGCATTTCATCATGCATCCCGGATCCTTCGGCGCAAGACTGGATGAGAAGTTTACCTTTAATTATTACCTCCAGCCTTTCTGGCGTCACCTTTTGCAGCTCACCGCGCCCCACGATATTTCTCCATTCATCAAGCCAACTGCACTTTTAACGGGCTTGAAATACTTACCTGCGGCTCGCATTATGCCCTATGACATACTAACCGGAAACAAGCGGTTTCCGCCCATGCGTTCCAACCCCGAAATAATGAACTACACCATGTGGGCATTGACTCAGATAGATTCGATCGGAAGCACAGGAGTAAACATTCATTTTCACTGCGCGCCTCTTCAATCCAATTGGAGCGACAGCTCATTCATCAACTTTGAAGAGAATCTGCGGCAGTTCAAAAACCTAACTTTACATTACTCAACAAGTCAACGAAGCTACTTGGAACCTCAGTTTTTCAAAGAAGGAACCCACCTAAATTCTGCAGGGCTCGAAAAGCTTGGGTTTGACCCCCTTCAGTTGTTTGACTAGTCATTTTATTCGATAGCCATCTGTCTGCGGAGGGGTTGCCGTGGATCGAGGGGAATGAGTGGCCGCTGGCGAAGGTGGTGGCGCTGATGGAGTGAAGGGCCGTTTTGTGGGCGGAAGGGGGCGCGGGGCGCGGCGGTCGTAAATTCTAATGTGCTCTTCAACAGCTTCGAATTCCTAGTTTTCCTGCCGGTTGTTTTCGGCCTGTATTGGTTCGTGGCCCAGCGGCACCTGAAGGCGCAGAACCTCCTGCTCCTCGCCGCGTCCTACACCTTCTACGGCTGGTGGGATTGGCGGTTTCTGGGACTCGTTGTCCTGTCCACCCTCGTGGACTTCCTCATCGGCATCCAGATGCAACGTGCGGAAGACCGCACGCGGCGCAAGCGCTGGCTGTGGGCCTCCCTCGCAGTCAACCTCGGCATCCTCGGATACTTCAAGTACGCCGGCTTCTTCGTCGACAACTGGATCGCTGCGTGGGAATCCGTTGGCGTCACCATGCACGCCACCACGACCAACGTCATCCTGCCCATCGGCATCTCATTCTACACCTTCCAGACCCTCTCCTACACCCTCGACATCCACCGGGGCAAGATCAAGGCCACCCGCGACCCCGTTGCGTTTGCCGCCTATGTGGCGTTCTTCCCCCAACTCGTGGCCGGGCCCATCGAGCGGGCGGTGACCTTCCTGCCGCAGATCACCTCACCCCGCACCTTCACCTTGGAGCAGGGGCGCGACGGCATGCGCCTCATCTTGTGGGGACTGTTCAAGAAGGTTGTGGTGGCCGGCACCTGCGCGCCTTATGTGGACATGTGCATGGCCGACCCGTCGGCGGCTTCCGGCAGTACACTCGTGCTGGGCACATTCCTGTTCTACTTCCAGATGTACGCCGATTTCTCGGGGTATTCGGACATCGCCATCGGCACCGCCAAGCTCTTCGGGTTCGAGCTGATGACCAACTTCAAGTTCCCCTACCTCACCCGGAACTTCGCGGAATTCTGGCGGTCCTGGCACGTCAGTCTCAACACCTGGATCATCGATTACGTCTTCATGCCGTTGGTCCTGGCATGGCGCAAGGCCGGCAAATGGGGCGTCCTCGCCGCCACCGTCCTCACCTTCGCTTTGAGCGGGCTGTGGCACGGAGCCCATTGGACCTTCATCCTGTGGGGTGTGCTCAACGGACTGCTCTTCCTGCCCTTCATCCTCAAGGGGGCCCTCCGCCGCACCGATGGCAGCGTTTTAGCGCAGGGCCGCTGGCTGCCCGCTCCCCGCGAAGCCTTGCAAGTGGCGACGGTCTTCACCGTCACGGCCCTGCTGGGCGTCTTCTTCCGGGCGCCGGACCTCGCCACCGCCTTCGAGTACGCGCTGCACATTCCCACGCAACTGCTGAACGCACCGACCGAATTGCCCGGCAACACCGCTGCCTTTCTGGGCACCCTGGTCGGAATGGAATACGTGAACCGAGAGAACCCACGCCGGCCGCTGCACCTGCCTTGGTTGCCGATCCGTTGGGCGGCCTACATGGTCCTCGCCTACCTCATTGTCGACCGCTTCAATGCCAAGGAGGCCTTCATCTACTTCCAATTCTGATGAAAGCCTTTGCCCTCCGACTGCTCGCATTCTGCGCTTCCACCCTGGCCGTCATCGTGTTGGCCGCGGCCTTCACGCCCCCGGAAACGGAAGCCTTCATATTTTTAACGCGCACGAGCAAACACGACACCTACCGCCGGATTCCGGAATTCAGGGAATGGGCGCTCGCAGGCGGGCCGGAATTGCTCATCCTGGGCGCGAGCACGGGGCAGCTGGGGATAGACCCGACGGCATTCGAGGCCTACGGTCACTCTACCTTCAACCTGTCCTCCGCGATGCAGACCATGGAGGTTTCGGAGGTGTTGCTCGAATGGTCACTGGGCCTGGGCGCGAAGCCGCAAGCCGTCGTGCTCGACGTCTACCCCCGAGTATGGCCCCAATCCTCCTCGGCCTCCATCAACGACCTCATGGTCAACCGACCGACCCCGCTCGAATGGCCCTTCCTGAAGTTGGCCTTGCGCTCGCGCAACCTGAAAACCCAATTGAACGCCCTGTACTTTCATTTCCGCGACCAATTGCAGGCTCCCCATGATTGGGCACCGCAGCCCCATGGGTACCATCGCGGACACACGCATGCTGAATATGAAGTGAAGCCCGTCAAGGATTTCAATCCAAAGCACTGCGAATTCAATGACGACAATCTGCGGGCGTTCAACCGACTCAAGAAGCAGTGCAAGAGACGCGGCATCGCGCTCATCCTCTCCTTGCCACCCATGCCCTGCAAGACGGAATACACCAAGCCGGACGCCATGAAGGGACTGCCTTGGATTGACGGCTCAGATTGGCCGCTGGAGCGGGTCGATACCCTGTACTACGACGACCACCACTTGCGGGGAGTGGGGGCCGAGTTGTATTCGGAGTGGTTGGCAACGCAGGTCGAATACCACCTCGCCGACCCGGTCCTGGCCAGCAATTGACCCCTGTTCTGCGCCTTCCAGCGGACGTGCCACACGCTGCCGGACCCGCCCATCGGTAAAATCGCTTGAATGGCCGTTGGAAGGACCCGTCCGTTCGACGGATGCACGCCGGCCTGAAGCCCCCTGCCCATTTCACAAAATGCGTGAACGCGGTGTGCTATATTGCCGCCGAGAAACCTGTGTGACTCCGCGACTCATGACGCCACAGACCAAAGCGGCCCTTGCCGCACACGCCCCCCTATCCGGCCGCAACGAAGCGGCCGGCGCCATCTTCCGTCCTCTCCTCGGTATCGCCATGCTGCTGCTGGCGGTTCTGGTCCAGCCGAATGCCGTCACAGCGCAGGTCGGCTCGGGATCGCTCCAAGGAAAGGTGACCGACGTCGAAACCGGCGAACCCCTGCCGTTCGTCAACGTCGTCCTCTTCCTCAACGGCAACCAGGTGACCGGTGGCAACACCGATTTTGACGGGGAATACAACATCAAGCCGATCAACCCC
>JBDQOI010000080.1:0-4660 GCA_040261275.1 Flavobacteriales bacterium | reverse complement strand
GGTAGGGGGAGAAGCGCAGGGCGTTGACCCGGATGCCGCGGCTGCGGCCGAGTTCGTCCGCCAGTTCGATGGTGATGCGCTCCAGGGCCGCTTTGGCAACGCTCATGTTGCGGTAGGGGTGAAAGGTCACCTTTTCCGCGGCGATGTAGCTGAGCGAGCAGATGCTGGACCCATCGCGCAGGGCGCCGGTTTTGAGCAGGTGGTGGGTGACTCGAACGAGGGAGAAGGCCGAGACGCTCAGCGTGTCGCAGAACTCCGCTTGGGTGACCTCGAGCAACGGTTTGACCTGCTTGTTGCGGATGGTGCGGTCCATCGCAATGGAGTGCAGGAATCCGTCGAGGTGCAACCCGCTCTCGGCGAGTCCGGTCGCGAGGTCGGCCATGCTCTCTTCTTGCGTGGCGTCGAGGATGTAGATGGGCGTGGCTTCGCCCAGTTCGGCCTTCACCGTCTCCCGGAAGGCAGCCTCGTTGGCGGAGAGGTAGGCCCGGGCCTTGTCGGAGAGTCCTTCGTGGTGCGGGGTGACACCGAGACCGGCGCACACGACTTCGCCGCCCTGCTCAATGATGGCCTTGGCTGCGTGAAGGGCGAGGGAGCCGGCGTCGGAGATGCCGGTGATGAGGAAGCGCTTGTCCTGAAGCATGGTCAGACTTTGTAAAGGGCGGTGCCCCAGGTCCATCCCGCGCCGACGGCGGCGAAGAGGAGGTGGTCACCCGGTTCGAATTCGGTGGAACGCCAGGTTTCGTCGAGGACGATGGGGATGGTGCCGCCTGAGGTGTTGGCGTAACGGTCCATGTTGGTCCGCACCTTCTCCCAGGGCAGGCCCACGCGGCGGGCGACCTCCTCGAGGATCTTGATGCTCGGCTGATGCGGCAGCATGCAGGCCACATCTTCGATAGCAACACCGGTCTTGTCGAGCAGGGTGCCGATGGACTCGGGAACCGCTTTGATGGCCGTATTGTAGACAGCAGGCCCGTCCATCTGGAAGCAATGCAATCCTTGTGCAAGGGTTTCCTCGCTGGCAGGGCGTTCGGACCCGCCGGCGGGTACGGTGAAGCCGTCACGGCCCGAGCCGTCCGTGTTCATGTCAAACCCGATGAATCCGCGGTCTTCCTCGGTGGCGGTCAGCAGGATGGCGCCGGCCCCGTCCCCGAAAAAGACGGAGTCGCGTCGGTCCCAGTCGATGATGTTGGAGAAGGTATCCGCCCCGATGACCATGACGTTGCGGTACAGCCCGGAGGCGATGAATTGGCAGCCGGTCGTCAAGGCAAAGAGGGCGCCGGAACAGACGGCTGCGATGTCGAATCCGGCCGCGTTGGTCGCCCCGAGCTTTTCCTGCACCATGCAAGCAGAGGCGGGAGCGGGGCGGTCGGGTGTGGCGGTGGCCAGGACGATGAGGTCGAGCTCCGAAGCGTCCATTCCGGCCATCTCCAGGGCCCGCTGCGCAGCTTGCACCGCGAGTTCACTTGTGGTTTCACCTTGGGCGATGCGGCGCTCCTTGATGCCCAACCGTTCCTGAATCCAGGCGTCATTGGATCCTACCCGTTCGAAGTAGGTATTGGGCACGACGTGCTCGGGTGCGTAGGAGCCCGTTCCGATGATAACAGCGTTCGGCATCTGATTCGAAGAAAGGGCAATGATAGGGTCTCTTTCATTCCAAATAACTGATTGTCAAGCGTGTAAATAGTACACGGTTTGTGCCGAATGTGTTGGTTTTGATGCGATTGACAATTTGGATGATGTTGCTTTCTGATGGAATTCTGAATAAATGCCCCCCAATCGTGGGCTTGAATGCAGAAGCAAAAAGAAACGGGAGCCTTTGAGCCCCCGTTTTCTTCAGCTGCGCTCACACGGAGGGCTCACATTCAGTCATTTCAACTTGAAGGGGGAGCACCCGGCGGAGCTGAGCGGCATTGGACTTGTCCATGGGGGCAGGTTTGCAGCGGTTCCGGAGTCGACGGGTTTCAGATGCCCTCTTGACGGAATCACCCCAGTGGGATGGACAGCCCTTGACGGGGCAGTTCCAATTCGGTTTGACCCGCTCCATATCGTCCCGCTGATGGGCTTGTGCAACTTGGGGCACGTTTGTTCTGTTTTGAGGGAGGCAACTTTGCTCCAAAACCACGCGAATGTTCTTCATGAAACCCAAAGCCGAGTGTTCTCGAGCGGATGTCCAAAGGGCAGTTTCAGATCCTGAAAGTGTCATCATCGACTGTCGCACTCCGGGTGAAGTGGCAGGCGGAACCTTGAGCGATGCCAAGGTGTTGGACTGGCTGTCGGGTGAGTTTCAGTCAGGGGTGGGAGCATTGGACAAGTCCAAGACGTATTTCCTGTACTGCCGCAGCGGCAATCGCAGCGGTCAAGCTGCATCTTTCCTCAAGTCGCATGGCTTCGAAAAGGTCTACAACGCCGGTGCATACGGTGATCTGATTTGATCTCCGTTCCCATTGAGCTGTGAAATCCGTACAAGAATGATTGCCGGGAAATGGTGATCTTGAGCGGGTGAATGCACGCTCTAGACCACCGTTGTTTTTCTGTCTGATTGCACTTTTGCTGCCTTCATGGGGGAGGGCCCAATGCGCCCCGTGTGAGGCAGATGTGAATTGTACCGCTGCAGATGGTTTTCCCACCTTGTGTCCATCTGCTTTGCCCAATGCCATAGCAGGGCAGGACTACGAGACGGTCATCACTTTTTTCCTTCCTGCAGAAATCACGGACGCCGGATCGGGATTGGTGGCGACTTTGAACAGTGTCTCCGTGACCAACATTTCCGGAATTCCGCCGGGAATGCAAATCGAGTTGGACGATGAGGACGGAGTGTATACCCCGTCAGCAGGCCAGAACAGCGGTTGCGCCACGTTGTGCGGTCCTCCAACGTTCGCTGGGGCTTTCGAGATCCAGATCAACATCCTGGCTGTGGTGACGGCCCTCGGGTTCGAGCAGGAAGTGGCGGAGGGGTTTTCCTTGCCCATTGTGGTGGAGGCCGGCGCCGGGGGCACGGCTTCTTTCGTCTTTTCGTCTTCGGCAGGGTGTGGCGAGGTGGTGGCCGATTTTGAGGCCACGGTCTTCGGCACAGGCAACCAGTTCACCGACCACGCATGGGATTTCGGGGGCTTCGGTGGGGAACAAGGGTCGGTGGTCACCGGCGTGGTTTTCGATGAGGTGGGCGATCATTTGGTCCAGCTTGAGACGACGCTTTCGGACCAGGTGCTGGACCAGGTTCAGCTCTTTTCCACGGGAGGTGGAGGCTGGGATGATTTCTTCGGCAATCCGGATCCTTATTTCACACTGAAGGATGCCAATGAGACCGTTGTCTACACATCGTCCACAGTGGACGATGCAGGTTCGGGCACGTGGTCGGGCCTCGGCATTGTGCTCAACAACCCGCCCTATTCCATCGACTTCTATGACGAGGACCTGTTCGACGGCGACGATTGGCTCGGCTGGGCGCCTTTCACGCCCAACGGTCCGGGCACCATCGGAATCGATGCCAACCCCAGCAACGCCCAGCTCACCATCGGACTGAATCCCGTGGTGGTGGTGTCAGACAGTGCCCTGATTACCATTCATCCTTTCCCGACGGTGGGCATTGTGGCTTCGGGCGATGCTGCACTGGCCTGCACCAATGACAGCCTGTTCCAGTACGATTGGTGGAGGGGAGACAGCTTGATGGCAAGCGGCTCGGATCCCGTCTTTATCCCCCTTGAAAGCGGATGGTATTCGGTCATGGGTTTGGATTCCAATGGGTGCGCTGCACAGTCGGACAGCATTCTGTTTTGTTTGCCCGATGCTGCGATTCCGCTGGAGTTGATTGAACTCAATGGGTCGCCCATGGCGTTGGAAACACAGGCAGGACTCAATTGGTGGCTCTGGAGTGTCAACGGCATCCCGCTTGATACGCTCTCATCCGAAGGGAGCGTGTGGTTCCCCATGGCCAGCGGATGGTACAGCGTCGAATCCCAGACGGCGTTGGGCTGCCCGGTAGCGAGTGATTCCGTCTTGGTGTGCTGGCCGCTCTCGGCGCCCTCGATCATGCAGGACGCCGATGGCAACCTCGTTCTGGATCAAGCGGACTGGGATGGCATCCAATGGTGGGTGGACGGTGAGTTGCTTGCCGGAGAGGTGGAGGACATCCTCGTGTCGCCGGGCGAAGGCGCCTACACGGTGTGGGTCACGGACTTCCACGACTGCCCGTCCGTGCAGAGCGAGGCCATCACCTATGTCGACGTGCGGGAAGAGCACGTGAATGCCTTTTGGCGGTTTGGCCCCAATCCATTTGCGGGTGGGCTGACCCTGTCTGTGGCCCCAGAGTGGAAGGGGGGACAGGCTGTGTTGCGGGATGCAGCAGGCCGCATTGTGGTTCAACGCCTGATTCGCGAAGAGCGGTGGACTTGGACCCTCCCCGAATTGCCGCAAGGTGTCTATCTCATGCAGCTGATGGACGAACAGGGTCACCCATCGCAGGTTCGCCGGGTGGTCAAGAAGTAAGGCCGTTCATCAAACCTTTTCTTGCGTCGCACGTTTTCACAATATGTGGTCCCAGAGAATGAGTCTATTGGTGTTGGTCGCGGGCATGATGTCCTCGGCCCATGGGCAAATGCTTCAGGATTCGGGTGATCTCAACCTGGAGCAGTCATGGCCACAAGAGCCCGCCGGATGGACC
>JBDQOI010000007.1:593-86611 GCA_040261275.1 Flavobacteriales bacterium | reverse complement strand
CCCTCATGCAGCTCGCGGTGAGTTGCAACCAGGTTGCCCACGATCTCCGCACCATGGGGTCGGGCCCACGCAGCGGCATTGGCGAACTCGCGCTGCCCGCCAACGAACCCGGTTCGAGCATCATGCCGGGCAAGGTGAACCCCACCCAGGCCGAAGCTTTGACCATGGTCTGCGCTCAGGTGATGGGCAACGACGTAGCCATCACGGTAGGCGGCACGCAAGGCCATTTCGAGCTCAACGTTTTCAAGCCCATGATGGCGAGGAACATCTTGGAGTCGGCGCGCCTGCTCGGCGAGGCCTGTGCCTCCTTTGCGGAGCGTTGCGTGGAGGGCATCCGACCGAACCGCGCGCGCATCGACCAGCTCGTGGGGGACAGCCTGATGCTCGTGACGGCACTCAATCCGCACATCGGCTACTACAAGGCCGCCGCGATCGCCCAAAAGGCCCATGAAGAAGGCACCACCCTTAAGGCGGCTGCCCTTTCATTGGGCCACCTCACCTCGGAGGAATACGACCGTTGGGTGGTTCCCGCCGAAATGACCGGCAAGCGATGATCCTCGGCATTCCGCGGCATCGTCCCTGGCCATCCTTGACACTGGTCGTGCTCGCCCTGTTCATGGTGGAATGCTCGCCCCACCGGCATTCCCATCGGACCCCGCGGAAGCGAAAGCCAAAGTGCAAGACCTGCCCCTCCTTTTCTGCCCTTCCGGAGCCCGCAGGCCGGTCATTACCTTTGCGGCCTGATAATCGAGGCACCGCGCAATGGCCCTACACGACCACACTTATGCCGTCATCATGGCGGGCGGAGTCGGCTCCCGCTTCTGGCCGATGAGCCGATCGGGCCGGCCGAAGCAGTTTCTGGACATACTCGATCGCGGACGAACCCTGATACAGATGACGGCGGACAGGCTGGAGCCCATGCTCCCCTATGACCGCATGTACGTGGTCACCAACGTTCGGTACAAAGAAGAGGTCATGGCGCAGTTGCCCCATCTGCCGGAAGATCAGATTCTCTGTGAGCCCTTCATGCGGAACACCGCACCCTGTCTGGCCTACGCCCATCACAGCATCGCCAGGAAAGATCCGGATGCCACCATAGTGGTGGCCTCTGCCGATCACTTGATAGAAGATGAGGAGGGCTTCCGGGATGTGCTGGGTGTTGCCGTTCGGCAAGCATCCGAAACGAATCAGTTGCTCACGCTCGGCATCACGCCCACGCGACCGGATACCGGATACGGGTACATCCAATACGAGGAGCTTCCCGGAGCCATTGACAACCGGCTGCAACAAGTGCGGACTTTCACCGAAAAGCCGAACCGGGAGCTGGCCGAAGAGTTCATCGCCTCCGGTGATTTCTGCTGGAATTCGGGCATTTTCATTTGGTCACTGTCCACCATTCAAGACCGTTTCGAGGCCCAGCTCCCCGATTTGCACAGCCTCTTCACGGAGCGGGCACATGAACTCGGAACAGAGCGGGAAGCCGAGGCCATTCGCTCCATTTTCGGGGCAGCGGAGAACATCTCCATCGATTTCGGCATCATGGAAGGTGCACCCAATGTGGGCGTGGTACTCGGAGACTTCGGCTGGAGTGATCTCGGCACGTGGGGCTCCCTTTACGATAAGTTGCCCAAGGATGAACGGGGCAATGCCCTGAGCGGAGTGACGCTACTCGAAGAGGATTCCGGCGGATTGATGGTCGCAGGAGAAGGCAACAAACTGGTTGTGGCCAAGGGATTGAAGGATTTTATCATCGTCGACACTCCCGACGCCCTGTTGCTCTGCCCCCGCGACCAGGAACAGTGGGTCAAGCGGCTGGTCTCTCAGCTGAAGGCAGACAAGGGGGAGCCCCTCGTGTAAACCTGCTTCGTCCGGGGCGGAAGAAGGCGCATCTCAACATGTACCTTCGTTACCCGCATGGGCCTGCTATTCCATATCGGTCGCTACTTCGCCTTTCTCGGGTCGGCATTGCGCAGACCCCAGAAAGCGCGTGTCTTTATACAGTCCACTCTGATCGAGTTGGAGGCCATCGGAGTGCAAAGCGTGGGAATCGTGGCGTTGCTCAGCCTTTTCATGGGCGCGGTCATCGCCATACAAACCGCGCACCAAGTCAGCGGTTGGATTCCTGCATACACCATCGGATTCACGGTGCGGCAGACCATGATTTTGGAGTTTGCGCCCACCATCATTCCGGTCATCCTTTCGGGAAAGGTCGGGTCCAACATCGCCTCTCAGATCGGCACCATGCAGGTGACTGAGCAGATCGATGCGTTGGAGGTCATGGGGGTTCGAAGCATTTCCCACCTCGTATTGCCCAAGTTGGTGGCAGCCCTGTTGATTTTCCCCTTCCTCGTGGTCATTTCAATGGTGCTGGGCATCGGAGCCGGAGCCTGGGTGTGCGATACCGCCGAACTCAGCAGTTTTGCCGATTACAAATACGGGATTCAGATGGATTTCAGTTCGTTTGACGTGACCTATGCCCTCATCAAGACCTGTGTTTTTGCGCTCATCATCACCAGTGTCAGCGCATACCAGGGCTTTCATACGTCGGGTGGAGCCCGGGAGGTGGGGCGTTCGAGCACGAAGGCCGTGGTGTACAGTGTGGTCATCGTGATGATCGCCAATCTTGTCATTACCCAATTGCTGCTCACATGATCCGGGTCAAGGGAGTGGACAAGTCTTTTGGGGACAAGGGGGTCCTTCACGGAATCGATGCGGCTTTCGAAGCCGGCCAGGTCAATTTCATCATTGGCAGGAGCGGGTCGGGTAAATCCGTGCTGACCAAGTGCATTGTGGGCCTGATGGAGGTCGATGCGGGCACCATCCACTACGACGGAGAGGATTTCACGGCCATGAGCCAAAAGGAACGGGAGCCCATTCGCATGCGCATCGGTATGCTGTTCCAGGGAGGTGCCTTGTTCGATTCCATGACCGTTCTGGAGAACGTAGAATTTCCCCTGCGCATGTTTTCGGACATGTCATCGGATGAGCGACGTCAAAGGGCGATGGACTGCTTGAGAAGGGTGGAACTGGAAGGCGCGGAGCATCGATTCCCCGCTGAGGTTTCGGGAGGCATGCAAAAACGAGTGGCCCTGGCTCGGGCGGTGGTAGGGGAACCGAAATATCTCTTTTGTGACGAGCCCAATTCAGGATTGGATCCACAGACCGCCATTGTCATCGACAATCTCATCCGCGAACTCACCCTCGAATACGGAACGACCACCGTTGTGATTTCACACGACATGAACAGCGTGATCGAAATCGGAGACAACATCCACTTCCTGCACGAGGGAAAGGTGGCTTGGCGCGGAGACCGGAAAGGTATTCTGGACAGCGGTGTCGTGGAATTGGACACATTCGTGTACGCTTCGGACTTGATGCGGGACATCCGAACACAACTGCAAGGAAGGTGAGTCAGGAGGAAGCTCCCCACATCCCGTACGACTTGCCCCGGCTCGCACCGGATGAGATGCGCAGTCGGTTGAAGGCCCTGCACCAACACCTTTCCCAGAGAAGAAGCGTACGGTCGTTCAGCAGCGATTCTGTGCCGTTGGACATCATCGACGAGGCCATCCGCATAGCGGGAACGGCGCCCAGCGGCGCCCACAAGCAACCTTGGACTTTTTGTGTGGTAACCGACCCTTCATTGCGCAGGAAAATCCGGGAGGCAGTGGAAGAAGAGGAATACAGGAGCTATTCTGAACGCATGTCGGAGCGCTGGTTGGAGGACCTGCAGCCATTGGCAACCGACCACGTCAAACCGTTCATCGAGGAAGCGCCCGCGCTCATCATTGTTTTCCGTAGGGTGCATGAAATAGATGAGGCCACAGGCGAGAAGCACCCCAACTACTACGTGCAGGAGAGCTGTGGAATAGCGGTGGGACTTCTGTTGGCGGCCTTGCACGAAGTGGGATTGGTGGCATTGACGCACACCCCATCGCCGATGAACTTTCTGGCAGAATTGCTCAACCGGCCAGAAAACGAGCGGGCATTTCTCAATATTCCGGTGGGATGGCCTGCAAAGGACGCCACCGTGCCGAACCTTTTTCGCAAAACTTTGGACGAAATCAGGGTCGTTTATGCGGATTCCTCAGAAAAAGAGGAAAAATAAAACACTGATTATCACAAGGTTATGACTAATCCCAAACCTCAAGTGGGCAAGTTTGGGGAAAGCGCAAATCGGAGGTCCCACACTTGGAATGCAAGACTTTACTTTGCACCGCATTCGCAACAATTGAAATCATGTCTGATATCCGCGAAAAAGTGACAGCCATCATCGTCGACAAGCTCGGCGTAGATGCATCCGAAGTGAACGACGAGGCGGGATTCACCAATGACCTGGGAGCGGACTCGCTCGATACGGTTGAGTTGATCATGGAGTTCGAAAAGGAATTCAACATCGCCATCCCCGACGATCAAGCCGAGAAAATCGGTACGGTCGGCCAAGCCATCGAGTACATCGAAAACGCGAAGTAAGCCCCACATGGAGCTGAACCGTGTAGTGGTCACGGGTATGGGATGCCTGACCCCGTTAGGTAACGACATTCCGTCCTTTTTCGATGCCCTCAAAAAGGGGGTAAGCGGAGCGGGACCCATCACCCGCTTCGACGCGTCCAAATTCAAGACGCAATTCGCCTGCGAGCTCAAGGATTGGGACGTCAGTGCGCATTTTGATCGAAAGGAGGCCAGGAAGCTGGACCCCTATGCCCAATACGGTATCGTGGCGGCGCGACAAGCGGTGGCACACTCGGGATTGGCCGATGCAAATCCCAATGCGGACCGCGTTGGCGTCATCTTTGGAAGTGGTATTGGGGGAATCTTGACTTTCCAGCAAGAAATCAGGGGCTTCGTGGAAGGCGATGGCACCCCGAGGTTCAATCCCTTCTTCATTCCCAAGATGATCGGTGACATCTGTGCCGGTCACATCAGTATGGAGTTTGGATTCCGCGGGCCCAATTACGCTTGCGTTTCGGCCTGCGCCAGTGCGACCAACGCCATCATCGATGCGTTCAATGCCATCCGGTATGGAAAGGCGGACGCGATGATCACAGGTGGAGCAGAGGCCGCCGTCGTAGAGGCGGGAATCGGGGGGTTCAGCGCCATGAAGGCCTTGTCCTCGCGAAACGATGACCCGGCTGTGGCATCCCGTCCCTTTGATGTCCACCGCGATGGGTTTGTCTTGGGTGAAGGCGCGGGGGCTCTGGTTCTCGAATCTTTGGAACACGCTCAAGCGCGCGGCGCGAACATCATCTGTGAAGTCATGGGGGGCGGCGCGTCAGCTGACGCTCACCACATGACGGCACCCCACCCCGAGGGGCTGGGTGCGCGCAATGTGATGCGGGCCGCACTCGAGGATGCCGGTATGAGCCCCGAGGATCTGGACTATGTCAATGTCCACGGCACCTCCACTCCCCTGGGCGACCTGGCAGAAGTGAAGGCGATTGAGGAAGTCTTCGGTGCCCATGCGGAATCGCTCAGCATCTCGAGCACGAAGTCGATGACGGGCCATCTCCTCGGCGCTGCTGGTGCCATTGAGACCTTGGCCTGCATCATGTCGGTCACGGAGGATGTAGTTCCACCCACCATCAATTCCACGGATCCCGACCCTGCCCTCAACCAGAATTTGGACTACACTTTCAACGTGAAGAATGAGCGGACGGTCCGTGCGGCCCTATCCAACACCTTTGGTTTTGGCGGACACAATGCGTCTGTGATCGTACAGAAATTCTGATGTCCCTGCTGCGCAGGGACCATAGGGAGTCGCGCATCAGGAGGTTTGTCCGCCGTCATTTCGGGGTTCGGCCGCGCCAGCTGGCTCCATATCTGGAAGCCTTCCGTCATTCGAGTTCCTTGGCCTGTCAACAAGATGGATTGCCGAGCAATGAACGGCTGGAATTTCTAGGGGACTCCGTGCTCGACATGATTGTCGTGGACCTGCTCTACAGCAAATTCCCGGAGGGCAACGAGGGAGACATGACCCGGATGAAGGCGCGCCTCGTAAGCCGGGAGTCACTGAACGATCTCGGTGAGCGCATCGGAATAGAGCATCTGCTGGACGCTCAGACTGGAAAGGGAGCGGTTCACGCCTCCATCCGGGGTAATGCCATGGAAGCCATTGTGGGAGCGGTATACTTGGACAGGGGGTTCGCCCGGACGCAGAGGGGTGTGCTGAAATTGCTGAAGCGCTTTGATGTGGAGCATCGATTGCAGGCCACGGTGGATTTCAAGAGCAAGCTGCACGAGTGGGGTCAGAAGCGAAAGAAGCGCATCCAATTCAAGGTCGTCCGCGAATTCAAGCGTGACGGCCAACAACTTTACAAGATGCAAGTGATGGTAGGAGGCAAGGTGATGGGCATTTCAGAAGGACCATCTAAGAAGTCTGCGGAGCAATCCGCCGCTCGCGAGGCCTGTCGTCATATCTTCGGCAACGATTAGGGTCGATCAAGGCGCTGGTCTGCACAAGCATGCGCACCACACAGCTCGACATCGGGGATGAGACCATTCCCTATGCCTTTCTGGGGGTCAGTTGTGCTGATGCCGGTCATCGTTTTTGTTGGAGCCTGAATCGTGAGTTGGGGAGCTACCTTGTATTCCATCAGGAGTTGGAGGTGACCCACAAAAAGCGACCCGCGACCCGCCATTGTGTTTGGCGACACGAGGATGATGACGAAGGATGGACCTTTGACGTGATCTGGAATCGGGTTCCGGAAGGGGCAATGATCCCCACCTTGGTCCACTTTGACTTTCTATTGCGCATTGAGTCCTTGATGGGGGTGCGCACGGATGCATTGATGGACACCCTGCGCAAAATGCGAAGGGTAGCCGCGTGTTTTCCTGTGGACACAACGGCCATCACCCAGCAGGAAGTGCTGCACTACGAATGAGTGGAGCGCTGCAACGAGGAAATGAAATGCCTAAGAAATTCACCAAAATCATCGCGACGGTAGGACCGGCCAGCTCATCCTCGGAAGTACTGGAGTCCATGATTCAAGAGGGGGTGAACGTCATCCGATTGAATTTTTCCCATGGCGATCACGCGACGCATGCTACAACCGTGGAACGCGTGCGTGAGATAGATGCCAAGCTGGGAACGCATACGGCGTTGCTGGCCGATATGCAGGGCCCCAAACTTCGCGTAGGCCCGATGGCCGAAGGATCCATGCTGGAGGCGGGGTCCAAATTCACCATTCGGGTCGGCAAGGGCGAAGGCAACGCGAAGGAAGCATGGACGAGGTATGCCCATTTTGCCCAGGATGTCAAGTCGGGTGAGCCGGTGCTGCTGGACGATGGCAAGCTCCATCTGGAAGTCGAGGATACCAACGGAAAGGATGAGGTGAAATGCACTGTGGTTCACGGCGGCATTCTCTCCTCCCGCAAGGGGCTCAACCTGCCTTCTACGGACATCAGCTTGCCAAGCCTGACGGAGAAAGACCGTGAAGACCTGGCCTTTGCGCTCACTTTGGGTGTCGATTGGGTGGGACTCAGTTTTGTGCGCTCCGCCGCCGATGTGGTGGATTTGCGCGAACGCATCGAGGCGGCAGACAGCCATGCCCGCATCGTAGCCAAGGTCGAGAAGCCCGAGGCTGTCGAGGACCTGGAAGGCATCGTAGATGCCACTGACGCCGTGATGATCGCTCGGGGCGACCTCGGGGTGGAGGTTCCCATGCAACAGGTCCCGATGATACAGAAGCGCATCATCGGTTTGTGCCAGCGCCACGGGAAGCCCGTGATCGTGGCCACACAGATGATGGAGTCGATGATCGAGAGCATTGCGCCGACCCGCGCCGAGGTCACCGATGTGGCCAATGCGGTATTGGATGGCGCAGATGCCGTGATGCTCAGTGGTGAGACCTCCGTAGGTGCTCATCCGGTAGAGGTGATCAAGGCGATGCGCGACATCGTGATGGAAATCGAAAAAGAGCCGCACATCTTCCACCGCTGCGCCGACGGACGATTCGAAGTGGAGCAGCCCGACCGGTTTGTGACCGATGCCATCTGCTACAACGCTTGTGATCTCGCGGAGCGGGTCAAGGCATCGGCCATTGTCACCATGACGTTCTCAGGTTACACCGCTTACAAGGTGGCCAGCCAACGTCCCCGCGCCTTCATCTACGTCTTCACGGGAAACAAGGCCATCCTGGGCCAACTGGCCCTTTGCTGGGGGGTGGAAGCCTTCCATTACGACCGGATGATCTCGACGGACCATACCATTTCCGATGTCAAGTCGCTCTTGCGGCGAGAGGCAAAGGTGGGCGATGGAGACTACATCATCCACGTTGCGAGCATGCCCATAGCCGAGGCTGGCATGTCCAACATGCTGAAAATCAGTCGGGTTTAAGGCTTCCAAAGCCCCTACCTCCGGGTTATCTTCGCGCGACCGGTGTGGCTTGGTCTTCAAGCCGCATCCGTTGAGCCACCACGATGACCCGACGATTTCCCGAAAGAGGCCCCCTCGACCTGCCCGGATTGGCGCAGGAAGTGATGCAGCAATGGGAGGACGGTGACGTGTTCCGCCGCAGCGTGGAGTCGCGCCCCTCCAATGACCGTTTCGTCTTTTTTGAGGGCCCGCCGTCCGCCAATGGAAAACCGGGCATCCATCACGTCATGGCCCGCGCGCTCAAGGACATCTTCTGTCGTTACCAAACCCTGAAGGGCAAGCGCGTGGAGCGGAAGGCGGGATGGGACACGCACGGATTGCCCGTGGAGCTCGGCGTGGAGAAGGCGCTGGGCATCACCAAGGAAGACATCGGCAAGAAGATTTCCATCGAGGAGTACAACAACGCCTGCCGCGAGTCGGTCATGCGCTACACCGAGGAGTGGAACGACTTGACGCGGCGGATGGGCTACTGGGTCGACATGGACGCGCCCTACGTCACCTACGAGCCCAAATACATGGAGAGCGTCTGGTGGCTGCTCTCTCAATTGCATGGGAAGGGGCTGATTTACAAGGGCTACACCATTCAGCCCTACAGCCCCAAGGCGGGCACGGGTTTGAGCAGCCATGAGCTGAATCAGCCGGGTGCTTACCGCGACGTGACCGACACCACGGTCGTCGCCCAGTTCCGCTTGTTTCCTGAGGATGCCGACCGCGTCCGCGCCTGGACGGACGGAGTGGGTGATGCACTGCCCGTTGATCTGCTGGCCTGGACGACGACGCCTTGGACGCTGCCGTCCAACACCGCCCTCACCATCGGGGCCAACATCGACTACAACGTGGTCCGCACGGCCAACCGATACACCGGGGAGGAAGGCATCGTCATTCTGGCTGCGGCGTTGTTGGGAAAGCACTTCGGGGGCAAGAAAGCGCCCGAATCTGAAGTGCTTGCCACAGTGAAAGGAAGCGACCTGGTGGGACTCCGTTACGAGCAGCTCATTCCGTGGGCGCAGCCCATGGAGCGTCCGGAGGCGGCATTCCAGGTGATTCCTGGCGATTTCGTCACCACAGAGGACGGAACGGGGATCGTGCACACGGCGCCGACTTTCGGTGCGGATGACGCCCGGGTGGCCGTCGCTGCAGGTGTGCCACCGTTGCTTGTTGACGATGGCACGGGCCAAGGCGTTCCCTTGGTGGATTTGCAGGGCCGCTTCCGCCCGGAGTGCGGGCCGCTGGCCGGCCGCTTCGTCAAGAACGAATACCACGACGGCGATGCGCCCGAAAAGTCGGTGGACGTTGAAATCGCCATCGACCTCAAGACCCGCGGCCGCGCCTTCCTCGTGGAGAAATACAAGCACAGCTATCCGCACTGCTGGCGGACGGACCGACCGGTGCTGTATTACCCGCTCGACAGCTGGTTCATCCGCGCCACGGCCGCCAAGGAGCGGATGCAAAAGCTCAACGCGACCATCCAATGGAAGCCCTCAGCCACGGGCACGGGCCGCTTCGGAAAATGGCTGGAGAACCTCAACGACTGGAACCTCAGCCGTTCACGCTACTGGGGCATCCCCATCCCGATCTGGCGGACAGAGGATGGCAGCGAGGAGCTTTGCATCGGCTCGGTGGAGGAGCTGCACGCCGCCTGCACCACTGCCGTTGAAGCAGGGTTGATGGACGCCCACCCCTTCCCCAAGTTCGTACCGGGCGACATGTCCGATGCGAATTACGCCCACATCGACCTGCACAAGCACGTCGTGGACGGCATCGTGTTGGCGGCATCGGACGGTCGGCCCATGCACCGAGAGTCCGACTTGATCGATGTGTGGTTCGATTCCGGCAGCATGCCCTATGCCCAATGGCACTACCCCTTCGAGAACCGCGAGCGGGTGGATGGCCCCGACGGGACTCCCGGAGGTACGGCTTATCCAGCGGACTTCATCGCAGAGGGTGTGGACCAGACCCGCGGGTGGTTCTACACGCTGCACGCCATCTCCACCATGGTCTTTGACAGGGTGGCTTACCGCAACGTAGTTTCCAACGGCCTCGTGCTGGACAAGGACGGACAGAAGATGTCCAAGCGACTCGGGAATGCGGCGGATCCCTTCGAGACGTTGGAGCGTTTCGGCCCGGACGCCACGCGTTGGTATATGATCACCAACGCTCAGCCTTGGGACAACCTCCGCTTCGATACTGAGGGCATCGGCGAGGTGCAGCGCAAGTTCTTCGGGACCCTGCACAACACCTACGCCTTTTTCGCGCTTTACGCCGGAATTGACGGATTCGACCCCGGCTCGGCAGCACCCGCGGTGGCGGACCGCCCCGAGCTTGACCGCTGGATTCTGAGCCGGTTGAACACCTGCATTTCGGAGGTGCAGGCGGCATTTGATGCCTTTGAACCGACCCGCGCAGGCCGCTTGGTGCAGTCGTTTGTCGTGGACGACCTGAGCAATTGGTATGTGCGCCTCGGCCGCCGCCGTTTCTGGAAGAGCGACTCGGACGCGGACAAGGCAGCGGCCTATTCGACCCTGCACAGCTGCCTTCAATCGGTCGCCGTCCTGATGTCGCCCATCGCCCCCTTCCACGCCGACCGACTTTGGCAGGACCTCGGCGGCGAGGAATCGGTGCACCTTGCGGATTGGCCGGTGGTGGAGGAGCTTTTGCGCGATGCCGAACTCGAGCAGCAGATGGCCCTGGCCCAACGTCTCAGCTCGCTGACGCTCAGCTTGCGGAAGCGCGAGAAGATCCGGGTGCGCCAGCCACTCCAGCGCATTCTGGTGCCCGTTTTGGACGCCGGTTTTGGAAAGCGCTTGGAAGCCGTGACTGAACTCGTGAAAGGCGAGGTCAACGTCAAGGCGGTGGAGCCTTTGGCGGAAGACAGCGACATCTTGACCAAGCGACTCAAGGCCGACTTCAAGAAGCTGGGTCCTCGGTTTGGCAAGCAGATGAAGGAGGTGGCCGCGGGCATTGCCGCCATGGGCCAAGAAGACATTCGTGCGTTGGAGCAGCGCGGGGCATTCGCTTTAGCGGTGTCGGAGGGGACGGTGGAAGTGACCCTCGACGACGTGGAGGTCCTGACCGAGGATATCCCGGGATGGCTCGTTGCGGGCGAAGGGGGATTGACGGTGGCATTGGACATCGAAATCACTCCTGATTTGCGGGCAGAAGGCTTGGCCCGGGAGTTGGTCAACCGCATCCAGCAGCGGCGCAAGGACGCCGGACTGGAAGTCACGGACCGGATCGCGCTGACCTTGGATGGGCCGGCGGAATTACAGGACTCCGTGGCATCCAATTTGGACTATATTCGAACCGAAACCCTTGCCGAGCAGTTAGAGTGGGCATCTGTAGATGCCGTTGTGGAACGCGAGGAGTTGGAACCCCAATTGACCGTGGCCATTGCCATGGTCCCCATTCAATGAAAAATGGCTGAAACGCGATTTTCGGATGCCGAACTCAAGGAGTTTGAGGACCTGATCAACCAAAAGCTGGAGCAGGCTCGCTCGGACTTCGATCAGTTGCAGCGCTCCCTATCCTATGAGGACGACAACCGCACAGAGGATACCGCACCGACCTTCAAGATGATGGAGGACGGAAGCGACACCATGAGCAGGGAAGAAACTGCCCAGCTCGCTGCGCGCCAACAGAAGTTCATCATGAACCTCGAGAACGCACTCTTACGGATCAAGAACAAGACCTACGGGGTTTGTCGGGTGACGGGCAAGCTGATTGCCAAGGAGCGCCTGCGTCTCGTACCTCATGCGACGATGTCCATCGAGGCCAAGAACCAGCAGGACAAGCGTTGAGTTTGGATCGCCGCCCAGCGCACGTCGCGTGGATCGTGGCGGCCTTGTTGCTATTTGATCAAGCCGTCAAGGTGGGCATCAAGCTCAGCTTTACGCTGGCTGAGAAGGTGACTTGGATTCCCGGTGCTTTTGACATCCAATTCATCGAGAATGATGGCATGGCTTTCGGATGGGCACTGCCGGGTGCGACCGGAAAGTACATCCTTACGGCCTTCCGCATCGTGGCGGTTGTATTGCTGTCCGTGCAGATCCGTCGCATGGCTACCCAAGGGGCGCCGGTCGGATTCCGCCGGGCGCTGGCCTTGATCCTCGCCGGCGCCGCGGGCAATATTCTGGATAGCATTGCCTATGGTCGTCTCTTCAGTCGCAGTTCTTTTGGTCAGGAGGCCACTTGGGCTTGGAACAGCGAATGGGGAGGGTATGCCCCTTGGTTCCGAGGCAACGTGGTGGACATGCTGCACATTTCGGTGCGCTGGCCCCGGTGGTGGCCCGTAGATGCATGGGCAGGCCATGAGATTTTCCCACCCATCTTCAACATCGCTGACATGGCCATCACCTTCGGGGTGGCTTGGATCATCCTTCGGCAGAAGAGCTGGTTGGGCAAGGGAGCGGTTTGGATGCAGCCCGCTGCCGAAGAGAAAGGGTTGGGAGACGCTGCCGAATCAGGCTGAGCGCTGGGGTGCCTCCACCCAGTCTCCGTGTTCGCGGATGAGGTCAATGAGGGCTTCCACCGCTTCGTCCTCGGGGATGTTGCGGCGCACCACTTCTTTTTCCTTGTAGAGCGTGATTTTGCCGGGCCCCGTTCCAACGTAGCCGTAGTCGGCATCCGCCATTTCGCCCGGTCCGTTTACAATGCAGCCCATGATGCCAATTTTGACGCCTTTGAGGTGGTCGGTAACCGACCGAATCTTGGCGGTGGTTTCCTGCAGGTCGAAAAGGGTGCGTCCGCAGGAGGGACAGCTGATGTATTCGGTGCGGCTGATGCGCGTGCGTGTGGCCTGAAGGATGCCGAATGCAGTGCGGTTGAGGAAACGCAAACCGCCTTCCACACCTACATCTCCTCCGATCCACAGCCCATCCCCGAACCCGTCGAGCAGGAGTCCGCCCATCTCTGATGACGCGCGCAGCTGAAGCGCCTCTGCGGATTCTTTGTGCAGGTCCCGGCGCACGATGACAGGCAGCGCGCATTCGGCATGACCCAGCCGGAAGAAGGCGGCCCTGAGGGAAGCCAGGGCATTGGCCCGGGTGGTCGTCAAACACAACACCACGGCTCCTTCCTCCCCGGCTAGGAGTGCGGCGCGTTCGGACGTCAGTTCATCGGCATCCACCTGCAGCAGGTTCAGTTGAGGGTCTATGCCACGATCACTTTGCTTGGCTTCTGTGAAACCATCCCAATCCCAAATGGGGTGATGCCGCTCCACACTGCCACCGTGTTGGCTCCAAGCCGTTCCATCTTGTAGGGCGCGAAGCCAGCCTGGCAAGGCGAAATCGCAAGTGCGGCTGCCAATGAAAATGAGGTCGCAAGCCGCATCATCTGCCTCCCACTTGTCCAATTCGACTTGATAGCGGTGGCCCATACCATGGAGCCCGGCAGGGGAAAGTGGCCTTCCGGTCAAGTCGTGGCAGACGACGGGAACTTGCTGTCCACCGGCCATCGCAACGGGGCGTGTTACGCGCCGGGTGTAGACATAACGGTCAAAGCCGTCGGGCTCCGGGGTGGCGTCAGCGACAGCATCGTCCGCGGATAGGGCCGCGACGGCCTGTTCGGCCAACAATCGGGCCACAGGGATTTCCGCTTCCGGCGCCTCCGTCAAGGAGACCCGGATGGTGTCTCCGAGTCCTTCTGCGAGCAAGGTGCCAATGCCCACGGCGCTCTTGATTCGGCCATCCTCCCCTTCTCCGGCCTCGGTGACGCCGAGGTGGAGGGGATAGGCCATGCCCTCATCGCGCATTCGGTCGGCCAGCATGCGGTAGGCTTGAACCATGACCTGCGGATTGCTCGCTTTCATGGAGAGTACGATGTCGTGATAGTCCTCGTCCCGGCAAATGGACAGGAACTCCATCGCACTTTCGACCATACCCAGGGGCGTATCGCCGTAATGGCTGAGAATGCGGTCGGACAGGGAACCGTGGTTGGTGCCGATGCGCATGGCACGACCCAGGGCCTTGCACTTGAGCACGAGCGGGGTGAACCGTTCGCGTATTCGGTCGAGTTCTGCGGCGTAGGTCTCCGGTGTGTATTCGTGCGTCTCGAATTTCTTCTTGTCCGCGTAATTGCCCGGGTTCACGCGAATCTTCTCCACGTGGTCCGCGGCCACTTCTGCAGCATTTGGAGTGAAGTGGATGTCGGCGACCAAGGGAACCCCGGCATGTCCGGCGGCATCCAGGCAGGCACGGATCTCTCCGAGGGCCTGCGCCTCGCGCTTGCTGGGTGCCGTGATGCGCACGATCTGGCACCCGGCCTCGATCATGCGGAGCGATTCAGCCACCGTTGCTTCCACATCCATAGTATCCGCCGTCGTCATGGACTGCAGCACGATGGGCGCATCACCCCCGACGGTGACCCCTCCAATCTGCACGGGCCGTGTGGCTTTCCGAGCGGTGGGATTCGTTTGGGTCGAAAGCGTCATGGGGTCTTTGTTTTCGGGGATGGACGCATGATTCAGGGGCACCTGATTTCACTTGAACCTCCCAACTGGAAAGGTAACACTGTGGAGCCGAGGGGGTTCAGCGGCTTTGGCAGTTTTTGTGTGGGCGCTGAGGGAGAACCTCAACGGCTTCCGTCGGTTCCCTCATTAGTTTGGTCAAGCCCGAAAAGGCGCCTCTTCATGCTCGGTTTCCAATTTCACGCGACCCGTCCCGAACAGGACAAACGCAGCCCCTTTGAGCGGCTGTTGGAGTTGTTCACCGAGGTCGTGACCCACACCAGCGGAGACGTAGAGGAGGCGATGGACTGGATGCGCGCATTGGATGAGCAGCACGGACTGACCGATGACGACTACACGCTGGATGACTTCTATGAGGAGCTCAAGGCAAAGGGCTACCTCCGGGAAGCCACCGGTCCTGGAAGAGGTGGAGTGGAACTGGGGTCTCGCGGTGAGCAACACATGCGCCGCCGGGCCCTCGATCAGATTTTCGGCAACCTGAAGAAAGGCACGCAGGGAAAGCACCGCACCCGCGAGCGGGGCCAAGGCGATGAGCCCACCGCGGATCGCCGGCCCTATCGATTCGGCGACAAGCTCGACCAAGTGGACTTCGGAGCGTCACTCCGGAACGCACAGATTCACCACGGACCCGGCGCAAAGAGCGGCCGCGGGGGATTCCGCATGACCGAGGATGACCTCGTGGTGGAGGACCGCGAGCACCGGAGCACGACCTCCACGGTCCTGATGATCGACATCAGCCACAGCATGATTCTCTACGGGGAGGACCGCATCACGCCGGCCAAAAAAGTCGCCATGGCCCTGGCGGAACTGGTCATGGTCAAGTACCCCAAAGACACACTGGACATTGTGGTGTTCGGCGACGACGCGTGGGAGGTCTCCATCGCTGACCTGCCGTATTTGCAAGTCGGTCCCTTCCATACCAATACGGTCGCCGGGCTCGAGCGCGCCATGGACATCCTTCGCCGCCGCAAGACCTCCAACCGCCAGATCTTCATGGTCACCGACGGCAAGCCCAGTTGTCTCAAAGAGCCAGATGGCTACTACAAGAACAGTTGGGGCCTCGATCCTTACATCACGGGGAAATGCCACAACCTGGCACGCCAATGCCGCAAACTCGGCATCCCCATCACCACCTTCATGATCGCCACGGACCCCGCGCTGCAGCAGTTCGTTTCGGACTTCACCGAAGCCAACAATGGCCGGGCCTTCTTCACGGGCCTCAAAGGCTTGGGCGATACGATTTTCTCTGACTTTGAGCGCAACCGGCGCGGCCGGCCCCGTTGACATAGCCTTCCCATGAGCACAGACTCTCCTACCATCACCACGCTGGGCGCCCTGCGCGACTCCGGCTACACCCCTCGCTCCATCGCTGCGGAACTGCGGGCCAATCTGATCGCCGCGATGGCGGCAGGAAGCCCCTTGTTCGAGGGCATCATCGGCTACGATGACACCGTCCTCCCAGAGGTGCAACGCGCGATCCTCGCGGGCCACAGCATGAACCTGCTCGGCTTGCGGGGACAGGCCAAGACGCGCATTGCTCGGGGCATGACGGCCCTGTTGGACGAATGGGTGCCCGTGCTGGTCGGCGCACCGCTTCCCGAGGATCCGCTCCATCCCATCACCCCCCAAGGCCGTGCCATTGTGAAGGAACAGGGCGATGCTGCAGAGGTGACTTGGCTCCACAGGAACGACCGATACGTGGAGAAATTGGCCACTCCCGATGTCAGTGTGGCCGACCTGATCGGGGACATCGACCCCATCAAGGCCGCCAACGAAGGCCTGGACTACAGCGACCCGCGCGCCCTGCATTTCGGGCTCATTCCGCGCAGCCACCGGTGCATTTTCGCCATCAACGAACTGCCAGACCTCCAGCCGCGCATCCAAGTGGCGCTCTTCAACATCCTGCAGGAGGGAGACATCCAGATCCGCGGCTTCCAGATGCGGCTCGCGCTGGATATTCAGTTTGTCTTTACCGCCAACCCGGAAGACTACACCAACCGTGGCGCCATCATCACGCCGCTCAAAGACCGCATCCAGAGCCAGATTCTGACGCATTACCCGACCTCGATGGAGGATTCGATGGCCATCACCGACCAGGAGGCGTCACTCAATGCGGCGCAATACGAGAGGGTGGCCATCCCAAGCTTGGTGCGCCGCGTGCTGGAACGCATCGCCTTTGAGGCGCGCGAAAGTGAGCACATCGATGAGCGCAGTGGCGTATCCGCCAGGTTGACCATCAGCGCGCTGGAGCACCTTGTGGCAGCGGGCGAACTTCGGACCCTCCGCAACGGCAGCGAACGGACCCTGGCCCGCTTCACCGACTTGCTCGCCGTGGTACCCGCCGTAAACGGCAAAGTGGAGCTGGTCTACGAAGGTGAACAGGAAGGGGCGGCCGGCGTGGCGCTGTCCCTCGTACGCCGGGCCATCCGTCGCGAGTTTCCCGCCGTCTTTCCCGACCCCGAGTCCATCAAGAAGGGCAAAGTCGAGGACCCATACCAGCCCATCGTAGCGTGGTTCAACCGCAACGAAGTGGCCCTCTTGAAGGACCAGGCCGAGGAGGAATACCAGGCTGCTTTGGCTGCGGTCAGCGGGCTCGAAGCGGTGGTCGACAAGTACTGCCCGAACCTTCCGAAGGAGGAGCGTCCGGCCGCGATGGAATTCGTGCTACACGGTTTGGCGGGTTTCAACGAGATTGGTCAATCCATCGTGGGTTCCGAAGTGACTTTTGGCGACCTGATTGGAAACCTGTTCGACCCGACCGAAGACGATTGACAGACCGGACCACCTTCCACCATCCCGCGATCGCGCTGTCTACGGTGCGGCACAAGGACGGCGTATCCATTCTCCGGGTATTCTCTCGCGAACACGGCGTGGTGGGGTGCCTGGTCCGAGAAGGAGTCAAAGGAGCCAGGCGGGGCCGCAACCTCTTTGCGCCGCTGGCCCTGCTCGACCTCGTCGGGATGCGCGCGCTGAAGGAGGACCTCTATCGATTCGATCGCGCGGACCGCTTACTGGCCCAAGACAGGACGATGGCGGAGGTGCCCCGCGGAGCCATTGCGATGTTTCTGGCCGAATGTGCGCTTCGGACCTTTGATTCGGGGAGCGCGCACGGAGAGGTGTTCGACGCACTTTGGGGGGCAGCACAACGCATCGAGAAAGCCTCGTCCATTGGGCGCATTCACTTGGCGTTCCTGGTGGAGTCGGTTTCCGTGTGCGGTCTGTGTCCCGATGCACCTGCATCGGTCCCTTCAGGCATGGAGCGTTTCAATCTCGCCACCGCGGAATGGGAATCGGGACCCCCACTGGGCGAAGATTACCTTGCGGTGCCGGAAGCCGAGTCGTTCTTGCGGATTCAAGGCATGGATTTTGATAGGCTGCAGACCGAAGTCTTCTCTCATGACGCCCGAAACCGGCTTGTACTGCAATATGTGCGATACCTCCAGCTCCATCTTTCGAGTCCAAGGACCCTCCATTCGTGGGAAGTACTCAGCACCGTTCTGGCGCCTTGACTTGACGCTGGGGCTTTTGGTGAGAGTGGGGCTGACCGGGGGGTGGCTGTGCATGACTTCACTCGGGATGCTCGCCCAGGTGATTGAAATCCAAGATGAAGCCGGAAATCCCGTTCCTGCCGCTGTGATTCAAAACGATGCCGGAGTCGCGCGCATGACCGATTTTGAGGGACGCATCGTTTTGGATAGCCTCATCCGAGAAGGGGATACGCTCAAGATCAGGAGCTTGGGCTTCGGAACGCGATCGGTGGCCATGCCGGAGCCCTACCTCGACATGGAGATTCAGCTCGCACCAGAATCCGTCGCCCTATCAGAAGTAGTGGTCGCCAGCGGACAGCCCCTGCGGGAGATGGCTTCCGCCACCACGGTCAATCGCTTGAGTGCCTCGGAAATCGCAAGGGAAGCGCCATCCAATGCCGCGACCATGCTGTGGCGTTCGGGTCAGGTACATGTTCAGCAAAGCCAGCAAGGGGGTGGATCCCCCGTTTTGAGGGGATTCGAGGCCAACCGCATTCTGCTGGTCTTGGACGGGGTGCGGATGAACAACGCGATCTACCGAAGCGGGCATCTCCAGAATGCCATGACGGTGGACCCCTTCATCCTCGCAACGACCGAAGTCCTGCATGGGGCGGGGTCGGTTCCATTTGGCAGCGACGCCCTTGGAGGGGTGATCCATTACCGTACCCGCTCACCGCGCTGGGACTCGGGGAGCCGCGCACGAGGTCAATTGGGTTGGTCCTCTGCGGCCAGCAGCCCGGTCTTCCACGCCGATGCGGAAGTGACCCGCGAACGTTGGGGCTTCCTCACCAGCGTGACCCACCGTCGCTTCGGAAACCTGAACATGGGCTCTTGGCGCACCCACGGTGACACGACGTGGGGAATCGTGCCTTGGGAAGTCATGACCCGGACCATAGGCGGAGAGGTATTGGACTCTGCAGGAGTCAATCCCCGACGAGACTTGCAATTGGGCACCGCCTTTGACCAGACCGATGTTCTGCAGAAGGTCCGATACGGTCGTCCGGATCGTCATGTGGAATTGAACCTGCAACACAGTACGAGCTCCAACGTACCGCGCTTCGACCGGTTGAATGATGCCACCTCAGAGGGAGGACCGAAATGGGCGCAGTGGGATTATGGTCCCCAGCGCCGAACCCTGATTTCCGCTCGGTTTCGTTCACGGGTCCGTTCGTTGGGAAACGTGTCCTTGATTACGGCGTGGCAACAGGTGGAGGAATCCCGGCTCAAGGCGAGGTTCGGAAGTCAGGAGCGCGAGGTCCAGCGTGAACGGGTCTCGGTCGCCACGGCCACATTCGATGTCGATCGGATGATTCGGCGGTGGCATGCGGCCTTTGGTGTTCACTGGAGCAGCAACGCGGTGAGTTCCGAGGCGTGGATGGAAAGGCGTGCAGATGGATTGAGACTGAGCACTCCCACCGCACTGACCCGGTACCCCAATGGAGGTGCCAACACGGCCAACCTGGAAGCATACGCCAGCGGATCGCGCCGATGGAACCAATGGTCCTTGCAATGTGCGGGTCGATACAATCGAGGCCGATTGACCGCCAATTTCCTGCCACAACCGGGACTGGTCCTGCCCTTTGACCAAGTGAGTTACAACCGAGGCGCGCTGACGGGAAGTACGACGCTCCGATGGTCCCCCGTGCGTCGCATGGGCCTTCATTCCACCCTCAGCACCGCCTTCCGCAATCCGAATGTGGACGATGTCGGCAAGGTTCGGGCGAAGGACGGTTACGCCATTCTTCCCTCAGAAGGCCTGAAGCCCGAGCGGCTCCTCAGCGCCGAATTGGGGGGACATTGGAGGAGCGCGAGTGGCAGATGGGCGCTGTTGACGTCCGGTTTTCTCACCGGCTTGAGGGATGCAATCGTTCCGGTAGACTCCGTTTTGATCACGCCCTCCGGGACATCGATCAGCACCATTGTCGTAGAGGGAGACACCAACATCATCCAGTTGAATGCCAATGTAGTAAGGGCCCATATCAGTGGCTCTCAATGGGAAGTTCAGCACCGGATGGACAACGGGTGGCGGATGCGGGCGACCGCAAATTTCACAAGAGGTCAAGTGGAGGGTGATGGCACTCCGATGTCTCACATTCCCCCGATGTTTGGTCGTTTCTCCGCCGAGCAATCGTGGGATTGGCTCTCGATGGAAACCCACGTGCTGTGGAGCGGACGCAAGGCGATCGATCAATTCGGGCCGGGAACGGCAGACAATCTTGCGGAGTCCTTGCCGAACGGAAACCCCGGCTGGTGGACCATGGGCTTCGATTTGGAGGGCAGGCTGACGGAACGGACCACGGTGTCGATGGGGGTGCACAATCTGCTGGATCGACACTACAAGGTTTTCGCTTCCGGAATCAGCGCGCCCGGGCGCGATTTCCGTTGTGGTCTCCGTTGGTCTCCGGCCGGCTGAAGCCCGCTATCTTCGGTACATGGAAGTGTTGCACGATGCCATCGGACAGGAAGCCCTTGCTGAGCGACTGGCGGAGCGGGCAGATGCGGGGACTTTGGCACACGCCATGCTTTTCACTGGCGCCCCGGGCAGAGGGGGGTTAGCCTTGGCCCTGGCCCTTTCGAGGAGGCTTCACTGCACATCCAAGGCACAACCGGAGCCTTGCGGCACCTGTCCTGCTTGCCAACAGCACCAGCAGTTTCAGCATCCGGACCTCCATTTCACCTTTCCCGTCATCAAGCCACCGGGTAAAGACAAAGCCTTGAGTGCCGACCAACTCGGAACCTGGCGGGGCATGTTGAAGGATATGGGTCCTCACTTTGACATGGTGGACCTCAGGGACCGTATGGCTTTGGGCAATAAGCAGCCCTTCATTTCCGTCCATGAAGCGGCGGATGTACTGCGCCGACTTTCGCTCACCGCCCACGCAGGCGGGTGGAAAGTGCAGGTCATTTGGGGTGCGGAATCGATGAGGACGGATACCGCAAACAAATTGCTCAAGGTCATTGAAGAACCGCCTGCCAAGACGCTCTTCATTCTCTTGGCGGATTCGACGGAGAACATTCTCGCGACCATATTGAGCCGCACCCAGATCGTGCCTGTGCCGCCTGTGGCGGCAGAAGAAGCGACCGCCTGGCTCCAGACCGCGGGTGTTCCGCACGACCGCATTGCGGATGCGGTGGCATTGGGCGAGGGGGATTTGGCGAGGTGCCGCCGCATGGCCACCGAGGATACGGCAGAGGAGTTTGCGCTGTTCGTGGACTGGATGCGGACCTGCTTTTCGAGGGATGGAAGGAAGGCCGCTGCGCTGGCCGATGGTTTCCACGACTTGGGCCGCGAGGATCAAAAGCAGTTCCTGGCCTATGCGCTCCACATGGTCAGGCAGTGCATCGTGGGCAATTACGGTGCAACAGAGGCCGTGCGGCTGCGCACCTCAGAGCGCGGCTTCGCAGAGAAGTTCGCTCCCTACATCCACCATGGAAACGTGGTGGACATGCAGGCAGAGCTGGAAAAAGCGGCCCGGGATGTCACGGGCAACGTCTATGGTCGTACCGTCTTTCTCGATTTGAGCATGCGGCTGATGGAACTTCTGCATCGGCCCCGGTAGCCGGATGCCCTTGCTTCCTATCTTCGGAACAAGGGTTGGATGGTTTCCGGCCTTTTGATTTGGAACAAGGAAGATGGGATGTGCCTCGTGCAGGAAAGGTGAGGACGGTAAGCCCTTGGGGTGCCGTTCCAATGGCAATTGCGGCAATTGCGGCTGCGACACCATGACTGTGTTCGATTGGCTCGAAGGAGTGCCCATCCCAGAGGGACAGCGTCCCTTCGACATCGTAGAGGTGCGGTTCAAGCGCAACCGAAAGGGATACTTCCGCATTGGCCAGGGGCGAAAGGTTCAGACCGGAGATGTGGCGGTGGTGGACGCGAACCCCGGAGAGGACATGGGTGTGGTATCCCTGACCGGCGAATTGGTTCGCGCCCAGATGAAGGCCAAGGGGGTCAAGGACACCCACGAAATCAGAAAGGTCATCCGCAAGGCGGAAATGGAGGACATCACGACGTGGCAGAGCGCCCGCAACCTCGAGCAGGAGACCTTGATTCGCGCCCGAGGAATCATCGCAGAACACAAGTGCGAGATGAAGTTGGGGGACGTCGAATACCAAGGTGACGGCACCAAGTGCACATTCTACTACACGGCGGAGCAGCGCGTGGACTTCCGCGAGTTGGTCAAGGCCCTCGCCGGCGCCTTCAAGGTGCGTGTGGAAATGCGGCAAATCGGCGCCCGCCAGGAGTCGGCCCGCATCGGAGGGATTGGCGTATGCGGTCGGGAGCTCTGCTGTTCCACTTGGCTCACGGATTTCCGCAGCGTTTCGACCGGTGCTGCGCGCTACCAGCAGTTGTCTCTGAATCCACAGAAACTCGCGGGCCAATGCGGCAAGCTGAAGTGCTGTCTGAACTTTGAATTGGACCAGTACAAGGAGGCGGTGGCCCAATTCCCGCCACCCAGCACAAAGCTGATGACGCGCAAGGGTAAGGCCGGTCACTTCAAGACCGACATTTTCGGGGGGCGCATGTGGTTCCAGTATTTCGACGATCCCACGGCATCTCCCATCCCCATCGATTTGGAGGATGTGCGTCAGATCATGGAAATGAATGCGCAGGGCGAGAAACCCGATGATTTGCAGGGCTACGCCATCGTAGAGAAAGCAGCACCAGAGGACGCCTTATACGGCGACGTTGTAGGACAAGACGATGTGGGTCGTTTCGACACCTCGGGCCGCAGCCGCAGCAAGGGAAAGGTCGGAAGGCGCCGTAACCGTGGCAGTGGGGGTTCCGGATCAGCCCAAGCTGCACCACAGGTTTCCGGGTCGGACACACAGGGTTCTTCGGGCAACAGCGGAAGGCGGCGGAAGAAACGGCGGAAGGGCCGCGGGTCAGGTAAACCACCGCAAGCATGAGGGGACTCAGCAGTTGGGTTTGGATGGCCTGGCCCGCCATGTTCCTTCTATCCGCTTGCGGCAACGGACCGGTTTCATCAGATAACGCGACCGTTGACCCGGCTGGGTGGCGGGCGAGCGATACCGTGAGGCTCACATTCGATGTGGCCCAGCCTGAGCATCGGCATGATTTGCAATTCGGCCTGCGCCACAATGGAGACTATCCCTTCTCCAATCTCTACCTATTTGTGAGGTTGACCTACCCGAATGGCCGCACATTGACCGATACTTTGGCCTGTCCCTTGGCGGGACCCGATGGCCGATGGTACGGCAAGGGTGGGAATTGGATCGACCACAGGATCGGATACAAACGCGGTGTAGCCTTTCCGTTGGCCGGAACCTACAGACTCGATGTCGTACACGCCATGCGCCGAAATCCCCTGCCCGGGATTAGCGATGTGCGCTTCGCGATGTTCGATCGGATGGAGGACTGATCATTCTTCTCCGGGCAATGCCACTGGGGGCGCGTTGGATACGCTATTCCCGGCATCTTCCCAACCATAGAACCCGCCCCTGAGGTTGTAGACTTCCCTGTACCCTGCCTTGGCCAGGAATGCCATGGCATCGGCACTCCGACCACCGGCTGCGCAATAGACAGCAATGGGACGGTCCCGCGGCAGGGTTTTGGCACGGGCCGGGAAGTCATCCTCGAGGAAGTCCAGGAAACAAGCCCCTTCGATGTGCCCATCTTTCCACTCTCGGTCTGTTCTCACATCCACCAGAAGAAGATCGGGTCTCTCCGCCATGAGGGACAGCAATTCAACATCGCTGATGTCCCGCGCTACTCCCGCCTGTCGATCGGGTTGCGCCGAGGAGATGACCTGGTCGGGTTCCGCTCCCGGATTTGTCGGGTGGGCGCAACCCGAAACTTCTACGGCCATCAAGGCCCAGCCCAACAAGGCCAAAAGGGGATACACACCCGAAGAAAGAGAGCGATCGTTCATGAGGTAAAGCTAACCGTAAGCAGCTTTTCATTCCTCTGCTTCTGGCACCCAGGACAATACCCACCAAAAGGAATGTGGTCCCGGCTTATCTTGGCACCGCAAGCCCATGTTGAATTCTCTTCACCTCCCATCGAAGGCCTTCTGTGCTCTTTTTTGCCTCTGCATATGCAGCGGATTCACAAGCGCTCAATCTCCACTGCCTTGCGGCCAGAATGAGGCACAATCCGCATTTGATGCGGCCTACCCAGGTGCAGCGGATGCACGGAAATCAGCAGAGTCTCGGACCCGCGAGGCGACGAATGCGTTGCTCCAGCGGGGAGGAGGGGACGACGAGCTCTACATCATCCCTGTGGTTTTCCATGTCATTCACGACAATGGCGAGGAGAACATCTCGGACGCCCAGATTCACGATGCCATGGAAAATCTGAATGCGGATTTTCGCAAGATGAATGCAGACACGGGTCAAATCGTGGCTGGATTCATCAATGTCGCCGCCGACATCGATGTGGAGTTTCGACTGGCCAAAAGAGATCCCGAGGGCAATTGCCATTCCGGGATCAATCGCCTTCAGAACGAATTGACTTACGAGGGGAACAACGAGATGAAGCAGCTCATCCATTGGCCCAGACACAGCTACATGAACGTTTACGTGGCAGCCAGTGCCGCTGGAGCGGCAGGTTACACGAACTATCCTTCGGATTGGGGTGCCAACACCGATGGCATTGTGTTGCGCCATGATTACGTGGGCAGCATTGGAACCAGCAACCCCTACCGGAGCCGCGTCCTCACCCACGAATGCGGCCATTGGTTAAACCTGCCTCACACATGGGGGAGCTCCAACAGCCCCAACGAAGAGGACAATTGCGAAATCGATGACGGTGTGGAGGACACCCCGCAATGCCTGGGCAGTCCGGTGGGGCTTTGCGATTTGGACCGCACGACGTGCGGTTCCTTGGATAATGTCCAGAACTACATGGAGTACAGCTACTGCAGCAATATGTACACCCTGGGGCAGCGGGCTCGGATGCGGACCGCCCTCAATGATGATGTGGCCGATCGCGATCAGCTCTGGACCGCGCAAAACCTCGAGGAAACCGGGGTGTTCGAGGAAGAGCTCCTGTGCAAGGCCCAATTCTCCGTGGACCAAGCCGAGGTTTGCCTTGGCGATGCGGTTCAATTCACCGACGGCAGTTACTTCGGCGTGACCACTTGGTCTTGGAATTTTGGTGATGGTACCACACTGACCGGGTCCACGGACTCCTTGCACCGCAACCCCTCCCATGTTTACCAGCAGCCCGGCGAGTTTGAGGTGTATCTCACCGTCTCCAACGAAATCGGAGAAGTGACCTCACAGGATCCAGTGGTCATCCGGGTGCTGGACAACGGTATGCTGCCGACCTCCTTCGTGGAGGGCTTTGAAGTAGGCAGTGGACCCTGGAGTGAAGGCCAATGGGTAATCACTACCCTCGAGGGCCAACCTTGGCAGATCCGCGAAACCACGGGTTATTCCGGCAGTCGGTCATTGTACGTCCGCAACCGTCAGAACGAAGGGGGAGAAATCACGCGGTTCACCTCCACCACATTTGATGCCGAGGGACTTTCTGCGGTTTACATCGGTTACAAGTACGCCTACTGCCATCGGACGACGGGTGAAACAGATGACCGACTGAAGCTGCAGGTCAGCAAGGATTGCGGAGAGACCTGGAACACCCGGCAGTTTCACCGGGGCATCATTGACCTGCCCACGGCAGAACCCCATGGAGGAAATTTCTACCCTTCCGGAACGGATGAATGGACAGGGCATCTGGAAGAGGTCGACAATGAAATTTACATGATTCCAAATCTGAGGATTCGGTTCGAGTTTGAGTCCAAGGGCGGAAACAACGTCTTCGTGGACAACATCAACGTATACGGTGTCGACTCCTTGGGCAACGTTCAAACTTGGGTGACGCCGCTCCAATCCGAAGGTGCTTCGCTCGAAGTATTCCCGAACCCTACCACGGGTGAGACCACCGTACAGGCTTTCTGGCCGGGTCAAGGCGCCACCCTTCTTGTGCGGGATGCATCGGGCCGGTTGATATACCAGGAAGTCATGTCCGGAAATGGCGGCCGCCGCATCCCCCTCGTTGGCCTGGCGCCGGGAGTGCACCTGGTCGAGTTGAATGCGGCGGACCAACGCAAGGTCAAGCGCCTGCTGGTGTTGCGCTGATCGGGATCAGCCCGGCTCGTTGCAGCCCAAGTCCACACTGGATTGAGGGTCGTTGTTGGGGAAGCAGTTACCGCTCAAGGTAGAAGAGGGTACATAACGGTCCAGTGAGGCATCGTAGAGTCCATCTGCAAGGAAGTAGTAGAGATCGCGTTCCTGCTTTTCCGTCAGCTCAACGGCTTGGTAGTCGTTGGACAGGAAGGATTGGGCTTCAGTCTTGGCGCATTCGCCGCTCAGCTTGTAACGGATGACGTCTTCGAGGTTGTAGAACGTTCCTCCGTGTCCGTAGAAGGGGCTATCCTTGAGGTTGTAGAGCTGCGGCGTTTTGAAGGCGTGCTTGTCTCCTTCCAGGCCGGTGAACCCACCCCGGCCGAGGGCGAGGTCAGATCCTGACAGGCCGTAGGTATCGTCTCCGGCGTCAAGCACTTCGATTCCTGGCATGTCGGGCATACCCAAGGCGTGGAATCCACCGTCCGTCAGGCCGGGGCCATTGTGGCAGGTCCCGCAGTTTGCATCTCCAAAGAAAACCATGGCACCGTCCTTCTGCTGATCGGTCATGGCGGTGTGCTCACCCCTCAACCACTTTTGGAAGGGAGATTCTGAAGCCATGATGGTCCGCTCGTAGGCGGCGATGGCCAAGCCTGCGGTCTCAACGCTGTACCGGTCTTCTTCAGCGAAATCCGGGAATGCGGCATCAAAGAGGGCGACATAGCTAGGAAGGTGGTCAAAGAATTCGGCATCAGGAGCCATTCTGTGCACGGTCAGTCCTGCTATGGCCTGGGTTTCCAGCCCCTCATAGCCGAGGTAGTTCACTGCGATGGGGGTTCCTTCGGTCCATTGGGCTTCCGTACCGGCGTTGGGCCCGTTGGCGCCGAACTGGCCGTTCCAGAGCGTGACAGGGGTAAAAGCACCGTTCATCGCGGTAGGTGTCCGCATGGGCTGCCGGTCGATGGTTGCGGGATCGTATTCAGGAGAGATGACCCGGCCCTCGCCCCGAACGCCGAAACCAACACCGCCATCTCCAAGGCCCTGCTGCACCCCGGCTTGGAATCCGGCGGCTGCATGGTGGCAGCTGGCACAGCTGAAGGTGGCTATTCCGCTTTCGTCTTCAGCGTCCATGCCCAACGCTGTCTCATGGAAGAGCATCCGGCCGAGGTTGACTTTGTCCGAGGTCAGGGGGTTAGCGGGGTCCTGAGGGATTTGGTCGAGCATGTGTGGATCCGGCATGTGCAGGTTGGCATAGCCTTGTTGACCGAGCGCATCGATCATGGTCGCCAACATTTGAAAGTCCTTGTCCACGGGCTCCGGGTTGATGGAGTTGCTCGGGTTGCATGATGAGAGTGCGACGAGGACCATTAAAAAGAGGCTGGAGGTCATCAGGGCGGAGGAGGGATGAGTGTAAGACATGGCGCTTTCAATTGGGTTACAGGGCCAAATGAAGCGCCGACTTGGGCCGAGAATCATGACGGGGGTCATCGTCGCAGGATGATGTTTGTCATCCACAGCGTCGACCAACAGAAGGGTGGAGTCACTCTTCAGACACGGCCTGCAGCCAATTGCGATAAGCTCCGAAAAGCTTGGAACGGCTCACAAAACCGGTATAGACACCCTGCTTGAGCACAGGGAGGTTCCAAGCCCTTGTACGATCGAATTTCTCCATGACCTGGTCCATGTGCTCACCCCACTCCAATGTAGCCGGCGGCATCACCATGAGGTCGCTCACCCTGAGTTCTTCGTATCGTTCACGTTCGAACATCACCTCCCGAATTTCTTCCAAGGGCAGGATTCCCACGAGTTTGTTGTCTGCGTCCAGGACAGGGTGAATGTTCCTCCGACTTCGCGCCACGACCTTCACCAGCTCACCCAAGGTCATGTCGGGGCCGACGGGATCAAAGTCGCGTTCGACTTCATCGGCCAAGGTCATCAGGGTGAGCACCGCCTTGTCCTTATCATGCGTAATGAGCTCCCCCCGTTCTGCGAGTTCCTCCGTATAGATGCTGTTGGGCCGCATCCAACGGGACGTTTGGAAAGCGATGGCACTGGTGAGCATCAAAGGGATGAAAAGGTCATAACCCCCACTGGCTTCAGCCGCTAGGAATATGGCCGTCAGTGGCGCGCGCAAAATGCCCGAGAGAAGGCCCGCCATTCCCGCGAGAATGAAATGACCTCCTATGAGGTGGAGTCCGGGCAACGCGAGATCGGTCAAGGTGAGATAGATGCCCCCCAGCATGGCGCCACTGAAAAGGGCGGGGGCAAAAATTCCACCGACGCCGCCAGCTCCCACCGTCAACCCCGTTAGAGCGGGTTTACAAAACCACAGAACGCACAGGATCACCAGCAACTGTAACGAGGTTCCAGAGAAATTCCCCTGCCTGCTAAAAGTGGTGATGATCGAGCCGCGGTCAAGGGGGTCCAGTCTGTCGACTCCTCGTCCCCTGAGGAGGTCGTTGATGAGATCGAAACCCTCGCCGTACAGGGAGGGAAAGGCAACCAGGGCGATGCCGATCAGGCCGCCGGCCGCGATGATGCGCGCTCCGGGATGGCGAAACCGCCGCACCGCACCACCTGCGCCGCGGTAAATGGAGCTGAACCACACGGAAGCCATCCCGCAAAGGATGGCGAAGGGGATGTAGGCCAGAAAGGTGCCGTCCCACTCGGGGAGGTTCCGTCCTGCTTTGACGAGTTCATCCGCATCGATGAAAAGGGCCGTTGTGAGCAACGCGGACAACGAGGAAATGAGCAGAGGAACGAGGCTCGCCGTCGTCAGGTCAATCATGATCACCTCAACCGCGAAGACGATGGCGGCGAGTGGCGCATTGAACATGGCGGCCAATGAGGCCGTAGCCGCGCAACCGATGAGCACGAGACGGTGCCGATAGTCCAGATTGAACCGTTCGGCTGCTTCGCTGGCCAGGGCAGCACTGCTTTGCACCGTGGGTGCTTCGAGACCTGCGCTACCACCAAATCCAACGGTGATGAAGGAGGCAGCCACGGGGCTGATCATCGACATCCGGCTCAACCGGGCCCGCATCCTCGATATGGCGTGCAAAGTGGCGGGAATTCCAGGCCCGGGATGGCGACCAGAAAACACCTTGCGAATGAGGATGTAGGTCAGGACCAATCCCACGATGGGGAGCAGAAACCGAACCTCACTCCCTCTGCCTTCCCCTGAAATCCAAGGCAATTGGCGCAACCAACCGACCCCATTCTTCAAGAACACGGCGAGCATGCCTGCCACGGCACCGAGCGCAGCAGCGAGGAAAAGCACGGTGTTGGCAGGGCCCACGCCGCCCTCCAATAAGGACTGCCATTTCCTTTGGAATCGAACCGATATGTTTTCCAACCTCATGGTGGATCGACCTCTCTTATGGCTCACCCCAGTCGGATGCGGACGCCACACACGAGGATATCGTCCACTTGATCCTCATCGGCTTCCAGGCGCCAGCGCTCTATGCGCTCGCGCAGTTGTTTTTCCTGTTCTGCAACACCCATGGCGGCCAATTCCTCGAGCAATGCCCGGAACCGCTTGCGCATGAACTTTCGGCCTTTGGGTCCTCCGAATTGGTCGGCGTAACCGTCTGATGCACAATACACCATGTCCCCGTCTTTGAGGTCCACGGTCTGCGTGCTGTATCGATGGGTGCCGGGTTCGAAACTGGCGATGGCACGTTTGTCGGGTTTGAGTTCCATAATCGCGCCATTCCGCACGATGTAGCAGGGTGAATTGGCACCGGCAAACTCGAGGACTCCATCTTCTAGGTTGATGGAAACCAGTCCGATATCCATGCCGTCTGGCACTTGGTCTTCCGCGTCCAGACCGCTGTCTTCTCCACGATGGAGAACGTCCCGCGCCAAGGTGTTGAGTCGGTCCAGGATTTTGCCTGGTTGGGTATATACCTTGCCTATGTGCTGAAGGGCATTGTGTCCGAGCAAGCTCATGAAGGCGCCCGGTACACCGTGTCCGGTGCAATCGACTGCGGCGAACATCCGCCACGCATCCAGCTTGTGGAACCAAGGGAAATCGCCGCTGACGCCATCGCGCGGCATGTACAGTACGAAGTGCCGGTCAAAAATGCTCCGGCGGTTGGATTCGCTGGGTAGAATGGCTCCTTGTATGCGCCGGGCGTAGTCGATGCTCGAGGTGAGGTCGTTGTATAGCCGGGTCAGCTCATCGCCCTGCGCCTCCAATTGGGCGGTTTGGCGGGTCAGGGTTTCGGTTCTTTCCGCCACTTTCGCCTCCATCTCGCGCTCGTATCCCGCCAGATCGTCCCGCATGGCGATCAAAGTCTTGCCCAGCACATCCTCCTCGGAAAGCGGAGTGTATTCTGTGTCAAACTGGCCTCGCCCCACGGCGGCACTGAATTCTCGTGTTCGCCTGAGACCATCCGCTAGACGGTCCAAGGCCTGTGCCATTTCTCCTATCTCATCCTTCCTTTTCGGTACGGAGAATGGATGGTCAATGCCACGCGATAGGTACAGCAGCCGGGCCCGCACCTTGAGCAGGGGCCGCCGAATGGCGCGGGTGACGCCGGCAGCGATGAAAATACCCGCGAGCAGCACAAAAAGGGAAATCCAACGAACGAGTGTGTCAAGGCGCCTTCCGCTGGATTCAACGGCTGCGTCCGTAATCCCCGCCGCCTCTGTGAAATGTGCTTCCAGAACGGTGAGGTCAGTTGAGAGAGAGTCCAGCCGAGAAGTCAGATCCGCACCGGGCTCGAAAGGGTTGTCCAGCAACTCATCCACCTTCCACAACCGTTGGAAGTCGAGGTCAAGCTCCGCCTTGCGGGTTCCGGGCGGTACAAGACCTTGAAGGGCGTCAAGCAAGGCGTCTGCAGCAAGGTGGTGCCGGAACAACCGCTCGTGTACGGTGGCCTTTTCCGGTGAACTGCTGCGAAGCACTTCCAGCTTTTCAGCGAAGCCGAATTGAAGGCGGTCCAGTGAGCGGTGGGCATCGATGTGCAAGTGACTGGGCTCCGGTAGCCGAGCCGCCAGCAGCGCATAGGCCCTCATGGCCTCGACGCGCTGCATGAGCTTGGCCACCTCCCCCTTCGCCACGTCCCACTTTGCGGATTGCTCCAGCATCTCCGACTGTTGGCGGGTGGTGTTCGCCGTGAGGATGAAGAACACGGCCAGTGCGGCTATGAACATTCCGAAACCCGCGAAAATCCGGGCGCCGATGGAGTGGAACCACTGCTTCATTCGCCCCCTCGCAGCTCTTGGATGTGTTCCTTGCACCAGTCGATGCGTTCCTGGTTCAACAGTGCGGTGGAGACGATGGCCAGGGCCTCATAAGCCTTGGTGTTTTCGGGATCTTTCTCGATGGTGGTGTCCAGCAGATCCGATGCGTTTTGCCAATGCGATGCGGCTTGCCTCAGTGCGCCGTCTATTGCGTCGAGGTCATCCTCAGCATACCGGAATTCTCGGACCCCTTGATTGTAGGTGTGCACGGCGAGGTTGAAAAGGGAACGGGGCTGGTCGTGGGCCCTTTGAGATGCCAAGCTATAGTGGTGCACCCCCATGGCGAACCAAGGTCCGGCACCTTTCTTTTCAAGTCGAGTGGCTTCCTGAATGGCCCTTTCACCGATTTGCTGATGTACCAGCACCCACTCAGCGTCTTCGTCCCAGTCCGGGTCGAGGAGGGATTGAACATCGGAATACGCAGCAAAGTGGTCCAATGCAGTGGGGGGATCATCCGGACGGATGGCCGAAATGGCAGCCTTCACATCACCGACGTGGCTTTCAGCGAGGAATTCCAACAAGGGCAGGGTCCATCGGCTCAGCTCCCCCTGAGGGTCGCGTTGCATGCACTTCTCGACACTGGCCAGAGAGCGGCTCCTCAGGTTCTCGTCTGGGGGCCTGCCTTCCGCGATGTAGCGCTCCTTGAGCACAAAGGCGTGCACATACCAGGTCATGGCATCCTCTGCTTCAGGCCCGGCCATGGCCGCAGCCAGTTTATACTCCGCATCTTCCAGTTTGCCGGCCTCAGCCAGCGCGATGGCGCTGCGGGTCAATTCTCCTTGGGACTGCAGTTCCCCCACCCCGCCCAGCATGATGTTGATGGTCAAGCCTATGGCGAAGAATAGGCGCAATCCCCTGCGAGCATGAGATGAATCGCGGTGCATTACGGACAGAGCTTTTGGAGGAAGTGAGGCGGCAATTCCAGGGTTTTGGCGCTGAGCGAAAGGTCGTCGGGTTGGAGACACAGACTCAACCCCGTTCCATCTTTCATCCGCTTGAAAGCGAGGTCATGCCCCGCCAACGCTGCCCCGTCGGTGATGACCAAAGCCGTGCGGGCGGATTTTTTCATCCATCGGCTCAACCCCTCCGCCAGTGGTTTTTCCCCCTTGGGATCCAGCGATCCGCCGACGAAAACCATGGTGAAATCTCCCTTTTCAGAACCAAAACCAGGGGCATCGAAGGGGATGATATCTACGGGAAGCCCTGCTATGGAGCGGCCATCCAGGCGGTCACCAAGGTCTTCGGCGAGATCGGGCCAATTGACCACGGCAATACGAAACCGGTCGAGTCGGTCAATATTCGGCCAGAACATCTCGCAGCCCAGCAGATAGAGATATCTCCCGTAGATGAGGGCCCAAACAGGGGACTTGTCGATCTCAGGGTCGGCGACAACCCACCCTTGAGTCTGTGCAGGGAAATCCCTTGTACAATGGGGTAAAGCCTTGCAAGGCCACAGCCCGATCGCCATAATCATGGCGAGCCCGAGAATGGAAGGGGCTGATCCTGTTGAAGTCATGTTGAACCGCGTCTGTGCAAAATACACCCGTGCGGGCTTGGCTCAAGCTTCGGACTGCAGTTGTTCGAGGTCGCGGTCCAATAGATACAAACCGCCTTTGTCTTGGCCGATCAGGTTCAGCTTGTCGAGGATATTCCTTGCCAGGGCCTCCTCCTCGATCTGCTCGGCAACGTACCACTGCATGAAGTTGTGCGTGGTGTAGTCCTTTCTGGAAAGACAGAGGTCAACGACTTCATTGATGCTGGCGGTCACTTTTGTTTCGTGTTCGAGAAGCGTAGTGAAAATCGACACGAGGTCCGCAAAGTCAGATTGGGGGGCATCCAAAGCGGGGATTTTTGCCCTTCCTCCCCGTTCATTGACGAAGCGGACCAGTTTCAGCATGTGCATTCGTTCTTCATCGCTGTGCCGATACAGGAATTCAGCGGTTCCGTTCAGGCCCTTGTGCTCTGCCCAGCTTGCCATCGCGAGGTAGAAGTGCGAGCTGCGCGCCTCCATTTCAATTTGTTCGTTCAGTGCTTGTTCAATCGCTTGTTCCATAAGTTTTCATTTTAATTTGAAATGTAAAGTGCTAAAGAATACTATTAAACCTCTGAATTACATTGAATTGATTCGGAATATAAATCAGAGATGTTTTAATGCAATGAGTTTGTCCAGTTGCTTAATGCTCCACTCCGGATCGCGTTTTGAGCAGATTTCGAGCCACCGGTCCATGCTCTCCGCCATGGTCTGAAGTTGACGGATGGTGTTTAACCAATGCAGATCCTGCTTGTCCGCTGTAGAAGAGATTGTGTTTCCCAAATTGAGAACGGCTGTGTAGGCCTGGGCTCTTCTGATTCCAGCCAATGCGGCGAAAATGTGCGTTGGATCGGCATTGGCTCCAAAACGCACTTTTCTGGTCCTCAATATTTTCATGCGTTCTACAAGGCCAGCTTCTGCCAGTAAGCGAAGCTGTGTGCTCGTTGAGCCCGTGCTGAGTTCCAGCACCTCTTGGATGGTTGTGGCTTCGAGCGTTCCGTTTTCCGATAATAGCAACGCGTGAATGCGCGCGGCAGCTTTGGGCAAACCCCAAGGCCGCAGTATTTCTGGCCACGCTTCTATGAAGTGGATTCGAGCTTGGCTCGGTTTCAGTTCGCCACCAAACATGGGCGAAATGTATTTCAAAATAAATTGAAAATAGAGCCGTCAGGTAAAAAGGCGGGAGGGCTGGACAATTGCGTTTGATGGGGTTTCCCCGGCGATATGTGCAATGAGCCACTCTGCCCACCTCGGAGCAATGAGCACGCCGCGGGTGCCAAGTCCATTGAGTATGTACCATCCCTTTCGCCCGGGATAAGCACCAACTGCGGGACGCCGGTCCCGCGATACAGGGCGAAGGCCCACCTCATGCTGCGTGACCTGGGCAGGTCCAATGCCCTCGATGTGCCCGTTCATTTTCTCGATGAGCAGTTTTCGGGTGGCTTCAGTAGGTGCGTGGTCTAGGCGGTTCCATTCATAGCTGGCTCCGAGTCGCCATAATCCGGTGCCTATGGGTAATGTCCACTTGCCGAAATTCTGTATGTGTGCGTGAGGGGCAGGGTTGCCACTGGGAAAGGAGAGGGTGAGGATTTCTCCCCGGTTCGGTCGAATGTCCATGCCTTCGGGCGCACTGGGACTTGCTACAGAGGTGGAGATCCGGGAGGCGCCCATGCCTCTGCAATCAATGAGATGGTTCCATTGTCCGGATTGCAACGCCTCTTCATCGCTCAAAGTCAAAGGCCTGTTTTGGAACCGCCCCATCTTCTCGAGGTGTCCTCGCCATTCCTTGAGCAAAAGGGGCAGGTTTACCCAACCGCCGCCATTTACTACACCTTCATATGCTGCCGTGATCGAGGGCGAAAGCCAAGGGGATGTTCTGGCCTTTTCCTGCCACGCGATGGCATAATCCTCGTTGGGCAAGCATTTGTGAATGGGTAAGGGGTGCAGAAGCGGGATTTGCAGGATTTGCTCCATCTCGCGGAAGGTTGCGTTCATGGCGCGGAGATGAATGTCGGCATCCCAGACTTCTACGATGCGTCGGAAGGACATGGGGTTGTACATACCTGCGGCAACCGAGGAGGCTGACGGGTATCCGGCATCGATCACCCGAACGTCCCATCCGCGCTTCAGTGCGCAGTGACTGGCCAACGTGCCCGCTAGGCCTTGACCGACGACAAGGGTCCTCATGTCGGACACTCAGGCCATGGCGCGCAAGACCCCCATGTTCCGAGCCACCTTTTCAAACGCTGCGAGGGCGCGGTCAAGGTGGTCCTGGGTATGCGCAGCGCTCAATTGAACCCGAATGCGGGCCTGTCCATTGGGGACCACGGGGTAGAAGAACCCAATGACGTAGATGCCCTCGTTCAGCAGGGCATCGGCCATCACCTGGCTCAATTTGGCGTCGCCGAGCATCACGGGTACGATGGCACTTTCACCGTCCTTGTATGCGAGACCGATTCGGTCCAATCCCGCCTTGAAGTAGCGGGTGTTTTCCTCCAACTTGTCCCGAAGCTCTGTGGTCTCCTCCAGCATGCGGAAGACCTCGATGCTGGCACCGACAATGCTGGGAGCGAGGGAGTTGCTGAACAAATATGGACGGCTGCGTTGCCGCAGCATTTCGATGATTTCGGACCGTCCCGTCGTGAAGCCACCCATGGCGCCACCCATGGCTTTTCCGAGGGTTCCGGTGATGATATCGACCCGACCGAGGGCATTGCGCAGCTCAATGGAGCCGCGGCCTGTTTTCCCGATGAAGCCCGTGGCGTGACACTCGTCGACCATGACCAGTGCGTCGTACTGTTCCGCGAGGTCACAGATCCGATCAATCTGGGCGACGTAACCATCCATTGAGAAAACCCCGTCCGTCACGATGACCTTGAAGCGATGCCCCGCCGCGTTGGCTGCCTGCAGTTGGGCCTCGAGGTCGGTCATATCGTTGTTCGCGTACCGATAGCGGGCCGCCTTGCAAAGGCGCACCCCATCGATGATGGAGGCGTGATTGAGCGCGTCCGAAATAATGGCGTCCTCGGCGGTCAACAAGGGCTCGAAAACTCCACCGTTGGCGTCGAATGCCGCCGCATAGAGGATGGTGTCTTCCGTTTGGTGGAAATCCGCAATGGTCCTTTCGAGCTCCTTGTGAATGTCCTGGGTTCCACAAATGAACCGGACCGAAGACATTCCGAAGCCACGGTCATCGATGGCCTTTTTGGCCGCTTCCACGACCCGAGGGTGGGACGAAAGTCCGAGGTAGTTATTCGCGCAGAAATTCAGCACCTCACTTCCGTCCGCCAGACGAATGACCGCATCCTGAACCGAAGCTATGACGCGCTCTTTCTTGAACAACCCACTGTCCTCGATGTCTTGGAGTTCCGCCCTCAGGTGGGCCTGCATCTTACCGTACATGCAGACGAAGATAGCTGAGGCTATTTTCCTTGATCGTCAGACGTATCGGGATTGGCGATGTGGTAAAGGACGACGCGTTTGTCTGTTTTTGATCGCTCCCGCTTTATGATGGCCATTCCGAACAGTGCAGCAGACTCAATATTCAACATGGAGATCATGCGGCTGCGACGTGACCGGCGCGTTTCGGGCGAATGAACGTCGCCGAGGCCGAAAAGGTCATCCAATTCGGCTGTGCCCATGTGGGTATCAGCTCGCAGCAGAAACTTTGCGAGCAAGGCAGTCGGTTCGGTTTCAGCTCCATCGGCGGAAATGAGCAGTTTTTTCTGCTTCTTGGACCAGCTTTTCCCTCCTATGACCATCAAGGCTACTCCTTGAATGACCAGTAAAATGAGGAGGGGGAGGTTCTTTTTATCCGATACAAGAGAGGAAGATGATGCAGTTTCTTTCTCTTGCCAATTCTCAGGAAGAGGCTCGATCAATGGCATGAGCTTCAGATTGGAAACGAGGGAATCGACGTTATCCCAAATGCAAGTATTGTCTCCCATACAATACCCAAAGTGATTGCCCTTGATGACATAAGCTGAGTTGTGTAAAAACCTTGACCTGACCTCAAAAACGCTGGAACGAACGCGTGCGAAATGCAAATCAGATTTTCGGACGACAATGGCGCTATGTTCGTCGGAGATGATCCAGTAATCCCGCAGTTGGAAGGCCCGTCTCCATCCCTGTCGAACTTTGAATCGGATTTTGGAAGCCCCGAGTACTTCCCAGTTCTGTCGATTGTGTTTCAGTTCATACAATGGTCCGGGCTTATTGTCTGTTTCCGGATCGCCTTCGATGGGGATGAAAAAAGTAGCACTGTCTCCTGGCAGTGCCAATGTGTACTCCGCTCCATCGGGTATGTCTGAAATGGACAGCTCAATTTGACCGGTGATTTTCGAGTGAAAGTGACGTTTGGCGTGAATATGCCAATTGGAGTGGCCATTTTGAAAACACAAGGTGCCATCGTTCCAATAGGGAGACGCCCAGTAGCTGTAGCCCACCACGATACTGGTGCTGGCATTTCTCAATGTCTCCATGTCATAGGAGATGTACCTGAAGTCTCCTTCCATGAACAGCGCCTCGTCTTTCGATGAAGAGCGGATGTAGCGAATGCTCTTTCTGACGATGTTTCCTTGGGGTGAACTAACCACCAACAGGAAGCCATCCAAATCCATGGCGAGCAGGCTGTCAATTCGTCCTCTGGACACCCAGGTAAGGGGTTCTCCCGGTGACCAGCAACGGCCATTTTCCAGTTTGAACCGCTCCAAATCCAATGGAGTTTGCGCGCTGAGGGCAAAGGAAATGCTGCACAGTAAGGCCCACACCCTGATCAGATTCAACACTACGAGCGGCATGTAGGTGTGTGGCAACATATTTACTCCGTCCCGGTGAAGGTCGGACATTTGATCATAGGTGAATTCACTGCACGACCGATTTAACTTCGCGGCGCATGTCTGGAACGCCCACCCGCACTTTGGTCACGTCGGCCTTGCCCTACGCCAATGGCCCCATCCACATCGGCCACATCGCAGGCGCCTACCTGCCGGCTGATCTGTACGTTCGGTACCTGCGTGCACGGAAACGCGACGTGGTCTGGGTGTGTGGCTCTGACGAGCACGGTGCGGCCATCACGCTGCGGGCGCGCAAAGAAGGAACGACGCCCAGGGCGATTGTGGACCGCTACCATGAGGAAATGCAGGAGGCTTTCCGGGGATTGGACATTGCTTTTGACCACTATGACCGGACTTCAAGCACCGAGCACCACGCGTTTGCCCAGGAGTTCTTCCTCGATCTGCTGAAGAAGGGGGCTTTCACGGAAGAAACACGTCAGCAGTTTTACGACCCGGTGGAAAAGCAGTTCTTGGCCGACAGGTACATACAGGGGGGCTGCCCGAAGTGTGAGCACGATAAGGCATTCGGTGACCAATGCGAGAAATGCGGGTCCGCACTTTCGCCGGAGGAGCTCGTCAATCCGGTCAGTACGCTGAGTGGCGCCACCCCGGAAATGAGGGCTACTACCCTCTGGTACCTGCCCATGGACCGGCATGAGAATTGGTTGCGTCAATACCTCGAAGAGGGTGAACTCGATGGAGCCCCACACCACGACGCCAAGGCGTGGAAGGCCCATGTCATCGGACAGTGCAAAAGCTGGATTGACGGCGGTTTGCAGAGCCGTGCCATGACCCGTGATCTCGACTGGGGCGTGCCCGTCCCGGTGGAAGGTGCCGAGGGAAAAGTGCTGTATGTATGGTTGGACGCCCCGCTGGGTTACATCACCGCCACGCGCAATTGGGCGCAAAATGCGGGCGTGGATTGGGAGCCCTATTGGAAGGACGCGGACACACAGCTCGTACATTTCATAGGAAAGGACAACATCGTCTTTCATTGTATCATCTTCCCCATCCTGCTCAAGGAGCACGGAGGATATCTGTTGCCACACAATGTGCCCGCCAACGAATTCATGAACCTGCAGGGCGATAAGATCTCGACTTCTCGAAACTGGGCGGTTTGGGCCAAGGAGTACGTCGACGACTTCCCTGGGCGCAGCGACGAGATGCGCTACGTTCTCGCGTCCATCATGCCCGAGCAGAAGGACGCCGAGTTCACGTGGGAGGATTTCCAGTCGCGCGTGAACAACGAACTCGCCGATGTTCTCGGAAACTTTGTCAATCGGGTGTTTGTCCTCACCGGCAAATTCCACGGTGGCAAGGTTCCAGGGGCTTCCGGTGCTTGGACTGGAGTGGATCAGGCGTTGCTCGATCTGATGGCCTCAACGCCGGGCGCTGTAGGTGATGCGATGGAACGCTACCGTTTTCGGGATGCCTTGCAACACGCCATGGGGCTCGTTCGCGCAGGGAACAAATACCTGACCGAAGAAGAGCCTTGGAAAGTGGTCAAAACCGACCCCGACCGCGCCGCAGACATTTTGCATTTGGCGCTGCAGGTGACGGCCAATGCCGCCATCGTACTCGCCCCATTCCTGCCCCGCACGGCAGCCAAGCTCGGACAGGCCCTGGGCACAGCAGAACTTCCCTGGGACGCATCAGGGGGAGCGCTCGTGGCCGAGGGCCAGCCTTTGGGCGACCTGCCCATCTTATTTGAGAAGATTACCGACGAGCAGGTCCAGGAGCAGAAGGGCAAGCTCGGTGCTGGCGTCGAGGGAATGCGCGACGTGGAGCAAGAGAAGGACCAAACCACGTTTGACGACTTCCAGGCCATGGACCTGAGGGTGGCCGAAGTGGTCTCGGCTGAAAAGGTCAAGGGGGCCGACAAGTTGCTTCAGCTCACCGTTCGAACCGGCTACGATGAGCGCACGGTGGTCAGTGGCATTGCCGAGCACTTCTCGCCGGAGGACGTGGTGGGCCGCAGGGTCACCTTGCTGGCCAATCTCGCGCCCAGGAAAATCCGAGGCGTGGTCTCTCAGGGCATGGTTCTGATGGCCTCCACGGAAGACGGCGGATTGAGGTTCGTAACCCCGGAAGAGGGCGCGGAACCTGGCGATATCATTCGCTGATCACCTTCCGGGTCTGGCCCCGGCCATTGCGTTGGATGACCAGGTGGCCTGGCTCGGCGCTCGTCGGACGGCCAAGCAAGTCGTAACTCGACCATTCGTCACTTCCTGAATCCTGCAGGGCAGGTGCAATGCCCGAAGGCGTGCCGAAAGAGGTCCAAATCCAGCTGCAGCGTTCATCTTCACCTCCTGCCATCCACCCCTCGTAGAGTCGCAGTTCCATTTCGAAGGGGGCATCCCACATACTCAAGTCAATCCCCGGTTCGTATTCGAGGTAACGGGTTTCGGTGTATTCTCCGCCACCTCCAAATCCATAGGCGTTGGGTGCGGTTTCCACATTTTCGGCAGCCAGCAGATTGCCCTCCATGTCGAAAAGGGAAAATCCAGCATAGGCAAACCAATATTCCGAAAAGAAGAATGAAGTCATACTGACTTCGAGGTGCCCAAGTTCAGCATCCCCAACCACAGCGACCGTGACGGAGATGGAATCGCACAGGATTCCGGGATCGAAACCGACAATGCAGCCTGCGTCCTGACAATCCTCTAAGGTTTCAAACGGCACTACACCGCCGCACCCGCCCCATGTGAATTGCGTACACGTTTCCGTATCCGCATCGAAATACCAGGCGGGGATGGCCGCTTCACAGTCGCCAGGATCGGGCAACAGCGTGCAGGGGTCTTCCTGGGCGGTCATCCCAGCAGATAGGACGACAAAGGAGACAAAAGCTCCCATTCGGGTCCGTTGATTCAAGCTCATCTTCGGAATCTACCGGATTTTTGGAGGTGTTCCGCGATCTGAATGGCGTTGGTGGCAGCTCCTTTTCGCAGATTGTCCGATACAATCCAGAGGTGCAACCCTTGCTCTTCACTGAGATCACGGCGAATCCTCCCCACGAAAACCTCGTCCTTACCATGGGAATTGATCGGCATGGGGTAGACGTTGGACATGGGGTCATCCTGTATGATCAGGCCCGGCATGAGCTGCAATGCTTCCTTGACATCCGGAACACTGAAGGCCCTTTCCATTTCGAGGTACACACTTTCCGAGTGACCACCCACCACAGGAACGCGCACAGCCGTGGCACTGACCTGAATGGCTGCATCGTCCAGGATTTTCTTGGTTTCGTGGTGGAGCTTCATTTCCTCCTTTGTGAAATCATTCTCCAGGAAGACGTCACAATGGGGAAGGCAATTCCGATCGATGGGGTGGGGATAAATCCGTGTCGCATCCGACCCGTCGCGCTCCTGCTCCAGTTGATTGATTCCCGCCTGTCCGGTGCCCGTGACGCTTTGGTAGGTGCTGACGATGGCCCGGCGGATGAGAAAGCGATCGTGCAGGGGTTTGAGGGCCATGACCAACTGTATGGTGGAGCAGTTGGGGTTGGCGATGATGAGGTGGTCGCCAATGGCATCCGCGTTTACCTCGGGAACCACGAGGGGCACATCGGGATCCATTCGCCAGGCCGAGCTGTTGTCGATGACAGTGGTGCCCATCTCCTTGAAAGCGAGTGCCCATTGCTTGCTCACGTCTCCCCCTGCGCTGAAGAGGGCGATGTCGGGGCGGCGCTCCAAAGCTTCCTCCATGCCCATCACTTCAATGGGTTCGCCCTTGAACTCGACCGTGGTACCCTTTGATCTGCTGCTTGCTACCGGAAGCAATTCGCGTACAGGGAATTTCCGGGCGGCCAGCCCTTCGAGCATGGCTCTGCCGACAAGACCAGTAGCGCCTACAACAGCAACGGTTCTTCCGTGATTCGAGGGTGACATGGGATGTGGTTGAGTCTTTGAAATGCCTGCGGCTGGTCTTTTGTAATCGGCCCTCGCCGGTTGCTCAGCGATGCGCCACAGGACAAACAAAGTTAAGAGGTTGCCGGATGATGAATTCCCAATGGCTCTGGCGCAACCTATGGCGTTTCCAGCCCCAACGTATCGCCCCCTTGTTGTGGCTTCCCTTCTTCATTGGCGGCTATGGTTCCGAGCCCTGTCAAGCTCAATGGGTCATTTCCGCGATTCATCCCGATCCCACGCCTCCCATGGGTGCACCCGAGGCGGAGTTTGTCGCGTTATTGGCGCGGGGAGCCCCGGATTCGTGTCTGGCATTGAACGGTTACACTTTGGAGTGGAACGGTCATACAAGGGCGCTTCCGGATGGATGTTGGTCATCGGGGACAGTCCTCGTGGCGCACAGGGCTGCAGACAGCCTGGCGTTTGATTGGGGGCCGGCACATCCACTGCCCCTTTCCTCATGGCCCGCTTTGGTGAATGGCGGGGCCATGGTCGCCTTGCGAGATGGTGCGGGCATTTGCGTGGACGCCATGCCCTACGATGACGCCGCTCTTGGTGGAGGAGGAAGGCCCTTGATGCGCCTTGACCCCAAGGCTTGTGGCGGGTCCGGAAACCAAGGTCTATGGGAAGCGGGAACCTCGCCGTTTTCGAGGACATGGGAAGGAGATTTTCCGGGTTCAGCAGAGGCTACGGCCGTTGCATTGAATAAGGCGAGAGCTGAAGACCGTTGGGTGCCTCGGGGCCCGGGAAAGGCGGATTGGTACTTGGGCACTTCCATGGATCCGGCGTTCATGCTCGAGGCAAAGGCTTGGGTGGGGGGCCTGCCAGCCTCCATCGAATGGCCATCGGATTCTGTGATCCGATGGGATTGGACCGGGCGCAGAGGGGTCTTGCCCCACCCTGAGCCAAGGGCCATACCCATTCTTGTGGGGCCGCTTCGTGCCTGTCCCCCCGGAGCGCAGACCGCCATGTTCACGCATGCCTTCCACCCGGGACGGGATTTTGGCCCGCTTGAAGTGGTGGGTGCGCTTCCCGACCCCGTTCCCGGCATTCCGGGTCAGGAGGAAGGATTTGCCCTATTCAATCCGACGGAACGTCCCATAGAGGTGGGGTCCTGGACCTTCGGCGGTGCCCGTTTGCGTCGAAACGTGACCTTGTTCCCGGATTCGGTGGTTCAGTTCAGTGCGGGCCAATTTGAAGGCTGGTCGGGAATGCCGAATTCTGAGGGGGCGTTGACTTTCCTTCGCCATGGAGAACATGCCGCGGGAGGGATGATGTGGGATGTTTGTGATTACAGCCTTCCCGCTCACGTCGGAAGTGGTTTGGGACTCGTGCGGAAGGGGGTTCCGGGCGCTGCTTGGTCCACCGCAGGAACCTCCCCGGAGTCGACAGAACCTTTGACGGTCAAAGGTTTCGGGTGTATTCGAGGATTCTCCGGCACACCGGCTTTCGTGGAGGTATACCTGAATCGGCATTCGGTGTTCCTGCCCGATATCGCATGGTTCACAGACGGTTCCATTCCCGTCGATGCCCGCGCCGATCCGGAACACATGGACGGATGGCGATTGAATTGGCCGGGGATGGATTCGGAATGGCTCGAGGACGAGGGCGTTCGACTCATTGGCCTGATGGAAGGCATTGAACGGCTCGAAGTTCAGGTGAAATGTCCCCCTTCGGTGAATCCTGAGCCCTTGAGTGTGCGCGCAGATGAGATGATGTGGAATGCGCGCGAAAACGGGGCTGAATTTGTGGAGCTCTTGAATTGTGGAACCCAGCCTGTGGACTTGCGCGGTTTGCAAGGGACGACGGTGGAATTTCCCTTCCCTTCGGATTGGGACACCTGGGTTCCGCTGGACCGGAGTTTGGTTCTGCTCCCGGGGGATGTCGCGGCTTTTGGCAAATGCCCGGGGTGGATGGGCTTCGAATTGCCGGAACGCGGACCTTCCCGCTGGTCTGTGGACGGATGGTCGGCGTTGAATGACCAAGGGGGGACATTGAGATTGCGGCTTTTTGGACAACCCGATATGGAGTTGGACGGTGTGGAATGGAGTTCGAATTGGGAGGGTCCGTGGTGGTGGGGTGAGGACGGTTGGGCGTGGGTGCGAAGTGGCGAAGGCGGCAATGAATGGCGGCCATCCACCGATCGGGGCTCACCCGGGGCTCCACAGGCATTGAGCATGGCGGGAACATGTGAGGGTGTCATGGAACTCGAGGAAAGAGAGGGTGGGCTCCCGGGTATTCATTGGCGTTTTCCTGATGCCGGTGGAGGCATCGAGATTCAGGTGGTGCACTGGCCAAGCGGTGAGTTGGTGGAACACAGGGTGATGGATCGACCGGGCACGCAAGGCCAATGGAGTTGGTCAGGCCCATCCTGGGGCGCACCTCATCAAGGGTGGGGATCATGGCTCTTTTCGGTACGTTGGTGGAGCGGATCCTGCAGGGGAAGGCAAATCATGAGCACAGGGGTCCCCCACTGGAAATGAGCCAAGTGCAGACGACGTGGCGGCGGGGGCATCGGATGGAGGTTGATGGGATTGTGCGACCTTGCCGGCGTGTTCGAAGGCGTCTTGAGAACCTCTGAATGGTCCCCTCCAGGTTGGTGGTGGATGGGGTGGTTCGCCATAGCAGGGGCGGTCGCTGCATTCCGGCAGTTGAGCCCGAGGTATTTCACGCATCTCCGCTGGGCTTGCCTGGATTATCGTTTGCTGTTGCAATCCCGGGGCGATTTCGTGGCTCCATGGTATTCCGGTTGGCTACAGAATTCCGCAGCAGGCTTGGCCCTGGCCATGGCTCTGGTCGGTTTGACTTCTCGGGCGTTCGGAGCATCCAGTGGATGGGATTCCGTCGTGCGGTTGTTGTGTCTTTGGTGGGTGGTGATGATGATCAGGTGGTGCATTGCGCACCTATGGGAAAGGGTGTCAAGGGGAGAAATAGCAGGCAGGGAGTGGGCGATGGGACATCGATATGTACTCGAATCGATGGCGTGGGTCTGGACTCCTTTTGGCTTGGGACTGACTTTGATGGGCCCAGAAGCCAGTTTATTTGGCCTGTATTCAATTTCAGCGGTATGGTTTGTGTTCTGGGTGCTGCGGCATCGTCGGACATTCAGACGATTAAGACGGTTGAGATACCGTCCCGTCGAGGGGTTTTTCTACCTTTGCGCCCTCGAAATTCTCCCTGTTGCGGTTTTGATCCGCGCTTGGAAATGGTAGATACCATGGGCAAAAAGGTCAAGACCATTCTGATTTCTCAACCTAAACCCGCCACGGAAAGGTCTCCCTATTTCGACTTGGCAGACAAGCACAAGTTGAAAATAGATTTCAGGAGTTTCATCCATGTGGAGGGGGTAGAAGGGCAGACTTTTCGGCAGGACCGAATTGATTTGGCAGAGCATAATTGCGTGATTTTTACGTCGCGCAATGCCGTAGACCATTATTTCCGCATGGCGGGTGAGTTGCGGTATGACGTTCCTGACTCAACCAAATACTTCTGCATTAGTGAGTCTACGGCGCACTACCTCCAGAAGTATATCGTGTATCGTAAGCGGAAAATTTTCCATGGTCAGGTGCGCTTTGCGGAGTTGATGGATGCCATCAAGAAGCACAAGAAGGAGAAGTTCCTGCTCCCATGTGCGGACATTTTGAAGCCCAGTATTCCCAGCACTTTGGATGAAGCGGGAATTCTCTACACCAAGGCGGTCATGTACAAGACCGTCTGCAGCGACCTCTCCGATTTGTCGGACGTGAAATACGACATGCTCGTGTTCTTCTCGCCTTCTGGAATCGAGAGCCTTTACAAGAATTTCCCGGATTTCGAACAAGGGGAGACGCGCATTGCGGTTTTCGGTCCAACGACCCAGAAGGCGGCTGAGGAGCGCTCTCTTCGCATCGATGTCGGTGCCCCCAACCCCAAGGCGCCGTCCATGAGCATGGCGATCGAAAACCACATTTTGGGCAAGGACTGAGCGCAAACGAGTCCCAGAGAACTGAGCCGGACCTGCGACAGGGCCGGGAACGCAGTCTGAAAAGGCGTGTGGTCATGGACCGCGTCTTTTCGGTCGGACATACAGCCAAGGGGTTCCCATTGATTTCCAGGTTTGCAGCCGTTTCACCCGAGGGTGAATCACCCACAAGGGTCGCCTTCACCGTCAGCAAGCGGAAATTCAAAAGGGCCGTGGACCGCAACCGCATCAAGAGGTTGATGCGCGAAAGTTGGCGTCAGAAACGTTCCTTGTTCGAGAAGGAAGTCGAGTCCGGTGCTCAATGGGCGGTGGTGCTCATCTTTGTGGGGAGGGAGATGCCGCATGCCGATGAGGTCAATGCCGGCATGGAGAAGTTGTTGAAACGCATGGCATCGGCCGCATCCGACCAACAGAAATGAAGACCATATTCAACCGAAATGTGTTCCTGACGCTGGCGCTGGTCGCTGTTATTGCCGCGGTGAGCGTGAGGGCCACTCGACCCAACGGGACCTATTTCGAGGTGACCAAGCACTTGGAAATCCTGACATCGGTCTTCAGAGGCGTCCACGAGTTTTATGTGGAGGAGCCCGAACCGGGAACCTTGATGGGCGTGGCCATCAAAGCCATGTTGGACAAACTTGACCCGTACACGGTGTATTACCCGGAGTCTCGGATTGAGGACCTGAGATTCATGAATACGGGCGAGTACGGGGGCATTGGCGCGTTGGTCCAGCCGATTGATGGCCAGACTACAGTGATTGAGGTCTACGAGGGATATCCTGCACAGGAGGCGGGGATCCGGCCGGGTGATGTGGTGCTTGCCGTGGATGGACGGTCCCTGGAGGGCGCAGCAGAAGGAGAGGATGTCGGTGAGTGGTTGAAAGGGGAGTCCGGAAGTCAGGTTGAGGTTCGCATCGAACGACCTCACGGAGGAGGAGAAATGGACCTTATGGTGGACCGTGCCAAGGTGCGCATTCCAGCGGTTACTTATTCGGGAATGCTCTCTGACAGCACGGGGTATATCTACCTCTCAAAGTTCACGAGGGGTTCAGCCGGCGAGGTTCGCGAAGCCCTGATGGCCTTGAGGGACAGTGCAGGAATGCGTCAGCTCGTCCTCGACCTTCGTGGGAATGGAGGGGGGCTGCTCAAGGAAAGTGTCAGCATCGTCAACCTGTTCGTTCCCAAAGGGACGGAGATCGTCTCGACCCGCGGGAAAAGTGAGAACTGGAACAAGTCGTACACCGCGCTGGGACGTCCCACGGCAGAGTACATGCCGCTGGTGGTGCTCATCGATGGTCAGTCGGCCAGCGCTTCAGAGATCGTGAGTGGCACTTTGCAGGACTTGGACCGGGCGGTCATTGTTGGGATGGAGAGTTACGGGAAGGGGTTGGTCCAGCAGACCAAGGACATGGCGTTCAACACCCGTTTGAAAGTCACCGTTGCCAAGTACTACACCGCCAGTGGTAGGTGTATCCAACGGTTGGATTACGGAGGAAAACGGGATGAATTGGGGAGGGCTCAAGCCGTTTCCGATACCCTTCTGAGGACCTTCACCACGAAGGGGGGCAGACCGGTGATTGAGGGGCGGGGCATCCAACCCGACATCGAGGTGGAAGTGCCCTTCATGTCCACCTTATTGGAGCGATTGCTGGGCGACTTTCAGGTGTTTCATTACGCCACTGAGGTGTCGGCCGAGCTCGACAGCACGAAAGTGCCAGATCCATTGAGCTACACCATGAGCGATGCGCACTGGAGCGGTTTCCTGACCCACCTTGAATCTGATGGGTTCGAATATTCGACCGAGAGTATGATGGCCTTGAAGGAGCTGAAGGAGGTCGTGGAAATGGAACAGTACAGCGCGGTTGCAGGAGAGGGCATGGACGCATTGAACCTTGCCCTGGAGCCCAATCTTGGGCGTGACCTGGCGCTGTTCGAAGGGGAGATTCGGGAGACTTTGGAGGAGGAGGTCGTGCTGCGCTTTCACTATGCGGCAGGCATGGTCGAGAGAAGTCTGACGCGCGATCCGACGGTCCTCCGAGCCTTGGATGTGTTCGGCGAAGAATGGGCTTCAACCTTAGGGGTCAACGCCACCGAAACTGAGGGCACGCCGTCTAAGCGTCAATGAGCCCCCACCGGATTCCAACCCTGCCCTGGAGCTGGGCATGGGGGTGTTTGTTGCTGGCCTTTCCATGGTCCAACGCATTCATGAGCGTGGCCACGGGTTTTTTGGGTTTGACGGCCTTGACACGTTGGAAAGGTTGGCGGCAGCCCAAGCCGAATACAACCGATGGCCGTGCCTTGCGGATGGCAGGTGCCGCCCTGATCCTGCTGGTCGCTTGGTCCGGAATTTCTTTTCTCTGGGGAGGAGACGGACCCGCGACATGGCACGATGTGCGGGTGAAACTGCCTTTGGCAGTGGGAGGCCTGGCCATGTGGGTCATGGGTCACGAGCACGATCGAGAGTATGGAGCCGCGTGGACCTTTGTCTTGAAAATGGCAGTGCTGTCTGCACTGGCCGCTGGGGTGTCCATCATCTTATTGGATCTAATGAACGGGGGATTAACGGGTGGTAGGCAGTCATCCCGGTTCATTTCTCATATCCGGTTCGGATTGTGGTGGGCCCTGCTGCTCCCTTGGGTTTGTTTTCGGCTCAATGGATGGTGGATCGGCATCACCCTGACCGGCGCACTGCTTTCCTGGTCCTGGACACAGGGTTTGACGGGTGTATTGATGGCCGTGGCGTTGGCCCCTTGGTGGTTCACGGCCTTGCGGCATCGCTGGCGCAATGGGGGCTCCGACGCGGAAGGCGCCAGGTGGCCGGATTCCCTTGAGATTCGAAGATCGGCCCTCGGTTTATGCGCCCTTTTCACCCCCATTTTGGTCGCCGTCTCTTGGTCGCTGCTCCTCTCCTTTCCCGATGCGAATCAGCTCGATACGCACTCCGAGAAAGGAGAAGCCTACGTGCACAATTTGGAAAGGCGGGTGATGGAGAACGGCCATCACGTTTGGGTAGAGGTAGCTTGGGGAGAATTGTCCCACGCATGGGCTGAACGAAGTGCGGTACCGGTGGAAGAGATCCAAGGATCCCTCATGCGATTCCTGGCTTCCAAAGGCTGGGCGAAAGATGGTAAAAGTGTAGCAGCGCTCTCGGATGAGGAGGTTCGAGCAGTGGAACGGCGCATTCCCTCCGTGGTGGAATTGGAGGGCCCCCCTTGGTCGAAGCGCTGGAACCGCTTCAAGTACAATTGGGGCGAATGGTGGGATGGATACCGTTCCCCTGAGGCAAGCATACTCGCACGCAGTGTTTACCTGGAAGCAGGTCTGACCGCGTTGTCAAACATGCCCCCCGTATACTGGTTGGTGGGAAGTGGTTCCGGTGAGGACTTTCGACGAATGGAAGAGGCGTATGTGCGCGATTTTCCAGATTGGCCAGCTGCGGGCAGAAAACGACCCCACAATCAGTTCTTCACCTTGCTTTTGGCATTGGGAGGAATTGGACTGATCCTGTTGATTCGCGTCCTCGTCTCCATGTGGCGATACAGACCTTCTCGCCCTGGCGTTTTTCTGTTGGCTGCAAGTTTCCTGGCGGAGGATACGCTCGAAACGCAGGCGGGCGTGACCTTGGCCATCGTGGCCTTGGCCTGGGGCACATTCAATCCGGAGCGCTCCGCTGGATAAGGGCCTCAAGAGCGGCCCTCACGCTTTCGACAGACAGGTCGATGGCCCCTTCATCCGTCCGATCACCCGATTCCACCGTGGCAACATGGGGCCCCAATGGTCCCCAACGGCGCGACCATTGCGGTGGGCTTACCCCATAGATTCCCAAGGCCGGCGTTCCCATCGCAGCCGCAGTGTGCAAGGGCCCCGTGCTCGAGGCGACCACAGCCCGCGACCGCGACTGAATCGCCAAAAGTTGCCTGAGGTTGTACCTGCCGAAAAGGGAGTAGACCAAGGGATGCTCGCGCCAAAAGGGAGCAAATGCCTCTCCCTCTGCCTCGGTGCCCGTGAAGGCCACGACCAATCCTTGTTCGCCGCATTGGCGTGCCAGCTCAGCAAACCGACCGGCCGGCCAATGATCTGCACTGCCGTGGGATCCCGGGTGCAGCAGAATGGGCGCGCTTCCCATGGCATCCAACATCGATTGCACTTCCGCATCCGGGGCGGGAGGCTTCAATGTCACCTCTTGCCTAAATCCGGGTTGGGGGTCGATACCGAGGGGAAGAAGAAGCCTCAAACCATGCCAAGCTTCGTGACCCCCAGAATTCTTTCTTCCATCCCAGTTGCGATGGGTGAGCTTGAAAAAGCTGTGCCACCGTCGAGCTGTTCCTAAGCGGATGGGGATACCGGCGCACTGGCTGGCCGTGAGCACACCGGCATCGGGGAAGGCCACTACAACGCAATCATAGCGGCCCTCACGAAGAAGTGCGGCCCCTCTCCTCCGGGGGTCTTCGGCATGCCACTTTTGCCATTGGCGCACCTCGTTTACGCCCTTGGCCGCGTGCGCTACCGCCTCGGCATAAGGCCGCACGAGCAGGTCAATATCGGCGGAGGGAAACCGCCTGCGAAGGGCCGAAACCACAGGAAGGGTGAGTACCAAGTCTCCGAGGGCATCCGTCCTGGCAACGAGGATGCGCACAGGATCGGCTGATTTCGGGAGGTTCAACGCGCGCAATCGGGCGTGTTTACGCCAGGTGGCCCAGGCACTGAGGCGCGCAATGGTCCAACCGGTGCGGCCGTCCAGGATACCACCTTTGATCCATAGCGTCTTGATCCACTGCGCCACGACCTTGGCCAGTACCCAAGGAATTCCGGTGGAGTGCCCCGCTGCATGACGGTCCTGGGCCCATACCCGACCGAATTTCTCGATTTGTTCAAGATGGTCCGCTCGGAACGGGTAGCTGTGGTGCTCCACAACGCCCGCCAATGGGCAAACCTCAAAGGCCGTTTCAAAGACCGGAACCTCGTGAATGGCCCCCTCCCATTGTGCTGCACCCTTTGGCCACAAGCGGATTTTCCGGTCCGGGTGCCAACCGCTGTGCCGCACCCATTGACCGCAGTACCGGGTAAGTCGGTTGATTTCTCCGACCCTGAGCGCCCCTAGCGCATTCCGCTCCCCTTGGGCCAAATGGTCGCGAATGGCGGAAGCACATTCGGGGTTGAGCGCTTCATCGGCGTCGAGACTCAATATCCATCGGCCGTTAGCGGCGGCGTTGGCCGCATTTTTGGTGGCAGACCAACCCTCCCATTTGCAATCCACGACTTGGGCTCCTGCGGCGTGAGCCAAGGCAACCGTCCCGTCCGTGCTGCCCGAATCGAATACGATGACTTCAGCGGCCAGGTCCCGCACGGAAGCCAAGAGCCGTGGCAGGTTTTCCTCTTCGTTGAGCGTAATGACCACAACGCTCAAGTCGATGGTTCCATCCATTCCAGTATGCTCCGTTGGGGAAGGGGTTGTTGCCAATGGGTCTCGGCTTCCGGGCGGATTGGTGAGCACTTGCCCCCTTGTGTTGAAAACAATGGAACCACCCGGGCCGGAGCGAAGGTAGTTTTGAGGGACCATGCGTGTACTCATTCTAGGATCCGGTGGACGGGAGCATGCCATCGGGTTGAAAATCTCGGGCAGTTCGTTGCTGGATGCGACTTTTTTCGCGCCGGGCAATGCGGGAACGGCGGAACTGGGCACCAACGTGCCCTTGGATCTGATGGATTTCAATGCCGTAGGCGAATGTGTGTTGGAACACGCCATCGATATGGTGGTGGTGGGTCCCGAGGCTCCATTGGTGGCGGGCATTGTGGACCATTTCGCTGCAGACGAACGCTTGTCCGCAGTTTCCATCGTCGGCCCCTCCAAAGTGGGAGCCGCATTGGAAGGCAGCAAAAAGTTTGCCAAGGAATTCATGCACAAGCACAGGATTCCCACGGCCAAATACGGGGTGTTCGGCAAAGGAGAGGTGCGCGATGCACTGGCCTTTTTGAAGTCCATGAAGGCCCCGTATGTGGTGAAGGCGAGCGGTTTGGCTGCGGGCAAAGGTGTTGTGGTGACGGAGAACTTGGCGGAAGCCGAGAACGCCGTTCGGGAAATGATCAAGGGCAAAGCTTTTGGAGGCGCCGGTAAGGAGGTGGTCATTGAGGAGTTCCTGAAAGGGGTTGAGGTTTCGATGTTCGCGGTAACGGATGGTCATGCTTGGCGATTGCTGTCGCCGGCCATGGACTACAAGCGCATTGGAGATGGCAACACCGGTCCCAATACAGGGGGTATGGGCGCCATCAGTCCGGTTCCGCACGTGACCCCGGAATTCATGGAGAAGGTGAAGAACCAGGTGGTCATCCCGACCATTCGAGGCTTGCAGCGCGATGGCATTCCCTATCAGGGCTTCCTGTTTTTCGGACTGATGAAGGTCCAAGGCGACCCCTATGTCATCGAATACAACTGTCGATTGGGAGACCCCGAGACCCAAATCGTGTTGCCCTTGCTCGAAACGGATTTGCTACACCTGATGGATGGTTTGGCCAACGGGCTCCTTTCCGAAATCGACGTGGCACTGTCAGCCAAGGCAGCGGCCGCTGTGATTCTCGCCAGTGCGGGTTACCCGGGCAGCTATGGGAAAGGCATGTCCATTACCCTGCCTTCTCCTGCGGAAGGAGAGGGTCACCTCATTCACGCGGGCACCTCGCTGAAGGACGGGGAGGTGGTCACCGCGGGCGGACGCGTCGTGGCTTGTGTAGGAATGGGTGCCGACGTTGATAAAGCGGCCGAGCAGGCCTACGCTTTGGCGGACGCCGTAATCTTCGAAGGAAAGACGCATCGCTCCGACATCGGAACGGTGAAATGAGAAACAGGAATGCCTTGCGGAATCAGATCAGGCCCCCTTTGTTGCGGGCTTCCTCTGAATATTTGCGCTGCTTGCGCAGCCAGAAGGCGATGCCGCCGAGGCCGATCAGAATCACACCCAAATTGAAAGGGTTGCTCATGGGGACCAAAGCAGTTTCGAAAGTCCACTCGACAAACTTTCCGACGGGGGTAATGAGGTCCTGGAGGTTCATGGTCTCAATTTGCTGGTGCGAAAATAGTCACCTTTCGGCATGCTGGGGATACTGACTTCGAATCAGCCGGTGGTATGGGCCTTTGTACCGCTCACAGGACTGGCTCTGTTCTCCCTTAGCGTCGCTCTGGGACTGGCCCCATTGGAGTCATGGCCCGCAGTTATTGCCATTTCGCTGTCTGCGAGATTGTTACATCTCATTCACGCCGAATCGGGAATGCGGACCCGGCCCGATAGCATCACAGGATGGGTTTGGGTGCTGATTTCCACCCCTTTCATAGGTTGGGTGCCTGGCGTGACTTGGTGGGCTTTTCCCTGTTTGATTCAAGGGGTTAGGTTGGCCATGCAACTGAGGGATGCGGAAGGCCGGCCCGCTCTTTTTCTGTTCATGGGAATGTGGTGGTCTGCAGCCATCGTATTGGATTCTGCTGCATGGCCTTTGCTTCCTGCTATGGCGGGGGCTTTGTTGACGGTTCGTCGCTGGTCAGTGGAAGAAGGGCTGTCGGGAATCATTGGAGTCCTTTCCCCTTTCTTGCTGACGGCCACCATGCAATGGCTGGTTTTCGGTCAATGGGACGGTGTGCTGCACTCGGGCAGGATCACGGACCCCTTGCCGCCCAAGATGTATTGGACCGTACTGCCGGTCGGGCTGGGTTGGGCAGTGCGCCAGCAATCCCTGGTGCGTGCCACTGCCCAACAGCGATTCGCCCGGCAGTTGACCCAATGGTCGTCGGGGTTGGGCCTCACCTTCGTGGCCCTGGCCTTCTGGATAGACCCCTTCGCAGAACCGTTCCAGTCCAATGTATTGGGCCTATTCCCGGGAATGTTGGCTTTCGGCGCGGCATGGTGCCTACCGTGGTTGATGCCTCCCGGGTATCGCATCACCGCCGCCATGCCCTACTTGTTTCTGTCGCTGTCCCTTCTGCTCTTGTTGACGCGCTTCTCTTTGGTGGCGTAACCTTTCCATTCCTTCGGGCGTATGGGGCATTATGAAGTTTCCCGTACTCTTGACCTCCTTGCTTTGTGCTCCGGTTCTTTTCGCCCAACCCGATGGGTCGAGCGTTGCAGCCGGTGACCCTGTGGCCTCGGTTCAAACAGGGGATTGGATGGATGCCGCCACCTGGGATTGCAATTGCATTCCCGGTGAAAACAGCGATGTGTCCATTCAGTCAGGGCACATTGTCTCCGTGGCGCCGGGAGATACGGTCACGGCTTCAGCTTTGGCTGTATCAGCGGATGCGGGTCTGACCCTGCCCCAAGGAGCCATCGTGGAACTGTTCGCTTCTCTCGCCACACTCGAGGCCATACAGGGCAGCGGCGTGGTCCAGTTCACGGGCCAAGGGGACAAGGTCTGCGGACCCGCTTCATTGGAGCACCTCGCTTGCGGGGCCCACAACATGACCTTTACGGACACGGTGAAAATCAGCAGTCAGCTGGATCTGGAAACTTCCCACCTCGAAACGGGGGGCATGCTCGTCTTACAGGGGGAATCCGGCATCACCAGCAATGGGGGCACCATCACGGGCCAGCTCACCCGCCGCTACACCTGGGTCAAGGAAAGCGTTTACACCCAGAATATAGGCGTAGGCATGAGCCATTCAATTGCAGCGGATTTTCTCACAATGCCCGGTGCGATATATCTGAAGCAATGGGTTGAACCCATTACAGGATATGGAGATTTTATTCCGTCCGATACTTTGCCGGAAGGAAAGGGGTTCCGATTCGCCATTCCCATTGGAACTCACCAGTGTCAATTTTTCGGGAATGCGGTATTAGAGACACAAGTTCCCATTACCTCTGAAGCATCCAATTCGACCTGGAAAGGGTGGAATCTTTTATCCAATCCGATCACCAGTTTTGTTGATTTGAATGCTGTACAAGTGAATGCAGGGGCACCCATGGGTGCGACCTATGTTTGGATTGACAGCTTGCAAACTTTCGGGGCGCAAATCGCGGGCTTGGGGAATTTCGATTTTTCTGGAATCGTGGGTCCTGGGACGGCTTTCTGGCTCATCTCCGACACAACGACAAGTTTGGAATTCGGCGAGTCTTCCATGGTCTCAAAATCTGATTATCTCAATCAGGGTATGGTTGAATGGGATGAAACGCTGGGCCTGGAATTGACTGCGGGCACGCGCAAAGAGCGCTGCGGAATCCAGTTTTCTGAAGGTGACGTGAATTTCAGCCGAGCAGAGGATGCCGTATTCAGTACGGGTTTTCAAGGCAGGAACGACTTGGACATCTATTCCAAGAGTGCGGATGACGTTTCGCTCATGGTGAATCGGACAAATGGCGAGGTGGGTGTCATTCCGATTTGGGTCAAGGCGCTGACCGGGGATACCGTGTTTTTGAGGACAACAGATCTGCCTCAGGGAATGTGTCTGACCGTTGAGGATGTTGTTACCGGATGGTCTGGACAAGTAGATGAGAACCTCAATTATTCTTTCCAAGTGAGTGCAAGCACCCACAACCACCGGTTCAATCTGATCGTGGGGGGCGGTGTTGAGGCGAGCGCGACCGAGACGGCTTGTGCAAGTGCGGCCGATGGCACGATCAGCGTGGTGGGTCCGGATGAGGCCAGCACCTTCACTTTGGTGGATGCGCAGGGCAACCCGGCGGGCACGTTTGTGGCAGACAGTGTGGGCGGCACGTTTACAGGACTGCCACTGGGCACCTATACCGTGACGGCCATTTCCGATGGCTGTGCCGATTTGAGCCGCTCGGTTGAGGTCGTAGCAGGAAGTGGAAGTGCGTCGGCTTTCAGTATTTCGGCCATTCCCGACCACATCGGTTGCTATGACGATCACGGTGGTGTGACCTTGAACATTGATGGGGGACTCGAACCTTACACTGTCGATTGGGAGCACGGTGAAATGGGAGCAGAGATTCAAGTGGCGGACGCTGGCGTCCTCCATGCCATCATCACAGACGCGGCGGGTTGCTCGGACAGCACCACCGTTGAAGTTTTGGCCGCGCCGCAGGTGTCTGCGGGCATTCAGGTCGACAACCCGGTCGTGGCGCTCATGGACGGAGAGTCAGAAGTATACTTCGACAATACGAGCACAGGCGCCACCGGCTACCAATGGAATTTCGGCGATGGTGGAACCAGCACATCCGAGAATCCCATTCATGCCTACACGGAGGCCGGGGCATACACCGTGGGGCTGAACGCATGGAATGACTATTGCTCCGACACGTATCAGATGGTGGTCACCGTTGAAACGGTGAGCACCGTGGGAGACTTTGGCCAAGGCGTATCGCCCACGCTCCATCGCACATCGCAGGGCTGGGAGGTGGAACATCCACACGAGGCCTTCTCTGTGGAAGTATTCGACCTGACCGGCCGCATTGTCTTCCGGTCGGCGGGCCTGGCCAATGAGCCCGTGTCGCTCGACCCGGCGGAGTTGCCGGCTGTGGCCTTGGTCCATTGGGTAGGGGCCTCATCCGGTCAGGAAAAGACCTGGCGCATAGCACGCTGAACAAGCCCTTCGAAAGGGGTTCGGAATCCACGTTGGATTGCCGAACTTCGCCAACGTGAAAGTCGGCGTCATCACCTTTCCTGGGTCCAATTGCGACCACGACATGGAATACGCCCTCGGCACGGAACTCGGGTTCCAAGTCGAGCGGCTCTGGCACAAGGACCGCGACCTCAAAGGGGTCGACCTGGTGGTCTTGCCCGGTGGCTTCAGCTACGGAGACTATCTCCGCAGTGGAGCCATCGCGCGTTTCTCTCCCATTATGGAGGAAGTCATGGCCCACGCCAAGCGCGGGGGCCGCGTTCTTGGCGTCTGCAACGGTTTCCAGATCCTGTGCGAGGCGGGCCTGCTTCCCGGGGCGCTGCGCCACAACGAGAGCCGCAAGTTCATCTGCCGCAACGTCCTGCTGCGTCCCGAGTCTCTGATGGCCCCCATGACGGCACCGTTGCCGGATGGGCGTCCGCTGTGTATCCCCATTGCACACGGCGAGGGCAACTACACCATCGATGATGCCGGTCTCGACGCCATCGAAGACGGAGATCAGATCTTGTTCCGCTATTGCGGACCTGAAGGCGAAATCGGAGACGAGTTCAACCCCAACGGGTCCGAAGACCACATTGCCGGCGTCTGCAATGCCGAAGGCAATGTCTTTGGCATGATGCCGCACCCTGAACGCGCCTGCAGCGAGTCGCTCGGCAACACAGACGGGCGGGCCATGCTCGAAGCCTTGGCAACCGCTGTGGTGGCCTAATCTTCAGGTTCTTTGGTCAAATCCTTCGCCGTCGGCAGGTCAGTCGGAACATGGAAGGATTAAGTTTGTTGGTACTCCTCCCGGCAATTTTCCGGATTTAGCCATGGCCGACAACCCCACCCCCTTCCAACCTGGTCCCCATTTGGGGCAGATTGTGGTGCCACAGGACCTGCGTGACCGTTTCGGTCTCGAGGACCTGAAGCAAGTCAGCGAAGAGCTGAGGCAATACATCGTCGATGTGGTCAGCGAGAAAGGAGGGCACTTCGGTGCGAGCCTGGGCGTGGTTGAGTTGACAGTGGCCCTCCATTACGTCTTCAACACCCCCGAGGACCAGATTGTATGGGATGTGGGGCACCAGGCGTATGGCCACAAAATCCTCACCGGTCGTCGGGAGCAGTTCCACACCAACCGCATTCACGAAGGCCTCAGCGGTTTTCCCAAGCGCAGCGAGAGCCCTTACGACACCTTTGGCGTGGGCCACAGTTCGACCAGTATCAGCGCCGCCCTCGGCATGTCGGTGGCCAACAAGCTCAAGGGCGACAAGCGCCAGCACATCGCCGTGATCGGAGACGGTGCCATGACGGCGGGACTCGCTTTCGAGGGGCTGAACCACGGGGGCTGGCAGGACAACGATATGATCGTGGTCCTCAACGACAACTGCATGTCCATTGACCCCAATGTCGGGGCACTGAAGGAATACCTCACCGACATCACCACCTCCCACACCTACAACAAAGTCAAGGATGAGGTATGGCAGTTGCTGGGCAAGGTTTCCAAATTTGGTCCGGATGCTCAGACCATCGCCTCCAAGGTGAGCGACATGGTCAAGGGCTCGCTGCTCAAGCAGTCCAACATGTTTGAGTCACTGAATTTCCGCTACTTCGGTCCCATCGACGGACACGACGTGGAGCAGGTGGCCCATGTGCTCGCTGACCTCAAAGACATCCCCGGCCCGAAACTCCTGCACCTGCTGACGAAGAAGGGCAAGGGTTACGGCCCTGCGGAAGCCGGCAGTCCTACAAAGTGGCATGCGCCCGGCCTCTTCAACAAGGAGACGGGCGAAATCATCAAGGTCACTCCCAAGTCCCCCGAGCCGCCAAAGTATCAGGACGTCTTTGGGCACACCATCATCGAACTGGCCGAAAAAGATGAGCGCATCGTCGGCGTTACGCCCGCGATGCCGACCGGCTGCTCGCTGAAGTTCATGATGGAGGCCATGCCTGATCGCGCCTTTGATGTGGGCATTGCCGAGCAGCATGCCGTGACCTTTTCCGCCGGCATGGCGACGCAAGGCCTGGTGCCGTTCTGCAACATCTACAGTTCCTTCATGCAGCGGGCCTACGACCAGGTCCTGCACGACGTTGCGATCCAAAAGTTGCACGTCGTCTTCTGCCTTGACCGTGGCGGACTGGCGGGTGCCGATGGGCCGACCCACCACGGCGTATTCGATCTCGCTTACATGCGCTGCATCCCCAACATGATTGTGGCGGCGCCGATGAACGAGGAAGAGCTGCGCAACCTGATGTACACGGCTTCGGCTGATGATCACGGACCTTTCAGCATCCGCTATCCGCGAGGCAAGGGGGTGATGACCGATTGGAAGACGCCGCTCCGCAAAATCAAGGTCGGAACGGGCCGCCGCGTCCGTTCCGGTGAAGACATCGCTTTCCTCGGCATGGGTCACCTCGGCAACCATGCCCTGAAAGCCGCTGAATTGCTGGAGGGCGAAGGGGTTTCCGCCGCCATGTACGATTTGCGCTTTGTGAAGCCGCTCGACGAGACGCTGTTGCACGAGGTGTTCGGCAAATTCGACAGAGTGGTCACCATCGAAGATGGCTGCATTCAAGGGGGCATGGGCAGTGCCGTTCTGGAATTCGCTGCAGATCAAGGGTACACCGCCCAGATCAAGCGCCTCGGGGTACCCGACCGCTTCATCGAGCACGGCACCCAGGACCAGCTCTACACGGAGTGCGGCTTCAACGTGGAGGACATTGCTGCCACCGCCCGTCGCATGATGGGCTTGGAGGCCGGCCGTCAGGCCCAAGCGGGCTGAGCGACCACAGTTGCCTGGCAGGAGACGGCTGGGAAAGGGCATTCTTGCGAACTTGCAGTCATGGAAGACGCCATCCGCAATCGCGTGGAGGAAAGCGGTTTGGTCCAGTTGGACCTGAGTGCCGAACTGAACAGTCGCAGTCTGAAGGACCTCGACCTCGCTCCGCAACTGTGGGAAGGTCTGGTCCTCCGGGAAAAGTCCTTCCGCGAATGGCTGGTAGAACTTGACAAGGCCCCTTTTGAAGGAGCAGATGTGGCGTTGCACTGCACTGCAGATGCCGTGATACCCGAGTGGGCATGGATGTTGGTCGCCTCTGCCTTGCAACCCACCGCAGCTGCCGTGTATTTGTGCCAGCCAGACGCCTTGTCCGCTGAGGTGCTGAAGAGGATGGTCGAGGAGATGGACGTCCAACAGTACCAAGGCAAGCGGCTGGTGGTCAAGGGTTGCGGGCTGGCCGCGGGAGCGGCGCCCTCCGTCCGCCTCGTGGAGCGGCTCCAGCCGGTGGTGCGTTCGCTGATGTTCGGGGAGCCGTGCAGCACCGTTCCCGTGTACAAGTCGCGCTGATTGCGCACCCCAAAAAAGGCGGTTACCAAGCGGGTCCGCGGTAATTTGCAGGTCCCATGTTGACCGCTGAATCCGAAAAGAAGCTCTTCCTTATTGATGCGTACGCTCTGATTTTCCGGGCGTACTATGCTTTCATCCGCAATCCTCGAATCAACAGCAAGGGCGTCAACACGAGTGCGGTATTTGGCTTCACCACTTCGCTGCTCGATATCCTCAAGAACGAGAAACCCACCCACCTCGGCATTGTTTTCGACCCGCCTGGCCCCACATTCCGACACGAGACCTACACCGAATACAAGGCCAATCGCGACGAGACCCCGGAAGACATCCGTGCGAGCGTACCCTTGATTTACGCACTGGCCGAAGCCATGCGCATCCCGACAGTGACCGAGCCCGGTTTTGAGGCCGACGATATGATCGGCTACCTCGCCAAACTCGCCGAGAAGGAAGGGTTCGACGTCTACATGATGACGCCCGACAAGGACTTCGGCCAACTCGTGACGGAAAAGGTGCGCATGTACCGCCCCGGCCGTTCCGGTAACCCTCCACAGGTATGGGGGCCCGCTGAGGTCTGCGAGCGCTTCGGCATCGAGCACCCCTTGCAGGTCATCGATTTGCTCGGGCTCATGGGCGACAGCGCGGACAACATCCCCGGCGTTCCGGGAATCGGACCCAAAACGGCGGCCAAACTTTTGCAGAAGTACGGTTCGATGGAATCCCTGTTGGACTCCACCGCAGACCTCAAGGGAAAGCAGCGGGAGAACCTGGAGAATTTCAGAGAGCAGGCCCTGCTTTCCAAGGAGCTCGCCACCATTGTGACGGACATCCCCTACACGCCGGACTTCGACGGGATGTTGGTGGAGGACGCGGATGCAGAGAAGTTGGCTCCCCTGTTCGAAGACCTTGAGTTCAGGACACTCGCCCGCCGCATCTTGGGGGAAGCAGCGGTGGCCGCGACATCGAATGCGGCAGAGCGAAAGGCGGTGGCGACAGCATCGGCCGATGGCGGCGGACAGATGGGGTTGTTCGGCGGTGGCGGATCGGAGGCCTCGTCGGATGAAACGGGCAGTACAGGCTCCTTTGACCCGGAGAAGACAGACTACCGCCTGGCCGATGATGCCGCTTCCCGTGCGGAGTTGGTTGACGAGCTCAAAAACGCCTCCAGGTTTGCCTTTGACACCGAGACCACCGGACTCGATGCCCGCACCGCAAGGCTCGTGGGCATGAGCTTCTCCACCGCCGAAGGAACGGGTTGGTATGTTCCGGTCCCGCTCGGTTCACCGGATCGACCCCAGCACGAGGACGAAGGGCTGAAGGAAGTGCTCGCAGAATTTGCTGACATCCTCAGCGACACGGAGAAGCTCCTCGTGGCGCAGAACTGGAAGTACGACCACAAGGTCATGCTGGCGGCAGGGGTGATGGTGCAATGCCGCGTCTACGACACCATGCTCGCCCATTACATCCTGCAGCCCGACCTCAAGCACGGCATGGATTTCCTGGCAGAGGTGGAGTTGGGCTATCGTACCATCCCCATCACCGACCTGCTGGGCAAGCGCGGCAAGCAGCAAAAGACCATGGCCGATATTCCGCCGGAGCAGGTCCGCGACTATGCTTGCGAGGATGCGGACATCACCTTGCGCTTGGCCCAACTTTTCGAGGACCGCATCGGCAAGGACACCCCGGAACGGCACATCCTCGAAACGCTGGAAATGCCGCTCGTACCGGTGTTGGCCGACATGGAGCTGGAGGGCGTGCGATTGGATGTGGACGCCCTTGGGTCCATGGCCAAAGGGCTCGAGGAGGACCTCGCGAAACTGACGGAGTCCATACAGGGTCATGCCGGAGTTCCTTTCTCACTCGATTCGCCCCGGCAGCTGGGAGAGGTGTTGTTCGACCACCTGAAAATCGCCGAGAAGGCCAAGAAGACGAAGACGGGTCAATACGCCACGGGCGAGGACATCCTGCAGAAGCTCGTTGGGGTGCATCCCATCGTGGAGGAGGTCCTGGAATACCGACAGCTGAACAAACTGCTTTCGACCTATGTCCGGCCGCTCCCTGAGCTGGTGGACGAAATCACAGGGAGGGTGCACACCCAATACATGCAGGCGGTGGCGGCTACCGGTCGCCTTAGCAGCACCCACCCCAACCTGCAGAACATTCCCATACGGACGGCTCGGGGTCGGGAAATTCGAAAGGCCTTTGTGCCCCGTGACGCGCAACACGTGCTGATGGCGGCAGACTACAGCCAGGTCGAGCTGCGGATTGTAGCCGCATTGAGCGGAGACCGTGGACTGTGCCAGGCCTTTGTGGACGGGGCCGATATCCACACGGCGACGGCGGCCAAAGTGTTCGGAGTGGCATCCGAGGCAGTGGATCGGGGACAGCGCAGCCAAGCCAAAGCGGTCAACTTTGGCATCCTCTACGGGCAAGGCGCATTTGGATTGGCCGAAAACCTCAAGATTCCGAGGCGCGAAGCGAAGGCCATCATCGAGGCGTATTTCGCCGAATTCCCTGACCTCAAGGCCTACCAGACGCAGTTGGTCGAGCAGGCCAGGGCCAATGGGTATGTTGAGACCATCCTGGGGCGCAAGCGCTGGTTGCCCGATATCACCTCAGCCAATGCAGTGGTGCGCGGTTTTGCCGAGAGAAACGCGGTGAACGCACCCATTCAAGGTTCTGCAGCAGACATCATCAAGTTGGCCATGATCCGGATTCACGAGGCGCTGAAGGAAAATGGGCACCGCACCCGGATGATCTTGCAGGTCCACGACGAATTGGTATTTGATGTACCGCAGGATGAGGTGGACGCCGTGACCGAACTCGTGAAGAGCCACATGGAGCAGGCAGTGGAGCTGGCCGTTCCGCTCGAGGTGGAAGTACAAACCGGTGCGGACTGGTTGGAGGCACACTGAGCCCAGAAGCAAGCTGCAGGGTTTGGCATCGGCGGATTCCCACTTGGCGTTCTCCATCAAACCGACAACATCCACCTTTGAGGGAGGATAACTTTCGGCTTCCTCGGACGTAAATGTGTGCCGGTGGATTCAATTTGCCTGAATAATCTCTCCTGGAATCTCCATGACACTCAAACACGACCGATTCAAGCTTTCCCTGCGCATGGCAACGTGGATGGCACTCCCCTTGATGTTCCTCTTCATTGGCTGTGGCGAAGGGCAGGAGCCCACCTCATCTGGTGATGCAGATGCGACGTCAGAAACCATGGACGAAGAAGGCATGATGCCCGCCCGTCGTCAAAAGGCATTCAAGAAGATTTTCCATGCCGTACCCTCTCCCATTGAGACCGCCTTGCTCCTCGAGCGCAGCGGCATCAATTTCGACGGTGACGCCCTGCATTCCCTCGATCAGGCCGTGGGCTACTCCACGACGGAGTTGCAGGCGGTGAACCTCGGCATTTATGCGGGAGACCTTTCCTATTCGGTCATCTTCAACCAAAACCAACAGTCGGTGGACTACTTGAACACCTGTCGTCGACTATGCGATGGTTTGGGGGTGGGCGACCTCATCGATGCGGACTTGATTGCTCGAGCGGACAACAACCGCGCCATCAGGGATTCGCTGGTGGACATAGTGACGGAGACGTTCTATGCGCTGAATGCCCGGTTTCGGGAAAACGGCATGGAAGAGGTGGGCGGCCTGATGGCTGCAGGCGGATGGCTGGAAGGCGTTTACCTCGGTACGCTGAGTCTGAATACTTCCACGGATGACCTCAAATTGCGGATTGCTGAGCAAAAGATGACGCTGGAAAACCTGATGGGGCTGCTGAACAGTTACGCGCCCACGCCGGCATTGACGGCCATGAAGGAGGCCCTTGCACCTGTTGAAGCGGCATTTGCAGGAGTTAGCATCACGGAAAATGCCGCAGCTGCGACGGCCGCTTCGGACGGAACTGTCATCATCAGCGGAGGTCCCGAGGTGAGTTATGACCAAGCCACCTTGGCAGCGATTTCAGAAACAATTGCTGCTGCGCGTAACCAATACGCACAATGAACGTAATGAGAAGCGCCATGACTGCGATCAAGAAATTCCCTCTCGCGGCCTTTGCCCTGGTGATGATGTTCACCGCGGCTGATGCTGCAGCACAATGCCGGACGTTCACGAAGAAGCGTTGCCTTCCCCAATTGGAGGACTACGTGCAGAACGACAACTACAACACCGCGGTCCTGATTCCAGGGGACGAGGCGGAATTGGAACTGACCTTTTTCGGCGATCGCGCCTACCGGCTGCTCGTTTGTGGGCACCCTGTCCTCGGTGACTTGACATTCCAGGTGCTGGACAGTCGGGGCAATGGCATCTACGACAGCACGGACAAGGATTCGGACCACTTCGACTTCAGGGTGGCCAATACCCAACAGATGACCATACGTGTCCAAGTGCCAGATACCGATGCGGTCATCCAGCATGAAGGATGCGTGAGCATTATGGTGGGCTCCAAGGGCTGAATTCCCCTAGACTTTTTTGCAACGCCCGCCTGGTCCGCCAGTGCGGGCGTTGTGTTTTCAGGCCGTTTCCGCCTCGAGGAACGCATCGACAGCCTCCAGAAATGCGCGGGGCTGTTCGGCGTGAAGCCAATGCCCGGCATCGAGCCCGACCTCCTGCAGCTGGCTGAAGTGCTGCCTCAATGCTTCCAGCCCTCGGCCCACGACATAGTCCGACCGGGTGCCGTAGATGGCGAGCGTTGGGACATCCATCTCGCCCAATGGGCGCAAACCGGTCATGTCTGCGAGGTGCCTTCTCAGAACGGGCAGGTTGAAGCGCCAAGCGAATCGATCCGGCTCAGGGCGGTACAGTCCTTTGAGCAGGAACTGCAGCACACCGGGGTCGGAAATGGACCTGCCGAGTTCCCGTTCCACGTCACCCCGGCGCTCGAATTGCGTCAGATCGAGTGCAGCCATGGCATCGAAAAGCGGTATGTGATGTGGGGGATAAGCGACCGGCGCCATATCGGCAATGATCAGCCGGTTGCACCGTCGCCGATGTCGGTCCGCAAAGTGCATGATGGTTTTTCCTCCCATGCTGTGCCCGAGCAGATCTGCGCAATCGACGTTCAGGTGGTCCAACGTATCCAGCAGGTCCATCACCAGATCGGGGTAACCGTGGCTGGGGTGGTGGGCACTTCTTCCGTGATTGCGCTGGTCCATGAGGATCATCGGCCGCTCATTGGCCCATTTCAGCCCCATCGTCTGCCAATTGTCGGAAGATCCGAGCAGTCCGTGAAGCACCACGAGAGGAATGCGGTCCCCATCGACGGGTAAATCGCCCAGGATGCGGTGGAACAGAATCATGTCAGGCGGGCCTCAACCTTTCCTTGTACTGACCCACTGCGTTCTGCAAACCGAAGTACAGGGCATCGGAAATGAGGGCATGACCGATGGAAACCTCTGCAAGCGGCTGGACGTGACGGGAAAAATGCGCGAGATTGTCGAGGTCCAGGTCATGGCCTGCATTCACCCCAAGCCCGCATTCATGGGCCATGGCTGCAGCCCGGGAGAAAGGAGCAACCGCGGCCGATGGATCCTGGAAATACGCGTCGGCATAGGGCCCGGTGTACAATTCAATCCTATCGGCTCCGACGTCTGCCGCACCGGAGATGAGGTCGGGCTCCGTCCCCATGAAAAGGCTCGTACGGATGCCAGCAGATCGAAACTGATGAAGTGCGGGCTTCAATAGACCAGCCTTCGCGCGTGTGTCCCATCCGGCATTGGACGTTAGTATGCCCGGCGGGTCGGGAACGAGTGTGACCTGATCGGGCCCAATTTCCAAGACGAGATCGATGAATTCCGGTGAGGGATACCCTTCAATGTTGAATTCCTTCGTCACCACCGCCTTCAATTTGCGCACGTCATCGTATGTGATGTGCCGTGCGTCAGGCCGCGGGTGGACGGTGATGCCGTCTGCCCCCCACTGCTCGATGCGCTCTGCGGCCCGGATGGGGCAGGGGCGGTTGCCCCCCCGAGCATTTCGAAGGGTGGCAATTTTGTTGACGTTGACGCTTAAGCGCGTTGGGAAAGTTTCCATGGACCTGCGGCGGTTGCGCGCCGTGCGGCGGCTAATTTCGCAAACACCCACCAAACGGGGAGAACAAAGTCCATGCACGCAGGCAGTATTATCAATGAGGAACTGATGGCCCTCAATCCCGGGGACACGTTGGAAAAAGCCCTTCGTGCCATGGATGAGTTGAAGGTGGAACATCTGCCGGTTGCGGCCGAAGGCAAGTACCTGGGGCTGGTGGCCGAGCAGCACCTTCTGGACCAGGAAGGCGAGGCGGTCTTCCTTACCAATGTTCAGCTTATGCCCGTGATGGTGGCACCGGGGCAGCATTTCCTTGAGGTGGTCGATGTGCTGTGTGAGGCCAATGTGAGCGTGGTCCCTGTGGTAGAGGATGGCATGTTGCTGGGGTGCACGGACCGGGCCTTTCTGTGGCGCGCGTTTCACCACAGCTTGACGCCGTACAGTGAAGGGAGCATATTGACCCTGGAGATGCCTTGGAAGGATTACAGCCTGGCCCAGGTGTCCCACCGCGTGGAGTCGGAAGGGGTCAAGATTTTGCAGGTTTTGGTCAGTGATGGAGCACAACCGGAGAACGCGGAGGTGGCCCTGCGTCTGTCCTCAAGAGACATCGAAGGGTTGATCGATTCACTGCGCCGTCACGGTTATGACGTGCGGGCGTTCTACAGAGCCGAGGAATACGCCGAGGAAATGAAGCGGCGGATGGCGGCGTTCATGCGTTACATGAATATTTGATCCATGGACTTTCGTCCCGCCCCCGTCCGTTCGTTGATGCTCCACGGGAGTGCAATGTCCGCTTCCGACGTATCCGCCTACCAGGAAACCCTCACACTGCTCGGGAGCTCCACTGAAGAATTGTGGATTTCCCCAGCCTTCCATGACATCCTGTCTGCGGCGGGAGTGGTGATGCCGACGTGTACCATTACCGGTGGGGAAGCGTTGGATGCCGATTCGGTCGACATGGTTTTGACCTTTGGAGGAGATGGGACGGTTTTGGAAACGGCAGCCATGTTGGGCGGTCGCCCCATTCCCGTATTGGGCATCAACACGGGTCGATTGGGTTTCCTGTCGCATTTGCCCATGCTCGGTGCCACGAGCGCGCTGAAAGGGATCTTGGCCGGCGCTTACAAAGTGGAAACCAGGGCCATGCTGACTGTCGATTTCCCGGAAGCGGAATTGGGCACGCATGTTCGCGCATTGAACGAAATCACGGTGCACCGCAGGGATGTGGCGAGCATGATCCGCGTCTCGGTAAAACGAAATGGGGTTTTTGTCAATCGATACTGGTCAGATGGGCTCATTGTCTCCACAGCGACGGGGTCGACAGCATATTCCTTGAGTTGCGGAGGCCCCATCATCCATCCCGACAGCAATGCCATCGTGCTCAATCCCATTGCGCCGCACAACCTTCACGACCGACCGGTCGTGATTCCCTTGGATGGGACCTTGGAAATCCTGGCCGAAGGCCGCGACGACCACCTCATGCTGACGCTGGACACACGTTCCCATACGGTCAGTGCACCCGCTCGCTTTACGGTTCGCCCGGCGGACGACCCCTTTTTGCTGGTTCAATTGCCGGATGTGGACTTCATAGAGACCGTGAGGAAAAAACTGCACCTGGGACTCGACGCACGAGAAGGAGATTTCGGCAAGCCTGGACAAGAAACGCGCCCTTCTCAACGTTGATGCGATGAACCGCGCTACCATGATTTTTCGGGCCCTGCTTGTTTCGATGTTGGTTTGGATCGGGAGTTTCTCGGCAGATGCCCAGCGTAAGTTTGAAACGAGCAAGACCTTGGGCCTCACGGCCGGCACGGGTTATTATTTGGGCGAGGTGAATCCATTCGGTCACTTCAAAGGGCGATTCCAACCCGGCTTCGGTGGCTTCCTCCGATTCAACATGAACCGCAGGTTCGGTGTCAGGGCGAGCCTCCAGCGCACGCGCTTCCTTTACTACGATTCGGATTCGAACGACCCTTGGATTGCCAACCGGAACCTGCATTTCCGCAATGCGATCACCGAAGGTGCCGTGGTCGCGGAATTCAACTACACACGTTACCAGATCGGCAACACCAAGGACAGGTTTGCGGGGTACCTGTTCGCGGGCCTTTCGTTGTACAGCCACATGCCGGAAGCCCAGATTGGCGATGTATGGTACGAGCTGCAACCGCTCGGTACGGAAGGCCAGGGAACCGCGACCGGAGAAGGGCGCTATGCCACGACAGGTTTCGCCGTGCCTTTCGGGTTTGGCTTCAAATTGAACCTCGGACATTTCTCAGCCTTGAACCTCGAATGGGGGATGCGCAGAACCTGGTCCGATTACCTGGACGACATCAGCGGCTACTATGCCAGCACGGCGGTTTTGGAGGATGAGGCAGGCCCTCTGGCAGAGGAATTGAGCGTTTCCCGCATTCAAAAGGAAGGGACGCTGGATGATCCTGTAGGCCAAATGCGCGGATTAAATGGATTGGATGATCGGTTTGCGGTCATGACCGTTTCGTTCACTTTCCGCATCGACAAGTCGCCCACGACCTGCTGGGACCGTTGATCTTCGCCCCCTATAAGGTGAAAAACTCCCAAACCCCGAGAGGAAAGGCGTCTCTACCTTGCAGGGCAAATTCGAGGTAAGCACCTTCGCCCTTCGCAGCGTGCTCCAAAAAGCTCCATGTCCGCCCCGACTCCTCCATCTCACTCCTCGCCACGCCATGTGGCCGTCATCATGGACGGCAATGGACGCTGGGCCCGAGAGCGCGGAGAGGCCAGGGTTTTCGGACATGCCAACGGTGTGGAGTCCGTGCGTTCTGCGGTGAAAGCCGCCGGAGAATTGGGGGTGGAATTCCTCACGCTCTACGCTTTCAGTACTGAAAACTGGGCCCGCCCCAAAGACGAAATCAACGCTTTGATGGAACTGCTCGTGGAAAGCTTGGCGGGCGAAGTCGACGAGTTGATTCGAAAAGGGGTGCAGTTGCGTTCCACCGGAGACATCAGTGCCCTTCCGGCAACCTGTGTTGCAGCGCTGAGGGATGTTGAGGAGAGAACCCGCCATTGCGAAGGGTTGACCTTAATCCTCGCGTTGAGCTACAGCGGACGTTGGGAGTTGACCGAAGCGGTCCGGAGAATTGTTCAGTCGGGCATCGCCCCGGAGGCTGTTGAGGAGGATACGGTCAGGCGTTATCTGACCATGCCCGATGTCCCCGATCCCGAGTTGCTCATTCGCACCAGTGGAGAGCAGCGGCTCAGCAATTTCTTACTGTGGCAGGTCGCTTACTCGGAGTTGCATTTCACCCAGGTGATGTGGCCCGACTTCAGGGAAGACCATTTTAAAGCCGCCATCCTCGAGTTCCGCGGAAGGGAGCGTCGATTTGGGAGGACGGGGGATCAATTGGAGGCCCATTCGGCCTCTGCGGAGGAGAACATTCAAGAATCAGAATGAGGAACACCATGCACAGGTGGGTCGGATGGGCGGCCATGATGATGACGGCTGTGGTTGCTTTTGCCCAACCCGGGTCAGAGGTCATAGACTTGGCCGTGCCCAGTGACTACCGGATTGCGGGTGTTACAGTATTGGGAGCGGATTACACCGATGTTCAAGCGGTCAAACTGTTCAGCGGCCTGCAGGTCGGTGACGAGATCACGATTCCCGGGGAACGACTGTCCCAAGCGGTGCGCAATCTCTGGGATCAGCGGCTGTTCAGCGACGTATCCATCGAATTGGGTGAAAAGCGCGACCGCGATGTCTATCTCGTGATCAGGGTCGAGGAAATGCCGCGGTTGACGCGCTATGGTTTCACAGGTGTCAAGCGCGGAGAACAGGAGACTTTACGGGGTAAACTCGACCTTGTCCGGGGACAAATTGTGAACGAGAACCTGAAGGTGACTACCCGTCGAATCCTGCAGGACCACTATTTGGAGAAGGGGTATTTCGACGCCGAAATCACCATTGCGGCCACACCAGACAGTGTTCTTGAGAATGCCGCGGGCATCAACATTGACATCGACAAAGGGGAGAAAATCAAGGTCGGGGTCATTCAGGTGGCTGGGGCTGGAGAAATCGGCGAGAAGGCGGTGAAGCGGCGCATGAAAAACACCAAGGAGCGGGCTTGGTGGCGCATTTTCAAACCGTCGAAGTACATCGAGGAGGAATTCAACGCCGACATCGAGTCCATTGTGGCTTACTACCGTGAAAAGGGCTACCGCAATGCGAGGGTGGAAGGGGACAGTCTTTTCCGCACTCCCGATGACGAGCTGGGCATCGCCCTCAAAATCGACGAAGGAGGCTTGTTCCATTTCAGGAAAATCACCTTCACCGGAAACACCAAGTACACCACGGCACAGCTGGACAGCCTGCTCGGTTTCAAACGCGGTGACCTTTACGATGTAGCTGAACTCGAGAAGCGCCTGTTCATGAACCCAAAGGGCATCGATCTCAGTGCCCTCTACAGCGATGACGGCTACCTCACCTTCCAGGCGATTCCCGTTGAGGTCAGGGCTGAAAACGACAGCATCGACCTGGAAATCAGGATGGTGGAAGGCAAGCAGTTTCGCATCAGCCGGGTGGAGGTGCGGGGCAACACCAAGACGAGCGACCACGTGATTCGCAGGGAGATCCGAACCATGCCGGGTGACCTGTTCAGCCGCACGGATGTCATGCGGACCCAGCGAGAGCTCAGCCAGTTGAACTACTTCAATCCGGAGGCATTCGGCATCAATCCTGTGCAGCATCCCGAAGATGGCACGGTGGACATCGAGTATGTCGTAGAGGAAAAGCCCACCGACCAGATCGAGTTGCAAGGCGGATGGGGCGGTGGACGCATTGTCGGATCCCTGGGGGTGACGTTCAACAATTTTGCGGCCGGAAAAGCTTTCAAAAAAGGGGCCTGGCGACCTGTTCCCATGGGGGATGGACAGCGCGTGAGCATCCGCGCCCAGTCCAACGGCCTCTTCTTTCAGAGTTACAACCTCAGCTTCACGGAGCCGTGGCTGGGAGGAAAGAAGCCCAATGCCCTCACCATCGCGGCTTGGCGTTCCATCCAATCCAACGGCCAGCCCAGAAAAAATTCGGAGGGAGAGCCCAATGCACTTCGCCAGACCCTGATGATCACCGGGGTCTCAGCCTCCATTGGCCAGCGTTGGAAGCAACCCGACGATTGGTTTACGGTCAACGCCGGCCTCAGCTACCAGCACTTCAATTTCGACCAGTACAACAGCGGTCTGTTCAGCTTCACCGATGGCCAGTCCAACAACATCGCACTGAACCTCATTGTCAGTCGGAACTCGGTCAGCGACCCCATTTTCCCAGTGTGGGGGTCGGAACTTCGGTTGAGCTTGAAGGCCACTCCACCGTACAGCCTGTTCCAGCCGGACAAGAATTGGTCGGGCCTGAGCGATCAAGAGCGGTTCCGCTTCGTGGAATACCACAAGTGGAAATTTGTGGCCAACTGGTATACTCCGTTGACCACAGGTGGCGGGGAAAACCCAAAATCCATCGTGTTGAGGACCTATTTCGGTGGCGGCATGATCGGTCAATACAACCGCCAAATCGGACTTTCGCCCTTTGAGCGTTTCTATTTGGGAGGGGTCTTCCTGAGTGGATATGTACTCGATGGCCGCGAGATCATTTCCATGCGTGGCTACGACAACCTCTCCCTGACGGCCCCCGACCAAAACACGGGGGCTGGCGCCATTGTAAAGTATGGCGCGGAATTGCGCTATCCCCTCTCCACAAACCCGAGTGCGACCATTTACACCTTGGCCTTCCTCGAGGCGGGGAATACATGGGAAACGGGGGATGGATTCGACCCCTTCGATGTATACCGCTCCGGGGGCATTGGCATGAAGCTCTTCCTGCCCATGTTCGGACTGCTCGGATTGGACTACGGATGGCGGTTCGATGACGTCATGTCAGCACCCTCCATGGCGAAGGGACAATTCCATTTCTCATTGGGGATGAACATTGGCGATTTGTAACCGCATGTGCGATTCGCCACTCGATTGACGTTGTGCCCTCGTCCCGTCTTATTTTCACACTCCCGAAAGTCATGTCCACACTCCGATTCCTGCTTCCGTTGATGATGCTCCTCCCGGCTACTTCCGTCCTCGGTCAGAAGTACGCTTATGTGGATACGGAGTACATCCTGTCTCATCTCCCTGAATATGCCGAGGCCCAGAAGGAGCTGAATTCGCTCGCCAAGGATTGGTTGGATGAGATCGAAGAGAAATACGAGGCCGCGGGTCAATTGGAAACCGCCTATCGCGCAGAGCGCGTGCTGTTGACCTCGGAAATGCGCCGCAAAAGAGAAGATGAAATCGCGGCCAAGCGGACAGAGGCAACGGACATGCAGAAAGCCAAATTTGGTGTGGAGGGCGAATTGTTCCAGAAGCGGCAGGAACTCATTCAACCCGTACAGGAGCAGATTTTTCAGGTATTGAAGGATGTGAGCAGCACCCGGGGCTACATGGTCATCTTCGACAAGGCCAAGGATTCCAATATGCTGTACACCAACCCCAAGTACGACATCTCGGACGTGGTCATCAAGGAGTTGGGTTACAAGCCCGGAGAAATAGTGGGCGGTGAAGAAGATGAAGACGGGGCGGACAAGGGCAAAAGCCTGCAAGACCGAATGAACGACACCCTGGATAAGGGCAAGGAAAAAGTCAACGACCGCAGGGAACAGGTCACGAATCGGGTCAATGCCGGCGTCAAGGGCGGCGGTAGGCCCAAACAATGATTCCCCCTCTACGCATTCACAACCATGAAATACAACTTAACCTTCGGCCTTTTCTTGGCCGCTATGCTCTCCCTCTCAACGGCTCAGGCTCAGGTGAAGGAGACGCGATTTGGCCACATCGACACACAGAGCCTGTTGGAGGCCATGCCCGAGCGCAATTCCATTCAGACTGAAATCGAAACGTCCGCTGCCCAGTTCGAGGAGGAAATCGTCCGGATGCAAGGAGAGTTGGAAGGAAAGGTCGCGGAGTACCAGCAAAAGGCTGAGTCCTGGCCTGCCGCCATTCGTACCCAGAAGGAGCAGGACATCACGATGGGCCAGCAAGGTCTGGAGCAGTTCTATCAGACGGTACAGCAGGAGCTGGCCGGTATGGAAGCCCGTCTGTTGGAGCCGATGATCGAACGCGCCCGAGAAGCCATCCAAGCGGTGGGTGCAGAGGAGGGCTTCACGTACATCTTCGACACGTCTTCCGGCGCGACCGTGTACGACGGCGGAGAGGATGTTCTTCCCCTCGTCAAGGCCAAGCTTGGCCTCTGAGTCGCCCATCGGCATTTTTGATTCCGGCATCGGCGGCTTGACGGTGGCCCATGCCATGGCGCAAGCCATGCCAAGTGAGCGCCTGTTGTATTTCGGCGACACGGCACACATGCCCTATGGGGACCGTTCCCCGGAGCTGGTTCGTACCTACTCGGTTCGCATCGCTCAATACCTGCGAGACGAAGGCTGCAAGGCCATTGTCATCGCGTGCAATTCCGCTTCCGCTACTGCCATGGATGCCGTGTCCCAAGCTGTTGGCGACGACATTCCGGTCATCGATGTCGTTCAGCCTGTGGTCCAAGATTTGGCATTGCGAAAGGTTGAGCGGGTAGGGGTCATTGGTACGCGGGCCACGATCGGCAGTGGGATTTACGGGCGTTCCCTCGCACGGGCGCGTGAGGATGCTCAGCGCGCGGTTACCGTCCCCCAGCCCACGGCGGAGTGGCCTACACCACTGTTGGCCCCGCTGATTGAAGAAGGTTGGCACGACCATGCCTTGATGGATCCGGTCATCGAATCCTACCTGAAGGCGGCGGGCTGGCTGGGTTCAGGGGGGAGCGAAATCGATGCATTGGTATTGGGTTGCACCCATTATCCGTTGGCGGAAAAGGCCTTTCGACGCGTCGTGGGACCCGACGTGGAATTGGTGGACGGTCCCAGCATCGTAGCCCAGGCAGCGGTCGAAGCCTTGGAAGCCAGAGGGACCAGGGCCTTGCATTCTTCGCCACTCCCCCAGCATCAATTCCTGGTCAGCGATTTGACGGAAAATTTCAGACGCTCGGCAGAACGGTTCTTCGGCCAGGAAATCCCCCTGCATCCAGGCGGCCCTTGGTTCAAGGGCTGACGCCGGAGGGGCCATCCCCTGAGAACCAGCCCGCATACTCCTGATACCGTTTTGAGGTCTCGGCCAAAACCTTCGCCAGGGACGGATCGACGACCTTGACCCTGCGCGCAGGCACACCGGCCCAAAGTTCACCGGCCCCAATCTGCGTACCCTCGAGAACCACAGCGCCCGCCGCCACCACCGCTCCGGCTCCGACCACGGCCCGATCCATAACCACAGCGCCCATCCCGATCAAGGCCCCTTCATGCACGGTGCAGCCGTGCACGATGGCGTTGTGTCCAATACTGGCGCGATCGTGGATCTCGAGGTGGGTCTTTTCAAAAGTCCCGTGGAGAACGGCTCCGTCCTGTACGTTGACTTCATCACCGATGTGAATGGCGCATACATCGCCTCGCACCACCGCTCCAAACCAAATGCTGCAATCATGGCCCGTGGTGACGCGCCCCACCACGGTGGCATTCGGAGCCAGCCAAGTGCGCAGCCCAAACTGGGGATACACCCCTTTGACGGGCAGAATCACGGGGGCTTGATGTCCAGTAGAAGGGGTGTCGACCATGCGGGAAATTTACGCTGAGGTGAGGTGGCCCCTTCATGATGAGAAGAGGTCGAGCCGTTCGGGTTGAACTTTTTCCAGCCATTGTTCGGTTTGGCGACCAGCCCTGCGCAAGGCGATGGCTTCCGCAATGTCCTCGGTCTGTACGCTTGACCTCTCTTCGAGGTCGGCCAGCGTTCGCGCCATGCGCAAAAGACGGGTATGCGTCCGCGCGCTGAATCCAAAATGTTCCATGCTGCGCTCCAGCAGCCGACGGCCAGGGCCATCGAGCAACACCAGATCATGCAAGGCTTGCCCATCGAGCCGGTGATTGGTCATGCCGTTCGGGTTGCGCAGGGCCTGCACCCTGCGTGCGGCATGTACTTTCTCCCTCCACCGAAACGCGCGCTCCTGTCGGTCCGCTTTTCCACGATCAGCGAGGTGGTCCAATTCGGGCATCAGGAGCCGTGGAGATACCGCTTCGATTTCCAGGTGAATGTCAATCCGGTCCAAGAGAGGCCCACTGACCTTTCGGATGTATTGCTGTCGGGCATGCCGGCTGCATCCACATCGTTTGCGCTTATCCGGATCATTGGAGTACATCCCACAGGGACAGGGGTTCATGGCGGCCACCAATTGAAATGCAGCAGGGAATTGCACGGTGGAACGGGCCCGACTGACCACCATTTCCCCGCTTTCCATGGGCTGCCTCAGCACCTCCAGCACATTCCGGGGCATCTCGGGCAACTCATCCAAGAAGAGAACCCCCGCGTGGGCGAGGCTGATCTCACCCGGTCGAGGGTCAGACCCCCCTCCCACCAACGCGACATCCGAAATGGTGTGATGCGGGCTTCGGAACGGTCGTTGCAAGACGACACCTTGCCGTTGGCCCTGGCGGTCCGATACTGAATGAATGCGGTTGACCTCAATGGCTTCGTCCACCGTGAGCGGCGGGAGCAGTCCCGCCATGGCCCGGGCCAACATGGATTTGCCTGACCCTGGTGGACCGACCATACAGACGTTATGGCCTCCTGCAGCTGCAAGAGCCATGGCCGCGATGGCACGATCCTGGCCCCGAATGTCGGCGAGCATTCCCATGGAGACACTCCTTTGTTTGTGGAGCATACCGGTCAAGTCGCACGGTATGGGTTCCAATGGGCGCGAACCTGAAAAATGGTCGAGCACATCTGAGAGGTGGTCCGCAGGAAGAGCTTGAACGGCAGGAAGCAGAGCGGCCTCCTCAGCAGAAGCACGGGGCAAGATGAGGTTCCCCATGCCAGGTAGGGTAGCCGCCTGTGCCAAGGCCAATCCACCGCGAACTGGGCGCAATCCACCGTCCAAAGCGAGCTCGCCCATCATGAGGGTCTCCGCCAATCCATCGCGTTCGATTTGTTCCGAGGCGGCAAGGATCCCGATAGCAAGTGGAAGGTCGTAGGCGGCCCCTTCCTTGCGGAGTCCCGCAGGGGCCAGATTGATGGTGATTCCCTTGCCCGGCCAACGGAATCCCAGATGCTCGATGGCGCTCTTGATGCGCTGTTGGCTCTCCCGAACGGCGCTGTCCGGAAGGCCCACCATCAGAAAGTGGATGCCTCTGTCCACCCGCACCTCCACGGTGACGGGCACGGCATCAACGCCCCGCAGGGCCGCCGCGTGCAATTTGACCAACATGAAGAACCCGGACTCAGGCGCAGCGCGCCTCGATGTGGTCAATCAGGGCATGTATGCACTTGATGTGCACTTCCTGAATGCGGTCGGCAAAGCCGTTCCATGGCACGCGAACTTCCGCGTCGCAGAGGGCGGCCAAAGGACCGCCATCCTTCCCCGTGAGTCCCACGACCATCATCCCCGCCTCCTTCGCCGCTTCAGCGGCGCGGACAACGTTGGGCGAATGACCCGATGTCGAAATGGCGAGCAGAACGTCACCGGGACGTCCCATGGCCTCTACATAGCGGGAGAAGACGTATTCAAAACCGTGGTCGTTTCCCACGCACGTCAAATGCGACGGGTCTGAAATGGAGACAGCGGGCAGGGCCTTCCGGTCGTCCCGATAACGCCCCGTCAACTCCTCGGCGAAGTGCATGGCATCGCACATGGAGCCTCCATTGCCGCAGGAAATCACCTTTCCCCCTGAACGTATGGCTTCCACCATCAGCTCGCCGGAGCGTTCCAGAGCGGCCAACAAATCAGGATTCGCCAAGAAGGCGTCGAGAACCTGCTGGGCTTCTTCAAAGTGGGCGCGTATGCTGTGGGCTTTCTCCATGGAGGGAAGGTGCAGGGCACAAACTAAGATCCGACGCCGAGGTTGTCAGCGGCAAGCGGGGCTTTGTATTCGCAACCGCCAAGGCTCATTTGGAGGATTCAAACCGCGCAAATCCTGCTTCCAGGAAGTCAATGAACTTCTGGGGGTCGGGATCGTAACCGACGCCATCACCGAGTGCTTCCCCGTCGTGGTCGATCATGACGTAGAAAGGCTGGGCATTGGTGCCGAAACGCGAGGCCTGGAGGTAGGTCCACTTGTTGCCGACGGTCCGGACCCGGAAGTCCTTGCCCCCGAATTGCTCCACGCGTTGTTCGGCTTCCGGCAGTGCCTTGCGCTCGTCCACGTAGAGGGAAACGAGAACGGCTTCTTCCGTCAGGTAGCGGACGACGTCGGGGTGGGGCCAAACCTGCTCCTCCATCTTCCGGCAGTTCACGCAGGCCCATCCCGTGAAGTCCAGGATCATGGGCTTGCCTTCTGCACGGGCGGCAGCGAGGCCCTCGTCATAGTCCCGGTATCGCGCTTCCACGTGACCGGAAGCGGTGTGTCCACCTGCAGCGTGTCCCCCCGCATTGACGCTTCCTGCGCTCTCGGCGTAGAACAACGGCGGCGGGAATCCGGAGATCAGGTTCAGCGGGGCACCCCACATGCCCGGCACCATGTAGATGGCCAGGATGAGGAAGACCGTACCGAGGCTCCACCGACCGACACTCAAGCGTTCCAGCTTGCTGTCGTGCGGGAAGCGAAGACCTCCGTAGAGGTAGACCGCAATGCACAGGGCGACCGCAATCCAGATGGCGATGAAGAGCTCGCGCTTGAGCAAGCCGAGCTGCAGCACGAGGTCGGCATTCGACAGGAACTTGAACGCGAAACCGATTTCCAACAAGCCCAACACCACTTTCACGCTGGTGAGCCACCCTCCGCTCTGTGGCAGTGAGTTCAACCAACCCGGGAAGGCGCTGAACAACGCAAAAGGGATGGCCAGGGCCAACGAGAAGCCGAACATCACGGCAATGGGACCTCCAAAGTCCCCCGTTGCCGCTCCGGCAAGGGCACTGCCGACCAGCGGGCCTGTGCAGCTGAAGCTCACGATGGCCAACGTGGCCGCCATGAAGAAGATGCCGATGAGACCACCGCGGTCGGCTTGCGCGTCGACCTTGTTCGCCCAACTCGTAGGCAATTGGATTTCAAAGGCCCCCAGAAAGCTCACACCGAAAACGATGAGCAGGAGGAACAGGAAGAGGTTGAAATAGGGGTCGGTGGAGATGAGATTGAGGACATCGACGCCAAAGACAGCGGTCAGGACCAGTCCCAATCCCGTGTAGATGAAGATGATGCTGGCACCGTAGATCAAGGCGTTCCTAATGCCTTCCGCACGGGTCTTGGATTGCTTCGTGAAGAAGCTCACCGTCATGGGAATCAAAGGGAAAACGCACGGTGTGAAAAGCGCAGCGAATCCGAGCCCCATGCCCAGCAGGAAGAGCACGAGCAAACCGTCGCCGCCTTCTTCCCCGCCATCGCCTGCGTCGGAAGCCGCGCCGTCGCCATCGGGGCAAAGCGCGGGCATGGCCTCGTTGAGGGCATCAGCGAGCGCGATGTTGAACTCGACGTCCGGGGGGAAGATGCACTTGGTGTCGTCGCACGTCATGTAAGTCAACAGGCCCGCAACGCTTTCGGGAGCATCACCTGACCAGCTGACGTCCAACGCCCATCGGACCGTGCCTTCAAAGGACTTGACGTCCTTGTCGAAGTTGGGGTCGAAGTGGACTTCCGGCGTGCATTCCTGCAAATCGCCAGCTTCCACGCCTTCCGTGGAGAGGGTAAAGGAGGTCGGAATGGGGCCGTCGAGCGGGTCGTTGTCGTTGCTGTAAACGTGCCAACCCTCCTCGATCTCTGCCGTGGCGACCAAGCTGGCGGACTGATCGCCCGTTGCATACAAGGCGATTTCCCATTGCACCGGGTCGTAGATGCCCATGGGGGCTTCGTCCGATCCCGAATCAAAGGGGCCACTGTGGCCTTCGCTGTTGCCGCTGCCGCAATAGTCGGGCTTGGCCGTCTCGGGCTTCAGGTCGGCCAGGGCCAAGGCAAAGTCGATGTCCTCGGGGGGCAGGCACTTGCTCTCATCGCAGACCATGAAGGTCAGGTAGCCCCTGATGGTATCGGGAATGGCCCCTGGGAAAGAGACCGTGTGCACCCAGTGGGTCTGCTCCTCAAAGAAGAGCAGGTCGAGCATGAAGTTGGGGTCATATTCCAGGTGAGGCTCGCATTCCGCCGCCGCCGTATCTGCCGTGGCCACTCCCTCGGTTTCGATGGTGAAAGATGTGGGAATGGGCCCGTCGAAAGGGTTCAGGAACTGGCTGTAGACATGCCAGCCCGCTTCGATCTCGGCATGAAAATCGAGGTCCAAAGTCCCGTCGCCATTGTCGTACAGGGCGAAATCCCAGGCCACGGGATCGTGGATCTGGGCCTCGGCTTTGGAAGTGCCGAACAGGGTCGCCAGGGCGATGGCGGAAAACGAAAGGAGGAGCTGCAGTGGTTTCACGAACACGTTGCTTTGCGGGCGCGAAAGATAATGCCACCTCGCTCTGCACGCCGCGCACTACCGGCCAACGGTTGCGAATCGAATTCGCCCCTGCTGAGTCAGAGTGCGATTTCCTGACCGGGAGCCAGGCCGAACCGCCGTCGGATCAATGCGCTTCCCGCATAGACCAGGGGCGTGTCGAGTGCGGCCACCAGCACCTTGAAACCGAATCCATTGACCAACAAGCCGCCAAAAAGGGCCCACTCGATTTCACCGGCCGCACAGAGCAGAATCAGTACGACCACGGTGTCCACGAACTGCGAGGGGATGGTCGAGAAGTTGTTGCGCAACCAGAGCTTTCGCCCCCCCGTGCGGTGCTTCCAGAAGTGGAAGATGCGCACGTCCAGGAACTGGGCGATGAGGTAGGCCGACATGGACGCGGCCACGGCGAGTACCGTCTGTCCGAACACATGGTTGAACTCTCCGTCGGTTACCGGCGACCACAGCGTGGCGGGCGCCGCTCCGGCCACCACGATGATGCCCAGGGTGAAGACCGAGGCGACCAGCCCGCCTTTCACCACATCGTCTGCCCGCTTCTTTCCGAAAATCTCGGAAATCAGATCGGTCACAAGGAAGGTCAAGGGGTACGGAAGCAAACCGACACTGGCCTCAAAGGCGTATTCCATGCCGGGAATGGGGAGGGTCCAGACGAAAAACTTCCGGAAGATGAGGTTGCAGCTGACCAGGCTCGCCACAAACAGGGCCGCCATCGCCAGATAAAGGCCCAATGCCAGTTCGCGGTCCTTTTCGGATTCCGGTTTCAGCGGGGGAGGCAGAGTGCGGTCCATGACGGCGACGAAATTACCCAACGGGCTGCCACTCCATGTGGAGCAGTGCTCCATTCATTCCGAGTTTATCCTTTACGGAACCAGACGACAGGGCGGCATGATGGGCGATGCGGTGCCCGACGAGCCAAACGATGCGTCCATCGGCTTGTTCGACCACCCACTGGGCTGAGCGTTCCGTCGCGCCCACCTTGCGTTGGGTCAAAATGTCGGAGACCAGCTGACTGCCTTCCATTCCGAGGGGCTGCATGCGGTCGCCCTCTTGCCAAGGGCGAAGGCAAAGCGGGGGTTGGACGCGGCTCCCATCGATCTGGGCCGTCCGGTCTGAAGGGTCGATGCGGGTGTCGTCCAATCGGGCTTCCATTCGCCAATCCAATTGACCATCTGCGGTCTTCAATTCCCCTGCATCTCCAAATTCACCTGGGGTCCAATGCAGGGGTTCGCGAGGGGCGCCTGGCTGAAGGACCTCGGCTACCAACCCCGACCGTTCCCGCACGATACGGTGGGTGGAGGAGGAACGCGAACGGCCTGTTTCCGTGGTAAGGGCGGCCAGATTCAGCAAGGATGAAGCCTGCGAGGGACCAAATCCAAAGGGAGCCGACCAGATGCTCAGCAGTTGTGTGGGCGAGGGGGCGTTCTGAATCGCTTCGAGCGACAGGGCTGTTCCAGTGATCTGCGCATCGGCCATCCAGCCCGTCAAGTGCTCACGCCATTCCTTGGCGACCTCGCCGGTTCGGCTCAACCCCGAGGCCCATCCCGGTCGCATTTCGTCGAGCAGGGGGATGAGCGCTCGGCGGATGCGGTTCCTGAGGAAAGAGGGGTCCCCGTTGGTGCTGTCCTCTCGCCATGCGTGACCCGCCTGTTCCAAGGCCGCTCTCAATTCAAATTTGGTCCGCCCTAGGAAGGGCCGTCCCAAATGGAAGCCATGCCCCGCGTGCCAGTCGACCATACCGGCAAAGGCATCCGGTTGGCTGCCCCGCAGCACATGCAGCAACTGCGTTTCGCGTTGGTCGTCGGCATGGTGCGCGGTCAGCACTACACCATCGGCCCCCACCACTTCGGCCATCCATCCGTACCGCGCTTTCCGAGCGGCAGCTTCCAACCCCCATTTCCGGCGGGCATCCGATGCAGCGAGCCCCGACAGTCGGTGGTCCCGAAAGGGCAACCCCAGTGCCTCTGCCGCATCGCGCACAAAGGCGGCATCCTGTGACGAATCGCCACGCAATCCATGGTCCACATGCAAGACGCCAAAGTCACCTTTCAATGCATGGACGGCGTGAAGCAGCGCCATGGAGTCCAAACCTCCGGATACCGCGACCCACACCCGGCGCCCTGAGGCCACCGCCTCGCGGTCCAGGAGCCGCTGGATGTCCGCGGCCAAATGGCGGAGCAGATCAGCCATGGGCATCGGATTCCAGAATGCGGGAGTCAGTGGTTCCGTCGCGGGCCCCCTCGGCAAGGATTTCGAGCAGGGCATGTGCCTTCAGGCGGGTCTCCTCCCATTCGGCCTCAGCCTCAGCCAATGCCGTGATGGCGCCACCGACATGTGCGCTCCATTTTCCCTCCACCAAGTCCGCGATGAGGGTCCGAATGACCACGTTGAGGTGGAAGTCGCCTACCCCGCCACGGCCGTCAGGTTCGGCCCAGCCGATGGTGCCCGAGTAGAGTCCTCGCTCGACGGGTTCCACCTCGGCCGTGATTTCCATGGCCCGAAGCTTGGGTGCCCCGGTCATGCTGCCCATGGGAAACGTGGCCCGCAAGATGTCGGCCCAAGAGGCGTCTTCCCGAACCGAACAGGATACGGTCGACACCATTTGATGGACGTTGGCGAAACTGTGAATGCCACAGAGTTCCTCGACCTCCACGCTTATGGGTTGGGCGACGCGGCTCAGGTCGTTGCGGACCAAGTCGGTGATCATGACGTTTTCTGCCCGCTCCTTCACATCGGTCCGCAGGCGCTCGGCGGCAGCGGAATCCGCCGCAGGGTCGGATTGGCGCGCCGCGGTTCCCTTGATCGGACGGGAAATCAGGCGGTCACCGGAGCGCTCGAGAAAGCACTCGGGACTCGCCGACAGAATGCGATTCCCCTCAAAAGGGATGTAGGCCGAATAGGGTGCTGCTGTTCTCGATACAAGCGCAGAGAAAGCGCGAAGTGCATCGAATGCCACGGGCAGGTCTCCCCGCAATTCACGACACAGGTTCAATTCATAGATGTCCCCCCGTTGGATGTGTCGATGCACCCGGCCAAAGGCATTCAGGTAAGCGTCGTGATCCAAACTGCTTTCGGTTCCCTGGTGGGTGTCTCGGCGATTCAGTTCTTCGCGGCCCCCTTCAATGATGCGGCATTCAACCACCGCATGCACCATTTCCTCGGCGAGAACCGGGTCTTCGGGTTTGACCAGCCAGTTCCATGTGGCCCTGGGGCCAGCACCTCGGAATGAGAGCACGCCGGCGGGTTCCAACCAGTGCGCCATGGGCATGGAGACCCTGGGCTGATCCTGGGGCGGAAGCGCGAGCAACGAATCTGCACGGAGCTGGTCATATCCCACCCATCCGAAGCACCGTCCTTCTGCAGCACCTACAAACTGCTCGATGCGTTCGAATGCATCCGAAGAGGGCACATCGAGTGTGAGCGCGCGCTTAACACCCGCTGCCAGCAAACCCTGCGGCAATTCGGACGTCCGGGCGGCGTCGAGCAAAAGCCAGGCATCGGCCAGAGCCGCTCCACCCAGCTTGGGCAGGACAAAGCCTCCAGAATGCGCGTTGGGTTCCACCCTTCAAAGATGGCGCCGGATCAGGTCGGTTACGGCATCTGCCCAATCGTCCTCGGCGTTGAGGCTGGGCACGAGGTCAAGGTGCTCTCCGCCGTCTTCCTCGAAGATTTCGACGTACTCCTCGCCGATTTCCACCGTCGTCTCGAGACAGTCGGCCACAAAGGCGGGTGAGAATACAAGCAGCCGCTTGTCGCCAGCCTTGGCGCGCTCTTCGACGACCTTGTCGCTGAAGGGCGTCAGCCACTTCTTGTCCAGGCGGCTTTGGAACGCCACGGTATAGCGGTCCTCAGGGATGCCCAGCCGCTCGGCCAAGGCCCGCGTGGTGGCATAGCAAGTGGCCTTGTAGCAGAACTTGTTCTCCTCGTTGATCTCCGATTCGCAGCTGTGGTTGGCACAGCGCCGGTCCTCGTACACCTTGTCGACCTGGCGCGTGGGCACGCCGTGGTAGCTGAACAGGATGTGGTCGTAGCTGTCCAGATCGAACTTCTTTGCCCGGGCCTCGAAGCAAGAGAGGTAGCCTTCGTCGTCCCAATATTGGCTCACCATGCGCACCTCAGGGATAACGTACCACTTGGAAATCAGGCGCATGGCCTCTTCCAGCGTGCTGCCCGTGGTGGCGGAGGCGTATTGGGCGTAAAGCGGCAGGATCACGACCCGATCGTAGCCACATTGGTGCATCTCCTCAATCACCTTGGGCATTCCCGGATTCTGGTAGCGCATCGCAAAGTGCACGTGCAGCTCGCCAAGCTCGGGGTGGTTCGCAGCGAGTTGCCCGCAACGTTCCGACACCTTGCGGGTCAGTTCCAAGCCGTGGAGCAGCAGGGGCGAGCCGTCGTCGGTCCAGACCTTTTTGTACTCGCGGGAGCTGCGGAAGCGGCGCAGGGGGGAAATGATGCCGCGCACCAGGATCTGGCGGGGCAGCCAGGGGATGTCGATGACGCGCCCGTCGGAGAGGAATTCCGTGAGGTAGCGTCCCACGGCGCCGGGACCCGGGTTGTCCGGGGTGCCGAGGTTGATGAGAAGGATGCCGGTCTTCATGGGGCAGGCGGGTGCGGATGTCGAAAGGTCAACAACCTCCATCGCGTAGGGTTCGCTCGCAGGCTCAGATGTGCAACGCGCGGTCTCCGGTGGCGGCCAGTGCGGCCTCCTTGATGGCTTCGGTAAACGTGGGGTGGGCGTGGCTCATGCGGGCCACATCCTCCGCAGAGGCGCGGTACTCCATGGCGACCACGGCCTCGGCGATCATGTCCGCGGCACGGGGTCCACAGATGTGGACGCCCAGGATCTCATCGGTATCCGCGTGGGCGAGGACCTTGACGACGCCGTCCGTATCCATGGAAGCGCGGGCGCGTCCGGAAGCCTTGAACGGAAAGCTGCCCGACTTGTAGGCGACACCGTCGGCCTTGAGCTGCTCCTCGGTCTGTCCCACCGCAGCCACTTCCGGCCAGGTGTAGACCACGCCGGGGATGAGGTTGTGGTCCAGGTGGGGCTTCTGGCCGGCCATGTGCTCCACGGCGTAGATGCCCTCCTCCTCGGCCTTGTGGGCGAGCATGGCGCCCTTCACTACATCGCCGATGGCGTATATGCGCGGTTGTGCGGTGCGCAGGTGGCCATCCACCTCCACGCGGCCCCGGTCGTCCAATGCAATGCCCGCCTTGTCCAATCCGAGTCCCTCGGTGTAGGGCTTGCGGCCCACGGCCACCAGGCAGTAGTCTGCCTCCCAGGTGACCTCCTCGCCCTTCTTATTGTCCGCTTTCACCACCGCCTTGTCGCCGGCATTGGCCACCTCCTTCACGCCGTGCGACAGATGGAACTTCACGCCGATCTTCTTCATCGAGCGTTGCAATTCCTTGCCCATGGTGCGGTCCATCGTCGGAATGATGGCGTCCTGGTATTCCACCACGTGGACTTCGGTGCCGAGGCGGGCATAGACCGAGCCGAGCTCCAGTCCAATCACCCCTCCACCGATGATCACCATGCGCTCGGGCAAGGCGGGCAGTTCGAGTGCCTCTGTGGATGTGATGATGCGGTCGCCATCCAGTTGGATGAAGGGAAGGCTCGCCGGCTCGGAGCCGGTGGCAATCAGCACGCGATCGGCTTGAATCTGCGTCGCTTTGCCTTTCGCAGGCGTCACCTCGACGGTGTGGGCGTCCACGAATGCGCCCATTCCCTGCAACACCGAGATGCCGTTCTTCTCCATCAGGTAGTCCACGCCGGCCACGGTCTGGTCGACCACTTCCTGCTTCCGGGCGATCATGCGGGGGAAATCGATTTCCAGTCCACCGGTCTTGATGCCGTGCACCTCAAATTCCTTGTTCGCCTTGAGGTAATGCTCGGAGCTGTCGAGCAATGCTTTGGACGGGATGCACCCCACGTTGAGGCAGGTTCCGCCGAGGGTGCCACGCTTTTCGATGAGGGCCGTCTTGAATCCGAGCTGTGCACCGCGGATGGCGGCCACATATCCGCCGGGTCCGGCGCCGATGACCACGAGGTCGTACTTGTCCATGGTTGCGAACGGTTGGGAGCGCGAAGGTAAACCCGCGTTTCCGGAGGAACGACAGGAGTTCGAACAGGTTGTCTTTCCTTTGCGGCCTGCCCATGTGGTCTCGGCTCGCAACGTTCATACTGAGGATGCGCCTTCCCATCCTCGTCGTCCTCGCTTTGGTAACGGCAGGTATGGCCTCCCGCATCGATGATTTGGGCATTCGCTACAAATTCGGCGGCCTGCTTCCGGACGATGATCCGGCTTTGGTCAACTACAATTCCTTCCTGGACCAATTCGGGGAAGAGGGCAATGTGGTGGCCTTGGGTGTGGAGGATGACAGGCTCAATGAACTGGGGGTCTTCCAACAGTGGTGGGACCTCGACTCCGCTTTGAGGGCAGTCAGGGTGCCGGTGGACAGCCTTCGGCCCGATGGGACGCCTTGGGAGGTCAATGTGGTCGACAGCGTCTTTGGATTCCGAACCGCCGTGGAGTTGGTGCGACAGGACGAGCCCAAAGCCTTCGTCATGGAACCGGTGTTCGAGCGGCGACCGGAAACCCAGGACGAATTGGACAGCGCCATGGCCCGACTGCGGAGCATGCCGTTCTACGAGGGGTTCCTTCACACGGAGCGTGGGGCGACCATACAGATG
>JBDQOI010000007.1:0-583 GCA_040261275.1 Flavobacteriales bacterium | reverse complement strand
CGTCCTGTCGCACCAACTCCACGGCGGTTCGGAATCCAAAGACGCTGTCGACCACATTGACCTCCCAAGGCCTTCGTCATGGAGCCGGTGTTCGAGCGGCGTCCGGAAAGCCAAGCCGAATTGGACAGCGCCATGGCCCGACTGCGGGCCATGCCCTTCTATGCCGGTTTCCTGCATACCGAGCGAGGAGCGACCATACAGATGGTCTATGTCAATGCGCCCCTTTTCAATTCGGAGAACCGCGGACGATCCGTGGAACTGCTCGTTGAGGAGGTGGACCGCTTTGAGCAGTCCACAGGCGTGGACGTTCACGTTTCGGGCCTGCCGTACATCCGCACGGAGGTGACCACCAAGATCAAGCGCGAGCTCGGCCTGTTCATCGCCCTGGCGGCCATTGTCACGGCCCTGCTGCTGTTGCTCTTCTTCCGCAACATCGTCGTGATGGCGGTGTGCATGCTGGTGGTCGGTACCGGCGTGGTCTGGTCGCTGGGCAGCATCGTGCTTTTCGGCTACAAGCTCACCGGTCTCATGGGCCTCATCCCGCCGCTGATGATTGTGATCGGGGTGCCGAATTGCATCTACC
>JBDQOI010000079.1:0-5064 GCA_040261275.1 Flavobacteriales bacterium | reverse complement strand
GTCCGTGGTGGCATAGGTCACGTCGAAGGACTTGGCGAAGTTCTGTCCAAGGAAGTGGCTCGTGCCTGCTTGCAACGCCTTGCCGTCCTGCATCATGGCCTCAATGCAAAAGGTGTCGTCGGCGCCGGCGAACCGCTCGCTTTCTGACTTGACCCCGCGCACCACCGGCATGGCCATCCAGCCCTCGGCAAAATCCGCGTAGACGTGCAGCATCTTCTCGGCTTCTTCCATGGCCTCAGCCTTGGTGGCGTGGGCGGTGTGGCCCTCCTGCCACAGGAATTCCGTGGTGCGGAGAAACAAGCGCGTGCGCATCTCCCAACGCACCACATTGGCCCACTGGTTCACCAGCAGCGGCAGGTCGCGGTAGCTCTGAATCCAGTTCTTGTAGGTCTTCCAGATGATGGTCTCCGACGTGGGGCGCACGATGAGCTCTTCTTCGAGCTTGGCTTCGGGGTCCACCACCACGCCCCCGCCTTCGGGGTCGTTCATGAGGCGGTAATGGGTCACCACGGCGCACTCCTTGGCGAAGCCTTCTACGTGGGCGGCCTCCTTGCTCAGGTAGCTCTTGGGGATGAAGAGCGGGAAATAGGCGTTGACGTGACCGGTGTCCTTGAACTTGCCATCGAGCACTTCCTTCATCCGCTCCCAAATGGCGAAACCGTAGGGCTTGATGACCATGCACCCCTTCACATCGCTGTGCTGGGCGAGGTCCGCCTCCACGACGATTTCATTGTACCACTTGGAGTAATCCTGGTCACGGGGGGTCAGCTTCGCCATCGCTCTGTTTTTGGTACGGTGTTTGCTCTTATTGGGCGTCGAGGCGCGAAAATACGCCACCCAACGTGGTCTGCCCGTGCCCCCAACATATTGCAACTCCGTCCATTCACCGTATTTTCCCCTTGTCGATGAAAACGTATCACCTCCTCCTCGCCGCCCTCCCACTGTGGTTGGCATCCTGCACCACCGGGCTTGACCTTGTGGGCGACTACTACATGGAAACCGATGAATTCTACCTCGCCGGAGGAGAGCCGCATCTGGGTGACGATGCGATCGACCGGGCCCGTGCGGAGCAGTGGGCCGATGAATACGACGAGTATGCGGACGGGGACTTCGACAACCCCTATGGCGCGCAGCGCGATTACAGGGGCTCTACCCAAAGCCGCCTTTGGAACCGTTACACCCCGGGCTGGACGAATGGCATGAACAGTGGATTCGGCAGTGGTTTCGGCAATCCCTACGGATACGGCAACCCATACGGCTACGGCGGCATGGGCACCGGCGGATTCGGCAGCGCTTACGGCATGGGTTGGGGCAACACCTATGGGTACAACAACATGGCCTTCATGAATGGCTACGACGCCTGGGGCAACCCCATCGGTGGATTCGGCAACCCCGGATTCGGAATCGGCGGCAATGGATGGGGCAACGACCCTTGGGGCGGCGGATACTGGGGCAACCCTGGCAATGGCTACTACAATGTGAATGGGTACGGCTACAATCCCTACTGGGGCACCTTGGGGGGCTACGGAACGGGCGGCTTTTGCGGCACGGGCAACGGTGGCGTGAGCACCTACATTACCCCACCGCGCCCCCGTCCAGGACTCGGTGAATTCACGGGCGGCAACGTCTATGAAGGTGGCAGCCAGGCCGGCGGCTCCAGTGGATCTGGCGCTTCCGGTGGCACGGGTGGCCAGGGGGACGATGCGGTCAATCAGCAGCGGAACACCACCCGGGCCTACACGGAGGGACGACGCTATGACACCGGTCGGAATATGCCCGCTTACGAGCCGGAAAAGGAAACGACGGAACCGCAGCGGAATCGCCAGGAAAAGCGCGATCGCTCAAACCGCAATCGCTTCACTTCCCCGACGCCGCGCGACAATTCGGGCACTTCGCCCAACCGCGGAGGGGGCAATAATTTCTCGCAGCCCGCGCCGCGGCAGAACTTCAGCGCTCCCAGCTCTCCCCGCCCATCAGGAGGCTCGGGCGGAAGCCGGTCCGGTGGCCGCAGTGGCCGCGGAGGTTGATACCTGAACCCCTATGGAGATGAAGAATTTGAGCAGAGGACTGACCGTTCTCCTGCTGGGCTGTGCCCAGTGGGTGGCAGCACAAGGGCTGACGGATGTGATGCGTTACAGTCGGCAGGACCCCTTGGGATCGGCCCGGTCAATGGGCATGGGCGGTGCGATGACGGCACTCGGTGCGGACCTCGGTGCCATCTGGTCCAACCCGGCGGGGTTGGGCATGTACCGTTCGAGCGACATCGCCTTCACCCTCGGACTGGGAGCCGGCGGTGCCAGCACAAACTATCTGGAGAACAGCATCGTGGCTGCGGAACCCCATTTGATTGTGGGGCAACTCGGCATTGCCTTGACCATGCCGTTCAGCCATCCCGACTGGAAGCGCGGCACATTCGCCATTGGCTACACCCCGCTCAAAGACCTGCACCAGCGTGCCGAGTGGTCAGGAGAAACCGAAAGCAACAGCATCACCCAACAGTTTGCCCTTCAAGCGCAAGGCACCTCCTTTGACAGCCTCTGGTACTACCACCCCTTTGATGCGGAATTGGCCTGGTACACCTACATGATCGACACCATTGCAGGCAGCACGGATCAATATGCGCCCGCCATTGAGGGAGATCGGGTACGTCAAACCTTGCGCCGGGACCGCACCGGCCGCATGGGCGAAACCACCCTTGCCTTCGCCACCACCTATCAGGAGCAACTGCACATCGGTCTGTCCGTGGGCATCGTATCCAGTGAGATGGAACAGGTCGATGTGTACGAGGAAACCAAGATCATCGGTCCATCCACCCTGCAGCAATTGACCCTGAACGATCGCCTCGAGATTTCGGGGTCCGGTGGCTTTTGGTCATTGGGACTCATCCTGCAACCCAAGTCCAGCCCCGTGAGGTTGGGCTGGAGTTACCGAAGCGGGACGGTGTTGAGCATTGACGATTTCTATCAGGTCGACGCTTCGGCAGAATTCTCCGTCGGAGGAACCTACGAGGCGGCCAGCCCCAACAGTTACGTGCGATATAGGATTCGCACACCACGCCGTCACCAGTTGGGATTGAGCTGGACCATGGGCAAAGCCGCCGTGCTCAGCTTGGACTACGGTCGCTCGGATTATGCAGAAGCGGAATTCACCTCGGATGACTTCTTCGATGAGGACGTGGCTGCCATCCAGCAGCGCATTGACAATGCCCTGCTCGTAGAACAGCTTTTCCGCGGTGGATTGGAATTCCGCATCGATGAGGATTGGAGACTGCGCATGGGTGGGGGATGGCGTTCCGCGGCAGCCGATCCGTCACAAGGTCCTTCAGGCGAACTGGATGGAAGCCTGCTCGAAGATGGAAGCGATGCCCTGCATTGGGCCTTCGGTGCCGAATACCGCGACGACAATTGGTACGCAGGTGCCACTTATCGGCATACCTCCACCGACGACGCCCGCCGACTTTACAGCCTGGGGCCTGAGGTAGCGACTGGGCGCACGGGTTTGGGCCTGCTCATGCTGACCATCGGGGCGCGGTACTGAGTACCGACGGAATCAAAATGTGACGCCTGGCTTCAGGCCTTGGCCTTGGATAGCTTCTTCTTCACCTCCTTCTCCATCTTCTCGGATTCCTCGCGCGCGAGGTCCTCGTCCACGAGAATGCGGCCGCTGTGCTCGTCCACGATGATGCGCTTGCGCGCGCCGACATCGAGAATGCGCTGGGGCGGAATTTTAATGAAGCTGCCTGCACTGGCATCGCGCTCGATTGGCACGACGGCCATGCCGTTCTTGGCTCCACCGCGTATGCGGAGGTAGGCGTTGAGCAAGCGATCGTCGATGCTCTCGGCCATCTGACCGCTGATGCCGTTGAGGATCTCCTCCTCGGCGCGGGTCTCTGCGATGATTTCGTCGAGTTCGGCCTGCTTCGTCGCGAGGTCTTCCGCTCGGGAATCCCGCTTGGCCTGCATTTCATTGATGATCTCAGCCTTCTGCTCGAGTTGGGCTTCCGCTTCGCGGATCCGCTTCTCAGAGAGCTGGATCTCGAGGGACTGGTACTCAATTTCCTTGTTGAGCGACTCGAACTCGCGGTTGTTCCGCACGCTGTTCTGCTGCTCTTCGAAGCGCTTGATCATCGCGCCGGAGTCGATGATGGACTGCTTGCGCTCGTGGATCTTGGTTTTGATGCCTTCGGCCTCCGTGTTCAACCGCTCCAAGCGGGATTCGAGGCCGGCCATCTCATCCTCGAGGTCTTCCACTTCGAGGGGGAGCTCACCGCGGACAACGCGGAGACGATCGATGCGGCTATCGATCAATTGGAGGTCGTAAAGGGCCCGGAGCTTTTCCTCTGCGCTCGTAGCTTTGGTCTTCTTGGCCATCAGGATACGTGAATGGGGTTGGTTCGCACTTCCGACAAAAGGACTGCGAAATTAGGGAATCCAAGCTGTAACTCAGCCAACTGATCCACAAGCCATTGAGATATTCCTCCTTCGGCTTCCGCGTGACCAATGTCCGCTATGGTGATCCGCCCTTCCGCACCGAAGAATTCGTGGTACTTGAAATCGGAAGACAGGAAGACATCCGCCCCGCAGCGGATGGCGTCAGAAAGCAAGAAACTGCCCGTACCCCCGCACAATGCGACCTTCTTTATGCTGCCCATGGGGGGAGCCGTATGCCGCACCATGGGCGCCCCGAAGGCCGACTTGACCTTGGACACAAACCCTTCCCAATCCATCGGCTCGGCAAACGTCCCGACGCCTCCACTGCCCGCCGAGGGATGCGTATTGTCCAGCGCGATCACATCATGGGCCACCTCTTCATAAGGATGGGCCTTCTTCATGGCGGCCACAACTCGGCGCACATTCCACAGCTCCACCACCATCTCCAGGCGCGTTTCCGCCTCGCGGTGCTGCTCGCCCTTTCGCCCCACAAAGGGATTTGTCCCCTCACCGGCGCGGAAAGTCCCCTCGCCGGTATGGCTGAAACTGCATTGGTCATAAGCTCCAATGTGTCCCCCTGCTTCCTCGAACATCGCCGCGCGCACCGCCTCGACCTGGCCGTGGGGAACAAAGG
>JBDQOI010000078.1:5079-5366 GCA_040261275.1 Flavobacteriales bacterium | reverse complement strand
GAGCTATCCCAAGACAATTCCCGCACACATTTGGGTATGTGCAGAGCTCCGTATCCGTTAAAGGAGAATCAAGACCTACTGAAATTCTTTCCTCAGTAGATCCATCTGCCTCTCCAAAAAGTCCCGAACCATAATCGGTATAAATGGCCAGAACACAATCCGCTTGAATTTCCCCGTCTGTTGTCAGTTGAGCGATTAATACTCGCCCTGATTCGTCGGGAAGACCCTGACCAGAACCGTTATTCAGGATATACCAGAATCCTCCAAAATCATCATCGATAATGATG
>JBDQOI010000078.1:0-5069 GCA_040261275.1 Flavobacteriales bacterium | reverse complement strand
ACCTATTGTAAGATAACTATCGAATTCCACTTCGGGAATCAGAGGAATCAAAGCCGGTGCAATACCGGAGCTGACCGGAGAACCGGCTGGGTGCTGGTAAAAGGAAGTCGTCGTAGAAAATATGAGAGGAATGTTTTCATAGTTAAGCCCGTCCACTTCTGGCACTCCTCCAGCCACAGCTGCTAACCAGTCGGTTTCACTTAAAAGCACAGCATAGATGCGATAGGTTGTAAGCCCGGCCAATTCTCCCTCGGTGTGAATAGCATGAACTTCCAGTTGGAGCGTTACGCTCTCACCAAAGGTGTCAATTAATGAATAATTGCATGCAGTGGTGTCTGAACAGAGATCAACGTCATCGCAAATGCCATCGCCGTCTATGTCGGATAGGCAGGAGCCGCCACAAACGCCCAGAGCATCGGCAACAATTCCGCAAGAGCAACCGGAATCTAAACATTGACAAAACAGGTTACCCGGATCGTTGTAGTTGCAGGCGGTGAGGTCGGTGCAATTGTCGATGTCGTCGCAGATGCCGTCACCGTCCATATCGGCTTCGCACAGTCCGCCACAGATGCCCAGAGCATCGAGCTGGTTTCCGTTGCAGTCGCAGAATTCGTCGGAAATGTCGGAACCGCCGCAGATACCACACGCGTCTTCCAACAGGCAGGCTGGATTGGCCCCATCATTGTAGTTGCAGGCGGAGAGGTCGGTGCAGTTGTCAATGTCGTCGCAGATACCGTCAGCATCCACATCGGTTCCGGAACCGCCGCAGATGCCGCAGGCGTCTTCCATCAGGCAAGCTGGATTGGTCTCGTCGAGGTAATTGCAGGCGGTGAGGTCGGTGCAATTGTCAATGTCGTCGCATATGCCGTCGGCATCTGAGTCTTCCGCGCATGTTCCGCCGCAAACTCCCAAGGCATCATTCACGTTTCCGTTGCAGTCGCAATCACCGGGAGGAATACCAGTGCCACCGCAAACGCCGCACTCGTCCAAGGTGGCGCAGGATCCATCTTCGATGGTAGCTCCTTGGAAATTGCACGCGGTTGTATCCGTGCATCCCAATGTCAATTCGATGCCGAAGAGCCCAAGGGAAAATGGAGTCCATGTGGGTGTGGCACCGTCGAGATACAATACGCTCCCGGGGTTGCCTACTGGCAACAAGGTCCATTGGGTTCCATTCCAGTACAGCATCTCACCAGGCGTTGTACCCGGCAACATGGGCAATGCCACTGTGTCATTGATGGCTTCTTCCAAGGCAAGCTCCAATGCCTCGATGTATTCAGTCAGGGTTTGATCGTCCACCTGAATTTCACTGGGGGTGAAATAACTGCCGAAGAGGGGGAGCAGCTCCAAAAGGTCCGGTGCGCCGATGACGCTGTCCTGGTTGGCGTCAGGATTGTAGGGCAACGTAACCGATTGCGCGTGGCAAAGGCCGGGCAAGAAGAGCAGGATGGCCAGTAGATTCCTCATGACATTGCTTTGGTTATCTGTAAGTTATTCAAGAAGCTGAGCTCTTTGCGGAGTATTGCCTGGTTGTTTGTAGACGCGATCAGTTGTCGCTTGCAATCAGGTCAGCCATGTAAGCACTGTGGTCAGTACCGGCGGAAAGCAAAAGTCCCTCAGCCGTGGGGGCTGAGGGACGCTTGATTTGGGTTGGCGGTCTGGACGAGACTCGAACTCGCGACCCCATGCGTGACAGGCATGTATTCTAACCAACTGAACTACCAGACCTGGTCTTTCGACCTCCACAAACGACTTCTCGTCTGCGGGGGCGCAAATATACGATTGCGCCTTTTAATGGTTACAAGTGGCATCGCTTTTTTTTGCGGGAAATGCCTCCGCGGTGATCGAAGCTCAACGGGTAAAGTCGAGCTTCATCAGGTCCTTCTTTGTCAGGACGCTGAGTTCCAATGTCCCCGTCGGCCAATCGCGGGCGTCGAGGACCAATTCGTTGTTGCCGGGTGCCAAAAGCCAAGAGCCGCTTTTGAGCACCTTCCCTTCTGGAGTGCCCACCTGGTACAGGACGAAGCTCTCTGCCTCCATCTCCACGTTGAGGATGACCCGCTCCGGGGCTTCCGTGTCGATGACCATGCGCTCCAGGATGTGCTTCTTGCCAATGGGGTCCTTGATCGAGATGCGATGCGTGGGAAGAATCCAATGGGTTTCCGCTTGTGCAGCCAGCGAAAATGATACCGGTGCCATGATGGCTGCCGAGGCGGCAGCAGCGCGGGCAGCGCGGCGGATGAGGAAATGTTTTGGCATGGCGTGCCTGGCGGCGTTGTGAAGGGCGGGCAAGAAAGCACGCTATTCACAATTGCGCAAGAAAATGCGTTGTTGAAATGTTGATAACCCACCTATTCGATTGGTTATCAGTGATAAGAAATTAACAATTTCCTTTAGCGCATGCGTTGGCGCTTGAGCAAATAGGCCGTCAGAACAGGGTTCACTCCCTTGGCTATGTCCACCTCTACCCAGTCGATTCCCGCCGATCCGCAACGTACATCGAGGTCGCGTCTCAGTTGGGCCATGCGCGTGGTGTAGGCCTCCCTCACTTCCGCGGGATTGGCCCTGACCTCTTCCCCACTTTCGAGGTCGATGAAGGTCGTGGGGCGGTCTGCGAAGTCGAAGCGCTGCTCCGTCTTTTCATCGAGGACGTGGAAGACGACGACCTCGTGCTTGGCGTGGCGCAGGTGTGCCAATGCAGCGAACGTCGCATCGAGGTCCTGTGTACGGTCGAGCAAATCGCTGAACAACACGATGAGGGAGCGTTTGGGTGTCGCCTCCGCGATTGTGTGGATGGCTTCCACGGCCGCGGTCTCCCCTCCTCCTGCGCCGACGCCGGCGAGGATGCGCTCGAGCTCGGCGTACATCAGGTGCTGGTGTGCCTGGGTGGAGCGTGCCTTGTGGTGGGCATGCAGGGTGCTGTCAAAGAGGCTCAAGCCCACCGCATCGCGCTGGCGCTTGAACAGCTCGATGAGCGTAGCCGCCGCGTGGGTGGCGAACTTGATCTTGTTCATCCCCGTCTCCGGCGAGACGTCCGCGGGATAGTACATGGAGCCGGACGTGTCGATCACGATTTGGCACCTGAGGTTGGTCTCCTCTTCGTAGCGTTTGACGTAATACCGGTCGGAACGGGCGTAGAGCTTCCAGTCCACGTGCCGCATGCTCTCGCCGGGGTTGTAGAGCCGATGCTCGGCAAACTCTACGCTGAAGCCGTGATACGGACTGCGATGCAAACCCGTGATGAAGCCTTCCACCGCCTGTTTGGCGAGGAATTCAAGCGATCCGATCTGGCGGAACTGATGGGGCTGCAGGTGGATGGGCACGGCTTCTCAAAGATACGGATGCGAAAACGCCCCGCTGGGGGGCGGGGCGTTCCAATGTTGTTGTGAATCGCAAGGGCGGTTCAGCCCATCAGCTTTTCAAGCTTTTCGGTCAGCACGTTTTCCGGGACGGCGCCGACGGACTTGTCGACCACTTCGCCGTTCTTGAGGAATACGATGGTCGGGATGGACCTCACACCGAATTTCATGCTGATTTCCTGATTGGAGTCGACGTCGACCTTGCCGACGACGGCTTTTCCTTCGTAGTCGCCGGCGATTTTCTCGACAACGGGACCGACCATGCGGCAAGGACCGCACCATTCCGCCCAGAAGTCGACCATCACGGGCTTGTCCGTGTTCATCACGACTTCCTCGAAGTTTGCTTCATTGATTTCAATGGCCATGGGGAGCTAGTTTGAAGGTTCAAAGTTAGCAGGGCTCTCGAAGGTTATGGTGACCTAGGTCGCCAAAGGGTGTCAACTTATCCACCGGAGCCCATGACCTTGTACTCGACCCCGTCGAGGGCGTTGAGCCCGTCGAGCAATTCCGAAGACAGGGTGACCCGCTTTCGGCGCGAAGGCATATCCAGGACGGCATCCGGGTGATGGAGCTCCACGGTTACGCCTACGGTCCCTTCGTGCGCCTCGATCAGGCTGCAGACTTGCTCTACGAGTTCCTCGTTGACCTTCTCGAGATTGAGCTGGACCCGCAGCCTTCCTGCGAGCTTTTCCAGCACGTCCGAGAGCAGTTCAATGCGCTGCACCTTGAACTCCATCTCTTCGGCCCCGCGGAATTGCTTCATTTGGACCTTGCCCTTCACGAAGATGAACCAGCCGTCCACCATGTAGTCCTTGAACTTCACATAGTCGTCCCGGTAGAAGGGAAAGCGACGGGAGCCATGGTAGTCCTCTACCGTCATCTCCCCCCAAGGACGGCCGTTCTTGCCCATCTTGTGTTCAGCTGCCGTCACCATACCCCCGAGCGCAATGGTGCGTCCACGGGCCGCCTCTAGGTTCTCGAGATTGGCCAAGCCTCCTGCAGTGCAGAACTGCTGCATCTGCACCTTGAATTCGTCGAGCGGATGACCGGATAGATAGACGCCGACCACTTCCTTCTCGCGGGCGAGTTTGTCAAAGGGGGCCCATTCCTCGCAATCGGGCACGGGCGGTTCCGGAATCTCCATGGCACCGGAATCGCCACCAAACAGGGAGGCCTGTGAGCTGTTCTCGCTTTCCTGGGTGGCTTGTCCGTATCGGATGGCCAGTTCAATGGTCGTTCGCCCTTTGAAGTCCTCGGCAAAGCACTGTGCGCGCAAAATGGGCTGGGGCAGGTCGTCAAAGCCACCGCCGCGGGCGAGGGCCTCGAAAACGCGCTTGTTGCAATCCTTTAGGCTCACCTTGGTCGCGAAGTCGAAGATGCTCTTGTACGCCTCTTCGTTGCGGCACTCTACGATGGAGGCCACCGCCCCCTCTCCCACTCCGCTCATGGCACCCAGACCAAAACGGATGGCACCTTCAGCATTCACGGCAAACTTGTAATCCGACTCGTTCACATCCGGCCCGAGCACAGGAACGCCCATACGCCGGCATTCTTCCATGAAGAAGGTGACCTTCTTGATGTCGGACATGTTGTTGGACAGCACTGCCGCCATGAATTCGGCCGGGTGGTTGGCCTTCAGGTAGGGCAAATTGGAGACGTTCATCAAAACAACCTCGGACTACGTCTTTCACCGCTGGAACCGTATTACCT
>JBDQOI010000077.1:0-5913 GCA_040261275.1 Flavobacteriales bacterium | reverse complement strand
GTCTCAGACATACTGCTGCTGCTGGGGCAGTTCGGCTTGACCTGCCAGTAAAAGACCTACCCCTTCTGTCTGCCTTCCCTCTTTGGCCGGTTGCGCTCATGGGTGCGGCGCCGGTGTTCCGTCATGCGGTGCAACTCCTCGCCCCATTCATTGAGCGCCTCTGCATCGTCTTGAGGCACTGCAGGTGGCCTTTTCGGATGGACATTCTTCAGATCGCGTTTGCGTCCCATGACAGAAGAACAACCAACACCCGGTTGGCGTTCTCACCCCTATCTCCTTTCAGCTGATTCGTTTGCGAATCGCACCGAACATCGCGACACACCCAAATGTCAGCGTGCCGCCAACGAAACCGAGCAAAGTGTCGGCCACCAGACCCGGCAGGGCTTCCACCCAATGATGGACATGCGGCAGATGGTGGTGAAAGATGCCGCCCGCCACGAGGATCAAAGCTGCCGTACCCACTGCTCCGATGATGCGAATCAAAAGCGGCAATCCTTGGACCATGGCTCTCCCCAAACGCTGTACCCCTGATGAGGTCGATTTCATCAACACCAGCCCCGCATCGTCCATGCGCACGATCAATCCCACCAATCCATAAACACCGACCGTGGCGACCATGGCGATGATGCTGACCGAAACGATTTGTACCGGCAACGCTGCATCCGATGCAGAACTCAACGCGAGAATGATGATCTCCACCGAAAGAATGAAGTCCACGAGCACCGCACTTCGGATGCGCACCTTCTCGTCGACTTGCACCGCGCCCCCCTTGTGTTGGGTCGGCCGATGGGGGCCAATGTGGTGCACCACCTTTTCCACCCCTTCGTACGAAAGGTAGATGCCGCCCAAAACCAGGATCGGTTCGATGAGCCACGCCGCGAAGGCGCTCAACAAGAAGGCCAATGGAAGGATGATGAGCTTGTTCAGGAAGGACCCCTTCGTAATGGCCCAAAGTACAGGCAGCTCACGTGAAGCCTTGAATCCCACGGCTTTCTCGGCATTGACCGCGAGGTCATCGCCCAGGATGCCAGCTGTCTTCTTTCCCGCCACCTTGGTCACCACCGCCACGTCATCCATGAGCAGGGCAATGTCATCCAGCAGGGCAAAGAATCCAGTAGCCATGGCACGAACATAAGGACGACTCCCACCATTCTTTTGGTCGGCTTGTAAGTGAGCGAGATTGTCCGACATTGTGAGCGATGGTGGATTTGACGCCCCAAGATTGGGAGGCGCTGTACCGCAGCAACCCGGAAGCGATTCGAGAACGACTGGAGCAACACCCTCCATCTGAGGAAGTTGCTTCATTTTGGTGGGCGCGCCTGGCCGCGGATGGCAGGACCGAAGCGCAACCGAAGAAAAAATTGGGGTTCACCTTTCCCATCCTCGCCGCCACGCTCATCGCCCTGCCTTTCCTGATTCCCTATTGGAAGACGGGCCGTTTCGATCCCGAGTGGGCGCAGCCGTGGATGGGATTCCTCGCTTTTTTCCCATTGACACTCTGGCATGCCTTGAAAGCCGGGAAAGAAGTCGCGTTGAGGTCGCGCTTCGCATTGGGGTCCTGTCTGGGCGCTACACTGATGGTGGTGGGCCTGAACCAATACCTGAATACCCTCCCCCGCAGTTGGAATGTCAGAGCGGGCATGGATGGAATCGATCCGGAAACAGCCGACCGCATCCTTGTCGCTCTGCAGACGCAGGACCTCATGCTCTTCCACGCACCTTTGTTTTTGCTGGGGTTGACCGGCGCTGTCTGGTCTTGGAGCCGGAGTGGCGGAAGCCGCGTGGAATTCATCCGCAATGGATTGCAGGTGGTCATCTATTCCGGCCTCATCCTGGCGGGTGGCGGCCTGTTTGCCGGACTTACCGTGGTCATGGCTGAGATGTTGGGGCTGGATACCGAGCCGATTGCTGTCCACATCATGTGCTGGGGCGCTTCCGGCATTCTCGTTTTTGCCCACCACGTTTGGATGCGCCACCCCAACGCCCTACAGCGCATTCTACCCGTCATCGCCGGTCTCTTCGTGCCCTTGTTTGTGCTGCTGGAAGGGGGGTTCCTGCTCACCTACCTCTCCAAGGGGCTGCGGGAATTGACCGAGGACAGGGAGGAATTGCTGGTGTTCAACTTGTTGCTCGGCGCCGTCATCGGGCTTGTCCTGCTGCACAGCGCGCTGAAACAAAAGCAAGGCCGGATCGGGCAGGCGCTGGTCGGTGCGTTGATCGTCCTGGGGGTCTTTGCCGACCTCATCGGCATCGCCGCCATTGGCTCCCGGCTGCTCCAATGGGGTCTGACCCCGAATCGGTTGGCCGTTCTGGCCACCAACCTGCTCTTCCTCAGCACCCTGCTCGCGCTCATTCCCTCACTGTTCGGCCGCTTCAATCACCGGGGCTGGCCCGACATCACCGGCATCCTGAACCGTGCGCTGCCCGTCTTCGTTGTTTGGACAGCCGTGGTCGCCTTGCTTTTCCCCGCCTCCCAATGGTGGCAGCTCCGCGACATCGACATGAAAGCCTTCCGAACCGAGTTGGACGCACGCATGCTGGAAGAAGGCGCAGATAGCGCACCCTGCGAACCCGAATGAAGACCTCACTCGCCCTTTGGCTGGCATTGATGACCCTGGCATCTGGCGCCTGTGCCTTCGTCTCGTTTGGTGCCTTGGTCATGACACCGATGATGTTCACTTCACGCAAAGTGATGGAGGACCCCTACGCATGGCTCATGATTGGCGCCGTCGCCACATCCTTGGTCGTTATTTTGGCCTTGATGGTCCTGCAATGGACCCTCTACGCCTTCAAGAAGAACCGGGGCGCCTTCATCGTCAGCTTGCATCCCCTGCTCGCCTATGGCATCTACATCTCCTACTTCTCCCCTCCCATCGATTACTCAGGGCGTGATCACACCCTGAATCCCGCGGAGGCCTGGGCAACACACGGCGTGCGCTTTCGCGTCCATGCCCCGGACCTGGATCCCCAGGCCAAGCTGTTCGTCTACACGCATTACCCCATGGACACGACCGGAACGTACGGGACCCCCATGCGTTTTATGGGCGAAGGAGATTGGGAGCTCCATACCGTTCTGCCAAAAACGCAATACCTGTATATGTTCAACCTCGGGGACTGGAAGCATCAGGCCCTGCAACCCGAAGGACAACCCCGACACAACACCACCTTGCAACTTGAGTCGGACACCACCCTGTATGACACCATCCCGGGCTGGCTGAACCAGCCTCCGCCCGCTCGCCACTTGGCCCAGATACAGGTCCCGACCTACGACCGCGATTCCGTCTCTGTGGTTCGGGAAGTCATCCCAAAACATGAAGAGAACACAGAGGAGTCGCCCTAGGCGGAGCGCAGATCACATACTATCGAGCTCTGCAGCAATCAGCACGGCAGCAGGAGGAGTCAAATAAGGCCGCAGTACCGTAAAGATGTGCTGCAGGCCCTTGAACCGAAGCTCCTGGTTTTGGGCATTGGGGTACTTCTTGCCGGAAAAGTCCAGCCAATACCGGCCGATGACAAGGATGATCTCGGAGATGTCTTCCATTTCGTCATCTGCCAAATCCAGCAATCCATGGGCCTCGGCATGCCGGATGCGGCCTTCCGTCCAGGCATCGAGGAAGTCATTGACCCAACGCGCCGTCGCAAGAATGGGCTCTTCCGCATCGAGTACGGACCCGAAATCGTCGCGCAGGATGTAGCGGAAATCCCAGATGACCCCATAGGCGGCGAAAATGCCTGCGATGATGGTCTCGGCATCAGAAGATTCGGCGTCGATGTTCGCGTCTTGGAACACCTGCTGAAGCAATTCCATGTGCGCGGCGAGGATGTCCTTCTTGGTGCGGAAATGATACCAGAGCGAGCCTTCCAAAACCCCGGACTGCTCCGCGATGGAAGCCGTGGTCACCGAAGCGAAGCCCCGTTCATTGAACAGCACCAGGCTCGCTTCGAGGAGCTTGTCCCGGGTTTTGGCGGTAAACCGCTCCAGCGTACCTGCCGTCAATAGACCGGAGGATGCCTCAGTCATGCGCGCTGCTGAGTTTCATTTCTTCGGGAACGAGCGGATTCATCACCCAGAACCACAATGGGGGAACCAGACTCAGCAGAATCGAAGCCGGATAGCCCAAAGGCAGGGTCGGGCTTTCCTCATGACTGTCCAAAACCTGGTACTTCTTCGTCGAACGGTAATGGTGATCGCTGTGACGGGTCAACTCGTACAAGGTGATCCGCCCAATGTTGAAATTGGAATTCCAACTGTGGTGGGGGCGCACGACTTCATACCGCCCGGACCCCAGCTTGGCTCGCAGCAGACCGTAGTGTTCGATGTAGTTGATACACTCCAGGAAGAGGAATGCAATCACGCCGATGGTGGCCGCAAACCACAGACCTTCCATGCCGAAGAGGACATACACCATGCCGAGGTAAGCCGGCTGGATCAGGTGGTACCACAGCATGTCGTTCTTGACCGAGAGGAAGGACAAACCCTGGCGTTCGAGCAGTTGCATCTGCAACTTCCAGGCACTGATGTATTGCCCCGTGACCGAGGTGAACCAGAAACCGTACACCGTCTGATTGTAGCGCGCCGTCGCGCCGTCTTCCGGCGTAGCCACCCGCAAATGATGTCCGTAGTTGTGCTCGATGAAGAAGTGCATGTAGAGGCAGGGCATGTAGAGCAGCTTGCTCATCAACCGCTCGGCCAAAGGTTTGCGGTGCCCCAACTCGTGGGCCACATTGATTCCATTGGTGGCCAGCAGGATGCCTCCGGACAAGGCCAACCCCACCAGCTCGTAGGTCTCATGGCTGCCGGTCTGAACCGTATGCAGCGCGTAGGCCAGGATTCCGAAGACAATCGGCACATTCAGATAAAGCATGGCATCGAAAATCCACCGGGTTTTCTTGTACGAAGCGTCGTCGTCTTCAAGGTTGTCCGTCGTCTCCCCTGTGATCACGTCGAGGATGGGAATCACGAGGAAAGCGTAGAACACCGTGGTGTAGGTCCAGATCCCCGTAGAGGCGAAGGAAGCCCAGACGGACAGCGGGACGGTATAGGCGAAGAGGTATTTGATGTCTTTCAAAATCAGAGCATTGAGATTTTGGGTAAACACCCAAGAATCCCCAATGTAATCCAGTTTTGGGTAAACACCCAATTCTCACGGCAAACGCGTCAAACCCACAGGCACTTGGTCTTGACATGATCGCATTTCAGCCGAAGCTCAATCGAGGGACAGCCCCTGCTGCTCCACCATGAAATCAAAGGCGAGCTCAAACAGCGATTGAGGGTCGCCGTTCTCGTCCGGCACCGTGGAATCCCAAGGTCCATGCCCCGCACCCTCCAATGGGTAAAAAACATGGGGTATGCCATGGGTTTCCCAAGTCTCTTGGAGCATTTCGCCATTGGAAAACACCACGGTGGAATCCGCTGTGCCATGGGCAATGAACAACGGCGGATCACTGGGATCGAATCGATCGACTTCATAGACGCCTTCCAGCAGATTCACAGAAGTAGGCGACCCCCAAAAATCGAGGATGGTCTGCACCTCATAGGCCTGGCCCAAGTGGGTGGTGGCCAGCGTCGGATCCTGCGCCACGGTCAGTTCGTCGGTGAAATCGCCTGGCTCTGTCACACTGACCCCAACGGACGTAATGGCGCCTGCGGAGCCTCCACCCACGGTCAGGTAATCCATGTTGATGGAATAGTCCTCGGCGTGCGCCGCCACCCACCGCAAGGCGGCCTTGGCATCGCGGTGTGCAGGATAGATGGCAATCCCTTGCGCCAGTTGGCCCAGCCCAACACTGTCAGACCCCGCACTGAACACGGAGTCAGCCCACTCTTGCGGCACCGTGCCGATGTCAGAGAGCACGCGGTAATCAATGGAGAACGCCACCCAACCTCGGCTGGCGAAGTATTCCGCTTGGGAG
>JBDQOI010000076.1:0-6047 GCA_040261275.1 Flavobacteriales bacterium | reverse complement strand
GACCCCATTGTCTGACGATGCTGAGAAATACGAACACGTTACGCCTGCAGCAAAGAATGCGGGGGCCACTAGGCTGGAATCTGACCACAATCCGAGATCGGTGGACAGGCCATCCAAGTCCTCGACATCCAAGCTGAATGCGAATGTGGCATCTTCTTCATAGGTCAACAAGCTGGATTCCGGGCTGAACGTGGCATCGCCATCGTTGACCTTGATGATTTGAATGGGCATGGCCAACTGGGCCGTGTTGCCTTGAAGGTCTGACGCTTGGACCTTCAAGGTATCGGCCTCGTCAAGGCCGTCAGTGCCGATGTAGGTGGCCAATGCTGTCATCGGCTTGTTCAAGCCATGGAAAGTCAGGTTGAGGTCGACGGGCAGCGCCGCCGATGCGTCGAATTCGTGCTCGAGTTTCACGCTCCAGGCTCCGGTGCCGCTGAGGCCGCTGATTGATTTGGTGTAGAGGTAAGTGCCCGTTGTGTCTCCAGTCCAGCTGTATGGCCATCCATTGGGGCCCGATTGGTACCCATCGATGATGGGCTCCCATTCGAAATGGGCGGGAGATGTGCTGCTGGTCTGATGGAATGCCGGGTCGTAGGAGGCCCTCACACCATCGCCAGCATTGATTCCCATGGTGAACGTGTGGTAACTCCCGGAAGGGACGCCACCATGGTACAATTCGATGCGGCCATCGGCCTCATGAAGCAAAAGCTGTCCATCCACCTGAGTGCTGGCGTTGCCGAAGAGGGCGACATCTTCAAAACTCAGGACGAAGGTCCGGTTCGGTTCAGTGCCCACGGTGTGGTACCTCACATCGCCATGGGTTCCGGAGTGAAGGTCTGAGTGGGCCAAGTGAATCGAAGGCCCTTGACTGCTGGGTAAGCTCCATCCTGAGCAGCAACCGCTGGAGTACTGGCCGGTGCCCATGTATACCAGTCCGTTGGATGTGACGGTGATCTCGTTGACCATCTCGTCGTAGAAAGGGAAAGCAAAACCCAACTGTAAGACTTCCGTGCACTCATCGCAGTCCGTGACTGTGCTCAGCACGCCTTGGTCCAGCGGGAAGGTCGGTGCAGGGTTGGACAGTTCGGTGGTGATGGCGTAGTCCCATTGTGGTCCGCCCAACTTGGCGGTGGTGCCGTCGGGCGCGATCAGATTGACAGAGAGGTTGGCAGGTACCACATCAGTGGTTTCATTCCAATTCATCGAGACGGTCACACTGTCCAATGTCCCTTCAGCCATAAATGCTGAGGCAGGGGCGGAGCCCATTGCGGGCAATTCAGCCGCGTATTCCTGGCCTTCCAATGCTGCGGCGGGGATGACCTCGACGGTGGCCGTTCCCTGGGTAGGTTGACCTGTCAAGCTGTAGGTATCCAAAACGTCAGCATCGAATCCTGCAATCGAAATGTGGACGGTGTCGCGCTCTACCGCAGTGGTGAGGAAGGTCACGGCCGTCCCACCATTTTGGGTTACCGTGACCGGAGCCGGCGTGCCTTGTGCACCTTCGAGGATGAAGTCCGCCACGAAGGGGTCATTCACCGGGTATATGGTGAGGGAAGGACTCTCCGGCGAAAGACCGGGGAGCGATACGGAGAGGTCGAAATATGAAGATGAGCCTTGCTCGTGGGTATTGGTGACCATCAGAGACCAATCGGTCCCTGAGCCTGACATAGCAGAGGGGAGGTCAAACGTGTGCGTATATCTCCCGGTCGAGCCGTCGTTCCACGATTCGGGCCAAGGATAGGCTGCTGTCGATCCCGAGGGATTCGGGTTCCAGGAGAAAATGGTGGGGGCCGTCATGTAGGCCACATTGAACGCGGGGTCAAAGCTGGCATTTACACCGTCTCCGGCATTGATTCCGACCGTGATGCCTGTATAGTTCGAGTTGTTGTAACCACCGTGGTACAGCTCGATACTGCCATCGGCTTCCCGCAGGATCAGTTGGGCATCAATCGGGACTAAGTTGTAGGATTCTGGTATTTGGTAATAACTAACAACAAATTCTCGGTTCGGAGCGCTACCATAAGTTTCAACGAAGATGCCTCCGCCAAAATCGCTCGTGTAGCCCAGATTGGTGTTGAATACATGAATGGAGGGTGCGGAAGACGCAAAGGGAAGTGCATTGACTGGACAGCATCCTGTCTCTGAATTGGTCGCTTCGCCTAGGTAAACAACGCCATGGGTAGACACTGTGATTTGTTGATAATCCTGACCATAAAAAGAGAAAGAAAAGCCGAGCTCCACCAGTTGATTCGCGTTTTGTGACCCTTGCAGAATGGGCGTTCCCACGTTCAGCGGATAAGCAAGGTCAGGATCGCCACCGCTGGCTCCCTCGAATGGAAATCCACCTTCTAACTCACATATGAAGGGGTCGAAGTACGGCGCGTTTTCATCGCAATATTCACACAGGATTGAACTGTAGGAAGGAAGTGTTGGGTCGCAATAATCCGGGGCGTTGAAAGGCGTCCCTCCATACAGGTTGCAGTCATAATCATTGAACATCCCAGAGGGATTGGACGCATCGCACAGTTCACACAAGTAGGGGTCGAAATCCATGTAGGGACAATCCACGACTCCGGTGCCACCATCCAAATTGGATGCCGGGACGCTGCCCATGGTGTACGAGGGCCTCTGGACATGTCCCCCGATGGTGTAGCAGGCTCCATCCGGAGCACAGAGCGCCATTTCCATGTCTCCCGGATAAGTGTCGGGGCTGTTCGATGGTGTGGAGCCGTCCGAGCAAAAGGTCGTTTGGTCTTGGTAGGTGAAATCATACCCTGATCCGGCCGCCATGACCGTGCCGTCGACCTCCAGTGAATAGTTGCCGGAAGTCATGCCGTCTCCATAGGTGTCATTGATGGTGAGCGTATAGCATCCACTGGGCAGTACCTCCGATGTTGTGTAGCTGGTATTGCTTTGGAAATTGGATCCGGACATGACCGCTTGGCCATTCGCATTGACCAGGTTCCAGTTTGTTTCGCTCCCATAGTAATCGGTGAAGAGGGTCATGGTGAAGGTCTGCATGACAGTCGGGGCCTGGATTGGTGAAACATTACCGAACCAGTCCATTTCCACGGTCACCGATTGGGTGGTTCCATCTGCGGAGAAAAGTGTGGTATCTGCACCCAATGGGGACAGGGCACCATTGATGGAGATGGCGGTTGGTTGGCTGGTGCCGATCCATTGGGTGGCCCTGTTCATGATGTCGACCTCGAAGGGTTCGGGCTGACCGGCTGTGTGCGTGTTGGCTTCGCTCGTGCAATTCAAGGTGAAATCCATCAGGTATTGGTTGCCCATCTGGAAGTTCGAGATGTAGCAGTAACCGGCGCCGCTTGAGGTGGGGAAATGCCGTCCGGCAGAGACCTCATCAGCATCCATGCCCCATTCCGTATCCGAGGGCTTTTTCCAATTCAACGAGAGGGTCCCTGCCGAACTGAACCTCCATGAGCGCAAGCGGATGGGGTAGATTTCTCCCGCGGTCATATTCACGGTGCCGGTCAATTCGCCATGCACTCCCATGCCCGTGGCACTGGTCAGAACGGTGTCGCCGCCGATCAAGAGGTTGCAACCCCATCCTGAGGTGACGCTGAAATTGTACTCTCCCGTTTCTTGAGGCCGGAAGTAACCGTAGATCTGAGCAGCGGAATTGCTAGAGTAGTTGTTGGCGAAAAGGTTGTTGGTGAAGTCATAGGTGTGGGTGTAGGGGTAGGGTGCGGAAATGCCTTCGTTGTCCGCGTTGTAATAATCTTCGGGGTTCCATCCTGTCATGGCCGTTGAGAGGTATTGATACTGGAACAGCAATTGCCCTTGCTTGATGTCATCCCCTGCGAGCGGAGGCAGCAGGCCCTGCTCATCCCGGGCGATGAAATCCAATGTGTCGCTCTCGTCCTCGTTGATGACGATGTCGATGTCTGTGCCTTCTGCAGGCTGGAAAACATGGCTCGGCACGTAAGTGAGTTCGATGAAAAGCACACCGTCGTTTCCGAGGATGTCCGAATAGGAGACTTCCATAGAGACCGAACCTGTAAATCCAGGATCGGGGGTGAAGGTGTAGTTGTAGCTCGCAGATTGGGGGTAATTATAACTGATGCCACCGGTCAAAGTGCCAGAAAGGGGGGAGCTGATGTTGATGAAGTCGATGGTGTCACTGTCGCTGACATACAGGTAGAATGCGCAGGGTTCATTCGGGCCAAGGCTCGTGGAAGCCATGGGTGTCGTCTGCTGGGACGTCGAGTCTCCAGGGTAGTAAGAAAGTCCACTTGTAGAGCTCGACACGGAGATGTAATGGGGGTCGTCGACAGGGGCGACGTCATACACCAAGGTGCCCAGGACGGGCGTGGTGAGCCCTGAGAAATTGGCCTGGTATTGGCAAGAACCCGAACCGTATTGGTTGTAACTCGGTGTGGCTTGAAAGGTGACTTCATTCGCCTCTACACTTCCGGAGAGGTTGAGCCAAGAGGGACAGGTGTTGGCGGCGATGTAAGGCATGTTGTTGCCGCCGTAAGAGCCGATGTAGCCCGACCCACTGCCCGCAGTCTCTTCATCTGTTGCGATGCTGATGGCCGGCAATTCCGGGATGATGAAGGGGTTCATGGTAAATTGAATCGAGCCCAACGCCGTTCCGCCACGGTTGTACTCCACCCAGAATGTCTCCGCTGGAAATTGCAAACCGTTTAATGACCAATTCAGTTCTGTATATCCCCCAGAAGCAAGGCCGTCACCGTCTATGGCCATATCAAAGGATGCGTAGGTAAAACTGAATTGACAGCACATCAGGCTATCCAGTGCACCGGCGTTGTCACTCAACACTGTGAAGGACACGTCCGGGGAGAGCGGGAATGAAGTGGACCACGGTATGGTGAATGTACCAGATGCTTGTCCGCCCACTTCCATGGGGGGAACTTGAACCAAATACTGGCCTTGGGAGAAGGCGGTCGTGCCGCAGAAAAACAGACAGCAGCTCGCGGTGAGATGGAGCAAACGGGCAAGGATTCGCATGATGATTCGGTTGCATCTAAAGTACTTTTCCAGCCTGCAGGATTAACAATCGTTTGTTGCTACTGGCCCCTTTTTGGGTTTGGCTGTTGCACAATAAACTTTCTATTCAACATTTTCTATGTTCAGTGATTCATAATCATATATTAATTGGTTTATGGTCTTTTTGAAACGAATGCAAAACCATTTTCCGTAATGCTGTTTTCCGCTCTTACGTCTTGTGTTATACTTTATTACGCTTATTTTTTTGATTGTGCCTCTACCTTTTTTAGAGCGGACCCTATAAAATCCAGAAAGCGCGTTCAATCTTGATTGAAGGGGTGATTTTGGAATGAAGGGGCTTGTCGGAAAGGCCATGCGCATTTCATGCCCTTCCCTGGACCTAGGAAATGGCTGTGAGGAAACCCCTATTTTTGCACGGCGAAATCGCCCATTACAATAAGAGACCATGGCCACCAACCGCACCTTTACCATGATCAAGCCGGACGCTACCGGCGCTGGTCACACCGGCAAAATCATTGACCGGATCATCGAGAACGGATTCACCATCAAGGCGATGAAGTGGACCCAGCTCACGCTCGCCGACGCACAGGCATTCTATGCGGTGCACAGCGAGCGCCCCTTCTTTGGTGAGCTCACCGAGTACATGAGCAGTGGCCCCATCGTGGCGGCCATCCTTGAAAAGGACAATGCCGTTGCTGATTTCCGGACGCTGATTGGTGCCACGAACCCCGCTGAAGCTGCGCCTGGAACCATCCGCGCAGACTTCGCCGAGAGCATTGCCGCCAATGCCGTTCACGGCAGCGACAGCGACGAGAACGCGGCCATCGAAGGCAGCTTCTACTTCTCCGAGCGCGAGCTCGCCTGATTGAGGACTGCCCCCAAAAGGTGTATTTGGGACACGATTTGACCGACCCTTGGGCTCGGCAGTACTTTCGCGCCCCGTCGGTTCTACACACAGGCCCGACGCATACCTACAAGAGACATGGAAAAGATCAAGGTCCACAACCCTGTCGTCGAGCTCGACGGCGATGAGATGACCCGCATCATTTGGC
>JBDQOI010000075.1:0-6178 GCA_040261275.1 Flavobacteriales bacterium | reverse complement strand
CCTACAAGAGACATGGATAAGATCAAGGTCCACAACCCTGTCGTCGAGCTCGACGGCGATGAGATGACCCGCATCATTTGGCAATTCATCAAGGATCGCCTCATTCTGCCGTACCTCGACATCGAGTTGCTCTATTACGATTTGGGCATCGAGAAGCGCGACGAGACGGACGACCAGATCACGGTCGACGCAGCCGAAGCGATCAAGAAGCACAGCGTGGGCATCAAGTGTGCCACCATTACACCAGACGAGCAGCGGGTGGAGGAGTTCGGCCTGAAGAAGATGTGGCGCAGCCCGAACGGGACATTGCGGAACATCATCGGTGGTACGGTTTTTCGCGAGCCCATCATCATGAAGAATGTCCCGCGCCTGGTGCCGGGATGGACGCAGCCCATTTGCATTGGACGCCACGCTTTTGGCGACCAGTACAAGGCCACCGATGCGGTGATCAAAGGCAAAGGCAAGCTGACCATGACCTTTACGCCAGAGGGCGGGGGAGAAGCCACCGAATGGGAGGTCTACAACTTTGAAGGCGGTGGTGTGGCCATGAGCATGTACAACACCGACGAGAGCATCCACGGTTTTGCGCGCAGCTGCATGAACCAGGCGCTGGCCAAAGGTTGGCCGCTGTACCTCTCGACCAAGAACACCATCCTCAAGGCTTATGACGGCCGCTTCAAGGACATCTTCCAAGAGGTGTTTGACGCAGAGTTCAAAGGCAAGTTTGAGGCAGCGGGCATTACCTATGAGCACCGCCTGATTGACGACATGGTCGCTGCGGCGATGAAGTGGAACGGCGGGTTCGTTTGGGCGTGCAAGAACTACGACGGCGACGTGCAGTCCGATACCGTGGCACAGGGCTTTGGCTCACTCGGTTTGATGACCTCTACACTGGTGACGCCCGACGGCAAGACCATGGAGGCCGAGGCTGCACATGGAACGGTCACGCGTCACTACCGCCAGCACCAGCAGGGCAACAAGACATCGACCAACCCCATTGCCAGCATTTTTGCTTGGACCCGCGGTTTGGATTTCCGTGGGAAGTTGGATGGCAATGATGCGCTCCGTTCGTTTGCGCAGACCCTCGAGCAGGTGTGCATCGATGTGGTGGAAAGTGGCCGGATGACCAAGGACCTCGCCCTGTTGATTCACGGCAAGGACATGACCGATGACCATTGGCTGACCACTGAGGATTTCCTCGATGCAATCGACGGCGATCTCAAGGCCCAGATGTCTTGATTTTCTAACCGAAGTGTATGGTAATAAGAAAGGGCCCTCGGGCCCTTTTTTATTTCAGCTGCTCCAAGGCCGAAATCAAGGCTTTGAATTCAGGTTCAATGAGGGGCCACTGCTCGGTAAGGTTGTCACCCGTAAGTGCCATCATTTGTCGTTCAAGGGTCACGGTGCCCCATTGTTTCATGGAGGGCCCCAATGCATGTCTGACTTCAGAAACGGTGTCGATGTCCTCAGCTGCTGCGGCCTCCTGGATTCGGTCAAGTCCCTCCTTGAATGTGCGGAGGTTGACTTGGATGAACTCCACCCACTCGGCGGGGTCCTCTGTGAAGATGACCTTGAAATAATCAGGTGAGAATTCAATGGCGGTCGCTGTGCTCATGTTTGAGGTGCGTAAGCAGGAATTCACGGAGCTGATCAGGTGTCAGGGGTTTGGTCAAAACTCCAGAAAATCCAAGGTTGAGAAAGCGCTCGTAGTCTTCGCTTTCCGCATGTGCAGTAAAGGCATGAACAGGGGTGTTGTCCATGAAGTTGTCGATGGTTTGCAAGACTTTGATGGCCTCGATTCCATCCATTTCAGGCATTTGAATATCCAGCAGGACGACGTCAAATGACTCTTGTTTGCAGCGCTCAATGGCCTCTTGGCCTGAAGATGCGATGGTCAGGTCCACGTTCCATGGTTTGCACATGGCCTTCATGACCATTTGGTTGGGGTGCATGTCTTCCACATAGAGCATTTTGATGCTTTGAAAAGTGGGCGGTGCTGTGTGCGCTGTCGGTGAGGCTGAGGCCTGTTGCTTGATCAGTGGGAAGGACACCTCAAATCGGAATGTGGTGCCTTCATTCAGTTGACTTTCCAACACGAGTTCGCTGTCCATCAGCTGGAGGAGCTTCGAAACAATGCCCAGCCCCAATCCGGTTCCCCCGAATTTTCGAGCTATTCCTGAATTCCCTTGTTCGAAGGCGTTGAGGACTTTTTTCTTGTTTTCATTTGAAATTCCTATTCCCGTATCGGAAACCGCAAATTTCATACTGAAAGTGTCGTTCTTTCGGACGCCGATAATTTGAAGTTTGACTTCTCCTTTTTCAGTGAACTTGAAGGCGTTGGATAGCAGGTTCTGCAGGACTTGGTTGAGTCGTGTTTGGTCGGCGTGGACCGTCACACCCTCGCACCCTTGAATGTCCTTGATAAAGGAGACTTCGGATGACCTTTGGTCTTTGTCCACCCTGATGAGCCCGTCTGTGAATTCAGTGACATCCATGTCCGCAGGCGCCAGCTCCAAGCGTTGGGCACTGGCTTTGGAGAAGTCGAGGATGTCGTTGACCATGTTGAGCAGGTGCCTGGATGACGAGCGGATGTTCTGAGAGAACTCGTCGCGTTCGTCGATGCGGTCATGCTGGTTGAGCAGTTCGGACAATACGATGATGCTGTGCAAAGGGGTCCGAATTTCGTGGCTCACGGTGGCCAAGAATTCGTTTTTCGTACTCAGAGCAGACTCCAATTCTTTTTGGACCGCTTTGAGTGTGGAGATGTCAAATCCATAGGTGAGGAGATAGGAAGTCGGATTCTCCTTGCCCACAGAAATGAGGTAGCGTCCAATGAGGAAATGTGAGCTGACGCCGCCGCGAGTCAATGTTTTTTCTTCTGCCGAGTCGGTTTCACCATTCCATACGGCGCGGTCGCGTTTCATCGAGTCTTCGACCCAATCGGTGTCAAATACTTCGTTTTCACGTTTTCCGATCATGTCAGATCGGTCTTGCTTGAGTTCTTTCAGGGCGCTGTCATTGACGAACGTGTACCTGAGGTCTTCGTCCTTGAGCGTAATCAGCATAGGGAGACCGTTGAGGAGCGCTGAATTCAGCTCCCTTTGCCGCTCCAGGTCTTGGCTCATTTGTTTGGCGGCGGTGATGTCTCGGATGAAGCTGGAAAACACTTCTTCCTTGCCGATTTTGACCGTTGTGATATAGAGCTCGATGTCAAAGGTTGTTCCGTCTCTGCGGAGGGCTTGGGTCTCGAAGAGGTTATTGAGCGCGGGTCCCTGTCCGGTAGCGTGATAGTTGGACATGCCTTTGTCATGGTTGTCCCGGTGTATTTGGGGAATGATGAGTTTGGTCAATTTCTGGCCGAGGGCTTCTTCACGGCTCCAGCCAAAAATCTGCTCTGCCTTGCGGTTCCATTCGACGATGCGGCTTTGGCCATCGGCGATGACCATGGCGTCAAGCGCGGATTCAATGATGTTGCCAAACAGGTTCCTGCTGTCTTGCAATTCATCCAGTGTTTTGCGCAGGTCTTTGGTTTGTCGCTGGATTTCATTTTCCATGCCCTTGGTCAGGGCCAGGTTGGTGTTGCGCTGTTCGAGCAATCCGTTGCGCAGGCCGTCGAGGGCCATGTTCATTGATTTTAGTTCCCGGATGTTGGTGTCGATGTCCATTGGTTTTGAGAGGTCACCCTCCCGGATGCGCTCGGCTGCGCCCCGCACCGCCTGCAGCGGAAGAGCCACACCTCTCAAGAAAAAGAAATAGAGCAGAATGACCGCAGTAATGACCAACGCCATCGCCACCACGAGTGGGAAGTTCAACCGTGCCGTTTCGCTGCTCAAAAAGGCTTCGGATCCCAAGATGACGACCTTGCCTTGAAAGATGCCGCCTTCAATGGGGGCCTCCACAAAAAGATCGTTGCTGCGCGCATTGTTGACAGCCTCCATGCTCACATTGGGAGGGTTTGATGCGACCAGCGTTTCTTTTCCATTGAACTCGAGCAGCAGGACGGCAAACTCGAGACTTGGCCTTTCGCTGATGTCGGCGAATATTTCCGTGAGTCTCGTCCAGTCGTCATACTTGCCGGCGACGCTGATATTGATGGCCATGGATTTGACCAGCTCTTTCAGCTCGGCTGATTGAAATTCCCTGAGCGTTCCTTTCTGCTGATTGGGGATGTAGATCCCGACAAGCAGCAACAAAGAGACCGCCATCAATCCAAATGGCCCCCAGATCCGGGCGATGATGGAATTGAGGAATTTCATGGCGTCTCTACGGTCAGTTCAGGGGGAACTGGCAATGTGTACAACAAGCCAATGGCGCCCTTGTGGCCGCGGATATAGGCCAGCACTTCCTCTTCTGAGTTCAGGAATACCGGGGCATTGGCCCTGCCCTGAAAGACGATGGAAAGCCAGTGTTTTTGGAATTCAAAAGCACCCGCTTCCAGCGCCCAACCCGCCACCTTGGCGAATCCTTCAGAGTCGCTCGAGGTCAAGACGACGGTGACAGGATTGTTGTTGTCCCAGATGGATTTGTTGCCCAAGAAGATTTCCTTGAGTTCCGTCTCCGTCAGGGGGCCAGGGTCCAGGTCATTCCCAACGGGAGTGCCCATTTGCGCAAATAGGGCACCATTCCACCCCAAAGCCAGAAGTATGATGAAACACCGCATTGCCATCAGTAGAGGCAATAAGCCAGACGCACTTTCAATTCCCACTTGTCATCGGCAGGAATTTCAAAACCATCCCGTCCGGTGTAGCGTTCTGCTTGAATTTGCGTTTTCACCAACGCACTGAATTCATGTTGCCACCCGATGCCCACCTTGAGCAAATCATTGGATTTCATATGAAAGTCCCGCGTTTGTGTTCGGATCCTGTCACCCAAAACATAGAGGCTGTTGCGGTTGCCCAATTTCCGACCAGCATAGAGGTAAGTCGTGGTGTTTGCGGTGGCATCGGGATTGCCCAGACTCGCGATGAGCTCTGCATCATTGCTTGACGCCAGTTTTGTGCGGTTGAGTGTGAACTCTGTTAGAATTTCCCACTTCCCTTTGTTGCGGTAGAGGCTGAAACAGTACAACTCGTAGTCGAGATCGACAGGAAGCCAACCCTCATCTCCCATCGTCAAGTGACCGCTACTGGCATGACCGGAGTGCGACCCTACCTTGTTCTCAAACAAGACATCCCGGTAAGCGCTGATGCTGATGCGCGTCTGCTTTTCCGGCTTGATGTGCACGGCGGCGGTCACCGATTTCTGGAAGTTGTTGTCGCGGATGTCGTTGGCACTCATCCCATTTCCTATGACCAGGTCATAACCGAATTTGAGCTTGCCAATGTTCTGGCCTTGCAACCGCAATCCCAACGTGTGGATGGGCACGTGGGAACCAAATGCGCGGGAACGGTCAATCGTGGGAAAAAACAGTCTGCCGTGGTGGTATACGTCATTCCAGTAATTGACCGGGGTATGCATCTTTCCGACGATGACAGAGAGCCACTCGCGGTATTGATATTTAAGCCTGGCGCGCTCTATGCTCACCCTGAAGTCAGCACCGCCATGATGGTCGTCAGCAACAGGAGCGACAATGGTTTCACTGAGAAAAGAGATGCGCGGTGTGACCTTGCTTTGGACAAAGAAGTCGTGCTCGCCCATGCTGAACTCACTGAATTGCTCATCGTTTTCGAGTTCCACGTTGGCTGTGAAATGGCCAAACATCTGGAATTGCGTCACTGGATCCTGTGCCCGAGCCAGGTTGGCCGCCGCCAGGAGCCCAAGTCCAACAAGAAATCGCCGAAGCGATGGCATTTTCGTCATGGCATAAAAATAGAGGGGCAGTCGTGTAGGATGCATCTTTAAACGATCACGTTATCCAAGGGCTGACGAAAATCACTTTGTTGGGATGATTTCGGTCATGGGCCATCTCTACGCAGAAGGATACTTTCAGGTTTCCATGCTTCGGATAAGGCTTTCAACTTCGGTCTTTGCTTTTGTGGTTGCCGCTTTTGCGACGGCTGTCTTTCGGTTGACACTGTGGCTCATGACCCGCTCCGCCGTGCTGACCGCCGAAGACATCCCTGGTGCCTTGGCCTTCTTGGCCTTCTATCTGTTTTTTGTGGCTATCGTGTGGTTGGGCCAGCGCCCCCACCGCGGTGCCGAGCGGTCCTCCCGGGCCTGATTCAGCTCCCCTTGAGGG
>JBDQOI010000074.1:0-6443 GCA_040261275.1 Flavobacteriales bacterium | reverse complement strand
CTTGTGGTTGGAGCTGAAAAGGATGTGCTGGCCGTCTGGGTGGAAATACGGGGCCCAGTTGGCGCCACCGAGGTCGGTGATCTGGCGCATCTCGCTGCCGTCGGCCTTGGCGACAAAGAGTTCCATTGCCGTGGGCTGGACCAGCCCCCTCCCAAGGAGCTCCATGTAGTTCTGCGCTTCTTCGCCTTGGTTCGGACGGCTGGCACGCCATACGAGGTACTCACCATCGGGGCTGAAAAAGGCACCGCCGTCATAGCCGAGCTTGGAGGTGATGCGCTGGATGTTGCTGCCGTCGATATCGCAGGTGTAGAGGTCCAGGTCTCCATCGCGGGTGCTCGTGAAGACGATTTTGTCGCCCTTCGGGCTAACGGTGGCCTCGGCATCGTAGCCATCACCGCCGATGAGCAGCGTAGGTTCTCCGCCTTCCGCGGGAACGGTATAGATGTCATATCCGGCATAGACGGGCCAGACATACTCGTCGTTGGGTCCGCGACGCGGCGTCTCCGGGCAGGCGGTGTCCGCTGCGTGGGTGGATGCATAGAGGACTTCCTTGTCCCCGGGCATGAAGTAGGCGCAGGTGGTGCGCCCGAGTCCGGTGCTGACCGGGGCGGGCGGCGTTTCCGAAGGGGTGCCATCGGCCAGGTCCATTACATAGATCTGGTCGCATTCCACGCCCCAACCGGAATTGGTGGCCTGGAAGACGAGGCTGCGCCCGTCAAAAGACCAGTAAGCTTCGGCATTGTCGCCACCGTATGTCAGCTGGCGAACGTTGTTGAAGTGCACCTCCTCTTCATAGGCGCGGTCCAGGCTGTCCGGAAGGTCAGGCAAAATGAGAGGAGCCGCCACCGACATTTCCGTGGCGGGCGTATCGGTCGCGGCAGGTGCTGAAGGAGCTTCTGAACCGGAGTTGGCGCAGGAAACCAAGACGATGCAGAAGCAGAAGAACAGGGCAATCTTGCCGAAAGAAGAGGAGGTCATGAACCGCAGGGATGAAAAAGCCACGCGAATGTAGAACTTCGCGCCTCCATGTACCATTCTCCAGTCATGAAGTACCGTTCTGCCCACCATAAGGTCATCACCGTTGTGCTGTCCTCTCTTCTTCCCATGGCCCTATTGACGCTTTCCTCTTGTGGGTCGGGCGATACACCGAGGGGAATCAAGGTGGAGGACATGGGGCTTGAGGCCAGTGCCGAAGCCATGAGAGCCGATGTCGTTGCCCTGACCGATGAGCGCTACGAAGGGCGGGAAACAGGTACTGCGGGTGCCTATGCTGCCGGCCAATGGTTGACAGAGCGAATGTCTGCATTGGGATTGCAGGCCGCAGGAGACTCGGGTTTCTATCAGACTTTCCGTTACAAGCCGCATCCGCCCATGCAGGTGCACGGTCATGGCGACACCTCCATGACCATGGGAATGGCCGTTGTCCGTGAAATCGTAGGTCGGAACGTCTTGGGGGCTACGGCTGCCCTGTCCGATACTGCCCAGCGCTGGGGTGTGATTGGATGCCACCATGACCACCTGGGTTGGGGCGATGAGAACAGCCTTTGGCGCGGAGCAGCGGAAGGTGACTCCGCCATGCATCCGGGGGCAGATGACAATGCGAGCGGCGTGGCGCTTCTTTTGGAGCTGGCCTCGCGGCATTCTGCAGTCCCCATGGTGGATCACCCTTTGCTCATGGCGAGTTTCAGCGGAGAAGAGAAGGGCCTGTGGGGGTCAAATCACTTTACGGATGAACCCACTGTTGGCATGGAGCACATCGACTGGATGATCAACTTTGACATGGTGGGGCGATTGAAAGGGGACACCCTCGCGGTTTATGGCAATGGGACTTCACCCGTTTGGAACGGGGTGCTGGAGACTTGCAATGCAGCCGAAGGGGCAGGGTTTGAATTGGTCTTGAGCGAAAGCGGAGTGGGCCCCTCGGACCACACTTCATTTTACCTGGCGGATGTTCCCGTTCTCCACTTTTTCACGGGGCAACACGAGGACTATCACAAGCCAACGGACACCGCGGACAAATTGAATTACGCGGGAATGGTGCGTATTGCGGACTTTAGTGCTTGTATTATTCGTGAACTCAGCGTCTTGGATTCTATTCCTTTCACGAAAACAAAGGACAGTTCAAGTGACGATGCGCCCCGGTTCAAGGTCACATTGGGTGTTGTTCCAGACTATTTGTACTCCGGTATAGGCATGCGAATTGACGGCGTGAGTGAAGATCGGCCCGCTCAGGTTGCGGGAATGCAGAAGGGCGATATCGTTTTGCGAATTGGGGATCACGAAGTGATGGATATGATGGGGTATATGGAGGGACTTTCTCTGTATGAAGAGGGGCAGACTACGCCTGTTCAGGTGAAACGAGGGGCCGACACGCTCGTGGTCGATGTCACTTGGGATTGAGCTTATCTTCGCACCTCAAGGTGTTCCACCGCGCTCCGCTTGCGGGGTGAGGAAAGTCCGGACAGCATAGGGTACCGAACTCTTCGAAAGGAGAGGCATCCGCAAGGATGACAGACAGTGCTTCAGAAATTCAGACCGCCGATGGCCTTCGGGCACAGGCAAGGGTGAGAAGGTGGGGTAAGGGCCCACCAGCGTGTTGGGTGACCACACGGCTCAGGTAAACCTTTCGGGCTGCAAGACCATGTATACCAGCGTTTGAGGGCGACCCGTCCGATGTTGGAGGGTAGGTTGCGCAGATCAATGGTGGAAGTCCTTCGGGATTACAGAATCTGGCTTACAACCTTGACGTCCCCGGGGCCTTGCCCCGGGGATTTGTTTCCCCTGACAAAAATCATTCTTGGATAATCTTATTTGTTTTGTTTCTTCGCGCATGCCTATCAATACGAAATGAACGTACACATGATTAAGGGTTAACCGAAAAATGGCAGCAAAGAAGAAAATTCAGTTCAGCGATCGTGAACTGCAGAATATCCGTGGTTTTTATGAGCAAGAGCGCATTCAGTTGTCTGCCCGCTTGCAGCACGTAGAGGATGTACTGTCCAAACTGGACGGCGGGTCTCGCGAACAAACGGCAGTCGCAACAGCAGAAGTAACCGCCACAGCTCCTGCTCGATTGAAGCCTGGAAGGCCCCGAAAGATGGTGCTACCAGAAGAGGCCAAGGCCAAGAAGGCAGGCCGACCGAAAAAGAGAGGTCCTAAAAGTGTTTGGGGCAATTTCATCCTGCGTCGTTTGCGCCAATGCGATCGTCCTTTGAGCTATTCCGAACTGGTTCGAGACGCGATGGTGATGCACAATTTGCCGAACGCCAAAGAGAAGAACGCCAAGGCCAGCATATTGAATGCAGCCTTCCGGTTGCGCACCCATTTGGGCAAAGTCGATACGGTGGGACTTCCCGGTAAAAAGGAGAAGTTTTTGGTCTTGACCTCTTGGTTGGAAAGCGAAGGCAAATTGAAAGCGCCTTACGACAAGGCTTTCGAATCTGTGGCTCAGGTGCCCATGGGGGACCGTGGACGGAAGCCACGTCGTCCTTCCACGAGCACGCAAGCTGAAACCAAGGTCAAGGCAAGGATGGAGTCGACCGCCAAGAAGGAAGTAGCGAAGCCCGCTGCCAAGAAGGCAGTAGCGAAGCCCGCCGCCAAGAAGGCAGTAGCGAAGCCCGCCGCCCGAAAGAAGGTGGAGGAGCCGATGGCGGAAGCCATGGTTTGATCTTTGTTTTACCTCAATGAAAAAGGGGCGCATTTGCGCCCCTTTTTCATGTTTGGACATTCCGGATTCAGCCTTGATGGAAAGGATACCGGTAATCGGTGGCAGGGGTCAAGGTCTCCTTGATGGTGCGAGGGCTGACCCAGCGCAACAAATTGAGCATGGAGCCCGCTTTGTCATTGGTTCCGGACCCTCGGGCTCCGCCGAAAGGTTGTTGACCTACGACCGCCCCAGTTGGCTTGTCGTTGATGTAGAAATTACCGGCCGCATTTTCAAGCGCGCGCATGGCATCGTCAATCGCATAGCGCTCCCGGGCAAAAACGGCACCTGTCAGCGCATATTCACTGGTGGAGTCTACGAGCTCCAATGCGCCTTCAAACTCATCGGCAGGGTAGACGTACAAGGTGACCACAGGACCGAAGATTTCTTCTTCCATCGTTTTGAAATGCGGGTCTTTTGCCAGGATGACCGTGGGATGAATGAAGTATCCGACGCTGTCGTCGCAAGTCCCACCGCATAGGATGTCCGCATCGGCGTGGTCGCGGGCGTAATCGATGAAACCTTTGATTTTGTCAAAAGAACGACGGTTGATGACAGCGCCCACGAAATTCTCGGGTTGTCCGGGGGTTCCCACCTTCAGCGAATTGACTTCGCGAACCAGGCCTTCCTGTATGGCGGGCCAAAGGTTATCCGGTATGTACACGCGGCTGGCGGCACTGCATTTCTGCCCTTGGAATTCAAAGGCGCCGCGAACAATACCGGTGACTACTTCGGCGGGCTCTGCAGAGCGGTGCGCGAGAATGAAGTCCTTGCCTCCGGTTTCTCCCACGATGCGAGGGTAGGTTCGGTAACGGGCAATGTTCTCACCGATGGTCTTCCACAGATGTCGGAATACCCCCGTGCTGCCCGTAAAATGCAACCCCGCAAAATCGGGATGGGAGAAGATGGCGTCTCCAGCTACGGGACCATCGACAGTGACCAGGTTGATCACGCCTTCCGGGAGCCCGGCGGCATGGAGAAGTTCCATGATGACGTGGGCGGAGTAGATCTGGTCGTCAGAGGGTTTCCAGACAACGACATTGCCCATCAGCGCAGCGGAGATGGGGAGATTGCCTGCGATAGCGGTAAAATTGAAGGGGGTGATGGCAAAGACGAATCCCTCCAGGGGGCGATATTCCAGGCGGTTCCAGATCCCGGGTGCGCTCTCGGGCTGTTGTGCATAAATCTCCTGTGCGAAATGTGCATTGAACCTCAGAAAGTCGATGAATTCGCATGCGGCGTCGATTTCCGCCTGATGCATGTTCTTCCCTTGTGCCAGCATGGTGGCGGCATTGATTCGGGTGCGCCAGGGACCGGCCAGCATGTCGGCGGCCTTGAGGAAAATGCTCGCCCGGTGCTCCCAAGAGAGGGCGGCCCAGCTCGAACGGGCCTCGAGCGCAGCATCGATGGCACTTTTCACATGGTCCTTGTTTCCAAAATGGGCGTAACCAATGACGCGTTGGTGGTCTTGAGGAGACGTGAGCGGACGCTTGTCGTCGGTCAAGACCCGTTGGTCTCCGATGACCATCGGCACGTCTACGGCCGGTTGGTTCAACATTTCCTCATACTTGGCCAATTGGGCTTTGCGTTCCGGGCTTCCGGGACCATAGCCTAATACCGGTTCATTTTCTGGGTAGGGGACTTGAAAGAATGCGTTGGGCATGGCGTGCGAATCTGCGCGCAAAGGTAGGGCGCAGCTCAACCGTCAAAAGGTCAGGCCTATCCTGTTGAAAAACCGCGACAGTCCTACGCGAGAGTGGCGATCCCGTCGTCAATTTGGTAGTATGCATCCAATGGGGAGCGCGCAAGCATGGGTCGGAACCGGAGCGGGAGTTCGACGGGCGTTGCTTTGCCTGTGTTTTGCAGTGGGCGTGTTGGCGTCGTGGGCCCAAGGTGAGGCAGGGGGAGACCTGCGAAAACGGGCGGAAGAGGCTTGGGATTCCGGCCGTTTTCTCGAAGCGCTTCCGGATTATGAGCGATTGGTCAGCCTGTATCCTGAAGAAGCCTGTTTGCATGCGCGCCTGGCCGCTTGTGCACTGAGCGAGCCTGGTCGATTGTCATGGGTGAGGCGGCATTTGCGCATCGCCTTGAGGAAGGGTTGCGATGTCCCTGACCTTCCCTTCCAACAGGCGCGGCTGGCACAACTGGAATACGACTTTGAGCGTGCCCGCGATTTGTACGCAGCTTATCTCGCTTCGGCCGGCAAGAAGGCGAGGTTTCGAGAGGAAGCCGAACGTCGTGCAGTGGAATGCGGGGCAGTACAATGGAATCCCGAGGAGGCTGTTTCCCTGCGTGTTTACGAGCGCATTCCCGCGGATCCTGAAGCGGCATTCCGCTACTACGCCCCCGATGTGGAAGGTTTGCGCCTCGTCACTGTGCCCGTTGCATTGCGCTCCAAGGAGGACAACAAACGGGGGCAAGGAAGAATGGCCCTGCACGATGGAGATACACTGTTGGTGTTCGCCTCCCTTGGGAAAAAGGGAGAGCAGGGTTGGGATCTCTATCGGGTGTCCATTCGCGGGGGAACGTATTCGGACCCCTTGCCTCTGGGCCAAGCTGTGAACTCCTCCTTTGACGAACGGGATGCATACCTCTCCAAGGACGGGGTGCTTTACTTCTCGTCAAACCGTCCGGGCGGATTGGGAGGGTATGACATCTATGCCGTCCCCTGTGGGATGGACGGTCTTCCTACCGGTTCTCCCCAGCGATTGCCTTATCCCGTCAACTCCGTGAATGACGA
>JBDQOI010000073.1:0-6844 GCA_040261275.1 Flavobacteriales bacterium | reverse complement strand
TGCGTGCAAGGCTACGAGTACGGCCAGCGGTGGCTGGTGCAGCGCCTGGACCCCGACTTTCAGGCCGCCGCCCAGCAGTACCCGTGGTACATGGTGTGGGACGACCACGAGGTGGCCAACGAGGCCTACGCCGACGGATCGCAGTACCACAACGAAGCCACGCAGGGCGACTACCTGGACCGCAAGGCCGGCGCCCTGGCCGCCTTCTTCCACTGGAATCCCATCCGGGAGACGCCCTTCCAGACCGATCCGTCCTCCGACCTCTTCGACGCCTATGCGCTGCACTGTTACCGCGGGTTCGAAGCCGGCTCACTGGTCAAGCTGTCGCTGCTGGACACCCGCACCTTCCGCTCACAGTGGGTGCAGCTGGTGCCGGACGTCCTGACGGTGGCCACGGACCCCACGGTGCTGGAGGACAGCGCCACCATTGCCACGCTCGCCCCGCTGCTCGAGGCCCTGCTCGACACCTCGCGCACCATGCTCGGCGACGGACAGAAGGAATGGCTCGAATCCACGCTCACCCCGCAACAGATGGGCGTATGGAACCTCTTTGCCCAGCAGGTCGTCTTCGTGCCGGTGTCGTTCATCAGCCTGGACGCCTGGGGCCTTCCGCCCTATCCGCTTTCGAACCCCGGCAGCGGGATCGTGGACAAATGGGACGGCTACCAGGCGGACCGCAACTGGCTCATCGACCGCTTTGCTCCGCTCTCCAATCCCGTGGTGCTGACGGGCGACATCCACCAGGAGTTCGCGTTTGAGGTACCGAACCCGGACGGCAGTTTCATCGACGCGTTCGGCGTGCAGGAAGGCTCGGTGGCCACGGAGTTTACGGCCACCTCGGTCGTCAACGACCCGCGCTTCTGGCCGATTTCGGAGGCCGCCGCCCAGCAGATCCTGCCGTGGCTGGAGCACGGCGACATCGACAACACGCTGAGCAACGGTTACACCATCATGGACTTCACGGAAGAGCGGCTCCACGTGGACTTCATGCAGTCGTCCGACCAATGGGAACGCACCCCCAACCAATACCTGTCGACCTCGTTCGAGGTGCCCGCCGACGGTGCGGTCGCCGAGGGCGACCCGCTGCGCTTCCTCGAGGAGGTCGGCACGCCGCTGGACGCCAGCACGGGATGTGGCGCGGCCCAGCCCACCACGATGGAGCAGTGGGTCGGTTGGTTGGCCCCCGGCTGGGGCCACCCCGGGGTGCCGGACGGCGTCTTCGAAGGCGCGCTGACCGGCTCCGAGGGCTTCCACCTCTGGCGCGACGCCAACGGCCGGCTGCAGTCGAGCGCGCCGCTCGCGGAAGTGCGGTGGTACGACGCCCGCGGCCGCCGCATCGCCGGCCCGCAAGGGGCGGGCCCGTGGCTGGTCCACGCCCACTCCGCCGACGGCCGCAGCGCCCGCCAGTGGGTGCGGTGAGGCTGCTTTTTGCGAGCTCTCCGGAAATGCGAAAACACGTTTGTGCGCAGTTGTGTGCTCTCAACTTGTCTCCGTCTTGAGTATTAGACCGAATGGGTCGTAGCTTGTCCTTGAGCCAAACCGTCTCGCATGAAGCCGACCCTGACCGCCTTCCTGCTTCTTGTCTGCTCCAGTCTTTTCGCCCAGGCGCCTGACTGGCAGGACACCCCTACGCCCAGTTCGGGCACGGTGGTGAGCCAGGTATCCTTGGATGGCCTTTGGGCGCCACCGAGCGCCATCCTCGCCGCCTTTGATCCTCAAGACCATTGTGCCGGCACTGCCACCCTCTTTGCCGAGGGCGCGGCCACTTACTGCGCCATTACCCTATACGGGGACGACGCCACCACACCTGACATAGACGAGGGCATGAACGGCTCTGAGCCGTTTACATTGAAACTCTACATTCCTGAAAACGGTCAGGTAATCACTTGGTTCGGCCCCGACGGCAACACCCAGCTTTTCGGTTGGACCAACACCAATGGCGCCCCCCTTCCCGGCTACAACGACCCCAACGGCGTCCTGGCCTTTCACAGCAACACCTCATCCTGCGCAACCGACCTCGACGGAGATGGCCTTGTGGCCGTCCAGGACCTGCTGGTCCTCCTCAGCGACTTCGGCCTGCCCTGTTCCTCATTGACAACCGACTGATTCACTCACCATGCCATCCTTCAAATTCCTTTTTCCATTGCTCCTTTTGCTTGTCGCTGGCAGTTCTCAAACCCGCACCCAAGCCCAATTTCCAGAGTGCGTCTTTTCATGCTCTTGCACCTCCTGTGAGGACCTGCAAGCTGCGTTAGATTATCAGGCCTTGGACCCAGTTATTAATACTCCAGCCAACGTCTGCAATCATTACTATGAAAACGATCCGGCTGGAGAGGGATGTGGTACTGGGGCCACGCCCTGCAGCGAATGGTATGACAACTCTGTTTACACAGGAACCACCGTTGACTCTTACTCTTCAGGTTCTGGGACCAACCCTTGTATCCTGCTGCTTTCCTGCAATGACCCGGAAGCCTGTAACTACCTGCCCACCTCTCCCAACAACGCCGACTGCGAATACACCAGCTGCAATCCGCAGACGGGGACGGGCGTGATCATATTCAGCGACCCCAACATCGCTTTCGACCCCACACCGCAAGACAGCGCGGCCACCATCGAGATTGCGGTCTACAACGATGTCGGCGCGGAGCAGACCATCAACTTCACGGGGTTTGCTCCCCCATTTGACGCGAACCCGAGCGAGCTCATTCTTGGCGCCAACGACACGGGGTACGTCGACCTGACCTTCACCCCGGGCTCCACCGGCTCTTTTACTCAAGACGTCACTGCGTCGGGCAGCGTCTTCGGTGAGGCATCGCTTTCCCTATCCGGCGAGGGCACCCTCGTTTCTCTTGCGTGGTCGGGTATCGATGTCAATGCCGGCGTTGTGGCCCTCGGTCAAACCGGCTATGCTGCAGACAGCCTCGTCAATACGGGCACCGGTACCGCCTCCATCCTCCTCACCAACGACTCGGTACAGGGCCCATTCACCCTAACCTCCTACCCCACCAGCTTCTCCGGTCTTGTAAGTCCGCCCTTCAGCATCGAGTTCAACCCGGTCAACGCCGGCGGAGCGTCTGCCATCTTCAACTTCGCCACCAACGACCCCGCCAACCCCAACCTGGACATTTTCGTTACCGGCACCGGCATCAGCGAGGTCAGCGGCGAAGTCTGCGACATCACCTGGACCGCCAGCAACAGCCCCTACACCCTTACGGGCGACATCACCGTCCCCGAAGGCTGCACCCTGACCCTCGAACCCGGCACCGAAGTCATCGGAAACAACAACAACATCGAAGTCTTCGGCGCTTTCTTCGCCAACGGCGAGGAAGGCAACGAAGTCCAAATCGAAGTCGGCGAACTCCTCTCCCACACCGCCGCCGAGAACATGGTCCTGACCCACTCCACCGTCACAGAAACCAACGAGTTTTACTTCCCGGATGGCGACTTTCGAGATGTCCGTGACGCTAACTCTGACCCGTCTGTTGCCTTGTCAGATTACCTCGATAGCTACGAGTTTTCAGTGATTTACAACAACGAAAACGCGGCGTCGCACGTCGGCAAATACTCGGAGGACTTTTCGGACAACAACGGACAGGGGTGGACACACTCCGGAAACGTATCTACTCAAAATGAAAACGGGGATTACTATTTGTATCACAACTGTTGTGCGAACTCTGGAGCGTACTACAATCTTTACATCGAAACACCGACATTCAATTTGAACCCAGGTGAAAACGTAGAGTCGATCTCATTCCGTAAAGCATGCGCTTTTTGGTTATATACTCGCTACTTCTATGTTTACATCTCCATTGATGGTGGTGGATGGGAACAAATTTTCGACGAAACGAATCCGTCCAACAGTTACACAAACACCTCTATTTCGACAGACATTTCTAATGCAGCTACCGTTAGGTTCCGATTCCATCACAACTATCAATACTATGGTGGATTAAGAATCGACGACTTCGTCCTCACCACCAACTTCTACCCCGGCGAGGATGTGCCTGTGACAGCAGCAGCAGGAGCAGCAGCAAGCTTGAGCACAGGCGGCATTCAGTTGGTCGAAAGCACGTACAACGGCGACTTCCACAGCGTGGGAGATTCCATCGAAGTGGTGCTTGAAAACAGCGCCATCCTTGTCAATGAAGCTCGCGACAAAGACAGCCACGGACTGGGGCTTTACGCCGACCATGTGAACCTGACCACAACCAATTCCACTGTGAATGGGCACGGGTTGGACGGCATCCACATCGAGAGCTTGACGACCGAATGGTCTGATCAGAATGGCTTGGTGGAAGGCAACGGTGAGGATGGGGTTGATGTGAACGGCGATTTGTCCTGGAATTCATCCGACTCAGAAGTGCTGATCAATGGGGCGGACGGCATTGTCGTCAGCGGTGACCTTGATTTGGACGCCACGGAGTTGGATTTGATTGGCAACGGGGCGAACGGACTTGATGTGGGGGAAGGGTCCAACCTCACCTTGTATGGAGTGCGGATTCAAGACAACGGAGGGCGCGGAATTGGGGCGCTGGCTGGTTGCATGATTGACTTGGACTACGTGCTCATTGACGACAATGTTGGACGCGGCATCGACATGGGGGCCAATGGTCAATTGAGCGCCGACTACCTGCGGATTTGTGACAGCGGTGAAGAGGGGATTTATAGCGCTTCTTCGGCCAACATCAGCCACAGCAACATTGGATTCAACACGGGAACCGCCACGGTATTCACGGGCAACAACTTCCATACGCTGGACAATAGCATCCTGTGGGGCAACAACACCGAGCTCTACAAGCAGGTCGACCTCGAGGGGGGGATCCTCTCCACGAGCTACAGCTTGATTCAGGGCCTCAGCACCTATGGTGTGGGAGGTGCGGGGCAATACTCGCTGGGAGAAGGCCTCATCGAGGTGGACCCGCTGCTCGCCGATGAGGAGATGCACCTGCAGGTGTACTCGCCGTGTGTGGACGGTGCTCAGCCGTGGACGCAGGACCAGCACATGCCGTATGGACTCGGTGGCGTGCGCGCCGACATGGGGATGTATGGAGGCCCGGCCAACGCGTATTGGGGAGGCGAGGCGCTGCCGGATGGATCGAGCGTCATCTCCGCTGTATCCGACAGCCCACAGGACCAGGGCAATACGGTCGGGCTGACGTTCTCAGGGAGCTACTACGACAACAGCGACCTGGTGAACAATGTCACCCACTATGCCTTCTGGCGGCACTATGATCCCACAGGACAACCCGTCGCCTCCTTGGCCGATGGCAATTGGGAGTTGCTGGGCACCATGCCGTCGCAGTCCTTTGCAGGATACGCCTACCAGGCGGCGACGTTGGGCAACACGAATGACACGGGGCCCTTTACCAGCTGCTACACGGTGGTGGCGCACACGGACGATCCCGATACGTATTGGTATTCCAACGTGATGTGCGGGGAGTCGGTGGACAACCTGGCGCCCCTGGCACCGGACCTCAACGGGATGGTGCTTGAGGATGGGTCGGCTGAGCTGTCGTGGGCGCCTCCGGGAGAGGAGGACTACGGGTACACCGAATTGACGAGCGACGCCGGGTTCTTCGTAGAACTGTCCGCGGATACGCTGGTGGTCGATGCGACGGTCATGGGCGGCAATACCTATACCTACACCGCGGTGCATTACGATGTCAATGGCAACGCGAGTCCGCCGGCGCAGGTGACGCTGGCCGTGGGTGCGCAACGCGATGTGATTCCGCTGTCGGCAGGGTGGAATTTGATTTCTCTCGACCGGGCGCCGCTTGATGCGTCGGTGGATGCCGTGATGGCCGATTTGGCGCCGAGCAACCTGCTGTATGTAACGGGCTTCGATGCTGGAGCGTCGTTCTACGACCCGGCTGGACTGCCGTTCCTCAATACGCTGTCCTCGTTGGAAGACGGCTATGGATACTGGATCAAGGTGGCCGCAGACGATACGCTGCGCGTGGAGGGTGCGTCGCTGCCAGCGGGCTTCATGCCCGCGCTGGATGCCGGGTGGAACCTGTTGGCCTATACGGATGCGGATGCGGCGGCGCCTGCTGCGGTCTTTGCGGACCTGCTGGCGGCCGATGAGCTCTTGTACGTGACGGGCTTCGATGGTGGCGTGTCGATTTATGATCCGGCGGGATTGCCGTTCCTGAACTCGCTGTCGGCGATGGAGAACGGCTTCGGCTACTGGGTCAAGACGGTCGCCGATTTCAATGGCATGGACCTCGACGATGTTGGCTTGTCGGATGGTGGTGCTGTCTCCGGGACCAAGGCCAATCCGGCCTTCGACTTTTTGAATGGGGTGTCGGATCTGGACGATTGGGTAGGAGCGTTTGTGGAGGTACTGGGGCCTGACGGCGCTGCGGTGGGCCGCATGGAGGTGTTGCCGGGCGGAATGCTGATGACGTCCGCGATCTACGGGGACGACCCCACCACGGAGGCCGTGGAAGGGCTGCAAGCCGGTGACGCTTTGCACTTTGCCTTCAATGGGCGCATCGCTTCGGAGACCGCCGTTTGGCAGGGCGCGATGGCGCACCTCAAGCTCGACCTGCACTTCGAGGCCGCCGCCGCCTTGGCGGTGTTCCCGAACCCGGTGGAAGACGAGTCGACCATACAGTTTGTCGTCCCAGAAGCGGGGCGCGTACGGCTTGAATTGCGAGATGCCGCCGGGCGTTTGGTGTCGATTGTCCTCGATCAGGAAATGGCCGAGGGGAACCAACAGGTTCTATTGGACGCGGCATCGCTCACTTCGGGGATCTACTCTTTGGTGCTTCGGTGCAATGACCAGCAACCTGTGTTCGCTCAGATTGCCATTCACTGATGCTGGCGCATCGGTTTCCTGACG
>JBDQOI010000072.1:0-6878 GCA_040261275.1 Flavobacteriales bacterium | reverse complement strand
GGTCATAGCAGCTGTCCTCCGTTTGGATGCAACGGATCGAACCACTCGCAAAATTTTGGGTGTTAGCCCTGCGAATCTTCGGATTGCCTGTATACAACGACCGATAGGTTCCATAGCTTGAGGACCAAGGATCAGAGGTCCAATACAGACCGAGGCTCGGACCATGCCAACCACCGCTACCTGTGCGATGTCCACTCGCCAGCATGGTCATTCCCACGCTGTCAATGCCATCCCATGGTGCGTCGGGATAATCAGGGGTGGCCTTAAGTTGACTTCCCTGGTTGACTCCTCTGAAATCTGAAGTGTATACCTCTGCCTCCGGAATCCCCAAGTAAATCTCCAATCCCCCCCAATCCTCGTCGGATGGGACAACCCATCCTGGAGGGCAGAGATTGCGCCCATCTCTCACTGCATAAAAATTGTATTGCAGTCCATGAACGGACTGATTGGCAGGATCACCGTAAGGAGAGGCCCAAGCCCCTGTCTCGCTTTCTTCTAACAAAAGCCATTCTTCCTGAGGTTCCACATTGGGAACTGGATCACCGTTGAGGTAGGTCGTCGTGCGGAGGTTCTCCGCAAACCAGCACTGGTCACCGATTTGGACCACGTCGTAGGTGTAGCCGTCCATGGAAGGCGATTCGCAAGTGCATTCACCACCTGCCGGTGTTGCGCATGACCCATCGTCCACGGTCGCCAGAGGGTTGAACTCTTCAAACAAAGGGTTGGTACACCCCTCAATCGGCGCCTCATCCATTTCTCGAATGCAGCGCAAACCCCTGCCATCGCCGATGTTTCCTCCAAAGGTGCGCAAGAGGCTGTCGTTGTTGAGTCCAACCTGCCTGATGCCGAGCCCTCCCTCCGTGTTGTCCTCCCCTGCTTCGAACCACAACAGACCCAGACCATCCGTATATCCATACGAGCCGGATACATGACGCCACCCCCCGGCGACCCAACTGAATCCGAAGGAGTCCAATCCATCCCAAGGTGTCGGGCTATCTGGCGAAGCCTTCAACTTCAGGCCTTCCACCGTCCCTCTCCAACCGGTTTCTTGCGTCACCTCGAATGGCATACCTGCAAATTGCTCGAGTTCCGCGAAATCATCGTCGGTCGGGACACGCCACCCGACGGGACACATGCCCCGCTCGTCGAGGATGGTCCAACCGTTGTACAGGTGGCCGTACAACTCCGAATTGCCAAGGTCTCCATTCGGATGTGACCACGCCCCTCCATTGCTCTGATTCGCATTCGACCAATCGGCATCTACCTCTGCCTGACCTATGAAGTCGCCATTGGCATATTGGGCCGAGCGCAGGTTTTCTGCAAACCAACACTGGTCGCCAATTTGGACCACGTCATAGTTGTATCCGAAGTATGTGGGGGATGTGCAATCAGCACCGTCATCTTCGCAGACGGCTCCGAAATTTTGAAGCAAAATCAGTAGGTCAGCAGCGGTCACAAGCCCATCGAAATTCAAGTCCCCAGCGCAGCCGGCATCGGCGTCAAGGCAGGAGCCATCAGGCGAATTCGCGTATGGATTGTAGTTAATCGACAGGGGGTTGGTGCAGCCCAAAAGGATGCAACTGCCATCATCGATGAGGGCGGATGCGTCGTAGTTGAATGCGCCCTCTATGGTGCACCCACCGCAACTCTGGAATTCACACGAACCATCGTCGTCTTCTGCTTGAGGGTTGTAGTTGCAGGCAATGGCATAGGTGCATCCTTCGATGACCTCTACCTCTCCCACCGTGAATTCCAAGGTAGAAGAACAGGTATTGGATGACCATGGCAACGTTCTCGCTGTGTCGAGCAGCTCGATGTGATAGGCACCGTCCGTCAAGTTTTGGAAGGTACCCCCTCCATACTGCTCTTCCAGCCATTCTCCCGAAGAGGTGTACAGTCTGCATCGGGTAGACGCCGTCCATGCCTCGGCTATGATGGAGACATCCCCACCTTGCACATCCAAGGTGGCGCCATGAATGGCCGCACAGAAATCGGGTACGACCACTTCACCATCTGTACAGGAAGTGAAAATTTCACCTCCTAAGCCCGGCGAAAAGGCGACGCAAACTTGGAATTCAAACGTCTCGCACGTTGTGATTTGGCCGATCAACGCCCGGTCATTCTGCACGGTTCCATGCACGGGGGAATTTGGGGTAACCAGTAGCCCACCCTGAACGACCTGATCTGAACAACTGTTGAAAGCGGACTGAAATGGAAATTCAAAGACCGTGATACCTGCTGTTGAATCACTTACGTGTGTCGTCCACCAGGTGTCGTAGAGGAGCTCCGGTGCTATGGCATAAAAAGCCGGGTTGATGGTCGCGGCATTGTTGTACCCGTCAGCGGCGAATGCGGGTGATGTGAAATTGTAGCAACCGCAATCCGCATTGTATCCGAAACCCGGGATGGCCGGAACGGACACATCGTCTGCGGCCGGCCCTAGCATCAGGGCTCCATCCGGGATGACCGCATACAACTTGTATCTCCTGAAGCCTTCCGGAACCTCCTCGAAACCCTCGTACAGAACCGTGTCCATGACGACCTCTACTTCCAAGTTGAAGTCAATGATGAGTGCACCGCCACCGCCCGTGGCATGAGCACCGATGGTTGATTCCGTCAAGAAGGAAATGAGACCTTGAGCAGAGGCATTCAGGCTCAAAAAGACGGCACAAGCCGATAAAAGAGTAGGCGAGTAAAAGCGCATCAGGCAAGCGATTCAGTAGAAAAGGCAATTAGTAGTTAAAGAAGAACAAGGTATGCTCCCTTACAGTTGCACCCACAGGGCTCCTTTTGTCATGGTATCGGCACACCTTGGTGGGGAGGAGAACAAAGCCTGAAACAATATGAAAAATCACAAAGAGCGGGCCCACTCGAAGCCTTCGCGGATGGCGCGTTCGGCGTCGATGCCGTAGGCCTCCTTGGCGCCGCCGATGACCGTGACGGGGATGCCGGTGGCCTCGAGGGCGTCGACCGGCTCGTTGTTGGAAAGTTGGCCCGAGCAGAAGACCACGTTGTCGAGCTCGAGGAACTGCTCCTCGCCACCGACTTCGATGCGCAAGCCGCCAGGCTCGATCGCTTTGTAGGTCACGCCGGGGATGGTCTGGACGCCACGGAAGCGGAGCGTAAGGCGGTGGATCCAGCCCGTGGTCTTGCCGAGGCCCTTGCCGGGCTTGCCTTCCTTGCGCTGCAGGAGATAGAGCGTGCGGCCGTTGCTGGGGCGCTGTGGTTCAATGAGGCCGCCGTCGTGCTCGAGGGTGCCGTCGATGCCCCAACTCTTGCGGAAGCCGTCGACGGTTTCTTCGCCGTGGGGATGCGAAAGGAAGTCGGCCACATCGAATCCAATGCCGCCGGCGCCAATGAGGGCAACGCGCTGGCCGACTTCGGCCTCGCCGTTGAGCACCTTGTCGTAGGGCACGGCGATGGGCAGGTCCGACCCGGGGATTTTGGGAATGCGCGGGCGGATGCCGGCGCACCACGCGATCGCCTGGAACGGCTCGCCGGCCTGCTTTGCGGCGCGGATATCAGTGTCGTCGAAGCGGGTCTCGAGGTGGATGCGGACGCCGTGACGGTCGAGTTCATGCTGATAGTAGCGCAGGGTTTCGGCGAACTCTTCCTTGCCCGGGATCTGGCGGGCGAGCAGGAACTGGCCTCCGAGGTTGGCCTTGGCCTCGTAGAGGTCGACGGTGGCGCCGCGCTTGGCGAGTTCGAGGGCGGTGGACAAGCCCGCCGGGCCGCCGCCTACCACCGCGTAGCGGCCTTCGAGGCCTTGCGGAGCGGCCTTGGCGAATTCGGTTTCGCGGCCGGCGCGCGGGTTGACCACGCAGCCCGCCACCTTGCCCTTGAAGGTGCGGTCCAGGCACGCCTGATTGCACGCGATGCAGGTGTTGATCTCGCCTTCCCGACCATCGATGGCCTTGGCGATGATGTCGCCGTCGGCGAGCCAGGGGCGCGCCATGGAAACGAGGTCGGCACAGCCGTCGGCCAGCACCTGCTCGGCTACCTCCGGCATGTTGATGCGGTTCGTAGTTACCAGCGGGACGCCGACTTGGCCCATGAGCTTCTTGGTCACCCAGGCGAATCCCGCTCGGGGCACCATGGCGGCGATCGTGGGGATGCGCGCCTCGTGCCAACCGATGCCCGTGTTGATGATGTCGGCACCGGCGGCCTCGATGATCTGCGCCTGTTCCACCACCTCGCCCCAGCCGTTGCCCTCCTCCACGAGGTCGAGCATGCTCAGGCGGTACATGATGGCAAAGTCGGGGCCGCAAGCCTGGCGGATGCGCGAGACGATCTCCTCCGGGAACCGCACGCGGTTAGCGAACTCGCCACCCCACTCATCGGTCCGGTGGTTGGTACGGCGCACCAGAAACTGGTTGATGAGGTAGCCCTCCGACCCCATGATTTCCACGCCGTCATAGCCGGCCTCGCGGGCCAATAGGGCGCAGCGGACATAGGCGCGGATGGTACGCTCCACGCCCCGGCCGGAGAGGGCCCAGGGGCTGAACTTGCTGATGGGCGCCTTACCCTTGGACGGGGCCACGCAGAACGGATGGTAGCTGTAGCGTCCGCCGTGCAGGATTTGCAGGGCAATGCGGCCGTCGGCTGCGTGGACTGCGTCGGTGACCTCGCGGTGCTTAGCCGCTTGCGACGAGCGCATGAGCGCCGCCCCGTGGGGAGCGAGCTTGCCTGCGCGGTTGGGACTGATGCCGCCGGTGACGATGAGGCCTGCCCCACCTTCGGCCCGCTCAGCATAGAATTGGGCCAGCTTGGTGAAGCCGCCCGGCTCTTCCTCGAGCCCCATGTGCATGGACCCCATGATGGAGCGGTTGGGCATCCGCATGCCTGCCACGTCCAGCGGTTGCAGCAAATGCGGGTACTTCGGATGGCGTGGCGCGGTTCCGGTCATGCCCCCAAGTTCGGGCAAATCGGCATTCACTATACCAAGGGCTTCACTCCACCCCGCGGATTTCGCCCTCACGTTCGAAATCCGGCATGTGCTCCCGGTCGGCCTGCGGCCTCCAAAGTGTCAAAGTGTCAACCCTCCTTCGCTCCGCTCAGTCGGCATCCCTCAGGCAACGCACGGAAAAGCCGCTCCGTGAATTGAAGAAGCTGTCCCGAACGATGACTGAATTGCCCCAGAATAAGTACCGGTACCAAGCAGTGCCACCATTGGGAGAGGCACTCCACCAGGTCCCGAAGTACCCGGCATGGTCGAAGGAGCCACTATATGCGAAGCGGCTACCGCCTGGGAGGGCCGAAAACCCAAAGTCATCCGTGCCATTGCCGCCACCAGACCAACCAAAAGTTGCCTTCAAAGCTGTCCCTTCAGTTTCGCTGAAGCCTTGTGCCGATATGAAATCTTCCAGATCCGTCCACTCTTCGTCCGTCGAGACATGCCATCCGCTCGGGCACAGGCCTCGCGCATCGTCCACTGCATACCCATTGTAGAGGCGGCCATACTCCACCAATGACTGCGATTCGTCGCAGGCATCAATGTCTGGACTGTAATCGAAGCATGTGCTGCTGCCCTCGCCGTAAACCGCTGTGGCGCCCGAAGTGGCCGTCCACCACTCACCGTCCGTTAAGCCCGCAGGAATCACATCACCGTTGAGGTAGGTCGTCGTGCGCAGGTTCTCCGCAAACCAACATTGATCGCCAATCTGCACAACCGAATAGGTATGCCCATCCATTGTCACGTCCACACAATTCGGGTCAATCAACGTCACACAACTGCCGTCGTCCGTGGTGGCCGTCGCGTCGTACTCCACATACGCCGGGTCCGTGCAGCCTTGAACCTCCGCGTAATCCGCATCCCTGAGACAACGCACGGACAAGCCGTAACGCCGACTGCCGTTGGCTCCGTAGATGTATGGACTGTCGTCGCTCAAGCCCCGGTTCCAAGCATCGCCGGCAAAGGGCGAAGAACTCCACCAGTAGCCGACGGACCCGGCAAGGTGGAAGTCGCTATCGTCGTCGCGGTAACCGCCCGGAAGGGCCGAAAACCCAAAGTCATCCGTGCCATTGCCGCTATTGGACCATCCATAGGTCGATTTCAAGGCTGTTCCTTCAATTCCGCTGAAGCCTTGTGCCGATATGAAATCTTCCAGGTCCGTCCACTCTTCATCCGTCGGGACGTGCCAGCCGCTCGGACACAGGCTGCGCGCATCATCCACCGAGTGCCAATTGTACAAGCGGCCATACTCCGCCAAGGACTGCGCCTCGTCGCAGGCATCGATGTCAGGACTATAGTTGTCACACCCGCCGCCGCCGTCCTCGCCATACACCGCAGTGGCGCCCGAAGTGGTTGAGCCCCACTCGCCGTACGTCAAGCCCGCAGGAATGGCCGTGCCATCGGCGTAGGTCGTTGTCCTCAAATTCTCCGCAAACCAGCACTGGTCGCCGATCTCCACCACGCTGTACGAGTAGCCATCCATGAATACGGGCGCACAACCAGTCGTGTCCAGCGTCACGCAACTGCCGTCATCGGTGTTCGCCGTCGCATCGTACTCCAGGTAAGCCGGATCGGTGCAGCCCAAATAGATACAGGTCCCGTTGGCTGGATCGTTGTAATTGTCCGCGGAAGTATCGATGCAATTGTCGATGTCGTCGCAGATGCCGTCGGCATCCATATCAGTTCCGGAACCACCACATACGCCGCACGCATCGTCGTATTCGCATGGACTATTGGGACCACAAGTGGTGGACAGATTCACATATTCACGTGTGTCTTGAGATCCATCGGCTCCTACTCCGTCCACATAGTCAGGGAAGTATTGGACTTCAAGCTGGGCAGTGATGGTTCCATCCGTGGTCAATTGGGCAATCAGGACTTTTTTGTCCGCTCCTGCCAAACCTTGAGAGTTGCCGTTGTTGATAAT
>JBDQOI010000071.1:0-7441 GCA_040261275.1 Flavobacteriales bacterium | reverse complement strand
CGCCAAGGTCACGCGCCCTATCCCTCGCTTGATTGAGCGTACGGTTGTCATTGTCCTTGACCCAATAGTAATAGCTCCTCACATCCCGGATGTCCCAGCCACGGAGGTTTTCGTGGGGGTCAGCTCCCGTCTTGCTTTCCCAGAACAGCATGTCGCTGTTGGGCCTTGTTTCGGGCCAACCGTCGGTGCCCAATTGGATGCTGTTGCTGGCGCCGGGATCATAGAGTGCCGACAAGTCACCCAATCCTGAGCCCAGATAGGTTCTTCGATCCGCGCCACTGCGCTGGTTTCTTCTGGTGTTGGACCATAGACGGCCATCCCACCTTACGGGAACCATTTTCAATTGACCTTCCGCGATGTTGGCGTCGCCGAGACCCGAAGAGCTCATGGTCGGCACGTTTCGGTTGGTCATCAATTGTGCATACGTGCTTGAGCGGAAGTCATACAAGCCCTCTTGCAATGTTCCGGTGGGTAATGCTCCGGATTGGGCCCAATCGGTGTAGGGCGCCGATTGTGAAGGATTCGTCTTGGCCCATGTGTTTCCGAACCGTCGGATTCCGACCCAATAGCGGTCTCTTTTTTGTTCGTCTTGTCCCAGGAATTCAGTGTCTCCAAAGGACTCAATGAAGGAGAGTTCTTCGGATGAATTCGGAACGAAGGCAAGAAGGCGATATCTGTAATACCAAGTCCGCCAAGACATTGGGTTTTTGGACATGACGTAGGCTGTGCCCAATATGTCTTCCTCTGTATCGGTGTATTCTTTGAATTGCAGGGTGTTGCTGTCCCAGTCAGCGGATTGATAGCCACGGATGAGCGGGAAGGTCATGAAGCCCGGTCCGTTCATGTTTGCCCCGAGAATGGCGTTGGCTACCCTACCAGACCAGTCCTCATTGGTGCCTTCGAGGGTCTGTGCCAGCATGTTGGTCTCTTGGTTTGGGCTGTTGCCCCAATGCCAGAACAGTTTGGCGTTGGTGCCGCCGATGGCGCCATTCCCGGAGACTGCCCCGAGTCGGCCATGGAGCCAAGCTGCGGATCCCGTAAAGCTGGAGATCGCACTTGGGCTGGTCGGCTGTGCCAACTGTGCCTGCAGGCTGGCATATGGCAGGTTGTCCAGGGTGTTGGACCACGTTTTGCGGGCTGCATTGAAGTGGTAGTAGTCCACCTCTTGGGTGGTGGACTCTGAGAAGCCCGGGATTCCTGGGTAGGTTCTGATGCCAGAGCTTTTGAAAGCGGCACCTTCGAGGTGAGCCGATGCAGATTCTGTTCGGGCCAAAGTGGAGCTCAAGCCCAGGGCAGCCAAATCGAAACCAAAGGCGTCATCCTTGAATTCCTGATAGTGGGTAGGCAGCCATGAAAGGAGGCTGTCCCCGAAATAGGTTTGGTCGTTGGAGCGGTCTCGCAGTGAGAGGTCGCTTCCGGCGAAAGCGTTGGATGTGCTGTATGTGGCGATGGCCAAGAACCTGTCGGTGTGGTCTGATGACTCCGTGAGGTTGTCCTTGTCAAAGTCAACATTGACAAAATCCGTGCCGTCGAAGCGTTGGAATTGTCCGAGCATGTCTACGTTGTCGATGTTGATTTCGACCGTCCGCGTATCCTGGCCGGCTTTGCCCAGCCACTGTGTTTCCTCTGTTCCCACAGGGTCGGCCACCAGTGCGATGCCTTCCTTGGATTCGAGCACGAATACCGGACGTGGAGCATAAACAGGCTTGTTTTCGGCAACAATGCCGGGCGGCATGTTCTCCGCCGTCGGTGTGCTGAATTGCGAAGCGAAATGTCCTGCGTCTGTGACAGCGAGGTCAAAGGCTTGACCGAATTGGATCGATGTGAAGTTTTCGTAGACCACCAGCTCTCGCTTGTGCTGCCCGGGTACTGTAAAGTCCCATGAGAGGTCTGCATAAGGTCCTTCCACTTCAATGCGTCCATCGGTGGCAGTCCCCGTATAGGCCATCATGGTCAAGGGAATGCGGCGGTTGGCGTCAACGACATCGCAGACCTCGTCTCCGTCTTCGTCTCCGGAGAAAATAAATCCAGATCCGTCTTGGGCGCCAGAGCAATATTCACACGTTCCCGAGGCCGGGTAAAGGGTGCAACCGCTCGCAGCCAAAGGGTTGGTGGGGTCGGCCGCGTCATTGAAATCACAGGCCGTGGGGTCTGCGCAGCCAATTTCTTCGAGGCACCAGACCGCGCCGTTGATGAGGGTGTCGCCACCGAGGACCACGCCGGTTCCATCGACATCGCCGCTGCAGTATTCACAGGCATCCTGTGGATCTAAGAATACGCAGAAGGCAGGGATGGGGAAGGGCAATGAGCCCAATCCAGGTGGCGTGTAGGGCAAGTATCCCGCGTCATATCCTGTGACATACACGGTTTCGGCATTTCCTGCTTTGGTGGCATTGATGCTGTAGTTGCAGGCGGATTCGTCCTGACAACCCGTACAATTCCAGGCGTCCACACAGGAGCCGTCGTCATAGGTGGCGGTAGGCTTGTAGTTGCAGGCCGTCGGCTCCATGCAGCCTTCATATTCGTCACAGATGTTGTTGAAGTTGTTGTCTGCAAGGCAGATTCCCGCGCACACATTTTCTGTGCTGGGGCGGTGGGATTGCACCTTTCTGTGCGTGCGGAGCAGGCCTTCCGTAGCGCTGTAGAAGCTGGCACTGCCGAATTCTCCTGAGACGGTGATTTCCACGTCACCGGAAAAGAAGTGGGCGGGTGCTGCGCTGCTGCCGTTGATGCCTGAAGGCACGTTCCCGACAATGGCGGTGCTGGAGTCACCCGTTACGGTAATGTATTCTGGGTGCTCTGCGATGAGTGTGATGGGGGTCTCTGCGGGAACATCGAAGAGGGTGTAGGTGCCCCAACCCATGAGGTAGATCCTGTCCTGATCAAAAGTGTCGTGACCGTTGAACATCATGGCGATTTCACCATCAGCCGGAGCGATGGAGACGTCGCTGAAGACATCGAGGCACTCGAAGTTCTCCGCGTGGTCGCAGACTTCGTTTTCGTTGTTGTCGTATCCACCGAGCACTTCAAATTCTGCATGGGGGAATTCAAACAGAACATAGGCGGGGAATGCACCGCTTTGGATGACCCCATAGCTCGGTACTGCTACCCAAGCGCCCGGCTCAGGTTGGTTGTCGGGGATGATTTCGGTGCCCGAGGCATCATGCCACCGGCGGTCGCCGCCGTTCAACCACATTTGGGCGTAATCGTAGCGCCCGTAGCGGTGGCCTTGAATGAAGTCGTCGTTGCGGCCATCAAAGTTTTCGTCCTGGTCCCAATTGAAATATGGGGCCGGGGTGTCGTCCCGGAGGTGGCGCCAGTCTCCTTCTGCCGTGCTGTCTGTAACGCCCAACCAAAGGTGCTCCACTCCACTGAGACCGCTGGTCTCGAACAGGGCGACGATTTCATCGTTTTCCTGCTGGCCGCCGATGCGCACCATGTGCTCTGACAATTGGCCGAAGTCGTAGTCAAGACCGGAAAGCAGGTCTTCCATGCTTACTGCGGAGGTCGAGATGTAGTACTTGCTGCTGTCGGTGCGGCCTACATAGGTGACGGGGAGTTTGTCAAAGTTGTTGCGCTCCGTGAGGCAGTGTTCGCATTCTGCTTCGGGGAAGCGGCAGTCAGTTGTCGTGTTCCTCGGGATCTCCAACAGCGTGACGCGGGGAGTGTCTTGGTTTGGACAGGCATTGGAATTCAGCGCATGTCCATTGGAATCGGCCACGGCAAAATTAAACGTCGGCGTGCACCATCCGCCTTGCAACTCCAAAATGAGCGGGGCGTTTCGGGCTTCAAATGTGACCTCGCCTTCGCTGTCATAGAATGCCTGAATCCCGTCGCGGAAGGTGAAGCCCCATTGGCCTGCTGCGATATCGTGGTTGACCCCGGTAGAGTGGGTGCCCAAATAACCTTGGCCAGGCACGGTGCCGATGCTCCACAATTGGGCATAATCGTATTGCTGGTCTTGGATGTCTTGGTTGCGCAAGAAGTTCGGGTCTGTGTCAACGGGTGGGATCGCCCAATTCTCAAAACCGAGGCCGCTTGAATCACGGAGGTTGGTCCAGTTGCCTTCGCCTACGCCCAGCATGTCATCGTCGGTAAGAGCCAACCATGCATAGGGGATCTGGGCCTCGAACAGCATGTTGGTCAGGGCAGCATTTTCTGCTTCGCTCTCAATGACCAGCAGGTTCTCTCTGAGTTGAGACCAACGCACATCGGGTGTGTTCATCCAGTCGTGCAGTGAAAGGGTGTCGGTTTCCGAACGGTAATAACGGCTGCCTTCGGCCTCACCCATGAGGATGAACTTGTGCCCGGTCAGATGAAGTGTATCCGCTGGAGCCAATGCAATTTCATTGCTGAAGCTGGTCCGGTCGGCGAGCAGCAATGCCTCTTCCACGCTTTGAACGGTGCCGATGTGTCCTCCGACGGCTGCGGCGTCTTCCAAGGCTTGATCCCAAGAGACGGGCGTTCGGCTGATGTAGAATCGGGTCGAATCGGTAGCGCCTACATGGAGGTAATCCAAGAAGGAATAATTCGCATAGGAGTCCGTGGCCTCTGGGTTGTAGTTGCAAGCGGTGGGGTCATCGCAACCCGAGATTTCTTCGGTGTCCAAGACGCCATCTGCATCAGAATCGCCTGAAACCCGGATGGTTTCGGTCAGTCTGTCCGGGTCGTCATTGGGTGTCCAAGAGCGTCCTGAGATGTCCGGGTATTCACAGTACATGGCATTCATGGCTGCGACATGCCCAGCATTGCCGGTCGTATCTGCCAAGGCCTTGAAATCAAAGTTGAGTGCGTTTTCGTCCGCACACCCATAGTCCAACACTGAGGAGTGGGTGATGTTGATGTAGTTGCGGTCCCTTTTTTGCATCTCCGCGCTGAAACGGCCTGCTACCGCCTCCGCATCACCATTGCTGATCATGGAGATCAAGGAGGCGTTTTCTTGGTCGACGTCGGGGGTGTGCTCGAATTGAGCCGCTTCTTGCTTGTGCAGTGAGGCTGCTTCTCCAAAGGTCAACGCCCGGTTCCAAATGGCGATGTCGTCGATGACGCCGCTCCACAAGTAGCTGTTGTCCGGACGCCCGGCAATGGTCAATGTTGTGTTGGGCAGCTGGAGGGGTGTTGTTCTGAAGGCATTGACCGCCATTTCTCCGTTGATGTAGGCCACCAAGGTGCTGTCAAAGGCCTCAAAAGTCAGGACCAGGTGGTTCCAACTGTGATTGTAGGCCTTGATGGTGTGTGATTCGCCTGCTGCATTGAGCATCAGTTCGTTGCCAGATGCCGAGACTTCCAATTGTCCTTCCACGGCCATGCCATCGGTCACATTGGAGAGGAGCACGCTGTCTGTGTTGAGGGCAGATTCGAGGGTGAACCACAGAGACAGAGACAGTGAACGGGGTGCGTCAGGGGATCCGAGTTGATCCCCGGGGATCGAGAGGGTGAAGGGCGCACCTTCTGAGCGCAAAGCCTTGCCGGCTTCTCCAAATCGGTTGCTCGACCAGTCCGAAGCGCCTGGGGGATGGGAGGCGACATCTGCATTGGACACCGTATCCGTCAGGAGTCCGTCCAAGGGCGACCAGAAGGTCAGGCCATCGGTGTAGAAGAATCCGCGGTCGCCGCCGGGGTCCACTTCGGAGTCCAGGTTGGTCAGGTGTTCAATTTTTCCTTTCGAAGTCCATACGATGTTGTCAAAGTCGGGTGCTGTGGTGGCCCCGGTCGTGTCGCGGAAAACCGCCTCGTTGATGCGCTCCATGGATTCGACCTCGCTGGCCTCCAGGAAGGCAGCTTCTGGCAAGCCGTCAAAATCCAAGATGTACACCTTTCCTCGGGAGTAGTGGTCTTCGTCGTTCACGAGGATGGTGTTGCCACCCAGCATGGGCTCGTCGTCCGTGTTGAGGATTTCCGTGCTGAAGTGGCGGAATTCCGTGTAGCCCTCGGCATCCACAAAAGCGAGGCTGAAGTGGTCCGTGCCGAAGTAATTCCAATCGGGCACATAGCGCCAGCTGCCAGCCTCTGCGCCGGCTTGCAATCGGCCGTGGTCGGGACAAATGCCGAAAGGCAATTCCATGATGGCTTGTTTGCCATCGATGAGGTTGGTGTGGGTCGAAGCAGATTGGGGAACGCCTGCATCGATCCAGCCGAAGCAATCTTCTCCATCCTCACAAACTCCTGAATTCCAAGAAGGTGATCCCGAAACATTGGTCCACCCCTCGTCGGTCCGCAAGTGGTAGTCGCCAAACCAGCCGCTCTCCGATCCTGGGATCAATGCGAGCTCGGCCTCATTGGCAATGGTCATGAGCTTGCCTCCAACGGTTTGTTCAGTGGCTTGTCGCGCCGCGAACCAGCTGGGGTAGATGTCGTCGGAGATGAGGTACAGGGCACTGTCCGTCTCGGCCAAGAGGCTCCATCCCGCGGGCACCTCCGGTGCGCTGCAATCCGACAAAGCCAAGGTGTGGGAGGCGGCCTCCAATGCGGGCATGGCTTGGAAGGTGACATCCACTTTCAGGGTGTCGTCCTCCGGAACAGCCCAGAGTCCCGCTGCAATGTCGATGTCGCACAGGCCATCGCAATTCACGTCAATGCAGTCGTCCTCTTCGTCGCAAACCCCATCGTTGTCTGCGTCTTCAGTACAATCATTGGCTTCGGCATTGGGATTCACGGTGCACTTGTCGGAGAGGGTGCTGGACATCACCATGGGGTCGTTGAGCGACGCGATGTTCAATCCAATGGCGTAATGGGGCGATTCGAAATTCTGATCGTCGACGATCATCAACGAAATCTCATCTGCTCCGTGGTAGTCGGCGTTGGGGCTGTAATCGTAGGTCAGGCTGAGCGTCTGCCAGTCGACCAGGGTGGTGTCCACGAGGACAGCTGTACCATGGGCACCATTGGACACGCTGACATTCTTTGTGGTGAGTCCATCGAGGTCCTCGACCAGCACGGTGCGGCGGATGACCGCGTCCTCATACCACGAGACGGTTTGCTCTCCGGTAATAATGGCATCGCCATCATTGACAGGCACAACGGTCAGGTTGAGTCGAATTTGCACGGCATGTCCATCTCCGTCGGTCAGGGTGAACCGAAGTGAGTCCCGGTCCCATCCGGTCATGACTTGTGCATGTGAGGGGAAATCTTGGGCGGGTACGTATTGCTGCGCAACGCCCAAGTCAGCATTGAGTTCGAATGAGGCGTCCCATCCTCCGGGAATGGTGCTGACGGTATGGGGCCCAACAGGAGCAGACAGGGCAGCGGTCACAATGCCATCGGCCTCATCATAGGCGTTGACCGTAAACGACAGCGGGGTGTCCTCATTTATCGTCAAGGACGTGTTCCACATCCCGAAAGCAGCAGGCGTGATGCCCGACAGTACGGTGGAAAGCGGAGAATCTTCGGCTCCGTTGTGGACCAAGCTCAGTGACACCGGGTCGTTGACCGGTGTCAGATC
>JBDQOI010000070.1:0-7667 GCA_040261275.1 Flavobacteriales bacterium | reverse complement strand
GATGGCAACGGCAATGAAGTCGTCGTGGAGTTCTTCCCACCCTACCCCAACGACATCGGGTTCCGCTCCTCCTTCGGCTCGGTGTCAGGCACCATCCTCTACGAAGACGGCGTGACCCCCTCAGGAGACGTGAGGGTTGAGCTGCAACCCCAAGGGCAGAACGACGCCCGCAAGTCCATCAAGCTCGGAGACGACCACTACATCGCATTCAACCTCGGTGATCTGACCGAAAATTCGAGCATCACCTGGCCCGACCTCCACACGACCCAGGACGGAGAAATCATGACCCTCTCCCAGTGGATCAAGTGGGAAAGCGCGGACATCGGTCCAAATCCAGACCCGCTGATGGCCGCCAACATGGTCAATGCCGAAGGCAATGTAATCGAGGCCTTCGCCCTCTGGGGCGACACGGCCGATGCGGCCCCCGGACACTATCGACTCAACCTGCGACAGGAGAACATCAGGCGGGATTTCACCGACATCGAGTTCAAGTTCGACGAATGGCACCACGTGCTCCTGACCCTGGAAGAAGGCACCACCAATGGCATCGGATACAGTGTGACGCTGTCCACTCACCCCGACCAACCTGAAAAGGTGGACCGCTCGGAGCAGACGCTGGAATTCCTGCAGATGACCCCGGAGAAATACGAGGAATTGAGAACCGGGTGGGACAGCTTCACCTGGAATGGTGCCGTGGCGCCGGATACCGCCTGTACCGACCCCTTCAGCACCAACTTCAATCCCCTGCTCATCAATGGCAGCCCGCAATTCTGCCTGGAGTCCTATGCCGCAGAGGACGCCGGATGTGCCGACCCTCTGATCGCTGCGATACCTGCAGGATACGACCTTCCGCTCAGCGTCGAAGGGGCCTGCGATTACGGTGCGGTCGCCACGGGCGACCTCATCTCTGTGCGCTGGTTCTCCGATGCTTCCCCAGCCCCCGATGAATTCCCCGTGATCTATCGGATGGACGGCGGAAACGAAGTGGAAGTGGCCCGATTCGACAGCGAATTGGCCGCACTGTATACCGCCGGATTGGACTCCACGGGTGCCTCGACCTACGCCTATTCCATGCCGGTCCTGACGACGCAGCTCGTCCCCGGCGATTACCGGATGCGCGTGCTCGACAAATCCACCGGATCTGAGACGGATGCCATTGATTTCAGCGGCAACTTTTCCGTGCGCAACGACCACGGCCAGGAATACGTGAACTGCATCCAATACCTCCCGAGCGAGGTGGTCAATGGTGAATACGACTTCAGCGTGCTGTCTGCCGGTTGTGCGGTGAATACTGCCGACGATGCCGTCACCGTTCTGACCGATTGTGCGGAGTGCTACTCGATCGGCATCGCACCGGGCAGCACCTATGAGTTGGCCTTGGGAACGGACGGAGCGGATCACCTCGCCACCTCCGGATTCAGCCTGGCCTTCTGGTTCAAGGCCGCGGCGGGAACCTCCGACCTCCTGACCATCGAGGACCGCAACGACCCCACCAAGACGGTCGTCCTCTCCTCCATTCCGGAAGCCTATCCCGATGCAGGCCCCCTGCGACTTGGCTACACCGGCACGCGGCTCGCGATGACCGGAACCGGCTCGACCACCGGTACCCTGGCGCGGCACGACAGCCTGCCCAGCACCGTCTACAACATGTTCGGACTGCAGCCCGGTCAATGGTACCACGCCGTACTCGAGATGACGGCCACCACGGGCGGCATTCTGACCTTGCGCTCGACGGACCTCAACAACGGCGATGCCGAACCATGGAACAATACGCGCACCTTCGACTTCACCGCGGAAGGCCAGTACACAGCGCCCATCGACCACATCGATCCGGCCTCCATCCGTTTCGGTAGCCCTACTTCCACCGCGCAGGTCACGGTACACGGTGCTTCCCTGTGGACCTCATCCCTGTTGCCCGCACAGCAAACTGCGCTGTTCGAAGGCATCTCCACCGACGGCCTCTATGCCGATGGTGCCCTCCTCAACCAGCAGGGTGCCTGGCAGGGGACGGCCAACCTGCCCCTCGACGCCCTCGCCGCTGTCCTCGTGCCCAACAACACGGGCCAATTCGTGGACCACATGGCCGGCAAACACCTCAAGGGCCTCGGTGGCTTCAACGGCCCCTCCGGACTGTCCGAACCGCTCTTTGCCTACGGCACCCTGAACACCGCGGCCGACAGCGCCGGGGTCATTATGGGGTTGACCGCCATTGGCTCGGGTTCAAGCGGACAATTCTCCGTGCGCAGTGCCCCATGGGGAACGTGCATCCCGGGGTGCAGCCGCCTCGAGACCGCCTGCAACTTCAACCCGTTCGCCTCGCTGTACACACCCTGTGACATCTCCTGCACGGGTGCGCAGTTTGTCGTGGAGCAACGGGCCACCGGCCACTGGCACCTCGACGAGATCCGCGGCTTCAAGGGGGCCTCTCCCCTCGCCTACGGCGAAGACCGCCTCGACCCCTACACGACGCGCGAAGCTGCGGACTTCTGGATGCACCAGTACCCCGACCCCCTGACGGAAGGCCTGTTCTGGATGCTCGACCTGGACGAGAACGTCGGCAATGCACTCTACGACCGCTCCAAATATGGACTGGACCAGGACAGCTGGACCAAGAACCACGCCCACATCCTGCACCAGCACATCGATGAGGCGGGTGTGACCACCATGAATGCGGCATGGGATGGACACGACCACTACCGCGACGCCACCCCGCTTTCCCTCAACAACTTCGACAACACCGCCCAGACCGACGGCAAGTACAGCATCGGCAACGTCAAGTACGTCGGCGCCAGCTCCATTTTCGACGTCATCCCCGCCAAGTCCTCCGGCGGCTTCGCCCACGACTTCATGCCTCCACAATCGTTGGCACTGGTGGGAGATTTGGTTCTCAATTCCACAGACATCGACTTCACGGACGTTTCGGCCTTCGAAGTGGACCTGAATGTACACTACCAGGACATCCAGACCGGACACCCGGACTACTCCGGCACCGGCGACCCCATGGCCTCCAATTGCCCGGTCAAAGGCGTCCGATTCAAAGTCGACGGCGTACTCCTGCGCGACGATCAGCAGGAACCTTTCGAAACGGACGAACTGGGCCGCCTGACCATCTCGGTGAGCCGGGGCGAGCACACCATCGAGCCCATCTTCACCCACCTTGATGAGGAAGGAACGGATGATGACCACACCTTCAATTCCACCCCCACCAGCGGAAAGGTGGTCTACGTCACAGGACCCTCCCCCCGCAATTTCGATGGGAGTGTGGACCCCCAATTCCAATTCATCGATGTCACCACCCGCAGGATTGTGGGCCGCGTGATCGGAGGTGAAGTTCAAGCGGCCAAGGAGTGGGACGCCTCCCAAAACAACCTTGGTGTCGCTTCATTCCAGTTGGTCAAGGAAAACCCGGTCGAAAACAGCGAAAGCTTCTCCCTCGCCCACACCTGCCCTGCCGTCCAGGTGACCACGGACATCAAGGGACAATACGACGTCCTGGTCACACCGGGCCACTACCGGATGGCGACACCCCATGATGCCGCGGGCTTCCCCGCCATCTTCTCCAAAAACGACTACAGCGACCTTGATGTCATGGGCTGGGAAGGTGAACCCGTCGACAGCTGGGTGCATGCTTTCCGCGACGCCACCAAGGACGACGGCGAAGGCAACTACAACATCAACGACCCCGCCTACGCCCAATGGAAGTCCATTCAAAAGATCGCTTGGAACCAAGCGTTGCAATACCCCGGGAAGGCACTTCAAGGAGACGCACTCCCATCGAGCGCCTACCATCGCATTGACCTCGTCCACCTTCCCACTCCTCAAATCAGCGTTGAACAACGCCAGGTAGGAGATGACGCAACATGCACCACAGAACGCCACCCGGATTTGACATCTGGCGTCGGTCGAATTTTCCTCGGCGAAACCAACTTGGAAGTCCAAGAGGGCAGCGAGTTCTACGTCGCCCCTCTTGCCAGCCTCCTGGACAGTTGGCGTCAATTCGCCATCGAAGGTGACCCATCCTTTGAGGGAATCATGCCCTTCCCCTTCGGCCTACCCATGGTCAATACTGACAAGGCCTATTGCATGCACATTCAGCCAGAAAGGCGCTTCAAAACCAAGATTGACACCTTAAATATCGACCATGAATTGGTGGACACCGAAGTGGTGTTTGGAGAGGACTACCATATCTCTGTGCTCAACACGCTCGGGGCCGGCGTCTTCGGAACCGAGGACACCATTCCCCTCGATAACATCACCCAGCAAATCGAGAATATCACCGTCGATACGGAAGAAGGTCTGACCTATGGATTCAGGGGCATGGCTCCCTCTTTTAATCCGAATGACATCGTTCCAAGAGGACTTCTTTCGTTACAGCTCTTCCGCGGAAGTGAGAGCATTGCGCAATGGCGTCCATTTGAGACATTGATTCCGGAGACTTTACCGCTGGACAGCGTCCCCTTCCTCCTGCGATCCCAAGTCACTGGAAGCGATGGCATCAAACCATTGGTTTACCAGCGCGGCACATTCAATGCCATCATATTGGGCGAATACATGGCAACAGCCGATGTCCCTGTCTCTGCCGAGCCTGTGCTGGAATTTGTCTTGCGCGACCCACCAGGAGATGCGAGCTATTCGAGCATTGATCAAGGTTCGAGCATGAGTTTCAGCAAGAACATCTCATTCTCGAATACAGACACCAAATCGAGAGAACAGAACTACCAACTCATACCGAAAATTAGTTTCGGTAATGGGTTTTCTATTGGCTTCGGTGCCACAAAAGATTTTAAGATGGATGTAGAGGTTGAAGGTAACGTCGGCATCGTGCACAGCGAGCAGTATTCAAGCACATCTGGAAGCGGATTTGACCTCACCGAAACCTTCACGTTCAATCAATCCGTCACCACTTCCGGCATTGAACAAAACATGGATTATGGCATCAACCAGGACGTCTTCTTCGGTACCGTGACCAATACGTCCATGGGGGTCATGAAAGCCTTCAAAATCAATCCAGCTGCAAACGCGCTCATGGCGGCATCATCGGGAACGATGGCCCAAGATTTGGGATTGGAAATCTCGACCCAGTCCGAGATGTATTTCCAAGATGCCAATGACGATGGACTCGTGGATTTCATTCCATTGGTCCAAACAGGCAGTGATGGCACCTTCCTCATAACAAATGGCCAACTCAACATTCGGAACTTCTGTATGGGTTGGATGGACCGGGTTGTCACAAGTCAGCTGCCTGCCAGTCATTTCATGAAAACGCAGTACACCATAGAACAAGTGGACATCGCAACGCTAGAAATCGCCCGCAACAGCTATTTCAGTGCCCATCCTGAATTGTACAACTGGCCCGATGGCACGGCGAGCAACGTTCCCTATGAAAACTTGCCTTGGCAATACCCATCGCGCACCGTTTGGCCTCAGCCCGATGATGCGGGCGATGATCCCGACATCATCGGAACCGATATGATCCTGGCCAACAATGATGACCACAGATGGGAATTGTTTTACCCAGACTGGCTGAATTCCGTAGGAAACAACATCCCCAATCAAGCCAGCACATTGACCAAAGGCTATGACCTTCCCAACCTAGAAGTCGCAGCACTGGGCTACGACGCCACACTGCTTGGAATCGCGGCGGAATCCGCGGCCGAAATTGGTGTCTCCCAAGAGTTGTGGACCCGAATTCTCAGTGACCCCACAACCGGAGACGACCGCACAGGACCGGGCTACCGCTTCCTAGGAGAGGACATCACCCTGGATTCCGTTCGGTATTACAACAACCAGATCCGGCAATGGAAAATGATGCTGGCAGAGAATGAACTCGAAAAAATCAATGCCCGGACCAAGCTGTTTGAGGACATCGAACAATTTGCTGATGTAGACAATCTGTCGGATTGGGCCACCAACCTTGAGGGCACTGCCGAAGCGTACAACTCTTTCTCAATCGATGATTTTGGTGAAGCCGCCAACGGCGAAGGTCAACCATTGGATTCGAGTTTGGTTGCCGATTCCAGCCTGTGGAACGATGCCCATTTCGAGCCGTTTTTCATCACCTTTAGTGGAGGCGGTGCCGAGTTCACACAGACCATCACAAGAACCAACATAGAAGAGTACACCAAAACGCGAGAGCTCACGGGAACATGGAATGACACCTATTCAGCTGGGCTAAAAGTCAATGGCGCCGGATTTGTCACTGACGTCCAAGACCTCAACACCATTACGGAAACGCGCGCCAACAGCGAAACCAGTGAGTCATCATTGAGCTACAGCTACACGCTGAGCGATGACGACGAGCAAGACTTCTATCTCGTGGCGGTCATCCCAGGGCGCGGAATGAATGGTCCAATCTTCTTGAATTTGGGAAGTGCGGCATCCTGTCCGTTCGTCCATGAAGAGCCCAGCTCCTATCACGAATGGCATGCCGCGCTCATTCCGTCGGATTACAACGTCACTTCAGCGAATGTTTCAGCCTGCTCAAGCATTCAAGACTACAGCTGGAGCAGGACTGTGGATCCTGCTGATTTCCAAGTCAGTGCGGAGTCCAGTCAAGTTTACCCTCCACTGGCTACATCTTTCCTAGATGTGGACGATTCGCTTCAGACTTCATTGCACGCCCCACAAGCGATTGCCGGTATGGCGCCTCTTTTAGCAGCGGGTCTAGGTGTAGCCGCCTTCACCGCTGGAGCTGGAGGAAATGTCTCAGGGGCTATTGCCATAGGGGTGTCTGCAGGCATCATCCTTGGGGCTAACATACTGGATCAAATTATGATGGAGGTATGGCGAGATGAAATTGCTTCCGATGAAGACTACCAATTCTCTGAAGGGGGGGCGGCCGAGTGGGGGCCTGAGGATGCTCCGAACGTCGAGTATCCCGATATCCATTTGAGTGAGGCTTTGTGCAGCACCATTCTCGAGCCGACGAGTGAGGAAAAGGTGAAGGCCCTGGTAGTGCAGCCTCAGCCGGTGAAATTGGAAGTGCCCAACATCAAATTGACCTACACGGCGCCCGATGGCACGGTGTATACAGGAATGGACACCATCAATCCGCCCATCACGTCCTTTATGGATGAACCGATTGGGTTGACGGCGGAGATCCGGCACGATGCGCCCTATCCCTTTGGTGGGGTCACCAACTACGTCTTCTACAACGACATCTTCTACAACACCCTCGGAGCCCAGGTCTTCATCGGGGGCCAGACCTCCACGACAGTGGAGTACCAGCTGAGTCCCTCCTGGGAAGCTGGCCCGAGCTATGCGCCGGTGACGATTCACCACAGCGGGGTGGAGAGTCCGGAGTTCATGAGTGGTTCGGTGGACGTGATCATGTTGTCGGTGTGCGACTGGAACATCCAGGACGAGGCGAGGGTGTATGTCAATTTCGAGCCGGCGTGCTCGGATGTGGCGCTGACCGCTCCGCTGGAGAATTGGTCGGCCAACCTCGATTTGGTGGCTTCGGGCGCCTACTTCTCCACCGAAGGGGAAGTGCCTTTGACCGTGGACATCGCGCGCAACGACTACACCAACTGGCAGCACCCAGATGACGGAGATCCGGTCATTGTGCAGTACCGCCCCACCGGCACCACGCAATGGACCACCATCACGGGGACCAACTCCGCCAATACTGCAGTGGTCGATGAAGATGGCCGGGTACAGGATTTCAA
>JBDQOI010000006.1:14105-91840 GCA_040261275.1 Flavobacteriales bacterium | reverse complement strand
ACCCCAGATACTCGGGAGAAACACGGACTCCCCAGGCACCCCTGGCTGCTTCCGAAGCGAACCGTAACCACCCCACTCCCGGAGGAGTCTCGCCCACCACGGCCTCGAAGTTCACCTTGCCCGACCAGCCTCCTTGGCCCCTGAGCTCTGCGCCCAATGCTTCCGGGAGCAGCGCCATGACCCCTTGCGCCTCCTGGTCCTGGGCAACCAATTCCAACGAAAGTTCATCACCCAAAGCAAAAGCAGCGTCGAGAGTGAGGCCATTACGCCCTCTGGATAAATGGGCACTCGGCAGCCGAATTTCCCATGATTCCCCCTTCCTTTCCAATGCGAAGTCCACGTCCAAACCCACCTTGTCCAACCATTGCGTCCCTCCGGCGTCCAAGACCGCCGAAGTGGCCTCCAATCGACCTCTCCACCCCTCCTTCCTCTGGCCAGAAAGTGCGTGGCCTGGCATTCCAAACTCACCCTTTTCGCAGAATGCCGACCATTGGACCGGGGTGGTTTCTCCCTCTGTAAACCAACGACCCTCCAGCATCACCCCCTTCAACTGAACCCTTTCGACGTTCCATTCCAAATCCGAAGAAGCCCCTTCCGATCGCCAAAACCGCCAATTCTCCTGCCCTGTTCGGGTTCGATGAAGGGTCAAATGGCCGCCCTCCAGGTTCACCTTTCGCACCTCCCACTCTCCCCCCAGCAAGGACCAGGAAGAAAACACCACCCCCACCTGCTCCATTTCCACAAATGGACGGCCACGTTCCACCGCATCCTCAATGCGCACATCGTACAAAACGACCTCAACATCCGGCCAACTCGACCACACCGTCAACTCAACGGAACCCACCCCGATATCCGTCAGAAGGTGGGGCTGAATCGCTTCCAAAACCCTGGCTTCCAACCCTTTTGATATGTGCCACAACCAAGCGGTCATGCCGCAAAGGGCCAGCATGACCAATAGAACGACAACACCCCACCCCTTCATCCGTGACCGAATGGGGTGCAGCCCGCCTTCTCCGTCTTTCCTTGAATGAAAAGACCCGGACGAAGGTGTGTCTGACGGAGGGTGCGATAGGCTGCTCACCGAAGCTGAAATTACCTGTCGACAAAAGGGTCCACAGGCGGTCGTTGAACCAACGTGAACAGTGGCGGTTGAATTATGGACGGTCTCATGCAATTTCCAACGTCAATTCCCCCCACATGGACAAACGTACTTTCCTAAAAGTGACCGGCTATGCGAGCGTCGGCGTCGTGGCAACGCCGCTGGTCTCCACCCTCATCGGTTGTGGTCAATCCACCCCTGCGGCACCCAATGGCGATCCATCGGAAATCACAACCGCCTCAGGGTTCACCCTTCCCGATCTGGGCTATGGCTACGAGGCTCTCGAGCCTGCAGTCGATCGCAAGACCATGCAAATCCACCACGGAAAACATCACGCGGGCTATGTTCGGAAACTCAATGCCGCGCTGGAGGGACATGCAATGAAGGGCCAGCCCCTTGAAAATCTGTTGGCCTCGCTAGGGGCTGAACAAACCGGACTGCGGAACAACGGGGGAGGGCACTTCAATCACGCCCTCTTCTGGAATGTCATTGCGCCCGGGGGAGCTTCAGCACCTGAAGGTCGTCTCGCGGAACGAATCAATCAGAGTTTTGGCACCCTGGATGCGCTGAAGGCTTCGTTGGCTGCGGCTGCCGCACAACGGTTCGGCTCGGGCTGGGCTTGGCTCGTGCAGGACACAAAGGACCCTGATCGCCTTTTCGTCACCTCCACGGCCAATCAGGACAACCCCTTGATGGTGGGCATCGTTGAAAGAGAATCCCAAGGTCGGCCCCTCATGGGCATCGATGTATGGGAACACGCCTATTACTTGAACTACCAGAATCGGCGCACCGACTATGTTGCCGCCCTGCTCGACCGCATCAATTGGACTGCGGTGGCCAACCTGATGTCTGAATGACACCCCCTTTGGCCAGGGGCGTCAGTTGATCCTCCATGGCACACCACTCTCCTTTGAGCATGGCGCGAAACTCTTTGGCTGAAGGAGACAACAAATGGTATTGATAACCGGGCGTCCCTTGTGATTTCTTGGGCATCACCCGGCCGGGCATCAGGGTTTGGGCCCGCTTGAGGAAGACCTCCCTGTCTTCGAACTCCCCCATTCGGAACGCGTCGCCTTCGCGGCGAATAACGCGCACTTCCCAGTTCCCCGTCTTGGGAACCGGCTGACTCATGACCAGATAACCGGCCATTTTGCGAAGCACAAAATCTTCGCCATTGACCATGATCTCGTCATCCAACCAAATGGAGTCCTTGCCCACAATCCAACGCTCCTCGTCCGTACCATACTCTCCCCGATACACTTTCGGAATATTCGGCAGGTCCCAGCGCGAAGGGGGCATGGGGCCATCGAACTGCACCTTGGGGTTGCAAGAAGACAGGGTCAACATGACCCAGAATGAACACAGTGAAAAATAGGACTTCATGGAAGTGTTTCAGATTGAAATCGCCAATGCCAAGGCACCCGCCAAGGCACAGTAAACGGCAAAACCGTTCAGTCCATTGCGCTTCACCAGTTCCAGCATCTTGCGGCACGCCCACCATCCACTGAAAAAAGCGGCACCCGCTGCAGCGCAAAGGGCCGGAATCGACACCCCGCTCGCCAAGGATGGGTCCAACCAAAGGTCTTTGATCTCCAGTGCAGTAGCCCCGAGAATAGGGGGCAACACCATCAGGAAACTGAATCGCGCAGCTTCAGATCGGTCAATCCCCAGAAGCAAAGCGGTTGAAATTGTAGCGCCACTGCGGCTGATGCCAGGGAGCACAGCAATGGCCTGGGCACACCCAATCACCACAACCTGCAGGGGGCCTAAACGTCCCCCTCTTCTTCCCCCTCGCTGTGCCATGAAAAGCAACAGGGAAGTCACAATCAACGCCGCCCCCACAGCACCGATGTGACCATCCAGCTGGGCCTCGATCTGGTCCATGAAAAGGACGTAAACAACGGCCAGGGGTGCCATGGACAGCAAAATTCTGCCCGCCAACGAGCGCGCTTCTGTTCCCGCTGCTCCTTTTGCCGGCAAGCCTGTCACAAGGACCCAAATGTCATTTCGAAAGACCACAAGGGTGCTTAACGCCGTAGCTCCGTGAACGACGACACTGAACACGAGACCCGCCTCCTCAATTCCCAAAAGCGCCTTACCCAATTCAATGTGACCGGATGAGCTCACAGGAAGGAACTCGGTCAAGCCCTGGACAATGCCCAGGATGATGGCCTCCCAAAGGGACATCAGTCCTCCTTTCCTGCGGCGGGGAACCGCTTGAGGATGCTGTAAAAGATCACGCCGTAGCCCATCAGTACCATCAGTGGAGCCAATGTGATGCGACGGAAACTGAAAATGGCCTCGGAAAACTCATTGGGATCTTCCACCCCTCCTCCACTCATGAGGATGTAGCCCAAGGCAAGAAGACCCATGCCAATCAAAAAGAACAAGTAATTGCGGCGCTCAAAAGGAAAAGCGTTACGGCCTTCATGGGAAGTAGCGGGCGTGCTCATGAACGCGAAAGTAAGCGCAATCCCCGTGCCGCGAGGCAAGCTCAAGACCTCAGACCAAACGGTCCAACCGAGCGCCCAGGTAGCGGCCCACCGCCCACCGGGCACTCAAGCCCGTCAAAACCAATCCCACACTCATCTGCGCCAACAATACCTGAGCCAATTCCGCCCCTCCCCAGGAGGACATGACATCGGGAAGGAAAGACCGCACGCCCGACAGCAAAAGCACCACTGAGCCATAAGCCAACAGCCCGCCAATGGCGCCGTAACCCATGGCTTCTGCAATGAACGGCCGACGAATGCGGTGGGGCGGAGCACCCACCAATTCCATGCTCCTGATCAAGAAGCGACGGCCGAAAACACTGAGCCGAACCACGTTCATGATCTGCGCCACAACAATCGCCATCAAAACGAGAACCAAAACCGTTCCGGGCAAAACCCAATCGGAAAACCCCCGGTCAATTCGACGCAACAACGCCTCGGGAAAAACCACCCTTCGAACTCCTGATTCCGCGTTCCACTTCTCTACTTCCAACTGTAGTCCTTCCACCCCATTTTCCGCCATCCACACCTTATCCAACTCCAATTCCAACATGGAGGGCAGAGGAGAGTTGCCAAGAAAGTCCATGAACGGCTCCCCCAATTCCAATTCGAGTGCCTGCGCTTCTTTCACCGGGTCGAGATATCGAACCTGGGCCACGGCGGCCTCGGCACCCCATTGCCCTCGTAAAAGCTCTACCGCCCGAGCATTGACGGGGTCTTCGGACAAAACAACCTCTACACGAAGTGACGTCATCCACTCCATCCTCAAATCGCGGATGATCATGGCGCCCGCTACCATGGCCCCCATGAGGGCCAAGGTCAACGCCACACCAATGGAGGTCGACAATGCCGAGAAGTCATGTGCCCGGCTTCTGCTCACGCCTTTTGGACCCTTCATCACCCCCCTTATTCCACTGACATCACCTGAACGGTAAAGTGAAGGTCAATGCCGGCCAGCGGATGATTAAAGTCGACTTCGACCTCTTCCTTGCCCACATGGACCACGACCCCGTGCACTTCCTCCCCTTCCTCATCCCGCATCACCACAACCTCGCCCTCTTCCATCACACTGTCATCGAAACCCTCTTCATCGGCAAAATGCGCCTTCGGCAACACGGCAAAGGCACCCTCCATTTCAGGGCCGTAGGCATGATCACAAGGCACCATCAACTGAAAACGTTCTCCCACAGAAGCGGCTGCCACAGCTTGTTCCAACTCCTCCAACACCTCATCGGCGCCGGCTTCGAAGGCGAAGGGCTCCTCCGGAACCGTCGCTTCGATGATCTCCCCTTCCGGACCATCGGCCCGGAGGGTGTAGTGAATGATGTACTTCATTTCAAAGGTTCAGTGCTGGGCGCGAAAGAACGCACAATGGCCTCCAATTCCCTCAAGTATTCCCGTTTACCGAAATATGGGGCGTAAACGTATCCATCCACCGTAACCAACTGACCCCGTTGGTTGTCCACCCATGCAATGGATGTCCAAGGGCCACCCATAAAGTCTCCTTCCATGCGCCAGAGCCCTCGCATCGTGGCCGCAAAACTTCCGCGGAAGGAGATCTCCTCATACATCGGAGGCAGGCGATACTCCGTTGTCATGAAACTGCCTTCTACCGAACTGGAAACGCGCTCGCGCAAGAGGGAGTCCCGCCGTTCCAGCATCACGGGCATGGAAAAATCCTCGGGCCCACGATAGGGGGTGCGGTGCACCACCACGCCCATTTGAACATCGTGGTTCTGCCCTCCCTTCATGCGCGTCAAGGACCTGTCAATCCAACAGAACCCCCCCCGACTGGAAACCATCCTTGCGTCGCGAGGCAGCCGCGCCATCAGGCCCTGCTTCTCCTGCAGCTGTTTCTCCAGCACCGCATTCCGATCCAAATCCAAGATTTCTCCAAACCGTTTGGACTCCTCTTGCTCCAACATGTCCGCCAACATCCATCCACCGTCATCCACCAGCAGCGCTTCTGCAGCCGCCTGCGCGGTTCGCGCCTTGACCTCGGCATAAATCTGACCCTTTGCATACCGATTGCGGTATACGTTCAGACTCGGCTTCTGCGTATCAATTCGATCGGCTATGTCGAATACCACAATGTTGCGGTGCGGTTTCCAGAAGCGATCGAACTCTTCCGGGTCCAGTCGAATGACATCAAACCTGGGCTCATATTGAGGCAACACCCGGACGGGATGTCCGAAAATGCTGTCCACTACCGCAGAAATACCGCGGCTCCACGCTCCCTCCGAGACCACCATGACCACTTCCCCACTCGGCCCCACCTTACCGGGAAGCAGGGCCATCCTCTCTGCCTGGGTGGAGGGAGGCGCACCACCTCCGCATCCCAACCAAACCGGAAGTAGAACAAGGGTCCACAGGGCCCAATTTTTCATGTCAACGAGGGTCTCCATGGATGTACAATTTTTGGCCTACGCGGATCATATCCCCCCGAAGGCCATTCCACTCCCGCAATTCCCGTACCGAAACACCGTGCCGTTGGGCAATGGTCCCCAGAACGTCTCCGCTCCTGACACGATATACTGTCACCTCGGGTTCGAAACTGACCTCCGGTGTACGCTTGGGCTCCCAAGCCAGCGCGGCGGGCATGGAGTCGATCATCACCCCTATGGAGGATTTTGGGAGCATCAAGGGCCACCCACCCCCCAAGGCTCCTGGAATGACCTCCTTTCGATATTGGGGGTTGAGCTGTGCAATCTCCACAACAGGTCGGCCGGTCACATGGGATACCTGATCAAACCTCAAATTCCGATGCACCTCAATGGTGTCCAAAGCAAAGGCCGGAGCCAGGGGTTCGCTGGGCACCAAGCCCGACTCTACCGGATGGTTAAACAGGTATACCAACGCAATCAAAGAAGGAACATACTTGGCCGTTTCGCGCGGCAAAAACCGACGCACCCTCCAGAAATCCCGGGAACCCGCGCGCCGTATGGCTTTGTTTACGTTGCCGGGCCCTGCGTTGTAGGCCGCCAATGCCAGATGCCAATCCCCATCGTACATCTGATGAAGCCTTTTGAGAAATCGACAAGCCGCCTCCGTTGAAGCCAATGGGTCCCTTCTTTCATCCACCCAACCGTTGATTTCTAGCCCCTGATGGCGCGCCGTTCCGTACATGAACTGCCACAACCCCGTGGCCCCGGCACCACTGCGGGCCAAAGGGTTCAATCCGCTTTCCAACACCGGTAAGTACTTCAACTCAAAGGGCAGTTCATGTCGATCCAACGCTTCCTCGAACATCGGAAAGTACCGGCCCGTCCTGCCCATCATCCTACCCAGGAAAATGGGCCGACGCCGCAACATGAATGACACCCGATCGACGACTGCGCTATGGGCGACCAAGTCCAACTCCGAACGCTGATCGAGGTCCGCCAGGCTCCTCACGATGAATGCCGTGTCCAGAGACCGTCCAATTTCATGACTTGAGGTTCCGGCATACCACACCGCACTGTCCGTGCTGATGCAATACGCTTCCGAACACCAGGCCCACCACAGAGAATCCAGCGGCGCCACCGAAGCCTCTATGCTGGAGGTGTCCGCAGGCGCGGGGAAAATCGGAATTGAATCGGTTTGACCGAAAACCCAACCGGGAGACAGGGCCGCGATCACCGCAGCAAAAACGCCTGGTTTCAAGAAGACGGCATCAAGCCTTATCCCCCTCATCGCCGGCCTTGCCGTCGTCCTGGGTCGCGTCCTTAAACTCCTTTACACCCCTACCGAGACCGCGCATCAGCTCGGGAATCTTGCGGCCACCGAAGAGCAACAGGATGACCAGAACGATCAAAATGATTTGTGTGGGACCTGGGGTCATGCCTTCAAATTTGAGACGAAGTTCGCCCAAATCCGGTGGAAGTGCACAGTCATTGTGTCAAGGGGGGCAATGGAAGGTTGTCGATCAATCTCACCCCCTCAACCCAAGCGGCGACAATGACCCTTCCGGGGCGATGTTTCATTCTGGGTTCCGTCAAATCCTCCGCATCTACAACTGCGAGATATTCCACCTCGATGCCACCTGCAACCCAGTGCGCCCTCACCGCATTCACAACCTCTGCCGCACCCTCTTGCCGCGCAATTTGAGCAAGTCCTCTGTACAGCGCTTGAGCGCGTTCAACACCCGATGCTGACAGCCTGGCATTGCGAGAGCTCATGGCCAGCCCCCCTGATTCCCGCACCGTCCCCACGGGCACCACCTGTAAGCCCGGGAATTCCAGCGCAGCCAACCTTTGAATGACCGCCAATTGCTGCCAGTCCTTTTCCCCGAAAAATGCTCGGTGCGGCTGGGTTTCCCTGAACAGCTCCCGCACCACCGCCACTACCCCATCGAAATGGCCTTGCCTGTGTTCGGCTTCCCAAAGCCGCGTCAACGCACCATAGTCCGTTTCAGGCGCGCGATCTGGGATTCCGCCTGGGTACAATTCCTCTGGTTTCGGAAACACCACCACGTCCGCGCCTGCATTCATCGCCAACTCCACATCCGCAGCTTCGGTCTTGGGATAAGACTCAAAATCGACAGCATCATTGAATTGAGTAGGGTTCACATACACTGAAACCACAATCTCGGCAGAGGTCTCAGTCCTTGCCGCTCGAATCAATGCCGCATGTCCTTCGTGAAGGGCGCCCATGGTGGGAATGAAATGCACCGGCCTTTCCAGTCCCGAGACCCTCCTTGCTTCCCGCCAAGCATGAAATCCCTGCCAAGCACCCGTCACGGAAGTCATTGACCCCTCCATCCCTTTGGGATCTGCAGTATCTCCTTTGTATCAATCACGCCGTTAATGTGTGTCAACAGATACGAATTCAAGCCCCCCAAAGTAGCGGAATCACTTGAATTTCCGGCATTTCTGGCGTATATTTGAGATGAAAGCCTGTCACACATTCCGGAATACTGATTCATGAGCAAGACCCGCATACTTTACGTCAGTCAAGCAATCCAACCCTTTCTTCCGAATAGCTCCATCAGCAAGGCGAGTCGGCAAATTCCACAAGGAATTCACGAGCGCGGACGAGAAATCCGGGTTTTCATGCCCCGGTTTGGTGTCATCAACGAGCGCCGGCACCAGCTTCATGAGGTCATCCGACTTAGCGGGATGAACCTCAACATCAACGATACGGATCACCCGCTCATCATCAAAGTAGCCTCCATTCCTACCGCACGGATGCAGGTTTACTTCATTGACAACGAGCACTATTTCAAAAAGAAAGTCACCTGGTACGACGCCAAGGAAAAACTCGTTGCAGACAACGACGAGCGTGCAATTTTCTTTGCCCGCGGCGTACTGGAAACGGTGCGCAAACTCAGCTGGGCTCCCGACATCATCCATTGTCATGGTTGGATGGCTTCTCTCGTCCCGCTTTACGCGAAGACAATGTTCAAGGACGATGCACATTTTGCGCAAACCAAAATTGTTACAAGCCTCTACGATGAAGGCTTCACGGGAACCTTGAACGGAAGCCTGCACGAGAAAATCGCTTTCGACGGCATTGATACGCAGTTCACTTCAACCATCGAGCTTCCCACATTCGATGCCCTCAACTCCATTGCAATGGCGCACTCCGATGCGGTCATTGCGGGTTCTGAAATACTCACCCCCGACACAGCCCAGCAGTTCGAAGGCCTCGAAATTCCAACCATGGGTTACGTGGACCCTGATTTTGGCGCTGCTGATGTAGCCACCTTCTACGACACCATCCTGGAGGGAAAGGGGGTGGCCGTTGAGGAATAATTACCGATACGGACCATCGTATCCATAGACAGGACCGACCCGGACGGGGAGGACGGTCCTCGACGGCCTTTTATTACCCTTTTTCTAAACGACCTTCGCACGCAATATGCCCAACATTGGTATGCGGAATCGCAAGCTGGCCATTCCATTGTGTTTCCTCTCTTTATTGCTTTGGCTACCGTCTTGTCGCAAGCCCGAAGGCAACATAGGGCTGGCACTGCAGCCCGAAGAAGAACTTCTTGCGCTGAAAACAGACACCCTGGCATTTGCTGTCGCCATGGTTCCCGTGGACTCGTTGCGCACAGACGAGAGAAGTCGTTTGCTCTTGGGCAATACCATCGACCCCGTCAGCGGCTTGAGCAAAGCATGGTTCTCTTCAGAATTCCGACTTTCCCAAGCCTCCATTGATTTCGGTGAAAATGCCATTTGCGACAGTGTGTTGTTGGTGCTCCGGCACAATGGCCCTTCCTATGGACTGATGTTTGACCAGCAACTCAGGGTTGAACAACTCGTCGATACGCTGTCCATTGACAGCAGTTATTACGCTGCAGATCGGATTTCTACGACAGGGATCAATCTCGTAGACCCGAGTCGTCAACCCGTACAGATGCATCCCTCCCTTCCTCTTTACGTGGGAGACGACACCCTGTCAGCTCAAGTAAGGACTGTGCTACAGCCCACATTTGGACAGGCCATTTTGGATGCGGACACCACCGTTTTTTCTTCCAATGCGGAATGGCGCAAGTGGTTCAAGGGTCTCTCTGTTCAATCGGAGTCCGGCGGAGGGGGCGTCGTGAGTCTGGAACCCAATGCCGGTGTATCCTATCTCCGCATCCACTACCACAATGACAATGACACGACCACCTATGATCTGGTCATGAACAGCAACGCCGCCCGTGTTACCCACTTTGAACACGTTTGGCCCGCCCCTTATTCACCCCTCAATGACAGCCTTCCAGTAGAAGGAACGGAACAGGCCATTCTGAAGGGCACCGCAGGTTCCTACATCCGCATTGACCTCAGCGGCTTAGACAGTTTGGACGCCCCGGATGGGGCGGTCATCAACCGTGCTGAGGTCATTCTCCCCGTCGAAAATGTTCCGACAAAGTTGAGCCGTTCCACGTTCCTGACCGCTTTCTTGAAACGCGAGGATGGCGGTATTGAACTGGCGCCCGAAGCGACGTCTCCTGGCGTAGCATACGACGGCAGCTTCAACGTCGATCGAGACGCCTATGTATTGAACTTTCCCGTTTACGCCCAACGGCGCTTGAATGGAGAAGAAACGAGGCCTTTCGTCTATCTGTACTCCGAACTTTCATCCGTAGCATTGGAACAGGTGATCTTCAACACTCCATTTTCATCCAACCCCGCCCATTTTGTCGTCACGTGGTCCCAATGATCAGGTAATCAAGACAAATGGCCTTATTTTTGATTCATGTGTGGCATTGTAGGGTACCTGGGTGAACAAAAGGCTTTTCCCCTTCTCATCAAAGGACTGAAAAGACTGGAGTACCGAGGATATGACAGTGCAGGAATTGCCGTCCTCAATGAGGATGGAAAACTGGAACATCACCGCAGGAAAGGCAAGGTTGACGACCTGCTCGAGCACATGGCGGGTCATACCCCCTCTGGTTGCCTCGGAATAGGGCACACCCGATGGGCCACCCATGGCGTGCCCAACGATGTCAACGCACACCCCCACCTCAGCGGGGACGGACAACTCGCCCTGATCCACAACGGCATTATTGAGAATTACCATTCCCTGAAGGAAATGTTGACCTCACGCGGTCACACCTTCTACAGCGATACCGACACAGAAGTACTGGTGCACCTCATTGAGGAAATCCTCAAAAGCAGTGAAGACCTCGACCTCTTCGAGGCCACTCGCGTGGCATTGAACGAGGTCATCGGTGCATACGCCATCGCCGTAGTAGACATCAAGCGTCCCGAAGAATTGGTGCTGGCCAGGAAATCAAGCCCCTTGGTCATTGGCATCGGAGAAGGTGAATTCTACATCGCATCAGACGCCACTCCCATCATCGAGTACACCAAAAATGTGGTCTACTTGGAAGACGAGGAAGTCGCTCGCGTTTCCCTGTCGTCAGGACTGAAGATCAGGACCATCAAGAACCACAAAGTCACTCCCGTCATCACGGAGCTGGAGATGGCGATGGAGTCCATCGAAAAAGGGGGCTACGAGCATTTCATGCTCAAGGAAATCCACGAGCAGCCCCGTTCCATTGCCGACTGTTTGCGCGGAAGGCTGCGTTTGGGACACGGCTCCATACGGATGGCGGGCATTGATGACCACCAAGAAATGTGGACACAGGCCCAGCGCCTCATCATTGTGGCTTGTGGCACGAGTTGGCATGCCGGGCTCATCGCGGAGTACATGTTCGAGGATTTCGCCCGCATCCCGGTAGAAGTCGAATACGCCTCCGAATTCCGTTACAGAAATCCCGTCATTGGCGAAGGTGACATCCTGATTGCCATCAGCCAAAGCGGAGAAACGGCAGATACTTTGGCCGCCATTCGAATGGCCAAGGAACGCGGCGCCCATGTCTTTGGGATTTGCAACGTTGTGGGGTCCAGCATTTCCCGGGAGTCCCACAGCGGTGCCTACACCCACGCGGGACCCGAAATCGGCGTCGCCTCCACCAAGGCATTTACGGCGCAACTCGCCGTTTTGGCCCTCGTCGCCATTCGCGTCGGTCGCCTCAGAGGCAAAATGGACGAACAGCGGTTCAATCGCCTGATGGTCGACCTCAACGGCATTCCCGAAAAAGCGGAAGCCTTGATGAAGCTGGAGCCTCAGATTGAAAGCATTGCCGAGGTCTTCATGAACGCTCCGAACGCCTTGTTCCTGGGCCGCGGCTACAACTTCCCAATCGCCCTAGAAGGAGCCCTCAAACTGAAGGAAATCAGCTACATCCACGCGGAAGGCTACCCCGCGGCAGAGATGAAGCACGGCCCCATTGCCCTCATTGACGAGAACATGCCTGTCTTCTTCGTCGCAACGAAGGACGCGCACTACGACAAGGTGATCTCCAACATTCAAGAGGTCAAAGCGCGCGGGGGGCGGGTCATCGCCGTCGTGACGGCGGGTGACACGGAAGCCAAAGCGTTGGCAGATGAAGTCATTGAAATCCATCGAGCCGATGACGCATTCGTTCCCCTTCTTAGTACCATTCCCTTCCAGTTGCTGAGCTACCACATTGCAGTAAAACTCGGGCGCAATGTGGACCAGCCCCGGAACCTCGCCAAAAGCGTCACGGTAGAGTAACCCGCAATCGTGGGGATGCAGTACATTGATTCGCATCCCAACTCCAATTCCTTGCGCGGCATCATCGGTTATCTCATCACCCCTTTCGACGTCAAGGGGGCACCTGACCTCGGCACTTTGAGCGGCCTGGTCGACCACCTCATCGACCAGAAAATCCAAGGCATTGCGCCTCTCGGAAGCACTGGGGAGAGCGCCTATTTGAGCCGGGAAGAATGGACTTCCGTCGCCCGCACAACCATCGAGGCCACCCGAAGTCGGGTGCCTGTCATTGTGGGCGCATCCGCACTGACCACAGCCGATACCGTATCCATGTGCCGGACGGCTCAAGACCTTGGCGCCGACGCGGTCATGGTCCTTCCCATATCATACTGGAAGCTCAATGACGATGAGATTTTCCGACACTATCAGGCGATTTCCGATGCGATCAGCATCCCCATCATGGCGTACAACAATCCCGCCACCGCCGGAGTGGATATGTCGCCGGAACTTCTGTGGCGGATGGTGCGCGACATAGAGCATGTGACCATGGTCAAGGAGAGCAGTGGGGACATTCAGCGTATGCATTCCCTCCACCTGTTGTCCAAAGGGGCGCTCCCTTTCTTCAATGGCTGCAATCCCCTGGCACTCGAGGCATTCGCTGCAGGCGCTCAAGGGTGGTGCACCGCCGCACCCAACCTCATCGGAAACGAGGTAGCCGCCTTGTGGGAGGCTGTGGAGGCTAACGATTTCGCAGCAGCCCGAACCCTCTTCCTTCGACAGCTTCCGGTGCTTTCCTTCATATTGTCCGGGGGATTGCCGGCAACAGTAAAAGCCGGATTGGCCCTTCTCGACAAGCCTTGCGGTGTTCCTCGACTGCCGTTGCATCCACTCGGCGACACAGACACCCAAAAGCTCGCCCAACTGCTCTCCACCGTTTCCTCATGATGTCCCAACATCTTCGCTCATCCCTCCTCGTACTCATCGCAGGGTTCACCCTTGCCGCATGTCAAGATTCAGCACCGAAGGTGACCCACCCCCCGCTAGACCCCAGTCTCGATGAACCGGCTCCGCGGTCCGTGCTGACCAGCATGAACATCAATCCGGATGCCAAAGCCGGAGCCAATGGGAGCGCCCTGTTCATCGTCCATCCCGAAACCGGGTCCTTGGAGGTACACCCGTTCTCCTCGATGCGCGGAGGGCCGGTCGTGGGTCAAGGAATGCACACGGCATTGAGCCTCGACCGCGAAACGGTCTACTGCACCCTGGGCGGCAACAAGGACCTTGACTTGCGCCTTGTCACCATCGACCTGCATTGGCAGAATGGAACGGCCCATCCCGAAGTGGTGGATACGCGCAACCTGGTGCCCGCCGGAACCCGCGGCAACGAATCCAATGGCGCTTCCTGCCACCCTGGTGCGCCCGGCATCCGCCAAGAAGGCCATGGTAGCCGCATCACAGAAGATGGGCGCTTCCTGCTGTTCAGCGAGATGCAAAACGACCGCGTTCGCGTCTTTGACACCGAACGCGCCGACTTTGCAGGCGAGCCCCAGAAACACCCCAGCCTGTATGCTCCCCATGGACTCTACCCCAACCCCTCGGGATCGTACGCCGCTACACCGCAATATTGGTTCGACCACCACACCGTGGGCATCTGGAAACTGGACAGCCTGTCGGGTGCCCCCTCCTATGCATTCGCCATCCACATGGCAGACAGCGCCCGCTCGGGGGCTTACCAGCACACCGTGCGGTGGATCGACGACCAGCGCTTCTATGTCACCGTCACCCAGGAGATGGGCCAAGGCGATGGAACGAGCCAACAAGGCATCTGGATGGGCGATCTGTCCCTGCGTTCCGGACAGCCTGTTTTGGGCGACGAGGACATTCTTGAAGGTGTTTCAGACTGCGGAATCGCCGGTGACAAGCTTTACATCGCCGAAGGGAACGTGGCTCAATTCCTCGCGGGAGATCCCACACCAGGGCACCTCTCCGTCTGGGACATCAGCGACCCCATTTCTCCTCTTTTCATTCGGCGCTTCTCTGCCGGTGATGGTTTTCCTGACGACTTCTCCAATGCGCACAGCATCGGTGTTCCCGTTGACGGAAGCTCGGTGTTCGTTGAGTCATTCAGCAGCCACTACCTCATCCAAATCGACCCGATCACCGATACGGTCGTCCGGGTCTTCGGAAAGGAGGACGGATTGGATACCCCCCACGGAATCTACGTGCAGCCCTAAAAGCTAAACCGACGGGGCCAAGGCCTCAAAGCCGTCCAGCATCGCTTCCAAGTCGGAAACTTCCGTCAAGGGGTTCATCAGGGTGCACCGCAACCAGACCCGGCCCCCAAATCGGGTTTGAACGACGTAATGCGCTCCTTCCTCCAAGTGCCGTTGCCTGAGCATGGCAGTGAAGGCGTTCTCCTCTTCCACCGTGCCCCACGTGCGCTGGATGGGCAAATACCGGAAACAGACAATGTTGGCCTGGGGGGCCATGGCAAGCTCCCACCCTTTCGACGAACGGGCATTGACTGACGCTGCCAAAGCCGTTCCCAAGGCGAACAAACGGTCCACAAGGGCGCCCCAAATTTCGGGACCGTACTCCTCCAAGACGGCGGCTACCCGCGTGGACAGCATCCGCTTGGTACACTCAAAAGTGCGCTTGCCGAAATTCCACCACTCTGGATCCTCGGCATCGCTCCACAGATATTCTGCCGCCTGCGTAAAGGGGAGAAAACTGTCCTCCTTGCGTTGGTAGAACAAACCCGTGCAAAGCGCGGGCACCCCCATGATTTTATGAAAGTCCATGGCAATGCTGTCGGCGCGGTCCAACCCTTGCACAAGGTGCCGATGTCGATCACTGAATGCCGCCGGCACCCCGTGCGCTCCATCGACATGAAACCAGATTCCGTGCGCCTCTGCAAAATCCGCAGTGGTCACCAAATCATCAAAAGCCCCGGAACTCGTGGTACAAGCGCTGCCTACAATGGCCACCACCCGGCGGCCTTTCTCCCGCATGGCGGAAAGGGCAAGCTCCATTCCTTCCGGCGTCATCCTGTGCCGTTCATCGGTCGCAACCAACCCCACGCCCTCAGCTCCCCAGCCCATCATCCGCACTGCGCGATCCACACAGTAATGGGCCTGGTCAGAAACCAACACGGCTCCCCGTCCATCATCGCCATGGACCCAGGCATCCTGTTCCTTTCCATAGGCCGCTCTTCGCGCAGCCAATAAGGCCACCAGGTTCGCCAGGGTACCCCCATGACACATGATGCCACCACACCCCTCCTGCAAGCCCATCATGCCCCCCACCCTTTCCATCAGGACCTCCTCCATCGCAGAATTGGTGGGTCCCATCTCGTAGATGGCCCCGCCGTTGTTCAGCAAGTCCGTCACCATGCCCACAAGGGCGCCATCGGGAAACGGCACGGCGACTTGGTGTCCCATATATCGCGGATCCTGCAGCCCGTTGGACCTGGCTACCACCTCCCGAAGCAGGGCTGGAAGCCCCTCACTGCGCAACAACCGTTGCTCCCAATGGGATTTCTCTTCTTCCGGCAAAACCCAAGGCATGGACCGATCCGCCTTCCTGCCCTGGGCTTTCTTCAAGTAATCCGTAAGGTCCTGCAGTATTTCCTGACCCATTACAGCAAACCGGCTGGGGTCATAAGCCTTGCGCAAAAGAGGGTGCAATGGGTCCATCATGCTGCAAAATTCCAAATACGACCGGCATTTCTGCTCATTTTCCCGGTGCATTATTCTATTGATTTCGAGCTACTCACCGCATTGCGTTGTGGAAAAAGCGTGGATATGTTCCGGACCTTGCCCCGAATTCCCTTTCTTGCGCCCGGAAACTTTTTGAAACCTCAAGATGAAGCACATCCTGACCGCCTTGGCACTGGTTGCCTTGTTTGCCACTACGGCCACCGCCCAGAAGCAATTCGGGGGCGAACACAACATCGAACTGCAATTCACGCCGCTCGGTAACTCTCCTGTTGATGGAACCACCATCAAGTACCGGAATTTCACGGACGAAGAGTCCGCCTTCCGTTTGAGCTTGACCTTCAATAGCTCCAACGAGAAGTCCATTGGCTTCCGCGAGTTTGACTTCAACGGTGTTGGCCGTCCGGAGCCCTACTTCAGCATCATGCCTGACGGAACCGTCGTTGAGGGAGGAATTCCCGCTATTGCTGGTGCTTACGTGACCTCCGGTGACGACGAGATCCCCAGCCCGGACCTGTACGATACCTACAGCACCTCCACCTTCATGATTGCTCCCGGTTACGAGAAGCATTTCGACGCCGGTGGTGACAACCTGAGCCCCTACATCGGTTTTGAGATCGGATACGGAGTGTCCAGCTCATCCATGGAGCAGGAGTTCTGGAGTGCTGACGATGAGAACCAGGTCGGCGACCAGGATCAGTACATCGTTTGGACGCAGACCTTGAGCCAAAGCGCCAGCATGTTCAAGATCGGTCTCGTGACCGGTTTCGACGCCTACCTCACCGACTACCTGTACATCGGTGCTGAGGCCGGCCTCGGATTCATGAGCTCCAAGGTCAATGACATGGAGATCTCCGCTACCGACAACGTGGCCTACAACCTCTTCTGGGGCACCGCGAATGCGGTGGACCCCAGCGACCTCACCGAGATGCCCGCCCCCATTCAGGGCAGTGTGGACCTCGCCGGTCACGCCTACAGTGGTCAGCACCCCGCCAACATCAACGACCGTCCTTTCTGGACTGGTAGTCAGCAGGGTGGTGGACTCGGAACCCAGTTCCAAGCCCAGCTCCGCCTCGGATACCTCTTCCAGTAATCGGAAGCCCAATCCCATTTGGAAAGCCCTGCCCTCACCGGCAGGGCTTTTCTTTTGCATCCGTGCGCAGGACACACCAACTTGAGCGCCATGACCCTGCGCATTGAACTGGAACACCAACAACATCTGTGGTCAGCAAAGGGGCCTCCCGTGGACCTCAGCGTTCCCATCAATCCCATCAACGGACTGCCCAGGGCTTGGTACAAAGGCCCCGCCACAGCAGAGCCCGTCAGATCAGATAACTGGGTTGGCTCTGTAGCAGAGGGTGGAGCGGTCAACTTTCGCGACATCACCTTCAATCCGCATGCACACGGCACGCACACGGAAACCCGTGAGCACATCCACGACGCATTTCAACCCATAGATGCACGCGCGAGGTCGGGCACGCTTCCCTTCATCCTGCCCGCTTTTCTCATCCACAGCTTTCCGGAAAACCAAGGTGAGGACTGGGTCGTTCCCATGGACACCCTAAAAGCACATGAACCCGCTTTGAAAACCCTCAGGCCATTGGCTGTGGTCTTGCGCTGCACTACTGGAGATGTCCTGCGCAACTGGAGTGACACCAATCCTCCTTATCTGCAGGAAGGATTGGCTGAATACCTGAGCCACCTGGGGGTGGAACACCTGCTTCTGGATTTGCCCAGCGTCGACAAGGAAATCGATGGCGGGGCATTGAGGGCCCACAATGCCTTCTTCGGCCCCGCAACGGGACCACGGGTCAACGCCACGATTTCAGAGCTCCTATGTGTCCCTGAGGGCGTGCAGGAGGGTCCTGGGCTGCTCGCCATGCAGGTGGCACCCTTTGTGAACGACGCGGCCCCTTCCCGGCCCGTATGGTTCGCTGCTGAGACACGCGCCATCGCGCATTGATCACTCCCACAAACGGGTCGTGTTGCCGGCAATGAAAAGGCCCACCCTTGCGGGCAGGCCTTTCCTGAATGTTGTGAATCGCAGGTGAACCTCAGTTCACGTCCCACCAAAGCTTGGTCTCGAGGGCGTCCGAACTACCAAGGCCACTAACACCTGAAGCATAGCCGCTGCTGTTGAGCGTCTGCTCATCCAGTGGGTATTGGAAACGGCTGGGCACACTGCCATCGCCACCCAGATGTCCATCGGCACACGCGTTCAGCGCAGGCGCGTCCAAACGGCGCACTTCTGCCCAAGCCTCATGGCCCTGCATGTGGAGTGCGGCCCACTTCTGGGCACCAATCTTCTGCTTCCAATCACCAGGCGCTGTGCTGTATGCCACATCTGCCTGACCGAGGTAAGCATTGATGGCGTCAGCATCGGTCAATCCCCACCACTGCATGCTGAGCGTCACAGCCGCGTTGTAGTGACCCTCGGCGTCAAGCGGCGTACCTGACCATCCCCGCTCAGCAGCCTCGGCGCACAAGAAATGCGTCTGAGCCGCATCGAAGAAGACGCCGGGGAAGTTGCCCGCAAGCACCGCGGCACCGCGCTGGGATACAGCGTCGTTGGGAGTCAAGGCCGCATTGGCCTCATCCAAACCGTACACCTCACCCACGTAGTTGCCGTCCGTATTCGGGCTGAAGAACACACCCATGCGTGGGTCGTTCAGTCCCGTCATCCAGTCCACCATGGTGTTCGAGGCCGCGAAGTCATTGCGCGTCTTGAAATCCTCGTTGACCGGGTTGTTGTTCGGCGCAGCATCGATGTAGGGGAATTCGGCATTGTCCTCATTTGCGGCAATGATCATTGCGCCGGACAACGCAGCTTCACCCGCAGCCTTGGCACCACTCGCGTCCACGTCGGACATGCGCATGGCCACACGCAGCTTCAAGGTGTTGGCGAACTTCTCCCATCCAGCCATATCACCGCCGTATACCTGGTCGCCTTGGGGGCCGTTTCCACTGTCCATGGAGGCGAGGGCGTCATCGATCAAGCCCAGAATACCGGCATATACCGCAGCTTGGCTGTCATATGCGGGCGTGGTGTTGTCCACTCCCTGCAACGCTTGACTCATCGGAATCGGACCGAAGGCGTCCGTCAGCATCTGGAAGGTCCAAGCCTGCATCAACTTGGCCACAGCTATCTGATTCCCATTGGAACCGAATCCAGCCATACCCTCGGGATCGTCCGAATTCAAGTCAACGATCTGCTGGAGGTCCTGCAACGGCCCGGAGTAGAATCCGGCCCAACTGCTGTTGGTCACCTCCGTACGGAACTGGTAACGGCTCTCATTGGAGTACTGGTTGGACGACCAGTGCTGCGCGAGCTGCATGCCACGGCGGCTACCCCAGAAGGAGTCGTACATCCGATCCATGATGCCCTTCTGCGCAGAGGTCAGGAGGAAGCCCGGAGAAACCGATGCCGGCTCGTTCGGGTTGGTGTTGATGTCCTCAAAATCCTTGGTACAACCTGTGAAGGCGACCGCGACGGAGAGGGCGGCGAGGAAGAAAATATTCTTGTTCATGTCCTAGTTATTTCCAGATTGATGGGAATCAGAGGCTGAACTTGAGGTTCACGCCAATCGTGCGCTCGGCAGGAAGCTGACCCCCCTCGAAGCCCTGAATGTTGGAGGCCGAAGTGGCCACCTCCGGGTCGATGTTGGGTACATTCTTGTGCAGGATCGCGAGGTTCCGACCGAAAATGCCGAGGCTGACGTTGCTGAACGGCGTGCCGTCCACCATGTCCCCGGGCAAGCTGTAGTCCAGACGCATCTCACGAAGCTTCACGAAGCTGGCGTCGTATTGGTCTGCCGCGTGGATGACATATCCCTGGTTGTAGAAGAAGTGGGCCTGGGGGTTGATGGCCGCGGTGTTGGCCGCTCCGGTGCTGGCGTTCACCCCCTCTACTACGACTCCTGCATATCCCGGGTCACGCATGTCGTTGCCATCGGCGTCGAACACCGTGCCGTCGAGGGTGCCGGAGTACTTACCCCACTGGTTGGAGTAGCTGTGCAGCGAGCCGCCATCCTGGAAGTCCACCAACGCGTAGAAGCTGAGGTTCTTGTAGTCCAAGGTGGTGTAAACACCGCCCGTGAAGTTCGGGAGGATGGTACCCAAAGGCTGGACCGTCTCTGAACGGAGGTAATATCCATCGTCGTCCACCAGCTTGTTTCCAGCATCGTCGTACTGGAAGTCGAACCCGTAGAAGGTGCCCAACGGCTGACCGGGACGCGCCTCGAGGGTCACACCAAAGAGGCTCGTGTAACGGATGTTCTCGATGCCTTCCGCCAACTCGAGCAACTCGTTCCGGTTCTTGGCGAAGTTGGCACCGATATCCCAGCGCAGATCGTCCGTCTCAGCCAAGGTCGCAGCCAGGCTGAGTTCGATACCCTTGTTGCTGGTCTTACCCGCGTTCAACACAGCGCTGCTGTAGCCGCTTGATGCGGAAACAGGCACGTTGAAGATCAGGTCCTCGGTGGTGCTGCTGTAGTAGGTAAAGTCAAAGCGGACTTTGTCGAGGAACAGGTTCAACTCGAGGCCTGCCTCCCAACTGCTGGTCTTCTCCGGACGCAGGTTCGGGTTGTTCTGGGCGTTAGGTACGGTAGCCGAACCGCTGTTGCCGAAGTTGGAGTTGACCGCGTAGGTCGTGGCCGTGCGGTACGGATCCGTGTCGTTACCCACCTGGGCCCAGCCGAGGCGGACCTTGGCAAAGCTGATGGCGTCCACGTCGAGGTCCTCGCTGAGGATGTAGCTCGCCGTAGCGGACGGGTAGAAGTAGCTGTTGTTCTCAGCGGGCAGCGTGGAGCTCCAGTCGTTGCGGCCCGTGAAGTCCACGTAGTACTTGCGCTGGTAGCCGAAGCTGGCACTGGCGAGCACGGAGTTCACCGTCTTGCTGCTGGTGAAGTCTCCCACCTCATATCCGTCGGCACCGTTGTTGACGGTGTACAGGCCAGGAGTGTTCAAACCTCCGAGGGTGTAGGCGTTCAGCCTCTTGTAATTGCGGATGCGCTGGTTGACTCCCACGAAACCCGTCAGGTTGAGGTCGTCACTCAAGTCATCGGTAAAGTTCAAGTAGGCGTCGAGGTTGGTCTCCTGCAGCTGGCGCGTCGTCTCACTGTACGAGCTCTCATTCACGCCGCCCACGGCCACGCGCTCCTCACGACGGTCGATGTAGAAATCGCTCAGTGCACGGCCCATCAGGCTGAACACATCATTGATCTTGTACTTCATCGTGACGTTTCCAAAGACGCGGTCACGCTGGTCGTTCTGCACGTTCTCGTAACGCTCCCAGAACGGGTTGTCCCAGTAGTGCGGGCTTGGGTCGGTCACGCTGTTGCGGTTCCAGGTCCGGTGGCTGCCGTCCGGGTTCTTGTAGTTCCGAAGGCGGTCCATGCTGAGCTGGCGCTGTCCCCATTGGGTGAACTGCGACATGATGGACTGGCCATAGCCGGTCTGGGGACGGCCCATACCCTTGGCCTGTACGTAATTCATCGAGACGCTGGCCTCCAGGTCATCGCTTATCTGCTGGCTTCCAGAGAAGCTGAGCGTGTTCCGATCCAGCGAACTGTTCTCGTAAACACCCGTCTGGTCGTGGTTGGTATAGCTCAAACGGAATGCGCTCTCATCGGTAGCTCCGCTTACGCTCACGTTGTTGGTGAGGGTCACACCCGTTTGGAAGTATTGGTCCACATCGCTGTCCGTTGGAGACCAAGGACGGGTCGTGCCGAAATCAGCATCGCCTGCGTAATCGTACCAGCTGTCCCAGTGGCGCACAAGCGTGCCATCCAGCTTCGGGCCCCAGCTTCCGTCGTAACCGTAGTCGGGGATGAAGTTGCCGTCAATGGTATCAATCCACGCCTGACCGGCACCACCACCATAGCTGTTCTGGTAGTCGGGCAAAACGTATACGTTGTTGAAAGCCACGCCACTATTCACGCTGATACCGATACCGCGCTTGCCGCTGGACTGGTATCCCTTTCCGGACTTGGTGGTAATGACGATGGCACCATTGGAAGCACGGGCACCATAGAGCGCCGCTGCCGCAGGTCCCTTCAGGACGGAAACCGACTCGATGTCGTCCGGGTTCAAATCCTGAATCGCGTTACCGTAGTCATAGCCGCCTACAGAACGCTGGGTGTTGCCGCTGGAGTAGTCGGCGTTGTCCATTGGGACACCATCCACCACGAAAAGCGGTTGGTTGTCACCGGTAATGGAGCTGGCACCGCGGAGCAAAACCTTCGATGAGGAACCGATGGCGGTTCCTGATGTGACTTGCACACCGGCAATCTTACCGGTTAGCGATCGCACCACGTTTTCGGTCTTGGCGTCCGTAAAGGCGTCGTTGCCGAGCTCCTGAACGGAGTAGCCCAGGGCTTTCTTCTCACGACTTACACCGAGTGCGGTCACGACAACTTCGTCTAGAGCGACACCGCTTTCCATGGACACATCCATGGCGGCACCTGTCACTTCCTTCCGGACCGTGTTGTAACCGACGAAACTGAAGGTCAGGACGTCACCGGTTGCCGCATTGATGCGGTACACGCCGTCCATGTCGGACATAACGCCCGTATTCGATCCTTCAACAACGACCGCCACACCGGGCAGGCCTTCACCGTTGGAGCCGTCGGTCACCTTACCGGATACGCTCTGCGCCATAGCAGCAGACATACCCAAGGCGAACGAGGCCAACAGAAACAGGAGTTGGTTCCTCATTTGATTGGATTTGATGTTGTTTGATGGTTTTTGGGAAATCTTCACCATTCACAAAGCACGACAAAGTGTGCCAACCCCGCCATGTAGGATATCACCGATAATTCCTCACTGCACTGTTGATAACGTTGGTCAAAGGGGTATGGATACCGTGAACAAGGTGCCCTTTCCCGGGCCCGATTCGCATTCCACACGCATCCCATGACGGTCCGATATCGCCTTGACTATGGCCAGGCCCAGTCCGGAACCACCGCCCCTTGTCGTGAATCTCGGCTCGAATATTCGGGCCAGCACTTCGGCGTCCATGCCTGGTCCTGTATCCCTTACCAATACACGGCTTCCGGCCACATCCACCTCAATCACGACCTCCCCCATTGACTGTTCAATCGCCTGCTGAGCATTGATGACCAGGTTCTGAAAAAGGCGCACCAACTGGTCGGCATCAGCCTGCACGGTGAGGTCGCCTTCCATGATCAACTTGGGGCCCACTTCCGGTATCGCGTGCAACTCGACCACTTGTTCCAAAACATCACGGAGAGAAACCGACTTCAATTCGCCTTGTGGCAATCGGGCCAACGTACTGAACTCGTCTGCAATGCGGCTCAAGAGGTCTATTTGGCCTTGCAACACCTTTGACAAAGCCCCGAAACGCACCTTCACGTCTTCAGGGTCGACATTCGGATCCCGCATTCTTCGGTCCAACTGCTGGATGCCCAGCTTCATCGGCGTCAAGGGGTTCTTGATTTCATGCGCCACCTGCATGGCCATCTGTCGCCATGCGCTTTCTCTTTCCGTTCGCGCCAAGGCCAAGGCTGCTTTGCGCGCATTCTCCGCCATTCGGTTGTAGCGATCGACCAACACTGCAATTTCATCTCTTCCGCGTGCCGGATACTCCAGGGGTTCAAAACCCTCCTCCCTGGATACATCCATCCGATCCATCAGCTGACCCAAACTGGAAAGGGGGCGAGCAATGGAACGTGCCAACAGAAATGCAACCGCCAAGGCCACCAAAAAAACCAACCCAAAAACACCACCCAGACTGCGCACGAAATCCCGCATTCCCTGCGCCTCGATACTCCGTGAAGAGTAGCGCAAAGCCACCAGCGCCACTGGTCTTTCATCAAGGTTTGTCTGGTACCAATACGCCAAATACTGCCCGTCCCCTATGGGCACCTCCACACGTCCTGCACCCTGCGCCATGGCAATCATGACCTCGGTATCCGCGTCTACAGAAAAACCACTCACTGCCGGGTGCTCTACAGAGGACGTCACGAAAAGGCTGCCGTCCAATCTGTAAACGGCCAAGGGCAATCCGTGTACCTCCTCGATTTCGAGAATACGGTTCGCAAATACCCCCGGCATGACCGTCCAACTGAGCGAAGTCGCCTCCACCGTATCTCCCACCGCACTTCTCAAGGCAAAACGCAAACTGCGGGCAACGGCCTCCTCCTTTCTCAGCAAGCGCGCCGCATTGTAATCCTCGTCCAGCTGGGCGAAACCAAAAAACGTCGCGGCACCCGTCAGCAAGAATGCCAACAGTACCACGCCCATCATGGCGAGGAACAGCCTTTGTCGTAAAGAGAACCGAATCAAGTTTGTGGGGTCATCCTTCGAGCGCTTCCGCGCCGCCCACAATCTCGAGAATTTCTGCGGTAATGGCCGCCTGTCTGGCCTTGTTGTAGCTCAACTTCAAATCGCGAAGCAGTTCGCCCGCGTTTTCGGTCGCCTTGTGCATGGCCGTCATGCGCGCTCCATGCTCGGAAGCATGGCTGTCCAAGAGTGCCTTGTACAACTGAATCTTCAACGTATTTGGTACGATGTTCGACGCGATCTCCTCGCGGCTCGGCTCGAAGATGTAATCCACCTCCTTGGCGCTTCCGCCCTCTGTGTCATCTGCACCCTGCTGAATCGGCAGCATCTGCTCGCACCTCACGTCCTGCGCAGCGGCGTTCACAAAGCGGTTGTAGAGCAATTCCACACGGTCGTACTCACCTGACCGGAACGCGTCCATGATGACCTGCGCCACGTCTGACGTGTGCGCAAAATCGAGGTTGTCGAAAATCCCGTGGGGCGTATCTCCCAACGTCAGCGTAGTAAAATTGGGGGTGCGGCGGAATACATCACCGGCCTTCTTACCCAAGCACAACACGTGCACCTCTGCATCCTGCAACTCCTTCAACCGCTGGTTGGCCAGCTTGATGATGTTGTTGTTAAACGGGCCACAAAGTCCGCGGTTGGAGGTGATCGCCACCAAGAGGACCTTATTGGCCTCGCGCTCCACGGCATACGGGTTCTCGGAAGCGTCCAAGGAACCGCTCACGTTGACCAGGATCTCCTGCAGCTTTTCAGCATAAGGACGCATCTGCGTAATCGCATCCTGCGCACGGCGCAGTTTCGCCGCAGAAACCAGTTTCATGGCCTGCGTGATCTGCCGGGTGCTTCCGACCGATGCGATGCGATTCCGTACCTCCTTTAGACCTCCAGCCATCGTTCAGTGCGTTCAGGCGCTTGCGAATTGCTTGCTGACCTCGGATGCGGCGTCTGCCATGACCTTCTGTGCCTCGTCCGTGTATTTACCGGACTTGAGCGCGGTCATCGTGTCGGCGTGCTTGCTGCGCAAGTAATCCAGGTATGCCGTCTCGAACTCCTTCACCTTGTCCACCGGCACATCCTTCAGCAAGTTCTTCGTTCCTGCGTAGATGATGGCGGTCTGCTCCTCCACCGGCATGGGAGAGTTGAGGTTCTGCTTGAGAATCTCCACGTTGCGCATGCCCTTGTCGAGAACGGCCTTGGTGGCGTCGTCCAAGTCGGATCCGAACTTGGCGAATGCCTCGAGCTCGCGGTACTGTGCCTGGTCGAGCTTCAGCGTACCGGACACCTTCTTCATGGACTTGATCTGGGCGGATCCTCCCACTCGGCTCACGGAAATTCCCACGTTGATTGCAGGGCGAACACCTGAAAGGAACAGGCTGCTCTCCAAGAAAATCTGACCGTCCGTGATCGAAATCACATTGGTTGGAATGTACGCCGACACGTCACCCGCTTGGGTTTCAATGATGGGCAATGCCGTCAGAGATCCACCGCCTTTGACCATGTGGCGAATGCTCTCAGGCAAGTCGTTCATGTCCTTGGCAATGCCGTCGTCTGCAATCACCTTGGCCGCGCGCTCAAGCAAACGGCTGTGCAGATAGAATACGTCTCCAGGATATGCCTCGCGGCCCGGAGGACGGCGCAACAAGAGGGAAACCTCACGGTATGCCACCGCTTGCTTCGAGAGGTCATCGTAAACCACCAATGCGGGGTTGCCCGTGTCACGGAAAAACTCGCCAATGGCCGCCCCCGTGAAAGGAGCATAGAATTGAAGCGGGGCCGGATCGGCAGCCGTTGCCGCAACCACCACGGTGTAAGCCATGGCGCCGGCCTCTTCCAATGTCTGAACGATACCCGCCACTGTCGAACCCTTCTGGCCGATGGCGACATAAATGCAGAACACCGGCTCACCGGCGTCATAGAATTCTTTCTGGTTGATGATGGTGTCAATCGCCACCGTCGTCTTACCGGTCTGGCGGTCACCAATAATGAGCTCCCGTTGACCTCGGCCAATCGGAATCATGGAGTCCACAGCCTTGATTCCCGTCTGCAGGGGCTCGTTCACCGGCTGACGGTAAATCACACCTGGCGCCTTCCGCTCCAAAGGCATCTCAAAGAGGTCCCCTTCGATGTGTCCTTTCCCGTCGATGGGCTCTCCAAGGGTATTCACCACGCGGCCCAACATTCCCCTGCCAACCTTGACAGAAGCAATGCGGTTGAGGCGCTTCACGGAAGATCCTTCCTTCAGCTCGCCCGATGGTTCGAGCAACACCGCGCCGACGTTGTCTTCCTCGAGGTTCAATGCGATACCACGCACACCGTTCTCGAACTCGATGAGCTCACCGGCCTGTACATTGGACAGTCCGTAAATGCGCGCGATTCCGTCTCCAACCTGGAGGACGGTGCCCACCTCCTGGAGGTCGGCTTCGGTCTGATTGCCAGCTAACTGCTCACGCAGGATGGCAGATACTTCAGCGGGTTTGATCTGGGACATGAGGTTGAAATACGCTCAGTAAGCCGGTTCGTATGGGTTGTTGGTGAGGTTGCGGTGCATCGCCCTCAAGGACTGGTACACCGTGGCGTCGATCATCCGGTCACCAACCCGAAGCTTGAAGCCTCCAATCAGTGTGGGATCCACTTTTTCTGACAATTCCACGCCTCCCTCGTGGACCTTGCCGATCAGTTCATTGATTTCCGTCCTCCGGGCATCGTCCAAAGGAGATGCTGTCACGACCTCTGCGAGTACAATGCCCCGCTCTTCACGGACCAGTCCCACAAAGGCGTCCGCCATTCCGCCGAGCAATCCCGCCCGACCCTTTCGGGCCAGCATGGCCAAAAAGTCCCCCGTGAGGGAATGCGCGTCGTTAAAAACGGCGCGCACAATGGCTTCCTTCTTCTCCGGACGAACCACGGGACTGCCGAGGATGGCCGACAATTCCCGATTCTGCTTTACGGCCGCAGACAGGGCCCGCATATCGCGGTCCACGGCATCCACCGCCTGCTGCTCCTTACAAAGGGTCAGCAGGGATTTGCCATATCGTCTTGCCACTGCGGTCGAAGCCATGGGGTCAGTTCAGTTTGGAGTCCGAAATCATACGGCCGATGAGCTCCTGTTGAGCCGCATCTTCACCTAGCTCTTTCCGCACGAGTTGCTCCGCAATCTCGAGGCTCAGCTTGGCGACTTCCGCCTTCAGTTCAGCGACAGCAGCAGCACGCTCACCATCGATGGCTTGCTTCGCCTGGGCAATCATCCGCTCGCCCTCCTCCTTCGCCTGGCCCTTGGCATCCGCAATGAGCTTGTCCGACATGTCACGGGCGTCCCGCATCATGCCATCGCGCTCAGCACGGGCCTCCTGCAACAGCCGTTCATTGTCCGACTGCAGGTTCTGGATTTCAGCACGGGCCTCCTTGGCGGCATTCAGCGCTCCGGCAATCTCTTCTTCCCGGTCCTTCAAACCTTGAAGGATGGGGCCCCACGCCATCTTCTTGAGCAAGAAGAGAACGAAAAGGAAAGAGACCGAAGCCCAAACGACCGTCCCGAAAGCGGGTGTCAACAACGCATCCATGTGATGGGCGCGTTGTGGATCAGCTGAAGGTAACCAGCAGACAAACGATGACCGCGAACAGCGCGACACCCTCAACGAGGGCCGCAGCGACGATCATGTTGGCCCGAAGGTCTCCACTCATTTCAGGCTGGCGGGCCATGGCTTCGAGAGCTGAGCCGCCAATGCGACCTACACCGATACCGGCTCCGATGGCGGCAACGCCTGCGCCGAGACCTGCGAGTCCGGCATTCATTGATTCCAAAAGGATCATTGCGAGTTCCATGATGTATGGATTTGGGTTGGTTGTGTTGTCTTAATGATGCGCTTCCTGGGTGGCCTCACCGAAGTAGAGCGCCGCGAGCAGGGTAAATACATACGCCTGCAAGAAGGCGACCAGGAATTCAATCAGGTACATGAAAATCATGAACAGCGTGGAGAACACGCCTGTACCCAAGCCTACACCTGAGCCGAATTGCGCTCCCAAGAGGAAGATCAGCGAGGTGAAAGCCAAAATGATGATGTGTCCCGCGGTAATGTTCGCCGTGAGACGAATCATGAGCACCGTCGGCTTGATGAACAAGCTGGCGATCTCAATCGGAACGAGAATGAACTTGATGGGGAGCGGCACACCGGATGGCCAGAGGATATGACCCCAGTAGTGCCTATTGCCGGAAACCGTGGTGATGATGAACACCAAGGTGGCCAACACCAAGGTAATGCCCAGTGTGCCAGTGATGTTGAACCCGCCAATGAAAGGAATCAGCCCCAGGAGGTTGCTGAAGAAGATGAAGAAGAACACCGTCAAGAGGAAGGGCAGGTAGCGGTCCGCCTTGTTCTTTCCGATGCTGGGTACGGCAATGTCATCACGGATGAACATGACCATGGGCTCGAGTACGTTTTGGAGTCCCTTGGGTGCTTGGCCCTTTCGCTTGGAGTAGCCTTTTGCAGCAGAACCAAACAGGACGACCACCAACCCCATCATCAGCAACATTCCGAAAATGCTCTTCGTGATCGAAAGGTCTACCACATCGACGCCTCCATGACCCCCGTGATTGTGATCGGCATGTTCATCATGACCGTGATCGTGGCCGGAAGGGTTGTGGTCGTGAACGGACAACGCTCCGTGGTGCATGGTGTACCAAAGGCCCGAAGCGCCCTCGTGGGCCGCGCCGTGGCCACATGCACTGCTCATGAAAAAGTCGACGCCGCCTGTTTCAGGAACGTAGATGATGCAGGGAAGTGGGATGTGTACGTCGCCAAAGAGATGAATCTCGTGGGCATCCGCTATGTGGTGGACGATGAAGTCACTCGGGTTGAAATCCCCCTTGGGGGCCTCGGAAGCTGCAACTTCCAATGCGCTGGAACCCATAAGGAACAAGCCCAGTGTGAGGCTTTTCAGACAGCTCCGTACGATACGGTGGGAGAGCGCTTTCATAATCGCGACCTGCGAATTTGGGTGCGAAGATAGTATCCGATTTCCTTCCTCCTGACTCTGCAAGGCAACAGGCGCAAAGAAGTTTCAACGCGGGTCCGTGGGTGGCACGGCATGGCGCATGGATTCCGCGACGAGAAGTCCCGTAAAAGCCAGATAAATGAGGTAGGCGGCCACGCCGAACACCCTCGGATCAGGGTATTTCCCCATCAAGTAAGCCAGCACGACACCAAGCATTAGAAACATCTTGACCGTTGTGACGCCGGTGACTTTTCGAATGTGACTTCCCGGACTTGCGCCCTCCCTTGGCCTCATCCAACGCTCCAAAATCAACGTGACCACCATCAAGACCACAACCACTCCCGTCAAGGGGTTGCGTACCGCATCCGTCATCAAAGGAGGGGTCAGCGTATGAATGAGCAGTAGTGCCCCCAACGCTGTCAAGACCACCAGTACCATGAATTTCATTTCGACAAGCTTCTGAATACCGATGTAAATGATGCCGCCATACCCAGCAAGGCGCACAACGCCGTTCCCCAAGCTACCTCGTGGCCCGATGCCTGGTCCCAACGGTATCCCAACCAGGCGCCGCCACCGATGCCCGCCGCAAGGGTCGTCACCAACCCCATGTGACGCATGATGTTCGCGCCGCCCTCAGGCCGACTGTTGGAGGGTTCCTTCTGCTGCACTTGCTGCACGGGATTCCTTGCGGTCCGAAGAGGCCACCTGCATCTCGGGTTCAGCATCCAAACGGCACGTGCCTACAATTTGTGCCCCGGCTTCCACCGCCATGCGCCCGTATTGGATCTCACCGTCTACCCTACTGGATGCCTTGAGGCTAAGCAACCCCGCCACGCGCAACACCCCGAGCACGAGCCCTTCCGACTCACAATCCATGCAGTCCACGCGTCCTTCTACCTTGCCGCTCTTGCCGATTACCAGCCTGCCCGCAGTATGGATATCCCCCTTGAACGAGCCATCAATGCGAATGCTGCCCTCGCTTCGGATGCTGCCCTCCATATGGGTCCCCTCCACAATGCGATTGATGCCTTGCTCAAATGAAACGTCCTGGGTCCGATTTCTAGCCATGGTCCAAATTCTAGTCGCCCGATCGGCTTATCGTGCGCCCCGAAGGTAATATTGGTCGAAGAACATCAGGTAACCGTCCACATTCTTGCCCTTAAAAAGCTCTACGTAGTTCTCGGTGTGAATCACAAACACCTTGTAACCGCTGGTATTGAAGTCAATCATGCTTTCCCTGTTGGCGGTCAGCACATTGAAATAATCCATGGCGCGGTCCTTGCGCACGAACTCCTTCACCAGAACCAATTGATTCTCCCGATCCAATAGGTTGCTCGTTACCTTCAGATTGGCGCTCGCGAAATACTGCCTGTTGAAGTCCGACAATGCTGCCTTTGCTTCTTCTGCACCTCCATCCTCTACGGGAATGATGACCCCCAGGTAGTGGTCGAGCACGGGGTTGTCCTTGTAGTTCCCCCAGTCCGGCAAAGTGGGCACAGCATCCGCCTTCTTTTCCTCTTCCTTCCCAGCACCGAGCCCCGCCAGAATTTCACGGGCCGCCATCCCTTGTTCCGTCGAATCGCAAGTAGCTACGACCTGGTTCAATGCCTCGATGTAATTCTCCCTTCCGCGGACTCGCCCGTCCAACCAACCGATGCACTGGGCCCTGAGAAAGCGGTAAGGACATTCCTGGGTGTGGTCCGCAACCGTATCCAACGTGGTGTTGATTTCCGTCAGGATTTCCTGGTAGTCCTTCTGGGCATAGTATCGAATCACATGGGCTTCGTAAGCCGCCAATTCATCCAACCGTCGCTGCTCCTCAAAGTCCACAAAATCCGGGTCGTCCACCAGCTTGGCCCATTCACTGTCGGGATAACGCAGTGAAATCTGGTCCGCCCAATATTGGGAGTTGCAGGTTCCGCAGAACGGGTTCGTGTAGTTCTCCGTTTCCTCGAGAAACAGGTAGGTGCGATACAACTGGTAATGTGCCAATGGATGCTCCGCGCTTTCCTCATATCTGTCAACCAAGTCGACCCAAGCTTCAATGGCGTTGTCCGCATCCTCGAGTTTCTCCTTGTAAATCACCCCGCTCTGGTAAACCGCCGTCGCCGTCTCGACATCGGCGGCGACGCGGTCCTCCTCCTCACAGGGCAGCCCTTCCATCAATTCTTCCGGTGTAGGCAACTCACCGCCGGCGGCAAGCAAATCACCGGATGCCATGTCATCGGCCACGTTCTCAATGGTACTGAATCCCGAAGCCATCCTTCTGCTCCTTCGCCAATCGTCCTCCAGGGGACGGTCTCCCCAACGGTCCATGAAATAGGATTGGCCCGATGTGCGCAGCCTGGGGTTGTAGGGCCAGAAGGCCGTGGCACTCCCCGGGCCGTTCAAACTGGCCTGAAGTGCCTCTTCCGCCATTCGTTCCGCTTCGGCCTCTTCCTCCTCTTGCGCCAAACGCAGGTCTTCAATGATGTCTTCCAACCGGGCGTAGCGCTCATCATCATCCAGGTCACACAATTCGCGCAAACTGTCGTTCCGAACGATAATGATCAATTGCTCCACCAACTCCGTGAGGCTGCGCGCATTGTTTCTCACCTCCGCATAGCGAGGATGGTCTTCATCCATGTTCGCCAGCGTGCTGTCGTAATAAGCCTGAGCAAGCTCGTATTCACGTACCTCCAAGTGCAGGTCAGCCAAAGCCAGGAAACTCTTCATTCGGGGTCGACGGTTACCGGAGTCCTCTGCCAGGGCGTCCCGGAGATAGTCCATTCCCTCCTCCCTGTTCAGCTCTTCCAACTCGACCTGGGCCAACGCATAAAAAATCTGATCGCGATAGTCCTCGTTCTTGTCGTCATCCAACATGTCGAAGAAAATCTCACGGATCTCCTCGCTCCTTCCTCCGCGTCGGTCATACGCCAGCGCCTGTTGCATCCGCGCCTGAAACTCCATCACATAGAGCGTGCGCAACTTGACCACCTCCTCGAACAAATCAATGGCTTCCTTCTTCCGACCATAACGCTGCTTCAGCTGCGCCAAGACGAACAGGGGTCGCGCCCGATCCCGCTTCTTTTTGATCAGTGGAATGGCGCGGTCAATCGACGCCATCGCCTCCTCAAAATTGTCTTGGCCCAGTTGGAATTCCGCTTGGACCAAAAAGGCATCTGCCCTCAATTCATCCGAAGCATCCCTTTCGCCTACGGCCTTCAACAAAGCGGAATTGGCCTTCGGCATGTTCTCCATTGCCATGTACGTCCGGGCCAACCAAGCTCCCGCTGCCACCTGACTGTCGGGCTCCTTGTGTTTCCGCTGGAGGTACTTGAACACCTCCTCCGCCATGATGAAGTCCCCCTTGTAGAAATGCCCCTTTCCGATGATGGTATAGTTGTCGTCAATCCACCGATTCAGTTGGGGCCGCTTGAAATCCTTCTTCAGGCTTGAAGGGGGCGTCATGGCATGGCGCTCGACCACCCGGGAACATTTCTCAATCGCCCTCTCCATCAACGGGTACAGGAAATCCGCCTGATCCTCCGTTCCGTACAAAAAAAGCGGAATCACCTCGTCCCAGTCCTCGTCGTGCGTTTCTGCCAACTTCTGATCTGCCTCTTCCATCGCCAAGCGCGCAAAATGGAAGCCATTAAATCGAGAGGTCGTATTGTGATAAGCCCGATAGGCCCTGCCGTCCCTTTGGGTGGTACAGCCGGCCCACAGTGTGACCAAAAGCACGGTCAACACACCCCAACAGCTCAAACTAAGCCACCCCGACCTGATGGGTCTGTGTTTTTGAAAGGATCGATGCATGATGTGCAGAGTACAACCTGCGAACTACGAAGGCGCGAAAATATTGCAATAGGAGCGCCCCGTTGGCAAAATACCACTCAGCTTGGTCTGTTCTCTGCCATCTTTGACCCTGATGAAACGCAATCGCCGGCCTCAAGATGTGCGCCCCCGCAATCATTACCGCCTGATTCTTCAGGAGGAGGTTACGTTCGAGGAGAAGTGGGCCCTTCGGGTCAAGCCGGGCCAACTGCGTTGGTTGGCCCTGGCTTCGGTACTCGCCATCATCGGTTTGACCTATGCCTTCACCGCACTGACGCCTGCCCGAGAATGGATCGTGCCCGGATACCTGTCCACGGAAACCAGGAAAATGCAAGTGGAGGCTTGGGAAATGACCGATTCGCTTTCCCGCGAGCTCCAAAGACAGCAGCGATATATCGAGAACATGATGGCCGTTTTGGAAGGTCGCGTGATTCCCGATGAAAGCACCGTTCAAACCCCCACCGAAAAGACCGGAGCAAACTCCGATACCGAACCCACCTACAGTCCATCCCTGGACCGGTTGCGCGATGACGTCGCCCAAGAAGATGCCTTCTCCATCGGGCGCACCGGAGGGCTGCAACATGCGGGCGTGTGGCAATCCCCGGTGGACGGGCGCATTTCAGCACCCTGGGACCCAACCCTGGGACATTGGGGCGTAGACCTTGTCGCGCCGGAAGACAGTCCCGTCAAAGCCGTGGGGGGCGGGACCGTCGTGTTTTCGGGTTTTACAGCAAATGGGGGCCACACCGTCATCCTTCAACACGAGGGCAGCAAACTGACGACCTACATGCACAACAGCCGTATTGAAGTCAAACCAGGCGATCGGGTTCAAGCGGGCGATGTTATCGCCATCATCGGAAATTCCGGGGACCACAGCACCGGGCCGCACCTCCATTTCGAATGGTGGGAGGGCGGAGTGCCCATTGACCCCACGCTCCGCCTCAACCTTTAAGTTCGGCTGCTCCGGCAACAGGCTGTTGCAACGCCTGTGCCCTCCAATCCGTCATGGAGCGGAACTGAAGAAGCCTGGAGTCCAATGCTGTGCTGTCCACTTTTCGAATCCCCTCCGTTCCGAAGGATTCACAAGTGAAGCTCGCCAAGGCACTGCCCATCACCACCGCTTCCTTCATGGCTTCAAAATCCGTCCTTCCCAGCGATGCCAAGTGGCCAATGAAGCCTCCAGCGAACGTGTCTCCCGCACCGGTCGGGTCCACCACCTCTTCCAAAGGAAGGGCGGGGCAAAAGAAATACTCCAAACCCTCCTTACCCAGGTGGAACAACAGAGCGCCGTGCTCTCCCTTTTTAATGATCAAATACTGGGGACCCATATCCAAAATCACCCGAGCGGCCTTCACAAGGCTCCGTTCACCCGACAACTGACGCGCCTCCTCATCGTTAATGGTCAAAACATCCACTCGCTCAATCACCGCCTTGAGTCCGTCCATGGCGATGTCCATCCAGAAGTTCATGGTGTCCAACACCACCAGCTCCGGATTGCCGTCCAACTGATCCAGCACAGACGCCTGCAAACCGGGATCAATGTTGCCCAGCATCACCCATTTCGCCTGCTTCCAAGACTCGGGAATGACCGGCTGAAAGTCAGCGAGCACATTGAGCTCTGTTTCAAGTGTGTCCCTTCCGTTCATATCCATGTGGTAGGACCCTGACCAGAAAAAACTTTTCTCTCCCGTCTTGCATTCCACCCCGCCCATTTTCATCCCGGCTGCCCGCATGGCCTCCAGCTCGGGTTCGGGAAAGTCATCACCCACAACGCTAACCAAACCAGCACTGACACCCAGTCGGCTGGCCGACCATCCGATGTAGGTTCCGGCGCCTCCTACGATGCGCTCGCGATGACCGAATGGCGTACGAATGGAATCAAAGGCTACTGTGCCGACCACAAGCACGGAAGAAGAATCAAATGACATCTTATCGGGTTGAAGCACAAAGATACAGGACGACATTAGGTAGACGCCTTCGTTGCAATGATGATTGAAACGGCGTATCTTTGCCCACCCTTTGAAAAAAGGGTTGAGCATTCCCCTATAGCTCAGCTGGTTAGAGCGACTGACTGTTAATCAGTAGGTCCCTGGTTCGAGTCCAGGTGGGGGAGCAGAAAAAACCCCGGAGACCAACTCCGGGGTTTTCTTTTTTGTCTGCTTCTCTGCGAACTTCCTCAAAGCAAGTTGATTCGACTCGCCAACAGGTCCTTGTAACTGCCCCCAATGGGGATTTCCTTCTCCATGTCTCTGACCTGAATCATGGAGTACTTGATACTGTGGATGGCGTCGAGGTTCACGATGTAGCTCCTGTGCACACGCATGAAGCGGCGCTCATTCAACTTATTCTCCACGTCCTTCATCGTACTGTGGATGGTGTAACTCTGCTCTGGAGTATGCACCACAACATAATCCTTGAGGGCCTCGATGAAAAGAAGGTCGTTGTGGTCGATTTTCATCAAGCGGCTGCGGTTCTTGACGAACAAATACTCGGCGGTCTCCTTGTGCTCCGCCATGTTTCTGAGGAACTCGTTTTCCAGTCGGGCCTCCTGCTCCTTGGAAAACTTGTGCATCGCCATTTCAATGCTCGTCTGCAAGTCCACGTCCTTGAAGGGCTTCAAGACATATCCGTGCGGCTCAGCCAACTTGGCCTCACCCAATGTGCTCCGGTCGGCATAGGCGGTCAAGAAGATGATGGGGACGTCCAGCGTTCGCTTGATCTCCTCTGCCGCGGCAATGCCGTTCATGTCACCCTTGAGCATGATGTCCATAAGAATGACATCAGGACGATGTCGAATGGCGAGGTCAATGGCATCTTCTCCATTGTCCGCAGTGGCCACAACGTTATAGCCAATCTTTTCGAGAGTCTGCTCGATGTCTTTGCGAACGATGCTCTCGTCTTCGGTGACCAGAATATTGATGGACATAAGTCGGTTTTGATTATACCTAATTTCCGAGTTGGAATAGTTCGATGGATTGCAACTGATTATCCGTCAAACATGTTTTTAGGTCGGCGAAAGCTAATCAAAAACCGCGTACCCTCGTCGGACTCCGCCTTCAATTCAGCGTCCAGCTGCTCGCTCAAGGCCTGAACGAGGTACAAGCCAAGCGAATCCCGGGTGCTCCAATCAAATCCCTCGGGCAACCCCACGCCGTCGTCGTTCACCTCAATACGCAGCTCCTCCAAATCGGGTTGATCCGGCACGTCCACCGCCTTCAATCGAACGGTGATCGTTCCCTTCTCCCTGCCCGAAAAAGCATATTTCATGGCGTTCGACACCCACTCATTCAATATCAACCCACAGGGAATGGCCTGATCCAGTGGTGCTTGGACATCATCGAGGTCTGTGACCAGGTCCACTGCCGTCTCACTCCGATAACTCTGGATGATGTTCCCCGCAATGCGCGTGATATAACTGGGAAACCCAATTCTCGATACGTCGGTGTTCTGATACAGCGTCTCGTGAATGATGCTCATGGTGGAGACCCGGTTTTGTATCTCCTCAAGGCCGATGATGGTTTGGTCATCATCCACAAACTTCTTCTGCAAATTGAGGATGGAGTGAATGATCTGAAGGTTGTTCTTCACCCTGTGGTGAACTTCCTGCAACAGGATCTCCTTCTCCTTTAGCGCCTCCCGGATGCGCGCATCAATTTTCTTGCGTTCCGTAATGTCATACGCAATGGCACTGATTTCCGACCGCTCATCCTCCGGGGATTCAATCGGATTGAGAAACAATTGCAGCCACCGGCACCCGTTGCCTTCCGGGTCTTCAATCGCCCACTCAAACCGCTGGGGAACGCCGCCCAAAGCGCGACTGAACCGGTCGTTCACATCGAAACCATTCCACGCGGCGCTGCCTTCAACCACTTGCCGCAAGGCCATCGAATTCTCCTGCGGGTCTTCCTGAACCACTCCATCCGTAGCAAGCCAAGACATGAAATTCACATTGCCACTGGTCACTGAGTAGTGATCCGAAGCGGTCCAAATGATGAAATCTTCACCTGACTCCACAATGGAGCGCAATCGAGCCGTTGCTTCCTTCAGGGCGCTTTCCGCTACGGTCCGCTGTTCAATTTCCCGGGTCAATTCCTGGTTGGCCTCTTCTGCCAGTTCCGCACGGATCCTTTCCTGCATCAGGGAATACCGATCCGTCACGTCCGATAGGTTGACTTGAACAGCGGGTTGACCATCAAAAATGGTCAGCCTCCATTTCAGCATCACCCTCTGCCCGGCTCCATCCAATTCCAACTCTACCTCACCGACCTCCTTTCCTTTTCGCGCATCCTTCCCCTTCTGCGCAATATTCTGTGCCTCACCTACGGGAAACAGTGCCGAAAACTGCAAGCCCTCCAGCCCATCCTCGTTCTTTCTGAACAGGTCGTGCGCAACGGGGTTCGCGTACCGAACCAAACCATCCACCAGAATAACGATGCCGTTCGGTGAGCTCTGAACGAGCAACCTAAAACGCTCTCGCTCCTGCACCAGGTCGAACTCAATGCGCTTTCGGTCCGACACATCGTACATCATCCACACCTCTGAACCGTCCTCCATCCGGCCTTTTCCGATGTCCAAATGCAGAGTCTCCCCAGACCGGTTGGTCAGAATCCAATCCGCACGATCGAATACACCGCTTCCCGCGATGGGCTCCAAGTTCCCCATTCGCTGAAAACCCAACTGTGTCACTGTGTCTCCCACCACCTCTTCCGGGTGCTCCACCCCCATCATCACAAGAAAACGAGAATTGACATCCAACACCACCCCTCCTTGAACCAACGCAATGCCTTCCTGTGCGATATCCGTCAATCGACGATAATGAGCCTCTCTGTCCTGCAGCGCCTGCTGTCTGAACCTCTGCTCACTGATGTCCACCAATTGCAACAACCCCTTTCCCCCAGGCGCTGGGGACAGCCTCGCCTCACATTGAAATCGGGAGCCACCAGGCCTCTCAACCTCCAACTCCATCCGAATGGGAACCCGATCTCCGACAGGTACATTGCCCCAACGATCCTCGTAGTAGGATTGGTCTTGGTCGCGCCATTGAAATGAGCGGGCAGCACACCAATCAAAAGGCGAAAAGTCGGCTTCCAAACCCAAAAGGAACAAAGCCCGGTCATTGCCGAAAATGACTTCGTTTCCATCCAACAGGAGCATGGCCACTGGAAGCGAGTTCATCCAATCTGTGGGCCATACAGAATGACTATTTCCCTTGACTTCGCTCATCGATCCGTCTTCGCTCCGTTGACCTTAAAAATGACCCCCGCTCGATATTGGCGGGTCAGTCGTACCACGCCATTGACATCGAAATACCTCCAATTGCCATCAGGCAATCCGCCCTCATAGCTACCGACCGAAGAGCGAATGCCATTGGGCCAATATCGCACATGCTGTCCCGTGGGAATTCCTGCTACAAACGACCCTTCAAACCTCAAGTTCCCATCTGAGTCCGTGTGTTGCCAAACACCGTCTGCTTCCCCATCGAGATAATTCCCTTCCCTCAAGTCATCGTTCACATGCTCCATCCAGGGCCCTTGCTTGTATCCCCGCTCATACTCGCCCCTGGCCAGCGTATCCCCTGTTGAAGACAGCTCCATAAACTCCCCATTTTCCCTGCCCTTCCGGTATTTCTCGTCCCTGTGCACTGCGCCGTTCAGGTGATACCACCGCCACCGACCGTGCCATTCACCCTGGCGGTACTCCCCTTCCTGCTCCACGGATCCCGAAAGACGCAAAAAGCGCCAACTGCCCTCTCGTTTTCCATTTTCGTATCCCCCTTCCGCCTTTGGCGTCCCATCGTTCCAATACAAGGTCCATTGTCCTGTCCGCCTGCCCAAACTATCCAACGTTCCCGAAGCATTCAATACTCCTTCCCTGAACACCTTCACCTCCACCAAATGGCCTTCTTCATCAAAAAATCGATGGGTGCCCATCGGATCGTTCTCCCTCCATGGACCCACACGGCTGACCTCTCCGTTCGAATGAAAGGTTTTACGCAAGTCCAATACTACTGCCTCTGGCGCGTCCTCTACAATTTCTCCCCGCTTGTACGTTTCCGTTCGTTCAAGGTCACCATTGCGACTGAAATACTTGAACACTCCCTCTTCCAGTCCTCTCTCAAACGGTCCTTCCCTTCTCACCCGACCATTGGGCCAGAACGTCATCCACTTGCCTGTTTTTCTTCCTTGGTCATCCAACCGATTTACATCTTCCACCCACCGCAATAGGTCATCTCGATATCCCATTCTTCGGATGATGCGTCCTTGCTGACCTTGTTCCATCGCAAATTCCAACGCCACACCTTCCTTCTTCCCTCCTCTCCATGGAATCCTCGCTACCTCCACACCCTGCGCATTGAATTCCCTCTGCTCACCCACCAACGTATCCCTTTGCCAGGGCAATGATCTCAACTTGACACCCAGGGTATCCCATTTCAATTCTTCTCCTTCTTTCTTCCCTTGATCGTAGGACAAAGTCGTCTGCAATCTGCCTTTCTCATCATAGAAGACCCACTCCCCATCCAATTCTCCCTCTCTCCAGTTTCCCTCACTTTTTCGCGTTCCATTGGGATGAAAAGAGACCCAATAACCAGAAGGCACGCCGTCGATGAGAAGACCTTGACTGCTGATGGCTCCATCCGCATAGCGATAAACGGATTCCGTGCTGTCCTGGGCCCTTAGACCACCCAAGGACACCATCCCGAAAAATCCTATACCCACCAGACATCGAATCACGACTGCAAGTTGGCATGTGAACCTTGAAGCTCTTCTTCGAGTCCAATAGATTTTACCCCAACCTATATATATCATTCTTTTATTTAAAAGAGATAGACATAGTCATAGGCTTGTGGATATCCGGGATAACTATCACTCTGGAGAAGAAGGGTGTGAGATCATCCACAGGAAAGAAACAGTTATCACGGAATTTGAAATTAGGTGAGACTATGAAAGACAGACAAATAAGAAGGTAATCCACATTGTGTTGGCATTGAGACATTGAGCCGCTCGGGGAATTTTACAGGGCTGACCTTGTGGAAATACCTTCCTTTTTCGGTGGGTATGAAAGTGAAACAACAAGGGCTTTTGATTTGGTCAAATGTCCCGTTTTCTTCAAGTCACTAACACCCCCACAAATCCAAATTTTGTTGCTCCTAGGTTTCCCACAGCTGGAGGTGCGAATTCACATTTTAATGTGGATGGCGCGCCTTTGATTTTAGAGAGAACTTCGAGCCATGAGGATTCACCTGGGAAACGACCATGCAGCCGGCGAATTAAGGATGGCCTTACTGGCCTGGCTTGGGAGCCGTGATATTGAAATCGTAGATCACGGAACGGACGGAAGCCAAAGTGTAGATTATCCAGACCACGTGCATCCTCTGGCCGAGCAAGTGGCTTCCCATGAAGAGCGTGGGATTTTGATTTGCGGGTCAGCCAACGGTGTCGCCATGACGGCAAACAAACACGCCGGGGTACGCGCTGCCATTGCTTGGAGGCCGGACATTGCCCGATTGGCACGGGAGCACAATAATGCCAACGTACTTTGTCTTCCCGCTCGTTTTCTAGCTATACCCGACGCTTTGGATTGTGTGGCCGCCTTTTTGGATACTCCTTTCCAGGGGGGGAGGCATGAACGTCGCGTCGCAAAAATCGCCTGTGTATGAACCGCATTGAATTCCTCTTCGTTTTGGCCCTTGGCGCCAGCATTTCTTCATCAAACGCGCAAGTGCTCCAGCATTTGGATAGCGCCGGTCAGTGGGCGGAGAGCATTACAGCCGATGATCTGTCCAGACAACTGCACATTTTGGCGGCAGACTCGATGGAGGGTAGAGAGACGGGAAAGCCCGGACAGCGAAAAGCGGCGCAATACATAGCGGACCAATTCAGATCAATGGGTCTGCAGCCTGTGAACGGCAGCTATTTCCAGGACGTGCCACTGAAGGTGAGTCAACTGAAAGGGGGCGTGTTGGATTTGAAGGGGACAAAGCTGCTGTTCAAGGATGATTTCGTCCCTTATCCCGGCATTGAAGTAGCGGATGTTGAAGGGGATGCGGTGTTTGTGGGATATGGAATCCAAGAAGGCGAATGGAACGACTATGCTGGTTTGGATGTCGCCGGGAAAATAGTGGTCTACATGACGGGAGAGCCGGGAAATGCGGAACGTGGGTACACGTTGTCGGGTAACCAGGATGCCAGCCGTTGGAGTCGAGACCCTTCTGCAAAGAGACAGCTGGCCGATAGTTTGGGCGCACTGGCGGTTTTGGTGGTTTCCAATGAATTCGCCACCCTCAGGTCTCGATTGGTTCCTTGGTTGAGCCGAGAGCGCATGCGATTGGATGTGGAGCGTAAAGGGGAAGGAACGGACTTGCCGACGCTCTTGGTTTCGGAGGACATGCTTTTGCGCGTCACCGGTTGGAAGTCCATGAAAGACGTCCGCAAAAAGTGGACGAAGAGAAAACTGAAGGGCACAGAACTGGGAGCAGCCAAACTGAACTTGGCCCGAAAGGACGAGAAGGTGATGGCCACCAACGTCTGGGGAATTCTGCCGGGGTCAGACTCCCTTTTGTCTTCAGAAATCGTGGCGTTGACGAGTCATTACGACCATGTGGGTGTGGATGCAGAGGGGTTGATTTACAATGGAGCCGATGACGATGGGAGTGGAACGGTCAGTCTACTGGAGAATGCGGAAGCCTGGATGATGGCTGCGCGAGCCGGTGCCGGTCCGCGCAGAACGGTCATGTTCATGGCTTTTGTGGGGGAGGAAAAGGGGCTGCTGGGCTCGGAATGGTATGCTGAGAACCCGGCTTTCCCAATGGAACAGCACGTCTGTGACTTGAACATGGACATGGTGGGCCGGTTTGATGAAGCCCATCAAGATGACGACCGATATGTCTACCTCATTGGCAGCGATAAGTTGTCCAGTGAACTGCACGAAATCAGTGAGGCGGTAAACTCAAATCATATCGGACTGTCCTTGGATTACACGTTCAATGCGCCCGATGATCCCAACCGGTTCTATTACCGCAGCGACCATTACAACTTCGCCAAGAATAACGTGCCGGTCATCTTCTATTTCAGCGGTGTTCACGAAGACTACCACGGCCCCGGGGACACGCCGGACAAAATCCGCTATCCCAAAATGGCGGAGATTGGAAGGTTGGTGTTCCTGACCTCATGGGAGGTGGCGAACCGCGACGAAAAGCTGGAAGTGGATCGGGTCAATGATTTCCCAAGCGACCGCTGATTGCTGCAGCAAGCGCAGAGCGTTCCATGTCGTATTTGGCCCCAGTGGCGGGTCCGTTGAATCCAGAGTGAATCCAAGGGGACTCTGCGTTGGGGTGGAGAACAATGGTCGTAGGAAAGCTGACCACCTGATCCAAGAAGGGCAGGAGATTGCGGGCCTCTGATTTGGAAGCCGGACCGACCAGTGCAATGTCCCACCGGTCGTCATATCGCCAGAGTTCCATTTCCTCTGCGTATTTCTTCAACCTGCGCAGGGCGCGCTTTTCGCCGTTCTCTTGGTCCAATCCCCTTTCAAAAGCCAAAGTGTGCACGCGCGCTTCGGGGAATACGGCCAGCATCTCGTGCAGTAAGCGGTGTTCATCCAGACAATTGGGACACCAGCTGCCCATGATGCTCAAGACGTGCACGGAATCTCTGTGTTCGTCCCAAACCCAGTCTATGTCGTCCGCAATCAGGCTTTTGCCCTTGAAGGAAATGGGTGCTCCCGTCCATTGGGCTTGCTGGCCTTCGGATAAGGGTGGGTGCGATGAAGAGCGGCGGGTGCCGCGCAGGGGTGTTCCGTAATGGTGGCCACTGGCGAACCATCCGTTGGTGATGCTGTCTCCCTCGAAAAGGCCGGTAAACTTGAAAAGGTGGGCTCCATCAAAGGTTTGGAGCACCCATTTTTGGTCATCAACCTCTCCGTGCAGGTAGCGGAAGTCACCGGTTGCGGTTTCAATGGTCCCTTCTGCTTTGCCGCTGGCATCGACCCGCAGAACAAGGTCACCGTACCACGGGCTCTCCGTACCGAATGTGAGTCGCCAAGTGGATGTATCCACTGGGGCCAAAGGCCGGGGGTGTTGCTCTTCCGCCCCATCACCCGAAGCGAGCCAAGAGCAAGGGACTTGATAGGGAACGTCCCCCGTCCTCAGCACATCGGTCCACACGCCGGAGTCATCGCCATTCCAGCAGATGGTTCCACTGAAAATGGGCACTTCATGGCAGAGCGGGTCCAAACGGCGCAAGGCCAGGGTTTCCGCTCCGTTGGACAAGGAGAAGTGATCACCCCTGCGCTCCCCGGGTATGCGGATGTCCGAAGAGTCATGGATGTGAAACACCAACCACCCGTTTGCCCCGGTATGTTCGTCATGAGGGTTTGACGGAGTGGGGAGAGGCGTCTCTCCGCAACCCGCTGTAAACAGGGCCATGATAACCCCAGCGATCGCCCCCAATCCTGTGGCTGTGCGCCGCATCAGAAGTCGAACTTGATGCCTTGGGCAAGGGGCAACTCAGTGCTGTAATTGATGGTGTTGGTTTGGCGGCGCATGTATGCCTTCCAAGCGTCGCTGCCCGATTCCCGGCCACCACCGGTTTCCTTCTCTCCACCGAAAGCGCCGCCAATTTCGGCACCGCTCGTGCCAATGTTGACGTTGGCGATTCCGCAGTCACTTCCGTTGGCGGAAAGAAAGCGTTCCGCAGCCCGTAGGTTGGAGGTCATGATCGCAGACGAAAGTCCTTGGACGACCCCGTTTTGCATGGCAATGGCCTCCTCGAGTTCGTTGTACTTCATGACATAGAGAATGGGCGCAAATGTCTCGTGTTGTACGATGGCCATGTCATTGGACGCCTCTGCAATGGCGGGTTTGACGTAGCAGCCGGATTCGTAACCGGGACCTTCGAGTACACCGCCTTCCACGATGATGCGCCCGCCTTGTGCAACCACCGCGTCAAGGGCGGCTTTGTAGGAGTCAACGGCATCGTGATCGATGAGTGGACCGACGTGGTTGTTCTGGTCAAGGGGATCACCGATGCGCAACTGGGTGTATGCGCTCTTCAGGGCGTCGACGACCTTATCGTAGATGCTGCTGTGGATGATGAGCCGTCGGGTGGAAGTGCAGCGTTGGCCACAGGTACCGACAGCGCCGAAAACGGTGCCGGGCACGACCATTTTGAGCTCGGCATCGGGCTCAACAATAATGGCGTTGTTACCGCCGAGCTCGAGCAGGCTCTTGCCGAGGCGGGCAGCGACGGCTTGGGCCACAATCTTACCCATGCGGATGGATCCCGTGGCGGAAACCAGGGCGACGCGGCGATCCTCAGTCATCATTTCGCCCACCTTGTAATCGCCCTGAACGACACAAGACAATCCGTTGGGCACGAAGTCGAGTTCAGCGGTGACCTCGTTCCAGATGTTCTGGCAAGCCACGGCCGTGAGTGGGGTCTTTTCGGAGGGTTTCCAGATGCAAGCATTGCCACTTACCCAAGCCAGGGCAGTGTTCCAGTTCCAGACGGCCACGGGAAAGTTGAATGCACTGATGATACCCACGACCCCGAGTGGGTGCCATTGCTCGTACATGCGGTGTCCAGGACGTTCCGAATGCATGGTGAGGCCGTAGAGTTGTCGCGACAATCCCACGGCAAAGTCGCAGATGTCGATCATTTCCTGGACCTCGCCGAGGCCTTCTTGAAGGCTTTTCCCCATTTCGTAGGAAACCAGCGCCCCCAGAGCGTCTTTGTGTTGGCGCAGGGCTTCACCGTAAAGTCGGACGACCTCTCCCCTCTGAGGCGCGGGAATGTTCCTCCATTCCAGGGAGGCTTGGGTCGCAGCTGAGATGGCCGCTTGATAGTCTTGAGCAGAGCATACGCCAGTGGAACCAATGGTAGTGCCGTCAACGGGGCTGGTGCTGGAGATGTCGGTTCCCGTGTTGGATGAGGTTTTTCCGATTTGGCATCCAGGGTTTTGGGCTTGGATTCCGAGTTGGTCAAGGTGGGCCTTCATGTTCATGGCGCTGGTTTTCTTGCGCGCGAATGTACTCCGTGCGCGTCAGCTTACGTGGTTTTTGGTGTTATGTTGTTGTTAGTCAGTGTTTTGTGTTTTTGGCGTTTGGCGTGGTGAGGAAGGGTAAGCTCGCCTGAGGCTTCGATTTGGCAAAAACGGGTGGTTTCTGGCCCTTCTGGATGTTCCACGTGGAACATTCACCTGCCGAGGTAGACCATCAGAACGGATATGTCCGAAGCGGACACGCCGCTGATCTTGTTGGCTTCACCAAGCGTTCTGGGTTGAGCCCGCTCGAGCTTTTGCCGGGCTTCTGTGCTGAGTGAAGTCATGCGGGAATATTCGAGGTCTTTGGGCAGTTCCAGTTTTTCGAGGGATTTGGCCCTTTCAGCTTGGGCTTGTTCTTTCTCGATATAGCCTTTGTATTTGATCCCTGTTTCGATGTGGTCTAGCCAGTGTTTGGGAATGTGACCCAGTGTGGCCGCGAGTGAAGGAGATGCGCCGGTGAGGTCCTTCAGTTTGATGTGCGGCCTACTGATGATTTGGCTCCAGCGGGTTTTCTGTGAAAGGGTCGAGCTGTTCTGCGTCTCAAGGAGCTTGTTCACGTCGTTCGGGTCGGCGCTTTGGTTGTTGATCCAGTCTTGCGCCGTCTGGAGTGTTGCTTGTTTCGTCGAGAACGCTTGCCAGTCTATGTCCTGTATCAGGCCCAGTTTCCTTCCCATTGGGGTGAGTCTCTGATCGGCATTGTCCTGGCGCAGAAGTATTCTGTATTCTGCTCGGCTGGTGAACATCCGGTAGGGTTCGTCCGTCCCCTTGGTCACAAGGTCATCGATCAGCACGCCGATATAGGCTTCTTCCCGTCCGAGAATGAAGGGTTGTTCCTGATGGTTGCTGAGGTGGGCGTTGATGCCCGCCATCAGCCCTTGACATGCGGCCTCTTCATACCCTGTGGTCCCGTTGATTTGGCCTGCGAAATACAGGGATTTCAGGGCTTTTGTCTCCAGGGTGTGATGCAATTGTGTTGGAGGGAAGTAGTCGTATTCTACCGCGTATCCTGGGCGGAACATTCTTGCGTTTTCGAGCCCTGGAATTTTCCGCATGGCCTCCAGCTGTACTTCTTTGGGCAGTGATGTCGAGAATCCGTTGATGTAGGTTTCAATGGTGTTTCGACCTTCTGGCTCAATGAAGATTTGGTGGCGGTCTTTGTCTGCGAATCGTTGGATTTTGTCTTCTATGCTGGGGCAGTAACGGGGGCCTTTCCCTTTGATGGCACCAGAATAAAGGGGGCTTCTCTCAAGCCCGGACTCCAGGATACCATGCACTTCGGGGTTGGTGTATGTGATGTGGCAAGGGAGTTGGGGCGAAATTTGAAGGGGCTCGAAGTAGCTGAACGCCTCTTGCGTTTGTTCGCCGGGTTGAAGTTCTGTTTTTGTATAGTCTATGCTCCTGCCGTCAACCCGCGGGGGCGTTCCTGTCTTCATTCTGCCCGTTGTGAGTCCTGCGGACTCGAGTTGCCCTGTGATTCCTTCTGCTGCGCGCTCGCCAGATCTTCCGCCAGAGAACTCCTGTGTTCCCAAGTGTATTCTTCCTTGAAGGAAAGTCCCTGAGGTCAGTATGGTTCGGCGGGCGAGCACGTCAATCCCCAGTTGGGTTTTAACGCCTTTGACCGTGTCGCCTTCAATCAGAAGTGCGGTGACCATGTCTTGCCACAGGTGAATGTTGGGGTTCTCTTCGAGGGTCTGGCGCCATTCTGTCGCGAATTGGTGGCTGTCGTTTTGGGTTCTCGGAGACCACATGGCAGGCCCCTTGGATTGGTTGAGCATGCGGAACTGAATGGCGCTTCTGTCTGAGATTCTGCCGCTCATGCCTCCAAGGGCATCGATCTCACGTAGGATTTGCCCCTTGGCCACCCCACCCATGGCCGGGTTGCAGCTCATTGCTCCAATGGTGCCCAGGTTCATGCTGATGAGCAGCACTTTCTCGCCGAGTGTGGCGGCGGCATGGGCCGCTTCATTTCCGGCGTGGCCTCCGCCGACTACTATAACGTCGTATTGTTCAAGCATGGTAGTTGTTCCACGTGGAACATTTGGGGGTTAGAAAGAGCGCCAGTGGAGCCATTGGTCTTCGCGGGTCCGCATGGCTTTCGCCTCCAACGCGGACTTGTCTGGGTAGCCTAAAAGATGGAGCGCACCATGGGCCATGACCCTGTGGAGTTCGTCTCTGACGCGGGTTTTATGGCTGCGTGCGTTGTCTCGAACCCGATCGATGGAAATCAGGATGTCGCCCGATATGCCGTGTGTTGATCGTGTCTCAAACGTGAGGATATCGGTCAGGTAATCGTGGCTGAGAAACTGCTTGTTGGCTTCGTGCATGAAGGAATCCGTGCAGAATTGGTAGTTCAATTCTGCGATGTGTTCCCCGGATTTTGTCACACAGGCGTTGAGCCATTGGCGAATGGCCGTTCTTTCCTTGAGTTGAAAGGTGGGGTGTTGGAAATGGAAGGTGATGACCTTCGTTTCCATTTTCAGGCGTTCTGGACCTGAGGAATGGCGTTGTGGAACCGGAGAATGGCGACCCTGCCCAGTTCTTCGAATTCACAATCGTCAGCGAGTTGTCTCATGAGGAAAACGCCGCGTCCGTTGGGCTTTTCGATGTTTTCTGGCGAAGTCGGGTCGGGAATGTTGTCGAAATCAAAGCCCGGTCCCTCATCGGCGATGCGGAACTGAAGATCTTGACCTTCTGTGCTGACGCGGATGTCTACCAACTTGCTGATATCCAGCTTGTTGCCATGAACGATGGCATTGTTGACGGCCTCTGTCATCGCAATGAGAATCTCCCCGTAGTGGGTCTCATCGACGCCAAGGTCTTCGCAAAGGCCATTGATCAGACCTTCAACTTCCGTGATGCCTTCCATGCGGGAGGCAATTTGCATGTGTCGCTGTGTGGACATGGTGGTGCTTCACTCCCGTTCCGGGGTGTCCAAAGTATTGAAATAATCGTTCACCCTGTCCTTGTAGTACGGAGTTAAATCCGCAGGAACGGTGCGCAAGAGTTCGATTTCCCTGGCCTTGCGTTGTTCGTATTCCTCCAAGCTGGGCGGTTTTTCGCGCTGAACGTCTTGAGCTGTTCTGGATTCTCGCTCTTCTTTCTCGCCCCGAATTCGCTCGGCATTTTCTGCCTGAAGAAGGCGGGTGAGGATGTCTTGTTGCCTGTCCAAACTGAGTTGGTCGAGCTCACCTTTGACAATGTCCTTCTCCAACTCTTCCATCTCTTTGGCAATCTGGTCGAGGCCGTTTCCGTTTCCGGAGCCGTCTTCGTTGAGTTGCTTGCCCAGTTCCTGTGTCATCTGGCGGATGGCCGCTTGTTGCGCGGCGATCTGAGCGAGCCCCTTGCTCAATTGGCGTTTGCCATCCTTGCCCTCTCCCTGGTTGAAGCCCTCCATCTTCTTCTTCATCTGTTCGAGCTGTTTGCTCAGGGATTGTTGCATGCCCTTGAGTTGCTTGGCGCTGGGGGATGGTTTGGCGCCGCTTCCCCCGGGCTTCTCACAGTTGCCTGTCCCCGGTTTATTGCAGCTGGATTGGTTCTGCATCTGCTGTAGAACCTCGTCCAGCAGTAGGGCCAGGTTGTTGAAGGAGGTCATCACATACTGCTGATTGGTGGTGATGACGCCGGTTTCCCTGTCTGTGAACCCCTCAAGGGCCTGTCCCATGTGCAGGTTGACGAGGTTGATCTCCCTGTTTACTATGGCCTGCAACTGCGTGACGCGTTTGCTCAAGGCAAAAAGACTGTCCTTGACCATTTCGGCATCATCCTTCAGCTTGCGTTGGTCCTGTCCGTGTGTGACATAGCGCGGATCGTCCTTTTGCGTGTTGCCCACGGCAGCCATGAGGTCTTCTTCGTCAAAAGAGAGGGTGATGATGTTCTCCAGCAGTGCTCGAAGCGCCTCCATGTCCTCTTCCATGGACTCTTGTTCGCCCGCCTCCATGGAGCTTTGCATCTGTTGGGCCATCTGGCTCATGTTGTCCGCCGCCTTCTTCTGCTTTTCCGATGCTTTTTTCTCCTTTCCGCTGTCCAGGTCGTCACTTGCGCCTTTCATGTCTTGCTGGATTTCCTCCTGCAACTCCTCCATCATGGGCACATTGTTCGGGTTCTCCAGTTCCTTATTGAGCTTTTCGGCGTCCTCGAGGGCTTCTTTGACCTTATCGAATTCCTTGTTGAGGGAGTCCTGCTTTGCCGCCAGTTCTTCCTCGGGGGTTTCGCCTTTTTCGGTTTCCTCTGCCAACTCCTCCTGCTCTTCGGCCAGCTTCTCGAGGTCGGATATGGCCTCTTCCATCTTTTGCTCCCATTGCAATTGTTTGAATTGCTCCAAGGCCCTGTCGAGCTCTTGTTCGAGGGACTCCTGGTCCAGGTCCATCTGCTCCAGTTGCTGCTCGATTTGATCCTTGTCGCCCTCCTCGATCTGCTCCATCAACTCCCTCAACTCGTCAAACATCTTCTGCAGCTCGTCCGTCATCACGTCGTCCATCAACCTTTGGAGCTCTTCCTGCTTTTTTTGAATTTCCTCGTTGGGTGGGGCGAACTCGGCCTGTTGTTCGTTCTTCTTGCGGTTCTCCTCCTGCATCTGTTGCACCTGCTCTTTCAGGGCCTCCTGCTGTTTGAGCAACTCTTCCAGTGCCGCCTTTTCCTCCCAGCCCAATTCTTCCTCTTCCATCAATTCGCGGCGCAACTCTTGCATCTGTTCGCGAAGCCGGCGGGCCTCCTCCAGGTTCTCCTCGAGCGCTGCCGTCAGTTCCGCATCGGCACTGTCCAGCTTCTCTGCCAGTTCCTCCTCCGTCGGTGCTGCGTAACGGAAGGTGCGTGAACGCGTCATTTTCGGCCCGTTTACTCCATCGTTATCGCGGATCTCGAACCAGTATTCCACTTCGTCACCCAAGCCGACACCGATGTCGGAGAGGTTCCAGATGTGCAGGAACGCGTCTTCACGACCCCGCGGACGGTCCAATACTTGGTGGTCGGCCTCTCCGCCTTTGGGTTGCCAGACGAACCGGAGGCTATTGAAGCCGTAGTCGTCTTGAACTATGCCGCTGAAATTCAGGCGGGTCAACGATAGGCTGTCACTCGATTCTGCGACCCGAATGGTCGGTGGTCGGTCCTGTATGCTCCGCAGCCGGTAACGCACGGAGTCCACGACACCCACGGATTCGGAGCGGGGAAGCAGGGTGTAAGAGAGGTCCTCTTCGCTGTTTCGGGAAAAGCTGAATCGATTGCCCACATCCGGTGTCAGCGCCATCCGGTCTCCCCCCCAATCGAGGCCCAGGCTTGAGGTGTTGCGGGTGGTGATCTGAAAGCGAAGCAGACTTCCTTCAGGAATGTCCAGGTCGCCTTGGTTTCGCTGCTGGAAAGGGGGAATTCCGGTGTGGGCCGGCGGAGTAACCTCTATGCGCAATTCCTGCAACTCGGGTCGGGGCAGCACCTCGAGCCGCAGAGACAGAGGAGGGGTGGCAGGCGCAGAAACCGTCAGGTCCAGGGATTCACGGACATTGCGGAACACGTGGGTCCAATCGCCCTCGGGCGTTCTGGAAAGTCTAAATCGCCCCTCTCCCGCTTGTACCTCCACCCGGGATGGAACCACGGACCCTTCCGTGCGAATGGTCAGCGTGTAATCCGTTTGGGCCACCGCCTCCAAGGGACCATCACACACGAGACGGAAGTCGGGCACGGCCACCCATTCGGTGCGGTGGCGTATGAGGCGCTCGGTCGGCGCCTCCACTGCGTCGGGAATCAGGACATAGATCCCGGCGAACACCAGCATGGGGGGCAAAGCGTACTTGAGGTATCGACGGTTTTCGCCGAAATCCACGGCTGAGGTGAATCGGTAAGGCCGGAGTTGTTCGCTGCGCTGGGCAATGGAAGCCAACAGCAACTCTCCCCCTGGCGCGTCGGGTTCATCTGCCCTTTGCTGCAACTGCAGGGTGTTGAGCAAACGGTCTTCGATCTCGGGGAAGTGGATGCCAATGATGCGCGCGGCATCGTCATAATTCAAACCACCGCGCAAGCGGAGCAACCGCAAAGCGGGCAAAAGAATGAACTTGACCGAAACGGTCATGACCGAAATCAGGAAGGCGTAGAACAGCGCCGTTCGCAGGTTGGCGTTGAATTGCCCAAAGCTCTCCAGCCCCAGAACCACAAGCCAGGACAACGGCAGGGCGGCAGAAAGCAGCAGCACTCCCCGGAGGATCTCATTGCGATGATACTTCCGGATGAACGCATCGAGGTTCTTGCGGAGGTCCTGCTGTGCGGCGTTTTTCATGGTGCGTTTCCTGAACGGAAATTCAACCCCTGAAGTTACGGCGCGAACCCGAGCGGGAATTCATCAACTGTTAAACCCGCAATGGCGCACTGTGTCTACTTTCGCGCTCCAATACTATCGGACTGGAAATGTGTTCCATATCCTACACCCCGCAGCGATCCGCTGCCCTCACTGCCGCATTCCTGCTGCTCCCTCTCTTTACGCTTGCCCAAGGCGTCTTTGTGAACGAAGTCGATTGTGACTCGAATACGGTTCCAGACAGCTTGGAGTTCGTGGAGCTCTTCGGCCCGCCGAATGCCGCGCTGGATGGTCGTGTTGTTGTCTTCTACAAAGGAGGAGGAAACACCGTGACGACTAATGTTTATGCGGCTTTTGATCTGGATGGCATGTCGACCGATTCCGCCGGGTTCTTCCTTTTGGCCAACCCAGCCGTTCCGGGTGCAGGCATCGTATTCGAACCGGGCCTTTTGCGCGATGGGGGAGATGCCGTTGCGCTTTTCGAGGGGGATACAGCGGACTTTCCTGATGGAACGCCCCTCACTACCGTGGGGCTTTTGGACGCCGTTGTTTACGGCACCAATGACCAGACGAACCCCTTCCTCATCGACTCCCTGACCCCGGGCCAACCGCAGCTTGACGAATGGCTATACGGCGCTCAGAATGGGGGATCCCTGGCTTGGGCGCGCCTTCCCGATGGAGGCCCGGCATTTTCCTCGGACCAGATGGTGCTCCAACAGCCCACCCCGGGATACACGAACTTGCTCGACTGTGACGGTGGCCTGATCACCGCACAGGGCGCGGACAACGGAGAAGCCTTGGTGTGTGTGGACCTGCCCGGAGGGTTCCTTCCTTTTACGGCACAATCCAACGCCCTTGAAAGTCAGTATGGCTTGGTGATTACCGACTTGGACGGCGAGGTCCTCGATGTCGTACCCGGGGGCGAGGGCAACCTCGGCTACAATTTTTCCGGGTCCCCCGCCGGGCCCTGTCTGGTTTGGGGCATGAGTTATGACGGCGAGCTGGACCCCGAGACCATACAGGTGGGCGCTCCGTATGACAGCATTTCGGCCTCGGGGTGCGTGGCCTTCAGCGCACAGCCCGTAGAGGTTCAGCGCATTTTCTGCCTGCCCCCGAGTTGCGATGGTGGCTCCATCACCACCGCCGCAGGATCCGATGAGGCCATCGGTTGCGTGGGGTATGCCAATACGCTCGTGCATTTCGGCTACACATCGGAGAGCCCCGAGGCCCCTTACCTCTTCGTCATCACCGACGCGAATGGAGACATCCTGGACAGCACATCCACGGCGTCCTTTGACTTCGAAGGCCTCGGTATCGGCGAGTACGAGGTCCATGGATTCAGCCACCTCGGCGCCATCGACAGCACCTCGTTTGCGGCGGGGATGCCCGTCACGGCATTGGTTGCGGACTCCTGCAGTGCCCTTTCCTACAACAGCCTCGAGGTGTCCATTCAGCCCTGCGACCCCACAGGGTTGTGCACCGAACTCTTCTTTTCTGAATACCTCGACGGCACGGGCTGGGACAAGGGGTTGGAGATCTACAACCCCAGCGCCACGGCCACCGCGGACCTCGGGGAATACGCCGTCAAGACCTTCAACAATGGCAGCACCGTGGCGACCCACGAAGTGCAGCTCAGCGGCTCCCTCGGCCCGGGTGAGGTGTACACCATTGTCAATCCCTTGGCCCCTCCGTTCCTGCTCCAGCTGGCGGATCTGATCGACGACGTCACCCTGTTCAACGGCAATGACGCCACCACGCTTGAGCGAAACGGGACCGTCGTGGATGCCCTCGGGGAGGTGGGCGTCAATCCGGGGTTGGGCTGGCCGGTCAACGACGTCACCATGCTGCACCACACGCTGGTGCGAAATCCGGATGTGACGGTCGGTTCCGATGACTGGGATGTGGTGCAGAACCAATGGCAGGATTATCCCGAAAACACCTACGATTATTTCGGGGACCACTCCGCCAATCCGTGTGGCCTGGATACGACATCGGTTCCGGCCATCGGTTTCGCCGTCGCGGAAATCCTCGCCTTCGAGGGCGATGTGATTTCAATCGAACTTCCCATCAGCCTGCCCCTCAACGAAGTGCAGGTACAGGTCGATGTGGTCGCCGGAAGCTCCGCCACACCGGTAGCCGATTTCGGTACGCTGTTCCCTGTGGATTTGACTTTCCCGGAGGGGTGGCTCCTGCCGCAGTCCATCACCGTGGGCATCGTGGACGATTTCGAGCCCGAAGGGGTGGAGACCTTCACGCTGGCCTTGACCGTGTTGTCGGGTGAAGCGGAGGTCCTGATCGATTCAGTAACGGTCACCATCGCGCCAAACGACCTGGGTTTCCCGCATTACCCCATCGCCGGTGTTCGGGGCATCGACGGAAACGGAGTGTTGGATAGTTTGTTGGTTCCCTGTGAGTTGCGCGGGGTGGTCCACGGCTTCAACACCTACCCGAGCGGCCTTCGGTTTACCATCATCGACCCCACCGCGGGCATCGAGGTCTTCAGTCCCGTCGACAACTTCAACTACCTCGTTCAGGAGGGCGACAGCGTCCGCATCAGGGGCTCAATCCAACAATTTCAGGGCTTGGCGCAAATCCTGGTGGACACCCTCATTCTGGCGACGCAGGGGGAGCCGCTCAATGAGCCGGAGCTGGTCAACGCATTGTCTGAAGACACGGAAAGCGCCTTGGTACGACTCAAGTGCGTGGAGCTTGTGAATCCCGATGCCTGGACCAATCAAGCCCCGCAATTCGAGGTGTATGTATCGACGGGCGCCGCGCTGTATCTGATGGTGGTGGATGCCGATACTGACCTCTTTGGAACGGAGCCCCCCATTGGAATTTTCGGCGTGACCGGAATCGGCGGCCAGCGGGACCTCGAGGCCCCATTTGTGGACGGATACACCATTCTTCCGCGCGGTGCCGCGGACATCTCTGAGCCTGTCCAGGCGGATTTCTTCGTGGAAGACCCGTGGTATACTGAGGATGGGCCCGTGCCGTTTGAAAATCTATCCAGCGGTGCGGGGTCTTACTTCTGGACCTTTGGCGACGGAACACCGCCGGTCACGGAAGAGTCACCCACCCACGAATTTGCGACAGACAGTACCTACACCGTGATATTGACGGCGACCAGTGTGGATGGGGTCTGTTCGGATCAAGCCGTACAGGAAGTGACGGTGATTTTCCCGGACACGAGCACCATCGGGGTGGGGGAGCTCCCCCAGGGCATTCCCTTCCAATTTGGGCCCAACCCATGGTCGGCAGGGCAGGAGTTCTTCCTGACGACGCAGGTTGATCTCGTCGGCTGGACCATCACCGACGCTGCGGGCAGGGTGCTCCGCCGAGGTTCGGCAGTTGCGGCATCGGGAAGGGTGGACCTGGGCTCGGGTGCACTGGAGTCGGGTTGGTACTCGCTGCATCTTTTGGGAACCGACAATCAGCACTGGACGATCAATCTGATCCGACAGTAATCTCAAGCGCATGAAGCCACTGCGGGCACAAATCGCCTTGCACGCAACCGTAGTGGTCTTCGGCTTCACGGGGGTGCTCGGAAAGCTGATCACGCTTTCCGCCGTGCCACTGGTCTTTTGGCGCACCCTCATCGGGGCGGCAGGACTGTATCTCTGGATGCTGCTGCGACAGGGAGGGATGCCCAGGATGTCCGCAAAGGAAAGGTGGGGAATTATGGGCACGGGGGTCCTGGTGGCCATTCATTGGGTGACATTTTTCGGGGCAATTAAGGCCGCCACAGTTTCTCTTGCTTTGGCGGTAATGGCAACGGCGCCCATGTTCGTGGCCTTCATCGAGCCGGTGGTGCGGCGCAAGCGATTGGATTTTCGCGAAGTGTTGCTCGGCCTCATGGCCGTCTTTGGGTTGGTGTGGATGTACCGCGTCGATGTGGAATACGGTTACGGAATGCTCTTGGCGCTCGTCAGTGCTTTTTGTGCGGCCCTGTTCGGCACCCTGAACAGCGTTTGGGGCCAGTCGGTGACATCGCTCGCTGTGTCCCGCATTGAACTTCTGGCAGCGTGCATGTCATTGGCATTATGGATGTCTGTTTCCGGACAATGGGAAGGCGCTTTTCCGGGCCCTTCGGATGCGGGTTGGCTGCTCTTGTTGGGATTGGTCGCAACGTCCTTGGCTTTCGCTATTACGGTTGAAGTGATGAAAGTTCTGAGCCCGTTTACGGTGGCCATGGCCATCAACCTGGAACCGGTATACGCCATTGTATTGGCGCTCATCATTTTCGGCGAGGAAGAAATCATGCCCCCCGGATTTTACGGAGGTGCGGCCATCTTGATTTCGACCGTCTTCCTGGATGTGTGGCTCAAGCGAAGGCGGAATGTGAGCCGCAACGGGGCGGTCTCGGTCAGCTGATCAGCGCATCAACCCCAAGGTGATGGAGTCTCCCATGGGCCAGCGAGATTCGGGAATGCGCAACCGGCCATTGATCCATTCGCAATCTCCCCGGCTTATTGCCTCGGCGACCCCCTGATTTAGCTCCAGCCCCGTGCGCTGGAGAACAAGCGCCGGGTCGACGCCTTCGGTGCGACGAAGTCCCGTGATGAGGGACTCGTTGAAGCGGGATGCGGCATCCAGGTGCTCGGACTCCCGCTGATCTGCGAGGGTTTCCTGCGCCGCGTGCTTGAGGTAGAGCGCATTGGACCGCGCGTTCCACCACCGCGTTTGTCCTCTGAAGCTGTGTGCGCCAGGGCCAATTCCCAAGTAGGGTGTGCCGTCCCAGTACGCAGAATTGTGCCGACTTCGCCCCCCCTGGCGGGCAAAATTCGACACCTCGTAATGCTCGAACCCCGCCTTTCGCGAGAGGTCGCACAAGGTGGAGTATTCGCGGACGACCTGCTCTTCTTCGGGCTCTTTCCGCGCTCCTGAGGACAGTTGATGACCGTAGAGCGTTCGGGGCTCTGCCGTGAGGATATAGCAGCTCAAATGGTCCACGGGGAGGGCACATGCCCTTTCTATGTCGCGGTCCCAGCGGCCCTCAAAACCCAGGGGCAGCCCGTACATGAGGTCCACGGAAAGGTGCTCGAATCCGCACTGTGCCGCATCTGAAATCGCACTTTCTGCGCGGCCCACCCCGTGGATTCGATTCATCCACACAAGCACCTCGGGGTCAAAACTCTGCACCCCGATACTGAGGCGGTGGACTCCCATCTCCCGGTATTGCTCCAACACGCTTCGGCTCAGGTCTTCAGGGTTGGCCTCCAAAGACCATTCTTCCAGCGCCCAGTTTGCTCCCCTGAAGGCGGCTTGTGCCACCTTTTGAATCGCTTCAGGCCCCAGCACACTGGGTGTACCCCCTCCGAAATAGAGGGTGTGAAAAGTCTGGTCCTGCCATTCGGGAAGCATGGACTCCAGCTCCGAGACCAAGGCATTCACCATGGCATCCCGGTCGGACAGCTTGGTGGTGAAGTGAAAGTCGCAATAGGAGCAAGCCTGGGCGCAAAAGGGAACGTGCACATACAAACCGGCCATGTGGCGCAATTTCGGGCGCAGACCGAGGTAAATTGCACCATGGCCCAATATCAGGACATCCAAGGGCAGGAAACCCCCGCACCTCATCATCAAGCGAGGTTGCACCGCGATGAGCGCGGGCGTTGGTGGGTGCGCGCGGGAAACCGGAACCATCGCGTATCGGTACAGCCCCTCGAAGGCGGAAAATGGGACGTCAGGGTGGACGGCATCGCAGACCGGTGGCAGGCCCGGAACCTCAGGGAAATCCTGATGGAACGCATGGGCATAGAAGAGGGCGAAGGGGCACAGTCCATGGAATTGCGGGCGCCCATGCCGGGCAAGGTCCTCGAGATCCTGGTACAGGAGGGTCAGGCCGTAGAAGAAGGGGAGGCCATGCTCGTTTTGGAAGCGATGAAGATGGAGAACGTTCTTCGGGCGGGCACATCCGGTGTCGTTTCTTCCATTGGCGTGACGACCGGCGCCGCGGTGGAGAAGGAAGCCGTGCTGATTTCCATGGCGGATTGACGCCACCCCCGGGCAACGTCCCTTAATCACCTTCCGTTGTGGATAATAGATGTCCGGCAGTCAGCAGGGCCCTCTGACGCCGTTACCTTCGATATCCGCAGTCATGCAAGCAAACAAGAACGGGATTTCCCTCATCCTCATGTCCTTCGCCTTGGCCACAGCCCCTGTGGCGGCCCAGTCGTGCGACAACCCTCTGAACCTTTGTCCGGAGGAGCCCATTTCGGTTTTCATCACCGAACCCGCATTCGTGAATTTCGAGTGCATCGACGCCGATTATGTCGCCGTTTTGAAATTTCGGTCCAACCACAACTTCGAGAATCCCGGAAATGCTCGGATCCGCATCACCCAGGTAAACTGTTCGGGAGTGGCGGGCCCCGACACCCTTGCTGCCATGGTGGTCTCCGCGGCCGGTGAACCCTGCGATGAAAGTGTACTGACCCCCATGGGGACCTGTATTTCCGGTGTGGACGATTTGATTTGGGAGACCTCCACCCTGACGCACGACGCGGAGTATTTCCTGCTCATCGGTACCGAACACAACCCGTCCGATACGCTGTGCGCCATGTACGTGGAGCTCGAGGGCGCCGGGGTGACCATGGACGCCTGCTGCAACTACAATGTCATCCCCGGTGCATCCGAACAGCTGGAGGTGACCGGTGGCGATCCCGTTTATGGCTACACATGGACGCCTGAGTTTTACCTCTCAGATCCGGATCAGGCGGTAACCACCGTGACCCCCGCCGAAACCATCACCTATCAGGTTGATGGGGTCATTGGTGATTGTCAAGTGAGCAGTTCAGTGACCGTAACCGTGGGATCGCCCATTGGCATCCCCAACAGTTTTACCCCCAACGACGACGGCATTAATGACCTCTGGGGAATCGATGGCATCAGCGCTTTTCCCGGCGCCAAAGTGGAAGTGTTCAACCGTTGGGGACAGTTGGTCCATCGTTCACTGGGTTATGCCCAACCCTGGGATGGAAACGGCCGGTCGGGTAAACCCCTGACCCCCGGCACCTACTACTACGTCATCGAGTTGAACGATGAGACGTTGCCCATTCCGCCCGAAACCGGCCACGTGGCCATCATCCGATGAAGCCGACTTTTCACACTTTCCTCGCGCTGTCTCTGCTCACCTTCTTGGGCTATACGGGCATTGTTTCAGCACAGCAGGTTCCATTGCGAACGAATTGGCAGTTCAATTATTTTCAGGAAAACCCTGCGTTTGCGGGGTTCACGGACTGTTTGGAGCTCAAGGCGGGATTTAGACAGCAATGGGCGGGGTTTGATGGAGCACCCACCACGGCCTTTGCCAACCTTCAAGGGGAATTGGGCAGGTCGGCAGGGGGTGGCATACACGGTTTTGGCGGCAGGGTGACGGACGATTCAGCCGGGCCCTACGGGTTCACCCAGTTGGACTTGGCTTATGCTTATCACCTGAAATTGGCCCAGGGTTGGCGCTTGGCAGCAGGCGCAGCCATAGGCTTCATGCAGTATCGGTTGTCCTTGGGCGAGATCGTCCTTCCGGACTTCCAGGCGGGCAATGATCCCGCCGTAACATCCAGTGCCAACCAGCTGTTGGCGCCAACGGCGGACTTCGGCCTTTGGACCTACAACAAGTACACTTTTTGGGGTTTTTCCATTCAGAATCTGATTGAACCCGCAGTGGACCAGTGGGGGCTGGATACCCGTTTTCGAAGACATGTGAGTTTCAACGGGGGCTCGATGATCCGGCTGGAAGGGCCGTGGAGCTTTCATCCGGCAGGCTCCATCCGGTTTTCTGCAGGCGCGCCTGTGGCCGTGGATGTTCAGGCGATGTTCGATTACGATGAGGTGGTCCGCATGGGTTTGGGCTATCGCAACGAGACCGCCCTATCGGCCTTGTTCACCATCAATGTGATGGAGAACATCACCATTGGCTACGCTTATGATTGGAACGTGGGCCCCTTGAGCCAAGCCGCTTCGAATACCCACGAGATCATCCTCGGGCTTTTGGCTTGTCCCATAAAATCAGGCCATGTTCCCTGTGCAGCATTCCAATGAGCAAAAGGAAACCTTGGCACGATGATGCCGTAGACGAACAGGGCTGATGACGGAACGCCGTGAAGCATATCGATTGGAATTTTCACCTGAAAAGGGGGGCTATCCGGTCGACCATGCGCGGGTGCTGATGGCCTTTTTTCTGCTGCTTGCGACCTCTTTTGCAGGGGCGCAATGTCCTTCGGAAGTCGACGTTCTTCAGCCGATTACCTGCAGCGGCTCGGACGATGGAGTGTTGTCAGTGGACATCCCCGATGGTGTGGATGCGGCAGATGTGTATTGGCTCCAGGACAGCGACACATTGTTCGGCGCAGTGCAGTCCAACTTGGGGCCCGGCAGTTACCTCGTCTTCATTCCTGGCTGTGGCGCTTTGGGGGTCACATTGAATGAGCCCTTTACCTTTTTCATTTCCGCATCAGTCATCCAGATGCCCACCTGTGATGACCCTTGTTCCGGGGTCATTGAGGTCGTTCCCAACTTTGGTCAGGGAGACATTACGTATTCGTGGTCGCACGATGCGGCGGAGACCGGTCCGTTCGGGTCCAATGTCTGCGAACAGGTGGTGCTCGTATCGGCAATAGACGGTAACGGCTGCTCGGACCAAGACATCATCATGGTGGAAATCCCCCCCTTGGAGGTGCTCACGTTTCCAACGCCCCCGAGTTGTTTCGGGTTCTCCGACGGTGAGGCCTCCGCCGTTGCGACAGGGGGTCTCGGCGGTGATTTTACGTTTGAATGGATCGATGCCGTGGGCAATGTGGTGGGCAATGCGGCCGACATTTCGGGCCTGACTTCGGGGGGCTACTTGGTCACAGCGACCGATACGGGCGGATGCGCCCAATCACAAGCGGTCTTCCTCGACGCGCCGGAGCCCGTAGACGTGGACATGGCGGTCCTGGGCATCAGTTGTTCGGGCGCAGAGGACGGTCAGGTTTCGGCCAGTTTTGGTGGGGCAGTAGAATTTGCTTGGACGGGGCCGGCTGGTTTTGCCGCGAACGGCGCTGACTTGGACAGCTTGGACGGCCTGTCTCCCGGTCTTTACGAGGTGTTGGTGACCGCAGCGGACGGTTGTGTGGGAGCGGGTTCCGCCGAAGTCGTGTCCCCCGACCCCCTGATCGTAGAAGCTTTTCTGGATCCGCCCGGGTGTCCTGGGCTTGCCGACGGAGTCGTGGGAACGGTTGCGTTCGGAGGAACACCCGAATACACGACAACATGGACTTTGGCCGATGGTGAGGAGTTGGAGACAACCTTCCTTTCCAGCGTGCCTGCTGGGACATACGCTTACGTGACAGTGGATGCTAATGGCTGCTCAGCAGAGGGCGAAGCGCAATTGGAGGACCCTCTCCCCATATCGGTCAGCATCTCAACAGAAGACCCCTTGTGCGCCCAAGGACCCTTGTCCGAATCGGGTGCTTTTGAGGCCATCCCAACCGGTGGATTGGCCCCGTACAACGCGGCCTGGGTGGACGCTTCCACAGGCGAGGTTGTCGCCGTTGGCCTGCAAGCCGCGGGGCTATCAGCGGGACTCTACGGCCTGGGCATACTGGACACACAAGGATGTCTGCTCGACACCTTGATTTCTCTTTCCGCACCGGATTCCTTGCAGGTCGACATCAGCGAGACTCCTCCAACCTGCACGGATGTTTCCGATGGCGCACTGCAGGGATTGGCAACCGGTGGAACCCCTGACTACACTTATCTCTGGACGGGCGGCGTTGCGCCCACGCTGTCATCCGGAATCGGCGGTCTTGACCCTGGGAGTTATGCCCTGGAGGTGACGGATTCCCAAGGCTGTCAGGTGACGGCAGAAGTGCAATTGGCCGCTCCTGAGCCCTTGAGTCTGGCCTTGGAAATGCAGCCGGTGGGGTGCACGGGAAGTGATGGCACGGCCTCAGCGATGGCAGCCGGTGGCGTCGAGCCCTATGCCTTCCAATGGGAGGACGAGGGCGGAGCTGTGCTTTCCGAGGCGGACACCGCTTCGGGCCTTGGAACGGGCACATTGTTCGTGACTTTGACCGATGGCAATGGGTGCTCTTCCACGGGTACCATCGAAGTCTCAGCCTTGCCCCCCCTGGTATTGGAAATGGAGCTGGTGGTGGATTGCAACGAGGGGATGGCTGCCTTGGAAGCAACGGCCTCAGGAGGCGAGGGACCTTTGTCCTCCGCATTGTCCGGCCCCGGGGGTGATGTTTCGCCAGAAGAATGGTCCCAACTTGGACCGGGCGCATACGCGTTGAATGTCACCGACCAGAGGGGGTGCTTCGTCGATTCCACGTTCACGGTCAACGCGCCTCTTCAGGTGGTGGCTGAAGTTGTGCCTTTCGGTTGTGCGCTTGAGGGCACCCTTGGTTTGGTCGCATCGGGCGGAGCGCCGGGGGGCCTCCAGTTTTCCTCCCCCGAACTCGGTTCTCCTGCGTTCTCTGATGACGCCACAGCCCTATGGGAAGGGGTGGAGGCAGGGGTCTTCACCTTGACCGTGGATGACGGAACGTGTGCAGTGGATACCACCGTAGAAATGGAGGGCATCAGCCTCTTCGGCTGGACGGTGGACGTGCAGGATTTCGCTTGCAGCGATGCTCCGGGAACCATCAGCATTGTCCTCGATGGCGGGCTGGAGCCCTTGAATGTTCAGGCGGAATCCGCGGATGGGAATGTCGAATGGAGCAGTCTTGATCAGGTCGATTTGGACCCGGGAGTGTATCAGGTGACGATTGAAGATGCTGCGGGGTGCATGCGGGATACCACACTGGAAGTGTTCGCCTTGCCGGCTTTGGAGTTGGAAGTGGTGGTTCAGGACATTTCCTGCGCGGGGGCCAATGACGGCGCCATTGAACTTTCTGCTTCGGGAGGAGCGGCACCGTTGGCGCTGGGCGCGGTGGGTGCGCAGGGAACGCTTCCCGCCCCCGTAGTGGACATCCCTTCCGGAACTTATGTGGTCGGCGCATTGGATTCCCGTGGATGTTCGGTGGACAGCACCGTTGTGGTTTTTGAGCCCACAGCCCTGCAGGCGTCGGTGGAGACTTGGCCGGAGTCCTGCTCTGGAACCGCGGATGGCGCGGTGGAGGCCGCGATTTCCGGAGGTACGGGGACGATTGAAGTTCAATGGGATGGTGGGCCGACAACGCCCATTTGGAGCGGCCTGGAGGCGGGCTCCTACAGTTGGTCCGCCACGGATTCCAACGGGTGTACGATGGATGGGGCCGCAGTGGTGCCCAGTGGAGGGGGCCTGGAAGCAGAGGCTGCGGTGGTGACCACGGAATGCGAAGACGGCATGGCGCTCGGGACTGTTGTGATCACGGTGACAGGCAATGCAGCCGATGCCACGGTTCTCTTGGGCGGCCTCCCGGCGGACGCCTCTGATCTTTCTGATACGGTGGGCACTTGGACTTGGGGCGCCTTGGCTTCCGGGCCCTATGGTTGGACCGCTGAATTGGGAGAGGGCTGTGAGGCAGGAGGGCAGGTCCAGGTTGATTTGCCCGAGCCCCTGGTGTTTTCCGCTGTCCTCGACGCGCCCAATTGCGCGGGTACTCTAGGCAGCATCACCAGCAGCCCCGGTGGAGGAGTGGCGCCCCTGACGATGGGGTGGACAGGTCTGACAGTAGATGGTGACACCTTGATGGGCGAAGGCTTCAGTGCATCGGAATTGCCCGAGGGAACCTACACATGGTCCCTGCTGGATGATGCGGGCTGCACGGCAGACACCCTCATTTCCATCGAGGCGCTGTCCGAGGGTCCAGGCCTACTTCAGGAGTTGACACAACCCCTCTGCGGTGGGGCATTGGTGGGTTCTGCCCTTTTGGAGCCCTTTGGAGGAGTGCCGCCATATGACATCGTGGTCCAGGGCGCTGCTGACACCACGGACCTGCCATTTCTCATCCCCGGAAGTTATCCCTTGACCGTAACGGACAGTGCGGGATGCCTCCATGCGGATACGTTGGTCATACTTCCCGCCAGTGATTTTGTGCTGCTCGCAGAGGTGGATTCTGCTTCGTGTGCCAACGCGGAGGATGGGGTGATTTCGCTGTCCACCGAAAACGCATCGGGTTCGGTCGACTTCACCTTTACGGGCCCCTTCGGCGCCATGCCCTCGGGCGAGACCATTTCAGGTCTGGGCTCTGGGATTTACGAGGTGACGGCCATCGATTCCTTGGGTTGTCCGGCAGTCCTTCTCGTGGAAGTGGCGTCGCCGCCCGCTGTAGTCGTCTTGTTGGACAGCCTGGTGCGACCGAGTTGCGCGGGAGACTTCAACGGCCAGCTCTCGGTGTCGGCCTCCGGTGGAACAGGAAGCCCGGCAGGCTGGGCATTTGATTGGACCCTCGACGGATTGGATTTCGGTGCTGGGCCCGAATGGGAAGGTTTGGGCGAGGGGGCGTATTCAGTGACGGTGACCGACGAGGCAGGATGTACAGGGAGCATTGCGATCATCGCGTTGGTGGCAGAGGGAGACGTTCAATTGAGCCTTCCACCGGATACATCGCTCTGTGCGGGACAGTCCCTCCTCCTCGAGGCTGAAGCCGATGGTGCAAGTGAGGCCTCTTGGGCCTTGTCGAGCGGCGTGGGCGGCGTGGGCTTGACCGCTTCAACCGAAGCGGTGTCGGAGGGCTTGTCGTATTGGATTTACACAGCATCGCGATTGGGGTGTATTCGAACCGATAGCGTTGAAGTGACGGGGTGGTCCTTACCACAACCTGACGCAGGTGCGGACGCGACCATTGCAGAAGGGGGGACCGCCCCCCTTGGCACTGCGGGAGCCATAGCAGGGTGGTCCTATCAATGGTATCCTGGCGATGCCGTCGCCTCCCCCGATTTGGCGGCTACGGCCACCACAGCATTGGAGGAATCGACCGTCTTCATTCTGGAGGCCACCACGGAAGAGGGGTGCACCGGCCTGGACACCGTGTTCGTCGAAGTATTGGGCAACTTGGATATTCCTTCCGGTTTCACACCCAACGGCGACGGCATGAACGACCGTTGGAACCTGACCGGCACAGACCAGTATCCCACGATGGAAATCACGGTTTTCAATCGATGGGGCAATGTGTTGTTCACGCAGGACGGCACGGCGCCCTCTTGGGACGGCACCCTCGAAGGCGTCCCCGTGCCGGTGGGAACCTATTACTATCACGTCCGTGTCAATGAGCCTGCGCTGCAGGCCGAATGGACCGGCCCCATCACGATCATGCGATGAACGCGCCGCGCCCCATATCCGTATTCAGACCGCTGTGGTGGCTTGGCTTTTTGCTGACCCCCTTCGTTGCCATGGCCCAGCAACAGCCCGTGACGACGCTTCCATTGGATCACATGTTCGACGCGCATCCTGCCGCCGCCGCCTCGGACACTTTGATTCACGTGAGCCTGTGGCAACGAAGCCCGTGGACGGGCCTTCCTTCCGCTCCCCGCACGACCGCTTTGGCCCTGACCTCACCGACGGGTTCCGACGCCTTGAGCTGGGGTGCCCGGGTTTGGAGCGATGTAGCAGGGCCCACCCGCATGTCGGGTGCCCATGCAGGTCTGGTCTATCGAACAAGGTGGACTTCTTCGCTGCACCTCGCTTTCGGCATGGGCCTGGGGTGGACGCAATTCTCCATCGATGGGAACACCATCACCTTGGAACAGGCGGGAGACCCCGTACTGGCCGATACCTACCAGGCCGTAGGGGTGCCCGACGCTTCCGCCGGACTGATGGTCTCCAATGACCGGTTGAATTTTGCCGCTTCCGCCGGTCAGGTGTTGGGTTCGCGTTTGCCGGTGTACGACGGAACCGGACCGGATTCGAGGTTGGCGTCTCATCTGCGCGCGCTGTTGTCCTATCGGTTCGGCCGCGGAGATTGGGGCTGGACCCCGGTCTTGCAACTGCAGCATTTGCGCCCCGTTCCTGTGGAGTGGTCTGCGTCCCTTAGGGTCGACCGCCGGAAGGACGCCTGGGTGATGGCGGGTTACCGCTCTGCTGGCGCGGGCCATTTCGGTGCGGGTGTGCGCATCAACGGACAATTGACGTTCAGCTACAACAGGAATTGGGCAATGGGCACCTTGGCAAGGGTTCTTGGTGGCGGCCATGAGGTCGTTCTGGCATTCACCATTCCTCGTTGATGAAGGACGCAGAAGCCATCCACTGTGGTGCTCCTGCCCGGATAGCTTAGCGATTAGAACTGACACCTTGGTACAATGGCGGGATTCAAGAACTTGGAGGATTTAGTAGGTGACCTTGGGGAAGGGCTGCGGAAGTTGCGGGCTGGCAAATTGGAGCCGGAAGAGTTGACGCCGCTGGTGGCGGACGCTCGGGAGCTTTGTGATCGCCTGACCCTCTTGCGCTTCAAGGCCCATGAGTTTTCATATGAAGTCAGGCGCAAGGGGCCGCAGGGAGGGATCGACGAAAGAGTAGCGGAGCGACAGCCGGTTCGACCGTTTCGAATTGGTGCCGCCTACCAGACTTCTTTGATCGATGCCATCGAGGAGGTCAGTCGCGAGCAAGTCGAGCAAGCCGAAGCTGATCGAAGGGAGGCGGGGACGCCCGGTCTATTTGATGCGCCCATCAACGATGATGATACACCGGCGGCGGAGACATTCCAGGAGGAGGTCTTGGAAGAGGTCTTGGAAGATGTGCTGACCGAGGCCGAGGCTCCCACGGACTCAGAGGAGGTAAAGGAGGCGTTGGAGCCCACTCCAGCAGATACCCCTGCAGAAACGGAAGAAGACCCCGAGCCCGATATGCAGCAGACGCCGGAGCCGGTATTGGATTCTTCAGAGGCCGAGGTGGTGCCGGAGGCCGGCAGTGCGGCGCAGGAGCCTTTGTTGGCAGCGCAGGAGGGTGCCCCTTCTCTTGCGGAGCAATTGGAACGTCAGCCCATTGCCAGCTTGAAGACGGCGTTCAGCCTGGTCGAGAAATACGAGTGCATCAAGATGTTGTTTGCTGACGATGCAGGAGAGTTCAATCGCGTGTTGGAGGCATTGGATGAGGCGGCCACTTTCGAACTGGCCGAGCATTGGTTGAATCAACAGGTGCCCGCATCGAGTGGATGGGACCCGGAAGACCCTGTGGTGATGCGGTTCATGGATCGGGTGGAACGGCGGTTTGCATGAAATGCTGACGGTTGTTCCCACGCCCATCGGCAACCTGGGAGATTTCACCCCGCGGGCCATGGAGGCCATAGAAGCGGCGGATTTTGTGCTCGCAGAGGACACCCGTACCACGGGGTCGCTTTTGAAGTTGAAAGGCATTGAAGCGCGCCTGAGGTCATTTCACGCCCACAATGAACACAAGGTGCTGCAGGGTGTGGTGGCCGATCTTGTCGCAGGCGCCTCGGCGTGCTTGTGCAGTGACGCGGGTACACCGGCAATCAGTGACCCCGGTTTTTTGTTGGTGCGGGCCTGTCTGGCGGCGGGCGTCGAGGTACAGTGTTTGCCCGGCGCCACGGCCTTTGTGCCGGCCTTGGTTGTGAGCGGATTGCCTTGTGACCGTTTTGTTTTCGAAGGTTTCCTCCCCCACAAGAAAGGGCGTCAAACCCGATTGAAGGCCTTGGCGGAGGAGCCGCGGACCACGGTCTTGTACGAGTCGCCGCACCGCATGGTCAAACTCCTGACGGAATTGGTGGAGCATTGTGGCCCCGATCGCCCGGTCAGTGTGAGCCGGGAATTGTCGAAGAAGTTCGAGGAAACGGTTCGGGGCACTGCAGAGGAACTGGCGGCCCACCTTGAAACCCATCCGCCCAAAGGTGAATTCGTGGTGGTGATCGGCGGAAAGCCGTAAGTCAGAAAAGGACCTTTTGCAGGTCGCTCACGCGGTTGACGCGCACGAGTTCCAATCCTTTTGGTGGCTGTGGACCTTTCGCGTTCAGCCCGCTGACGACCAAACGGGTCATGCCAAGTTTGGCCGCCTCCATCATGCGCTGTTCGAGTCGCGCCACAGGCCTCACTTCTCCGGTCAGCCCCACTTCGCCGCACAGCGCCGTTCTGGGGTCAAGGCCCAGGTCGAGGGTGGAGCTGAGGATGGCGCCGACGACGGCCAAGTCAATGCCCGGATCGCCCAATCGAATGCCTCCAGCGAGGTTCAGGAACACATCCGAGGCACCCAACTTGAATCCGCAACGTTTCTCCAGCACGGCAAGCAACATGTTCAATCGCTTGACTTCGTAGCCCGTAGCGGAGCGTTGTGGGGTACCGTATACCGCACTGCTCACCAGCGATTGAATCTCTACCATGAGGGGGCGTGCGCCTTCAATGGCGACGGCCAGGGCAGTGCCACTCGAGCGGGATTCCAAGTTGCCGACCAGGGCACCGGAAGGGTCCGTCACCGGGTGCAGGCCATCTCCACGCATCTCGAAGATGCCAATCTCCTGCGTGGAGCCAAATCGGTTTTTGGCCGCCCGCAAAATGCGGTAGGCGTGGTGCCGATCGCCTTCGAATGTGAGCACAACATCGACCATGTGCTCGAGCACCTTGGGTCCTGCAATCGCTCCTTCTTTCGTGATGTGTCCAATGAGGACGACGGGAAGCTGAAGGGGCTTGGCGGCCAGAATGAGCTCGGCCGTGGATTCCCGAACCTGCGCGACCGAACCGGGGGCACTTTCCACGCGTGGGGTATGCAGGGTTTGTATGGAGTCGACAAACAGCAAGTCGGGCCGATGTTCCTTGACGGCCCTGACGATGCCTTCAGTGGAGGTTTCCGGGAGTATGAAAAGGTCGCCCCCCAGCTTGCCCAATCGATCTGCCCTCAACCTGACTTGCTCAGGACTCTCCTCTCCGCTGACATAGAGGATTTTACCCTCGGCCTTCATCGCCGTCTGCAAGCTCAAGGTGGATTTTCCAATCCCAGGCTCCCCGCCGAGCAGAACCAGTGCACCCGGAACAAGACCTCCACCCAAGACCCGATCGAATTCGGGCTCACCGGTGCCCTTCCTGTCCGTTTTCTGCTCCGTGTAGTCCAAAAGGGGGCGTGCCTCGACAGCACCGGCCACCACGGCAGCCCTTTCCAATCTAGGATTGGCGGACTCCTTGAACTCCGTCACTGTATTCCAGGCTTTACAACTGGGACAGCGTCCTACCCATTGGCCCGTCACATGTCCGCAATCACTGCAGACGAACTGGGTCCGAGCCTTTGCCACGAGAAGCGGTCAGCGTTGAATCATCACTGACCCGCTGAACTCCTTGCCGTTGGGCAGGGTCAATAGATAGAAATGTGTGCCTGAGGAAGTCTCGCGGGCATCCCAAAGGTTGTCGTAGTTGTCGCTTTGGAAAACAAGCGTTCCCCAGCGATCGTAGACCATGAGGATGGAGCCGTTGTAGCGCAGCAGGCCTTCAATCTCAAAGGTGTCGTTCTTCCCGATGGACCCCTCGGCCGTTCCCGGCGTGAAGATGTTCGGAATCTTGATTTCACAAGCATCCACTTGCACTTCCCACTCATAACTGAGACCCGAAGGGGTGCAGGGGTTGAGAGCGGTTCCAATCAACAAGAGGGGTGAATACCAGTAGGTGGTGTCCAAGATCTGAGCAGACGTGAAGGTCACCTGGTCCTCTTGGAGGAAGTTGAGATTGCTCGGGCTCGGCGTGCCGAACTGGAATTCGAGGGTCCAGTTCCAATCCACGGCATGGGTACTGTTGAGCTCGAAGGTGTTGGGGATTTCCGGACAGAGGAACAAAGACTCGATGTCAGCTGGAATGACCGGTTCAGAGGTGCCCAGCTCAACGGGGTATCCCATCCATACGAAGGTGCTGTCCTCGAATTCCGCGCATCCCAGGGGGTCCTGGAAGGTGGCGGACAAATAGGTATCATGGTACGGGTTGTAGGTGGCCGTGAACGTATTGCCCACCGTTCCATCCTCCCAGGTCACGGTCCAATCGTTATCGGTCAGGGGGTCGACGGTAACGGTATTGCCGCCTTCGCAGTTCAAGCTGTACGCGGGCATGGGGTTGGGGACGGGCACGAACACCTGAACCTCGGCGCACGCCTCCGCAGCACCACACTCATTGGACGCCTCCACACAGTATTCACCCGCAGCATCGGCCAAAATCACGAAGTCGTCCTCGTTCAGGTTGGCATTGTCCAGCGTCCACTCGATGTCGGCGTCGCTTCCGGGGTCGAGTCCCGGATCGAGCACCACTTCAGTGCCGTCTTCACAAACAATGACGTCTTCGAGGCTCGGGTCGAGCGACTCAGAGGACACGATCGTAAAGGGCAATTCTGCTGTGCCGCAGGCGTTGCTGACCTCAACACTCAGGTCAAAGGTGCCGTTGTTGTTGAATTCATATTCTGCGAAGAAGCCCTGTGAAGATTGGGCCTGTGGCCAATCAAGGGGATAGAATGCTCCTTCGTAGAGCGTGTCCACCTGGAAGTTTGCCGCTTCTCCGTCACACAACAGGTAAGACCCATCGGCTTGGAGGTTGTCTGACGGCCCGACCAGGTTTGCCAACGGAGTGGTGCTCACCTCCATGGGAAAGCACGCGGCGTATCCGCAGTTGTCATCCGTGAAGCAGACTTCATAAACACCAAACCCATCGGTTGGGGTGAAGAAGGTATTGAACTCTGTCGGCGCGGAGAAGAAGCCGGTGCCATCACTGACGCTCCAGGTTCCACCCACGGGGTCCACCTCACAGTTGGCCGTAGCCGAATACACAAGGCCTCCACCAGCAGGCAGGTCCTCGACGGGTTCTGGGTTCTGGGTGGTGCAGTTGTAGACCGTAAAACTGAAATCATCTACAGGAGCGTTTGCTCCGGTGACGAGTACGATTTCAACGAGGTCTCCGAGAGAGACTTCGATGTCCGTGTGTGCCGTGAAGACGTCAAAGCTGGTCAAAACATAACTTTCCTCATTGCCATCGGCATCTGTGACCGTGATTTCAAGGAAGTTGTCACCCCCCCATCCGGTCAATTCGGATGCGTACATGTATACGAGGAGGGGGCCGGCGTCAGGAGTCGTGTAGCCGCCACTGAATTGGACACTGTAAAGGCTGTCACAAACCGGAGGAATCGTGACCTCAGGAATGACTTGGGTGACCTGCTCCACATTGAAGACGCGCTGTCCTTGACAGCCATCCTCATTGGTGATAAGGATGCGGTAGGATCCGGGGATCACGCCTACAGCCGTATCTCCCAACGCAGACGCTGGGACGACAATTTCTCCTCCGGCTCCGTTCCAATCATCGTCCCATTGGTATTCTACGAACTCGTCCATGTTCTCATCACAGACGGTCACGATGGCGGTGTCGTCACCACAGATGGGGTTCGGCTCGATACAGACGTCCGGAAGGAAGTACAGGCTCTGGTCCACAAAGAAGCTTTGCGTGGCTGAACAGCCCTCGTCAATGGAGGCCGTGACGAAGAACGTTCCGCCGAACGCGTAGGTACACTCCGGGCCGGAACAACCAAGTGACCACTCATAGGTGTCAAAGTCGTCGTTGCAGGTAATGGTCGTTTCCTGACCCGAGCAGATGCTCAAGTCGCCTTCGAGGGTCAGCGTGGGCAATTCCACATCGATCACCTCCACCCAATAACTCAGCACCGTTTCGCCTTGCGGGGTGCCATCATCGGTTGCGGTGATTTCGAGGAAGTAAAGCCCCACATTCTCCGGCGTTCCCGCGAGGTATGCATCTGCATATGTGATGCCCCCTTCGACGTAGGTGCCGTTGTTGGTGACGGCCGGCACATCGGACAGGGTGACGGTCACCGTCTGGTCCTCCTCAGGCGCGAGGAAGCCGATGTTGAGGTCAAGGGTGTCGTTCAGACATACATACAGCGTGTCAGCACAACCGCTGCCCGGCGTGGCCGTGGGAATTGGCGCTTGGTTCGGGTCGGCCCCGGACACATTGACGCAAAAGTCCTTTCCGTTCAGCCACACACAACCATCCTGGTTGGCGGGGTCTCCTCCGTAGGGCCCGTTATAGCTGTCGTCCTGGAAGTTGAATCGTCCGAACTGCACGAAGTTGTCGCTGTTGTTCTGGACGTCGATGCCCACCGTAGCGGGGTCGGGGCCGCAACATCCGCCTTCACCGCCTACGTCACCGTGCGCCCACTCCATGGTCTCGTAGCAGAGCTGGACGTTGTTGCCACCACCAATGGCGATGGATCCATCTGCAGAGAAAACCACCTGGTAGCTTACCGTGCGGTCGTCGTGGTTGTTGTAGTATCCGACATCGACCCAATTCACGTAAACGGCATCAGGCGTTATGCGGTAGAAAATGTCACCGGACAGGCGGTAATCCGCGTCGCCCCAGTAGCCGGAAATGATGTTGTACTCCGAATCCGGCAACTCTTCCGGAGTCCAGTCGATGACCGGCTCTGTAAAGGAAATCAGGCCCTTGGAATTGATGTAGAATTCGTCGTACTCCTGACCGAACAGGTTGAAGGTGAACGGGAGGGACAGCGGCCCGTGTGAGTAGTCCACGTCAATTCCGGCACCCCCGGTGAATTGTTGCATGTCCGGGGTGATCTCCGTGTAGGACTCCGTGGGTTCAGTCCAGCAGTCGCACTCACCGGAACGCATGAGCCTCTGTTGCTTTCGCGCTTCTTTCCGCGCGAGATATTCAGGCGTGCTTTGGTGGCGCTCAATGACAGCAATGACCGCATCTTGGTCATACCCTTCCCATGCCCGGTAAACATCCCATTCGTTTCTGTCCATCATCATGACGGCATAGTCGAAACCGCCGTATTTGCTGTACAAAGCAGCAATTTCGCCGGGCAGTTCTTCCTGGGCATTGAAGGAAAACGGCAGGGCACAGACGACGAGGAGAAGTGTTGAAAATCTCATGGTGTTGGTTCTCGCGGGGGCGCAATATACCGCACTCCGCTGCCTTATCATCGTGAATTCAGCCTCCTCCGTTGCTTCAAGTGGCTATGAGGCCGTCGGGGGGGTGTGAATGGGGTCTTGTGGCGCGCACCATGCGGGGTGACTAAGGCGTACTTTTGCCTTGCCCATGGAACACATCCGGAACTTCTGCATCATTGCCCACATCGACCACGGCAAGAGCACCCTCGCCGACCGCTTGCTGCAGGTCACCGGAACAGTGGATGAGCGCCAGCTTCAGGAACAGACGCTCGACGATATGGACCTCGAACGCGAGCGTGGCATTACGATCAAGAGTCACGCGATCCAGATGCGCTACACCCAAGACGGCCAAGAGTACGTGCTCAACCTGATCGACACTCCGGGCCACGTCGATTTCAGTTACGAAGTGAGCCGCTCCATCGCCGCTTGCGAAGGGGCACTGCTCATCGTAGATGCGACGCAGGGCATCGAGGCACAGACCATCAGCAATCTCTACCTCGCCATCGAGCACGACTTGGAGATCATTCCCGTGCTCAACAAGATGGACCTGCCGAGTGCTGACCCTGAAGAGGTCATCGACCAGATCGTGGATCTCATCGGCTGCGGTAAGGATGATATCCTTCCAGCGAGTGGAAAAACAGGCCTGGGTGTGGAGGGCATTTTGGAGGCCATCGTGAAACGGGTCCCCGCGCCGAAGGGAGACCCCACCGCACCGCTTCAGGCGATGGTCTTCGACTCCGTCTTCAATTCATTCCGCGGCATCATTGCTTACTACCGTGTCCTGAACGGTGAGATCAAAAAGGGCGACCGCGTCCGCTTTTTCAATACGGGCAAGGAGTACAATGCCGATGAGATCGGCGTGCTCGGCTTGGATTTGAAGGCGGAAAAAACAGTCAAGACCGGCAACGTCGGCTACATCATATCTGGCATTAAGAACGCCAAAGAAGTCAAGGTTGGGGATACCCTGACGCTGGCCGCGGCCCCTTGTGACAAGGCAGTCAAAGGATTTGAAGATGTGAAGCCAATGGTCTTCGCGGGCATCTATCCGGTCGACACTGAGGATTACGAGGAATTGCGTTACAGCATGGAGAAGCTGCAGCTCAATGACGCTTCATTGGTGTTTGAGCCTGAGAGTTCGGCTGCGCTGGGTTTCGGTTTCCGTTGCGGATTCCTTGGCATGCTCCACATGGAAATCGTGCAGGAGCGGCTGGAGAGGGAGTTCAACATGACGGTCATCACAACGGTCCCCAACGTAGGCTACATCTGCCACCCCAAAAAGGGCGACCCCATCGTGATCAACAACCCTTCCGAGTTGCCCGACCCCGGCAAACTCGACCATGTGGAGGAGCCGTTCATCAAGGCGCAGGTCATCACGAAGGCCGAATACGTGGGCGCCATCATGACGCTCTGCATCGAAAAGCGCGGGTTGCTGCAGAATCAGGTCTACCTGACTTCGGACCGGGTGGAATTGACGTTCTCCATGCCGCTTGGTGAGATCGTGTTCGACTTCTACGACAAGCTCAAGAGCGTTTCCCGTGGCTACGCGTCCTTCGACTATTTCCCCGACCAGTACCAACCCTCGCAGCTGGTCAAGCTGGACATCCTCATCAATGGCGACCAGGTGGACGCCCTATCGGCGCTGGTTCACCGGTCCAACGCCTTCGAGCTGGGCAAAAAGATCTGCGCCAAATTGAAGGAGCTCATCCCGAGGCAGCAGTTCATGATTGCCCTGCAGGCGGCAATCGGCGCCAAAATCATCGCCCGCGAGACCATCAAGCCCGTGCGAAAGGACGTGACGGCCAAGTGCTACGGCGGCGACATCACGCGTAAGCGCAAGCTCCTCGAGAAGCAGAAGAAGGGAAAGAAGCGAATGCGTCAGGTGGGCTCCGTGGAGGTGCCACAGGAGGCCTTTCTCGCCGTCCTCAAGCTCGACTGAGCGCAGGTTGGGCAGCTTCTTCGAAGGCCTCCCCGTCAGGCTTTCAACTCGGCCCGAAAATCGGAGTTACCCGGTGGCGAGCTTGTTTTTGTTGGCCAGCTGGCCGCAAGCCGCATCAATGTCTTCGCCCCTTGAGCGCCGGACATTCACGACCATGTTGAACTTGTCTTCCAGCAGGGCTTTGAATGCATCGGTCTTGGCGGCATTGGCTTTCTGGAAGAGCGCATCGTCAATGGGGTTGTACTCGATGAGGTTGACTTTGCAAGGCACGCACGCAGCGAACCGCGCCAAATCCCGGGCATCTTCGAGGTCGTCATTGAACCCCCCGAGCAAGATGTACTCGAAAGTGACCCGCGTCCCCGTTTTCTCATGGAAATACAGCAGGGCCTCCCTGAGGCTGGCGAGATCGTTCGTCTCGTTGATTTCCATGATGCGGTTCCGCTTTTCATCCTGGGCGGCGTGCAAGCTGAGGGCCAGATTGAACTTGACCTCATCATCGCCCAGCTTGCGGATCATCTTGGCGATGCCCGCTGTCGAGACCGTGATCCGTTTGGGACTCATGCCCAATCCGGGTGTTCCGGAGATGCGTTCCACCGATTGGAGCACATTGCGGTAATTGAGCAGGGGCTCTCCCATACCCATGTAGACGATGTTGGTCAATCGATGCCCGTGGTGCCGTTCGGCAAGGGCCGCTATGTGCCGGACCTGATCGACGATTTCCCCACCCGTGAGGTTGCGCAACAACTTGAGTTTCCCGGTGGCACAAAATGTACAGGAAAGACTGCACCCGACTTGACTGCTGATGCATGCGGTCATGCGGTCTTTGGCGGGAATGAGCACCCCTTCGACCACCTTGCCCGGTTCAATGGGGAAGGCGCATTTGACCGTTCCATCCCGACTGACCTGCTCTTCTTCCGGAGCGATGGGTGAAAACGCATAGGAGTCTCCCAGCGCCGAGCGCATGCCTTGGGGAAGGTTGGTCATTTCATCGAACGACCGCACACCCTTGGTCCAAATCCACTCCGAAAGCTGCTTGCCCCTGAAAGCGGGTTGTCCCAAATCCACGGCCAGATCTTTCAGGCCCTGGTCGTCGAGGGTACGGATGTCGATGATCGGTGGCATGCTACCGCGAAGGTAGCCGCCGGGTCCCTCTTTGCTTTGGTCGTCCTTACCCGGCGCGGAACAGATGTCAGGCGACGGCAGCGTTCAAGCCGGAAACATCACCGTCTGTGGACAGCATTTCTGCCATTCTCCGGCGCAAATCCTCACGCTTGCGAACGGCCAGGGCGATTTCCTTCCCGTTGACCAGCGTGATGGAATTCGTGCGGTAATTGCACTGCCGAATTTTATTGAGGTGCACCAACTGGCTGTTGTGGACCCGAACGAATTTCGGATTGTTAATCAGGCTCTCCACATACTTCAGGTTCTTGGAAACCATGAGGCGCCCACCGTCCACTTTATAGATGCAGGCATAGCTTCCGCTGGCCTCTACATGAAGAATTTCGGAATGTCGGATGAAGTGGCGCTGTCCCGATGTGGTGATTTCGAGCTTCCGGTGGAAGTCTCCATTTTCGACCATCTTGATGCGGTAGTGCTCGCGGATGCGCTCGGCACAAGCCTTGAGGTCCATGGGGTCCACTGGTTTTAACAGGTAGTCGAAAGCCTGGCGCCGAATGGCATCAATGGCATAGTCCTGATAAGTGGTGTAGAAGACGACGTAGAATTCACGGTCGTCAAAACGGTCGATCAAATCAAGACCAGACTCGAAAGGCATTCGGATGTCCACGAAGACAATGTGAGGTCGACCACTTCGAATGGCATCGTACCCTATTCGGGCATTCGGTGCTTGATCAATGACCCGGATGAAGGGACAGTGGCGTTCAATCTGGCTGTGCAGCACTTCGCGGGCGGGAGCCTCATCATCAACGATGATGGCATCGAGCTGGGCATTCATTGGCGGACGATTTGGTTGTCGCATGACGGGTGTTTCCCGCAACACTACAAAACCAAATATACGCATTCAACCTTGTAAAAAGCAAATTCGTACTAGATAGAATTAAATTTGTATTTGTTTATTGCGGTTTCATGGCGGTCATGGCCATGTCCAATGTGCTGTAAACGTCCACATCGACTTCCCTGATTTTGCCCTTGGGACGGAAGAATCCCGTGCGTACTGCGACCAAGTCCAGATCGGGCACGACGACAACATACTGCCCATGTAAGCCCTGCATGCTTTGGAACTTGAATCCTTTGTATTCGCCCATCCATATTTGGTAGCCGTAGTGTTGAATGTTCGTACCGTCGGGGAGGATTCCGATCGGGGTCGTCATGCGGCCAATGAAATCAGGCGAGATGAGGGTGCGGCCATTGACCTTGCCGGAGTCCAATACCAATTGCCCCAAACGGGCATAGCCTGCAGCGGTGGTGTAAAAGCAGCAATAGTTGCGCTCGTGGCCGGCGTTGTCAATGCCCCACCGGGCCTCTTCGGGTGCGCCGAGGGGGTCCCAGATTCTCCGGTTGAACCAGGATCCAAATGGCTCATCGATGACCTGCAGCAGGATTTCTTGTAAAAGCAAGGTGTTACCCCCCTGATACTCCCATGGGATGCCGGCCGTTCCTTCCACGGTGTAGTGAGGCAGTCGGTCTAAGATGTCCTTGCCATAGGTGCACTTGGCCATGAAGCCGAAGGGATTCTTGTAGTTCTCTCCGTAGGGAATGCCCGATCGCATCTGTAGGACGTGTTCGATGGTCAGGTCCGCAGCAGGCCCTTCTGAAAAGCGCGGCAGGTATTTTGATACGCGGTCTTGGACAGACAGAAGCCCGTCGGTTTCAGCCACACCGATGGCCATGGCTGCCAGCGTCTTGGCCGCTGAGAATGCGTTGGTCCGCATCGTGTCTGCACCGGGAATCCGGTCAGAGGTCCAGCTCAACAGGAGGGAGTCTCGATGGACGACGGCAAGGGCCACCGTGTTCCAATCGCGGGCCGAATCGAGCACAGCCTCCGGGATTCGAACCTCGTCAAAACGGCTGTGCAGCGGCCAGGGGCGTGGGTGCTTCGAAGCGGCGATCACCCGGGTTTCCTGAAAGCGCAGGTCGTCCACCTGGGCATTCTTGTAACCCCGGAGGTAGCACTGCCTAAGGCCCTTCCATACGTGAGCGTTGTCGGTGACGAGGCTCAGTCCGTATGCCAATGCGGGGACGGCGATGAGCAGGATGAGGGTGCGCTTCATGCGTTCTGTGGGGCCAATTCGGCTCCAAGAACGGACAAAAGG
>JBDQOI010000006.1:13622-14095 GCA_040261275.1 Flavobacteriales bacterium | reverse complement strand
GAGCGTCTCGAACCTCGTCCCTCGAGACCGACCTGCTGGATTCCGTTTCCAAGTTGGTCACCCCGCGGTCGCGGATGCCGCAGGGCACGATGAGGTTGAAAAAGTCGAGGTCCGTCGTCAGGTTGAACGCCAGCCCGTGCATGGTCACCCACCGGCTGCACTTGACCCCGATGGCACAGATTTTCCGAGCGTCCAGTCCCGCTTCGGGCTCAATCCAAGCCCCGGTCAGGCCATCCACTCGTCCTGCCTGTACGCCCCAGTCCGCGCAGGTGCGGATCACCGCTTCCTCGAGCTGCCTGAGATACCAACCGATGTCGGTTTTGATCTGGTCCAAGTCCAGGATGGGATAGGCCACGAGTTGACCCGGCCCGTGGTAGGTGATGTCGCCGCCGCGGTTGATTTCGTGATACTCCACGTTGAGTTCGGCCAGCCTTTCGCGTGAGGCCACTACATGATTCGCATCGCCGCTCTTT
>JBDQOI010000006.1:0-13612 GCA_040261275.1 Flavobacteriales bacterium | reverse complement strand
TTCCCAAGGTCAAAACGTGGGGATGCTCCACAAAAATCAGGTGGTGCTCGGGCCAGGGCAACCCTTCGTCCTCCCGCCCCTCGATGCGCCCGTGTTCTGGCAGCCCGGCCCGGCGGCGGGCGATTTTCCGGTCCACGGCGCGCTTCAGGATTTCCTCCTGCAAATCCCAAGTGGGTTGATAGGCGGCGCGGCCGAGGTCGTGAACGTGGACCTTGGGCGTCATGCCATCTTGGCGAGCTCCCCCTTGAGGTAGTTGATGTGGCGGATGTCAACGGGATCGACCCCCGCCTTCTCGGCCATCAGCAAGGACAGCCAGTCCCCCAGGTGCACCAGGTGCATCCAGCGCTGCAGCCGGGTGGACCCGATGGCTTGCACAGCCTCCACGGAGGCGCCCGCCTCAGTGAAGATGGCCTTGCAGAGGCGCATGCGTTCCGCCGTTCGGTCATGGTCCTCTTCGGTGTGCAAGAACAGGGCGGCGATGCCGTCGTCCCCACTCTCCCAGCCCACGAGCTCGTTGTGGTTCATCTCCGGGAAGACGTGGTGGTTGCAGAGGCGCTTGGCATTTTCGTTGAGTTGCTGCCTCCAGCGGATCAGTACCGGCTCGAGTGCGGCATCCCCGTAGAGCATGGGGGACTTGTCAGCCAGCAGGTCGGCCCAACGGTCCGCCTGTTCCATGATGACCCCAGTCCGTTCCACCAACAGCGCGGCGGCGGCATGGACGTCCGCCAAGACATTGGGCGCATCAGAAGGCGCATGGCCGAGGGCAGCAAAATGGTGGAGCAGTCCCGTCACCGCCCAACCGAATTGAGAGCGCGGCGGATGTCCGCCGGGAACGGTGAGTACGGGCCAGCCCTGCTGGGCGGCGAGTTCTCCCAAACGCCCACCAGAAGTCAGCGCCCGGACCTGTGCGCCCTGGGCTACCGCAGCTTCGAGGGCCGCGAGCGTTTCTTCGGTATTGCCGCTGTAACTGCAGGCGATGACGAGGGTGCCCGGCCCGACCCAGGAGGGAATGCGGTAGTCGTGGCCCGAAGCGATGGGAACACCGGCCGAATCGCCGAGCAAGCCGGAGAGGAAACGGCCGCCAATGCCCGAGCCACCCATGCCGAGCACAAGGATGTTATCGTGGTGGGGAATGTCTTCCGGCAGGGGTTGGGCAGCCATGGACTCGGCTGCAGCCTTCAGTTGGTCGGGAAAGGAAGCGATGAGGTCGCGCATGGTGTACTGTTCCACGCGAATTTACGGACGGGCGGACGGCGCCGGGCACCCTAATTTCGCAGCGGTACCCGCCCACACTGATTCACCATGATCCGATCCGAACAGGAACGCGTCCGCTTGGACAGCCTGCAGCAGCTTCGCCAGCTCGGCATAGACCCTTACCCGGCCGCGGCCTATCCCGTGGACACCCATGCCGCTCCGCTCGCTGCTGATTTCAAGGAGGACGCAGAAGTTTGTCTTGCCGGCCGCATCCTCTCCCGCCGCATCATGGGCAAGGCCTCCTTTGCCGAGCTGCAGGACGCCACCGGCAAAATCCAGATCTACCTCAACCGCGACGAACTCTGCCCGGGCGAGGACAAGACCGCTTACAACACCGTCTTTAAAAAGTTGCTCGACCGGGGCGATGTGGTGGGAATCAAGGGAACCACCTTCACTACCCAAACGGGTGAACCGAGCGTCCTCGTGAAGGAACTCACCGTGTTGAGCAAGTCGATTCGCCCGCTTCCTTCCGTCAAGACCGACGAGGACGGCAACGTCCACGACGCTTTTACCGACCCCGAGTTGCGCTACCGCATGCGCTACGTGGACCTGCTGGTCAATCCCCACGTCAAGCAAACGTTCGAGGCGCGCAGCAAGGTCATCCAGGCCATCCGCGAGAGTTTCACGGAGCAGGGGTGGCTGGAGGTCGACACCCCCGTGCTTCAAGCCATTCCGGGCGGCGCGGCGGCGCGTCCCTTTATCACCCACCACAACGCGCTGGACATCCCGCTCTACTTGAGGATTGCCAATGAGCTCTACCTCAAGCGTCTCATCGTCGGTGGCTTCGACGGCGTCTTCGAGTTTTCCCGCAACTTCCGGAATGAGGGCATGGACCGCACGCACAATCCGGAGTTCACCATCATGGAGTTGTACGTCGCTTACAAGGACTACCACTGGATGATGGAGACCATCGAGCAGTTGCTCGGTCGCGTTTGCTCGGCCGTTCATGGATCCACCAAGGCCACGCTGGCGGGTAAGGAGATCGATTTCACCCCGCCGTACCGCCGGGTAACCATGCGCGACGCCATCCTTGAGCACACCGGCGTAGACATCGACGGAATGGACGAGGCCGGATTGCGGCAGGCCTGTGCCAACCTCGACATCGAGGTGGATGAGACCATGGGCAAGGGCAAGCTCATCGACGAGATCTTCGGTGAATGCTGCGAGGAGCATTATGTACAGCCCACTTTCATCACGGATTACCCCGTGGAGATGTCCCCGCTCACCAAGGTGCACCGGGACAAGCCTGGCTACACGGAGCGCTTCGAGCTCTTCATCAACGGAACGGAAGTGGCCAACGCCTACTCGGAGCTCAACGACCCCATCGACCAGCGCGAGCGTTTTGAGGAGCAGGTCAAGCTGTCTGAGCGCGGCGACGACGAGGCGATGTTCATCGATCAGGACTTCCTCCGCGCCCTGGAATACGGCATGCCGCCCACGAGCGGAGTGGGCATCGGCATCGACCGGCTGGTGATGATGCTGACGGACCAAACGTCCATCCAAGAGGTTCTCTTCTTTCCGCAAATGCGGCCTGAGGTGTTCCGAACAGGCCCTGATCTGAATGCGTTGGAGGCCATGGGCATTCCGGCCGATTGGGCGCCTCATGTTGCAGCGGCTGGGTTTGACAGCCCCGAGTCCATCAAGGAGGCCAAGCCCTCGGCGCTTCGAGAGAAGCTGAACGGTTTCCGCAAGAAGAACAAGCTGGACCTGCCGGCCCTGCAGATCGAGGAGGTCGAATCTTGGACCGGATCATGACCGATTTTATGCGCCGGGCACTGTTTTGCGGAAGTTTCCTGGCTTTCGCCACCGTATGGCTGGGCTGCGGTCCGCGACCCGCAGAATCTGGGTCGAGTGCCGAAAGCGGAGAGGGGTTGCAGGGCGATAGCATTACCATTGTCCTGTCCAAATTCTACAACAGCCAGAACTATCGCCGTTGGTTGGGCCGCTTGGCCGAAGAGGGTGTAAGCGAAAACCGAGGCGGGGTGCGTTTGCCTCTTCGGTTTGTTCAGGCATACGGGATGGAGGAAGAAGCCCTCAGTGATGAGCTTGACCGAGCGAAAGCGTTGGTACTGACGGGCGGCGAGGACATTCATCCCGCTCGATACGGGCGGGCGGCGGATACGGTGCGTTGCGGCCGCATCGATCCGGAACGCGACCGCATCGAACACGCATTGCTCGACCATGTCATGGCCGAGGGCACGCCTTGTCTCGGCGTTTGCCGCGGGCTGCAGGTGATGAATGTTCACGGCGGTGGAACCCTGAGGCCACATTTGCCCGACGACGGGTTCGAGGGACACCGTGGAGGGTCGGTGGGCAGCACGAAGGACACCTTACACCCGGTTGTGATCCGCTCAGATTGGCGTCATGGAGGACAGTTGTTCGAGGTGGGTGAAATGACGTCCGTTGTGAGCCACCACCATCAAGGTATAGATCGATTGGCAGAGGGGTATGCTGCTTGGGCAGAGGCTCCGGATGGTCTCATAGAGGGCATCCGGTGGGCGGATACGGCAGCAGTTCCCTTTCTCGTGGGTGTACAATGGCATCCCGAACGGTCCGATTCCGGGCAGGTTCTGACGGACGGATTGGGGCGGGCCTTGCTCAGCGGCTCTTACCGCTAGAACAGCTCAGGGCGCATTGGACGCCAACCGAGGGCCCTCCGATGCGCTCCTTCGGGCCATCTCGTCCAGCCAAGTGGCGACCGCATCGGCAAAGACACCATTCTGGTCCTCTCGGATCGGTGTGGAGGGCGGGAATTCCTCGCGCAGGTGGTCCACTTGAACTCCGTTCTTCCAAAATCGGAAGCAGACATGAGGCCCGGTGGCGAGGCCCGTACTGCCGACGTAGCCAATGACATCTCCCTGACGCACGGCTTGACCTTCCTTGGCCTTTCGCCGGCTCATGTGCAGGTATTGCGTCGTGTAGGTGCCGTTGTGCCGGATCTTCACATACTTGCCGTTGCCTTTGGTGTAGCTCGCCTTGGTGACCACCCCGTCGCCTACGGCGATAATGGGTGTTCCGTGCGCTGCAGCATAGTCGGTGCCGAGGTGAGCCTTGACCTTCTTCAGCACCGGGTGAAAGCGTTTCTTGTTGAATCGACTGGATATGCGGCTGAATTCGACGGGTGCCTTCAGGAAGGCCTTGCGGAGGCTGGCTCCGGTCTCATCGAAATAATCTGACCCGTCTCCTTGATCGAAAAGGAAGGCGGGAAAATTGCGCCCCCTGTGCACGAAGTCTGCGGCCAGAATACGCGGCATACCTACGGGAGAATCGTCGACCCAGTCTCGTTCGTAGAGGATGCGGAATTGATCGCCGGATTGAATGCGGCTGAAGTCAATGGTCCAAGCGTAGACTGAGGCCATGGCCAGGGCCAAATTGGGCGAGTGACCGGCATTTTCAAGGGCTTGATAAAGGCTTCCTTTGACAGCACCCTCCGCAAAGCCGCGTCGGGTTTCCACCGGGAATTCGCCCCTCCTGCCGCTTCCTTCATCTGACAAATCGAACACCACGTATTCGCGGTCAGAAATGGCGTAGGCGAAAAACCGGGGTACCGAGGAATCTCCGTCACGGAACAGATGCCACTCTTTGCCGGCGCGGATGTTCCGAACATCAAAGATGTCGCGGTCTTCCGTGGCAATACGATGCAGGACCCCGGTGTTCACTCTTTTGGGCGACAGAATGTGGGAAAGGCTTTGACCCTTGCCGACCAGACCCGATTCCACGCGAAGGACCGACCCGGAGTCGATGGCAAAACGGACCGCTTGCTCCTCGTGAACAGACAGGGCGGGCGAAGCGTTTTCCACCGGGGCAAAACCCAATCTGCCTTGGGCCAACACAGAAGTGTCACTGTCGGATGAACCGGTCGAGCAACCCCAAAGAAGGAGGGCAAAGGCAGGGACCCACAGTCGGTGGCAGGATAATAACGTCATGCTGTCAAATGCAGGATGAAGTTCATCCCACGCCTTCCTTGAACGAGGCGGGCACGGAAAAGTTTTGATACGCCTTGGTTTTAACGGAACTCAACGTCCTGATTGGCCGTGGGTTATTTGTGGCTGAATTGGCGCATGACCCAGGATTTTCCCCATTCGGCTTGCTCGGACTCACTCCACAACTCCGGGAAGAAAATGAGGGTCTGGAATCGCGGGGGCAAGTATTGCTGCCAATTGGTTCCCCCTGTGGCGGCGATGTCCACGGGGTCCTTCTGGAGATGCCGAACGGCACTCCGGTAATGGGAAAGGGGCCAATGCACGTTGACCAGTTCGTCCAAAGTCCTCAGGGCATCGCGCAAAGCATCCGTGCGGCTCCCCTCCTCCAGTCCGAGCCATTTGCGGCGAAGGTTGGTGTAGTACCGCTCTTCCGAAAACCCTACAATGCGCTCCCGGTATTGGGCTTCGAATTGCTTCAAGGTCAAAGTGGACTTTCCCGTGGCCAGTTCCGTAGCGCCGCGCCGCCAGTAGAGGACATCGAACATGTCGTCAATGTCGTCAAAGCCGTATGCCGAATAGCGCCCTCTCATTTCGCGATGGACCAGCCGGTCCATGGAGGTACACCCCAGTTCAATCAGGCGGTATTGGACACTCTGGAACCCACTCGAAGGAAGCAGTGACATCCTGAACTGCAAGAACTGCTTGCGATCCAAGCCATCGACCATAATGTCGAAGCTGGACACCAGATTTTCGAAGTAGCGATTGATCCGGGTGACTTTCTCCAAGAGTTCACCACCCGACATCTCCGTATCGCTGTGGATTTGCTTGAGCTCATGCAGGGAGAGCTTGAAGTACAGCTCGGTAATCTGATGGTAGGAAATGAAAATCTCCTCATCAGGGAAGGGCGTGACCGGGTTCTGGAGGCTCAACAAGGTGTCCAGATGGATGTAGTCCCAATAGGTGGGAAAGTCGGCATGGAGGAGGCCGTCGAGATAGGAGTTGAGGTCCTGCCCCATGGCGGCATATTTGTCCCGCAGCTTACCCAGGCGTTCTAGCACGCCCGGTTCAAAGGAGTTGGCTTCGGCCATGGAGCGCAAGGTACGGCGCAGGCGCACCGGGTGGCGTCAGTTGCGGACAAGTATGCCCCCATCCTGCACCAGTTCCAGCCGAATGGACCCCACCACCAGGTCCGATTTGACCAACACCGGTATCCTTCGGTGATCGGTGGTGACATACACGGAAAGGTCGTCGGCATCCTTCCAGATTCGACCTTTTTGGACCACCGGAGTGAAGCGCCAGCAATCATAGGAGCCGGAGGGCACGCTGACGGTTTCCCGACCCATCATGCGGGCGCGCACGGGGTGGATTTCCCCATCGACCAAGGTGGGCACCTCGAGCACCTCACCGGGCATCATCTGGTCCAGTGCCAGGCTCCGGGCATAGTAAAATGAGGAGACCAGATCCTGGCAATATGCGGGAAGAAGCCGGTGTTCGATTTGCCCCTTCTCCCGCACGGTGGCGGTGCGTCGGTCAGGTTGGAAATCGATGTCCCGCTCCAATCGGTAGCCGCCCTCGCGGACGCGTCGAATGAACCGGTGGGGAAACAGCCCCTCGCGGTCCAAATGACTTTCGTAGTGGTCGCGCACCCGGAAAACCCAATCGAACGCCCCCGTGCTGCGGCCGCTCCCCACAATCCGCCAGGTGGATCGCCCGTCATAATCAGGCCCGGGCTCCACGGTGAGCTTCGCTTCCCCCGCCGACAAGAAGCCGTACCTGACATCATAGGTGAGGGACTCCCCATCAAATGGCATTTCATGGTGCATGCTTCTGAGGGAGAAAACCGGAAGGGATGCCAGCGAGTCAGGAGCGATGCGCGGCGGGATGGTCTTTTCCGGCCCCGCCAACAAGGGTTGCTGACCCCGAATGGAAGGGCATTCCATGGACAGCAAGACCAAGGTCAACGGGAGTAGGCGGAGCAGCATCACTTATTCCCAACGCAAATAGGGTGCCGAAAATATGTTCAGTCCTGCCCTAGGTGGGCGATACACTTGAGTTCCACCGCAATGGGGGTGGGAAGGGCAGCGATTTCCATGGTGGTGCGGCACGGGCGCCGCGCCGGATCCACACCTTCGAAATGCGCGCGGTACACGCGGTTCCACGTCGCGAAATCCCGCTGCATATCCGTAAGGAACACAGTGATGTCCACCAGGTCCTCCCACTTGGCGCCCTCGGCCTCGAGGATGGCCTTGACATTGGCCAAAACACCCCGCGCCTGCGCTTCAAAGTCGAAGGAAGTGAAGTTACCGTTGTGGTCCTGCTTCAATCCGGGTACGCCTTCGTCGTGGGCCCCGCTACCGGGAATACGGGGTCCGACGCCGCTCAGGAAAAGCAGGTCGCCGACGCGGCGGGTCAAGGGATACAGTCCGACGGGTTTTGGGGCGTTGCTCATGGTACGGTGGGGAATCGGCGGGGGAAAGGGGTGAACTCGGGTTTGGGTCAATCGCAAGGTTGTACCATCATCAGATCAGCCGTGCATGGTCTCTTTGCGGCCGTAGTTCTGTATGACCTCGGCCTCGTGCTCCAGGAACTGCTGCCAGCGGGCGTCAACGTCTACCCGACCCCCGTATTGGCGGGCAAATCCGATGAATGTCGTGTAGTGCTGCGCCTCGCTGACCATCAAATCGTGGTAGAAAGTTTTGAGGTCCTCGTCGGCAATGCGTTCCGACAACATGCGGAACCGCTCGCAGCTGCGGGCTTCGATCATGGCGGCGAGCAAGAGCCTGTCGACCAATTGCTCCTCTCGGCTTCCGCCCTTCTTGATGAAGGCAGCCAAGTCATGGATGTAGGGGTCCTTGCGTTCCGCCCCCAGCGTCCAACCGCGCTCCTTGATCTTCTCCACCACCATGCCGAAGTGCTCCATTTCCTCCATGGAAATGCGGGTCAACTCCTCGACAAGGTCAGTCAGCTCAGGGAAGCGGACGATGGTCGAAATTGCGTTGGATGCGGCTTTCTGTTCGCACCATGCGTGGTCCGTCAGCACCTCGCTGATGTTCGATTCGACCAGCTTGACCCAACGGGGGTCGGTGGGCAGTTTGAGTCCGAGCATGACGCTTTCGCTTCCCTCCGACATGGCTCAGCTGTTCATGGCGTCTTCGATGGCGTCGGCGTCGACGGGGATGTCGCCCATCAGGTCGTCGAAACCATCTTCGCGGATCACGATGTCATTCTCCAGGCGGATGCCCAGGCCCTCCTCGCGGATGTAGATGCCCGGCTCCACCGTGAAGATGTGTCCGGCTTGGATGGGTTCGTGCCAAAGGCCCACGTCGTGGACGTCGAGGCCGATGAAATGCGACGTGCCGTGCATGAAGTACTTCTTGTAGGCGGGCCAGGCAGGGTTTTGCTTGTCGACGTCGTGCTGGTCGATGAGCCCCAGCCCGAGGAGCTGTGCCGTCATCAGGTCACCGACTTCCTTGTGGTAATCGTGCAGGCTTACCCCGGGGCGCAGAAGCTTCATCGCATCGCGCATGACGCTGAGTACGGCGTCGTACACCTTGCGCTGGCGGTCGGTGAAACGCCCCGATACCGGCAGACACCGGGTCATGTCGCTGGCATAGTTGCCATACTCCGCACCCACATCCATGAGCAGCACATCTCCGTCTTGGCAGACCGCACTGTTCTCGATGTAGTGCAGCACACAGGCATTGGCACCACTCGCCACGATGGGCGTGTAGGCGAAGCCCCGGGATCCCTTTCGGACGAACTCGTGCAGGTATTCGGCCTCCACCTCGTATTCCGTGACGCCGGGCGTCAAGAATTTCATCACGCGGTTGAATCCATCGCGGGTGATGCTGCACGCGTGGCGCATGCGCTCGATTTCCTCCTCACTTTTCACGCTGCGTGTGCGGTGCAGTATGGGAGCGCTGCGCTCAATGCGGATGTGAGGATAGGTCTCGGTGAACCATGTATTGAAACGGGCCTCGCGGGTTTCCACCACGATTTTAGCCCGCGTGTGTTCGTTCTGGTGGAGGTAGCAGCAACTGCACTCTGTGACCAGCCGCTGTATGGTGCGTTCCATCATGGAAAGCCACTGGACGTTGCGCACACCGGTCTGCAGAGTGCCCTGTTCTTTGGTCAATTTGGCCCCTTCCCAGATGGCGATTTCTTCATTGGTCTCGGTGACGAAGAGGATTTCGCGGTCGGCGGGATTGTGGGCGTCAGGGAACACCAGCAGAACCGTTTCCTCTTGGTCCACCCCCGTGAGGTGCAGCATGTTGGAATCCTGACGGAAAGGCAGGGTGCCGTCCGCACCGGTAGGATAGATGTCGTTCGAGCTGAACAGAGCCATGGCGCCCGGACCCAAGGCATCGGCAAAGGCCTTGCGGTTGCGGATGTAGTTCTCGGCAGAAAGGGGGGTATATCGCAACATGGCCCCGAAGTTACGGAGCGTCAGGGCCGGACCGCACGCACCAGCGAACCGGTGGGCAGGATTTGCCCGGTGCCACTTCGCAGGCACAATTCACCCGCTTCCATTGCGGCATCCGGCAGGGCGGACCGCCACAGGTTTTCCAAGGTGGAAGGGCTCAATCCCGAGTAGGTGTTCATGACCACAGCTCCCCCTGGCGCGACGATGCTTGCGGCGGCTTCGATCAGCCGGCCGACCTGGTCCTCCAGCTTCCATTTCTCTCCTTTCGGCCCCAGGCCCCAAGAGGGCGGATCCATGACCATCAGGTCATAGGTGTTGCCCCGTCGGGCCTCCCTCTCGGTAAACTTCAAGGCGTCCTCTACACACCACCGAATGCCTTCCAAACCGGACAACTCCATGTTCATCCGGGTCCAGGTCACCACCTGTTTGATGGCGTCCACATGGGTGACCTCAGCACCGGCAGCCCTGGCGGCCAAAGAGGCCCCGCCTGTGTAGGCAAAGAGGTTGAGCATGCGCTTTCCCGCCCCCATGCGGTCGGCAATCCAGTCCCAGTTGGCCCCCTGCTCCGGGAAGATGCCGACGTGCTTGAACCGCGTCATTTCCAAGGAGAAATGCAGGGAAGCCCCCGATGCCAATGGGTATTGGATTTCCCAATTGTCCGGCACACTCTGCAAAGGCATCCAATGTCCTTTGGTGCGCCCCGTCGGTGCGAATTCGGCGGCGGCCATGCGGCGCCATTCCGCCTCGGCCATGCCGGGCGCCCAGATGGCATGGGGTTCCGGGCGGATCAGGACCAGGTCGCCAAAGCGTTCGAGCCGCTTGCCGTTGCCGCTGTCCAGCAACTCGTGGTCGCGCCACCGCGTCGGAAACCAGCGGTGCAGTGACCGGGTATCCTCGGAGGTGGAGTTTGAGTTGTGGGCCATGGGCACGCGAAGTTCGCAACAGGAGGGGGACAATGTTTGGATTTGACGGTCGAATCGCTGTGCAACGGTCCGACCTTGCGGGAAATCGAACGACGTACATGGCGGGCAAGCGAAAAGCAGAGGGGAAGAAAGAGGGAAAGCACAAGCCGGGCAAGAAGTCCGGAGGACCGTCGCGGCGGGGACCATCCCGTTCCGATTCAGGCCCCATGAGAGGGGGCCAGCGGCTCAGCGGCGCGAGCCGATATCTGGCCGATGTGATGGAGGTTTTCCGAAAGCTTCCGGGCCGCCCGATGAATGCGCGTCAGGTGGCGAGCACCATGGGCATCGCGGACCGGGACATTCAGGAAATGCTGCACGTGCTGATGCGTGAGCAGGCCAGCAAGCGCAAACTGACGGAAGTGGGGCGGGGCCGGTTCATGTTGCCTGAGAGCGCTTCTTCCGGGCGCAATTCCGGCGGTGGAAAGGACCGCGGCGGACGCGGCAGTTCAGCGGGAAAGTCCGACAAGGCGCTGCAAGGGACCATTCAGATTTCAGCCTACGGTAAGGGCTACGTCCGCATACCCGGCGAGTCCGAGGACATCATGATTCCCAAGGGCCACACGGGAACCGCTTTCTGGGGTGACACTGTGGAAATCGGTTGGATGCGGAGGGGACGCAAGGAGGTCCCTTACGTTGCGGAGGTGGTCAAGCGCGCGCGGGAGCTGTACGTGGTCATGCTCGAGCCCGTCAAGGACTATGCTTTTGGCATTCCCACGGACAAGCGGCTCCACCGCGACTTCCTGATCCCCGCAAGGTTCCTCCACGACGCACCGACCGACGTCAAGGTGGCGGTTCGTCTGCAGGATTGGGCTTCTCCCGACGACCCGCCCATCGCGGAGGTCGTGGAAGTGTTGGGCGCCCCCGGTGTCCACGAAGCGGAGATGCATGCCATCCTGCTCGAGTTTGGATTGCCGTATCATTTCCCTGAAGAGGTGGAAGCCGAAGCAGCGAAGATCCCCACCGGATTGCCTGCGGCGGAAATCAAGAAGCGGCGCGACTTTCGTAAGGTGACCACCTTCACCATCGACCCCGAGGACGCCAAGGACTTTGACGACGCACTGAGCGTACGCGACCTGGAAAACGGCAACCTGGAGGTGGGTGTCCACATCGCGGATGTGACGCATTACGTAAGGCCCGGCGGCCTCATCGAGGAGGAGGCGGTGGAACGGGCCACCAGCGTTTACCTCGTGGACCGGACCATTCCCATGTTGCCCGAGGTGCTGTCCAACAACCTGTGTTCGCTGCGCCCCAATGAGGACCGCTTCGCCTTTAGCGCGGTCTTTGAGCTCGACAAGGAAGGCATCGTGGTCAAAGAGTGGTTCGGCCGAACGGTGATCCACTCGGACCGCCGGTTCACTTATGCGGAAGCACAGGAGCGGCTGGAAACCGGGAAGGGCGACTTGGCCGATGAGGTCCGGAGGCTGGACCGACTTGCCCGGAAGATGCGCGGGCGACGTTTCAAGGCGGGGGCCATCGATTTCGATACTGAGGAAGTGCGTTTCCGACTCGACGATACGGGCAAGCCTGTGGAGGTGATGATCAAGCGGATGCTGGACGCCAACCGCCTCATCGAGGACTACATGCTGCTGGCCAACGTTCGCGTGGCAAAGTGGATCGCCGGTTGCAAGGGCAATCGCCCCCCCGGAGGCGTGTACCGCATCCACGACTCGCCAGATCCGACCAAGCTGAAATCGCTTCGCCAATTCGTCGCCCAATTCGGCTACAAGATGGCCGAGACTGAACCGGGCCAGGCCCACCGCGCCATCAGCCAGCTGATCAAGATGGCATCAGGCAAACCCGAGGAGCCCATCATCAAGCAAATGGCCATCCGTTCCATGGCCAAGGCGGAATACGCCACCGACAACATTGGCCACTACGGCTTGGCATTCGAGCACTACACCCACTTCACCTCGCCCATCCGCCGCTACCCGGATATGTTGGTCCACCGCAGCCTTCAGCACTACCTCGACGGGGGTGGCAGCATCGATACCTCGACCCTAGACGGACCCTGCGCCCACAGCAGCGAGCGCGAGAAGCGGGCAGCAGAGGCCGAACGGGCCAGCATCAAGTACAAGCAGGTGGAGTTCATGGGCGCCAAGCTCGGGGCCGAATTCACGGGTGTGGTGAACGGGATCTCCTCCAAGGCGGTCTACATAGAATTGAAGGAGAATAAGTGCGAGGGCTACGTTGACATCAAGGGCATCTCTACGGATCGTTTTTCCGTAGACTCCGAGCGACAATGCTTGGTGGGCCTGCATACGGGACAGGTCATTGGCATGGGGCAGGAAGTGCGGATCCAAGTGGTTCGCGCCGACGTGCAGCGCAGGGAGTTGGAGTTTGACTGGTTGGGAACGGTCAGTTGAGGTGCGGGCAATGCGTATTTTCGCCACCTCACGCAAAGGCGTGCCATGCGCTCTTAGCTCAGTTGGTTAGAGCAGGGGACTCATAATCCCTGGGTCGCGGGTTCAAGTCCTGCAGGGCGCACAAAGGGTGTAGTCAGAGCAACTGACTCAATAAGAGAATGAGGTCGGACGTCGTGATCATGCCGTCCCCATTCAAGTCGTACATGGCGTTGGCCTTCGTTACGGGCTGCATGAAGTTGGCTAAGAGTTCGAGTAGATCGCTCAGGGTCATGTTTTCCTTTTTTCAGAAGTTTCATTTCGTTGCTGCCCATTGAGAGCCTCAAAAAATCGCCGCCTCTATTGCTTGCCCAAAGATACAAATAAATAGACAAATTACCACTAAAACACGACCAAAACGAATACAAGGAGGTGTAAGTGACACGCCTAGTTTGGAAGAAGAACCGCCACTTCAGCACAGGGGATAATGAAGAGTTCGCGTATCTTCGTCCACCCGTTTTCGGGCAATTAGCTCAGTTGGTTCAGAGCGTTCGCCTCACACGCGAGAGGTCACTGGTTCGAATCCAGTAGGGCCCACCAACACCATGTTGCCCAGAACCGCCGAGGAAGGTAGGTCCGGCATGACCACCGCCGGTTCTGGTCGGGTGCGGGGCGATGGCGCGCGCCTGGCTGACCGCCGCGCGGCAGATC
>JBDQOI010000069.1:0-7909 GCA_040261275.1 Flavobacteriales bacterium | reverse complement strand
CCCACACCTACAGTGGCGACGGCCCGTACACCTTCTGCATCACGGTCAGCAGCGAGGCAGACTCCTGCAGCGCCACCTACTGCGAGACCCTGTCGGTGGACAGCCTTGGCATGCTCGAGGGCTTCATGAGCGGCTTCACGGTCAACGTGATGGGCGCAGGCGAAGTCGTCAACAGCGTGGAGACACCCAATTGGACCGACACCTTCGAGGTCTTTCCGAACCCCGTGGAGGAGGGCCAGCTCACCCTGCGTGGACTCGACTTCCGCCAGGGAAACCTGACCGCCGAGTTGACCACCTTGACCGGTGAGCGCCTCGCCCTGGACCTGTCCTCCGCGAATGCCGCTCAAGGCAGCTTGACCCTCCAACTGGATGGACTCGCCCCCGGCATCTACCTGCTGCGCCTCGAGCAAGGCGGCGTGTGGGCGACCCGCAAGGTGATCATCCGCTAACCCACCCATTCGTGAGGATCACCCTTCCCTCCCTTCGGTTCCCGGGCCCGGGCACCGTGCTTCTCGCACTGGTGCTCGGGTCCTGCGCCAAGGTGGACGTGGACGAAGAAGTCATCACCCAGACCTATGACGACCCCATCGTCTATGAAGTGGATTGCGCGGCCCTCACGCTGGAATCGTTCTCCGCTGCAGACAATGGGCTGGGAACCGGATCGGTGGAGACCATGGCCACAGGCGGCACCCCACCTTACGCCTACGAATGGGCGGACTCGACTGGTGCCGTCGTCGGCTTGACCTCGGCCGTGCTCAACCTGACAGCCGGTCCGTATACGGTCGACGTCACCGACTCCCTCGGGTGTTCCGTCAGCGACACCGTGGAGGTGGGCCTGGAACTGTCCATCGAAGGGGAAGTGATCATCCTGTTTGTCACCTCCAACGCTCCCGAACCCACGCAACTCATTGTGCACACGGAACCCTCCGTGTTCAACTACCCCTACACGACGTTCGTGGAGCCGGGGTTGACGGAAATTCCCTACTTCTTGCCCGAGAATACCGTGGAAGTCGAGGTCAACTATACGTGGTCCTGTGGGAACGTCTTCCAACAAGGCCCCACCATCACCGTCTCAGGAGAAGGAGGTTATCCCGTGGGAGGCGCCTTCGTCCCCATCATCATCGGATGTTGAGTCTTTGCAAAAGATGAAAGAATCCAAGGTGAACCATCCGAGTCAAACGATGCGGTGAAGTGGAAAAGCCAGGCAACGCAACCTCAGAGGCGGATTGGCTCATTGGATGCAAGAAGGGAGACCGGAATGCACAGCGTCAAGCATTCGATGCCTTGCTGCCCATCCTTCGGGGTGTCATCAGGCGCTACACCCGAAGCGAAGCCAACGTTCAAGACATCATACAAGAGTCCTTCATCCGCATCTTCAAGAACATGAACCAATTCGACGAGCGCAAAGGGGCCTTCATGAGCTGGTCCACCCGAATCGCCATCAATACGGCGATCAATGAAGGCAAGAAACACGCCCGTCATCAAAGTGTCGAGCAAGAGGTGCTCGTCCCTGTCGAACCCGACGCCATTCAAAATATGGCCCTCGAAGACTTGGTCAACATGCTCAAAGGGATGCCCGAGGAACAACACCATGTACTCAACCTGCACCTCGCAGACGGATACAGCCACAAAGAAATCAGTGACATGCTCGGCATCACTCCGGAGATGTCGCGACAACGGCTCAGCCGGGCCAGGAAGTGGGTTCGGGACCGCTTTGAGTTGTCCGGAGACGAATGGGTCGCAAAAATTCAGCACGAACGATGAAGCACTGGGATGAAATCTTAGGCAAGCGGCTCCGCAGTTACCGGGGTGCAGATGTTCCCGGACAAGCGGACGACCTCTGGGCCAATATCGACGCCGCCCTTGGCGCTCCCGCAGCGTTGCCTGTTCCATTGTGGAAGCGCACCCCCTTTCGCCTGGCCTTGGCAGCTGCCGTCGCTGCTGTAGTCGCCATCGGGCTGACCGTTCATCAAGCACCGGAAGCGGTCTCTCCTGATCCGACCCTGGACATCCAGCCTACAGACATTGAAGGCACTCCCATTAACCGCACTACACCTGTGGAAGTCCCCCCGGAAACGGCAACCTCAGGCACATCGGAAACCAACGCAACAGCCACCGAATCCAATACGAGCGTCGAAGCGACAACAGCCATAGAATCCACCGCCGCCATAGAAGCGACAACAGCCACCGATTCCACTACGCGCGTCGAAGCGGCAACAGCCATAGAATCCACAGCCAACATCGAAACCAAACAGGCCACCGAATCCACTGCAAGCGTCGAAGCGGCAACGGCCACCGAATCCACTGCGAGCATCGAAGCGGCAACACCCATAGAATCCACCGCCGCCATTAAAACTGCAACGGCCACAGAATCCACGGCGGGCATCGAATCCACAGCGCCCACCAACTTGGGAGTTGCCCCTCCTGGACCAACCGGCGACAGCTCGGACGCCGCTTCTATCCCTGCTTTAGCCGCTTCCCCAATCGCCAGTCCCGGCGAATCCGATGACAAGGCCACCTCACCATTGCGCAGGTTGGCACTGCGCGGCGCACCCTGCATCCCATCCACTTGGAACGCGCCACTCCTCTTCAACACATTTGAAGACATCTCAGAACCCAAAACCCTCGCAATTAGGGCATTCGCAGGCCCCACCTGGAGTCATTTCTCTGTGACGGACAACCCCGAACAAAGCGCCCATTTCCGCACTGACTACAGCGCCGGCGGAGGCCTCATGCTCGAATTCGATGGCCCACAATCGTGGTCCATCGGTCTTTCCTGGACTGACTACGTCCACAACCTCCAGTACACGGAGACGACCGAAAACGCCATAGCCGCGCCGGGCGTGGTCAGTGTGGTCATCGACATCAGCACCGGAGACACCCTTTCCATCAACGAGGGTATGGTGGCAGGCGTGGAAGAACGCCAACGGTACGTGGACCACCACAACCGATTCCAAGCCTTTTCCATCCCCCTCGAGTGGCGCGGGGTCAGAAGCCTCGGCATCCTTCAATACGGCTTGAGCCTTGGGGCTACACTGCAAATCAGAAGTGGAGCCTCAGGAAGCATCATCAATAACACAGGGCAAGCCGTGGGCTATTCGGACGACAACCTGTCTCGCGGTCGCTTGGCTGTGGTGCCCACTGCACGTCTGTTTGCCGGACTTCGGTTTGCACCTGCTTGGCGGGTGGACCTCGGAATTGCCGCAGGCATGCAGCGGCACGTCAGCCGATCAGCAGACGACTTGCCCGGTTCGAGCCAGCCGTCTTGGCAGGGCCGGCTGGCCCACGGCCAAGTTCAAATCGGCCTCTCCCGGTTCTTCTCAAAGCGGAGAAATGCACAAGCCGACTGAGCTTACAGGGCCTTTCCAATCCAAACGGCACCTCTTCCAAGAAAGCCTGAATACCCACAGGTGGCATGGATGCAACCGGCTCAGAAATCCACGGGAGGATATGATGACCACTCAGCCGCTCAATAGACCAAGGTCTGCATGGCGCGAGGCAGGATGCTGGTGTTAAACGCCTGAACTGCGTCAATTAAGATTCAGGGCTGCTGATTTGAGAATGCCTATCTTAAAATATGCCCCGGCTGATCATTCTGTTGTTGTTGCTTCCTGCTTCCTTGAAAGCCCAGGTTGAGGCCCCGTGGAATCCCGACGGCAATGGAGACGGTTGCATCACGACCGCTGACCTCATCATGCTCCTCGGCGTTTTCAGCCTGTGTCCGGAGCCGCCAACCGTGGATTGCCCAGAAACCGACGCCTTTTCTTGCACCGACACCGTGTACTTTGACGGGTATGGCTACCCCACCGTCCTGATCGGCGACCAGTGCTGGTTTGCGGAGAACCTGAGATCAGAAGTCTACCGCAACGGCGATGCCATTCCAGCGGGCTTGGACGACAACGCGTGGGAAATGACGACGGTCGGTGCCGTCACCGTCTACGGCGCGGATGGGAGTGGCTGTGAAAGCGCCAGCCCCGACTTTGACGCCTGCGATGAATCACTGTCCGCAGCCTCCTTCGGTAGGCTCTACAATTGGCACGCGGTAGACGATGAGCGGGGGCTCTGCCCCATCGGCTGGCACGTGCCGGACGGCGGAGAATGGACGGCGCTGGAAGGCTTCTTCACAGAGCAGGGATTCATCGGCACGGCGGGTACGGCATTAAAATCCGCGAGCGGATGGATGGATGGTGGCAATGGCACGGACGACTTCGGTTTTTCCGGACTTCCCGGGGGCTTCCGCAGCAACAGCGATGGCGGCTTCAGCGCAGCCGGCTCTGGTGGGTTCTGGTGGAGCGCCTCAGCCAGCGGAAGCGATGGCACCTCCCGCATCCTCTACCACAATTTCTCGACCATCATCCCCTTCTCCAACGACCCGCGGCGCGGATTCTCGGTCCGCTGCATGCGCAACGACTGACCGAAACTGTTCTTAGAATGAACCGCCCTTCGGGAATTCGGACGGGCAGGTGCCCTGCGTGGTCAGGTGCGGCCCCTCAATAAACCAAGGTCTGCATGGCGTGCGGCAGGATGCTGGCATTGACCTCCTTGTCTCCGACGATCAAGGCGTAGTCCATCGGGGCGTCCGTGCGGTTCATCACCACGGTGACCCGCTCTCCGGAGGGGTTCTCAAACGTGGTGCTTTCGAGGGTGCTCCGGCTGGCGGCGGTGCTGACGCGGCGCGCACCCGGCTTGACGAACTTGGAGAAGTGGCCAATGTAGTAGTAGGTCGGCGTGAGGATGAGCGCGTCCGTCTGCGTGTCGCCGTGGATGGGCGCGAAACAGAAATTCTCCACGTGGTTGGGTCCTCCCCCTTCGTTGAGCAGGATGTTCCAATCCGTCCAGCCTACGGTGCCGCTGTTGAAGTCGTTGATCATGCTGTTGCCGTAGCGCTCGGCATTGGACCAGCGCTCGTAATGCGCGCTGTCAAAACCCTCCTGGCACCCTTCCGTGAACATCAGCTTCTTGTCCGGGAAGGACTCCTGGATCAGCTTGAGGTTGTCGTACTTCGGCAATCCACCGGTCCAGGTTTCATACCAATGGAAACCGGCTCCCCATGCGTAGGAGGCGGCCACGGAATCCTCGAAAATCGTGTTGGCCCGGTGCGTGATCAGGTCGCGGTTGTGGTCCCACACCACGATGTTCTTGTCGCCGTAACCGGCGGCCTCCATGGCGGGACCGAGGTGAAACTTCAGGAAGTCCCGCTCCTGCTCTGCCGTGTAGATGCACGACTCCCAGCGCTGCACCGCCATAGGCTCGTTCTGAATGGTCACCCCCCACACGGGCAGCCCCTGGGCTTCATAGGCCTCGATGAACTTCACGAAATACTGCGCCCACGCCCCGTAGAATTCCGGCAGCAGCGAACCGCCGTACAGCATGTTGTTGTTGGTTTTCATGAACGCCGGCGGGCTCCAAGGGCTCGCGTAAAACACCAGGTCCTCGCCCACCATTTTCGCTGCCCGCTGGATCATGGGGATGCGCTTCACGGTGTCCGGCGCGATGGAAAACGTCGCCAGCGCCGAGTCCCCCTCTTCGATGTAAGTGTGGCTGCCCAGCCCGAAATCGCAAGAGTGGATGCTGGTTCGAATGATGTTGTAGCCAATGCCGCTCTCGCCGAAGTACGCCTCGAGCAGCGCCTCCTGCTGGGCGGGACTCAATTGGGAAAACACCTCAGCCGAAGCGTCGGTGATGGCCCCCCCGATTCCGAGATAGGTCTGGAACTTCTTCTCTGGATTGACGAAAATGGCCACCTCCGTTTCGAGGGGCTGGCCAGCCGGTTCAAATGCGAGCGCCCCATCCTCCGACAACCGCTTCTCCGTGTTTTCAGCCGTGGTATACACCCGGACCGCGTCCAAAGCCTTCGCTTCAGCCTCATCGGGAACCGCAGAATGCGCGGAGTCTTGCGGCGCTGGCTGTTCCCCACAACTGAGCAAGGCGAGGACGAGAACCAATGGGGAGGTCAATCGAAGCATAAGACGGGCTGTGAATGGCGCTTGAATTTACACCGACGACGCAGAACCCTTGACAGGCGTACACTCACCCTTGAGCCCGCGCAAAACACCCTCATCCACCTCACGATGCGTTGCATTGCACCGCAAACTTCAAGGGTTGAACACCTCCCACGCAGGAAGTGCCCCCCATTGAAAGTCAAACAGCGCCGCATTTTCCCAAGCGCTCCCCTCCACACTGGTTTCTCCTTGCGAGGCCACCCAATCTGGGGCCCAATAACACCAACCCGAGCAAACCGATGGCCCCAAGTCATCCAATGCGGCATGCAATGCTTCCAAGTATGCCCACTGTCCAGCCGGCGAGAATGGATAGCCCGGCGTCTCGTCTCCGATCCACCACAGGTTGTCCGTCCAATCTGACCAGTCAGTCGTCCAGGCATAGGCCGTTTCGGCAATGAACACCGGAACTCCTGTGGTTTGACTCAAGGAGGCCACCGCATCCGAAATCGCATCTATATCCTGAAGGTGCCACTTGCTGTATTGGCTCACGGCAACAACATCCGGCATATATCCGGCTTCGGACAGCGCCTCAAAGTACCACGGTGCTAATTCCACACTCGAGACGTGAACCACCACCTGGCAGTTCGGGAAAACCTGCTCGACGACCTCATGGCCAGAGGAGAGCAATTCTGCCAGTGACCCAAACCCATTGTCAATTCCCCCATAAGGCAACATCATTCCCGGGTCGATCTCGTTGCCCAGCTGCACCATGGCAAGTTCGATGCCCTTGTCATTCAATTCCTCGAGCGTGCAATGCAACCAGCACGTCATGGCATTCTGCAATTCCTCAAAAGACATACCCTCCCAAGCCGCCGGTGTTTCTTGGTGTGCAGGGTCAGCCCAAGTATCGCTGAAGTGATAGTCAATCAGAATGGGCACATCTAACGAATCCCATCTGGCCGCTTCACGCACGACCCCCAACCAGGAGTTCCTGAGATTCAGGTGAGGATTGTGCCACACCCGAAGCCGAACGAGGTTCACGCCTTGCTCCGCCATCCACTCACGTGGCGCATCGATATCGGCCCCGTTTTCGTCGCGGTAGACCACGCCATCCCCCTCCATTTCACTCAAAAAAGACACATCCACTCCGCGCCACCCTTGAGAAAACACAACTTGAACAGACAGGAGTATCCACACCAAAAACGCCCACGACCTCATACCCTGAAGGTACCCTGCTTCAGCCTCCTCTCATCGCATGCAAGTGAAGCGGCCGCACAATCATTTCATCCAACCCCACCTATGGAGTCTCGTTGCGCGGCAATAACCACCGTTTGGAGCGGAGGCTTGTGCTGTCCCGATTGGGCAGCGCAAATTCAAGCAGTGGATTTACCAAGGCAATTGTAGCCCCCGGACCTGCTCTTCGAAAAAGGCTTCCAGCGCCGCCCGCGTGGTGTCGTCCAAGCGGTGTTGCATCGCCCCGATGTTGGCCAGCAGTTGGGCTTCCGATACCGCGCCGGGAATCACCGTGCTGAGTACTTACCGGTCAGCCAACCCGAATCGAACGGAATCTTCGCGATGACCGTCGCCCCCTTCTCCTGGACAAGGTCAAACGCGCCCTTGCAATCTTGGTGCAGGATGTTGAAGAACGACTGGATGACCTTGGCCCCGGTCGTCTCCAGCAGCGTCGTGATTTCTTCCTCAAAATCAATCGATGCGCCGTACGCTCGAATCTTGCCCTCCTCCTGCAGGCGTTCGAGGATGGCGTAGTGGTCGGTGTTGTTGCCGTCGAGCAGCTCCCGGGGCGGGCTGTGGATGATGACCGAGTCGAGGCAATCCAACCGCAGCCGCTTCAAGCTGCCCTCCACCGTTTCGCGGATCAGGCCCGCGCTAAAATCGACCTCCCCATTGTGGAGGCGGCCAAACTTCGAATTGACCACAAAAGACGCGCGGTCGAGCGTGCCCAGCAC
>JBDQOI010000068.1:0-7987 GCA_040261275.1 Flavobacteriales bacterium | reverse complement strand
GTGTGCCGGGTGGGAGGGGACAATGCTCGGGCGGGAAGAGGCAGCTACCGTCCTCAAAGGCGGCTTCCGGATTGTAGTTGCAGGCAAAGGGGTAGGTACAGCCGCCTACCTCAATGACGATGCAGGGGCCATCGGTCCAGCTGACGTTGCCGCCATAATACTGGGCCACGCAGGAATTTTGATAGGTATTTCCATCACATCCGCACACTTCGGCCACTTCAGAAACGCAGAGGATCACTCCGCCGAGGTCGAGGTACTCTTGGCTGATGCAGCCTTCGTTGCAGCTGCTCACGCATTCATCGAGCGTGGCATAGAAGGCCGGGCTGTAGTCGACAGGGCCGATGGTGGTGCCGCATCCGCTGATTTCGGTGCAGTAGCCGTTCAGGTGGGTGAACCCCAGGATGGCGTCACATGGCCCGAAATCCAGTCCGGCAACATTCTCGCAAGGGTCCGCAACCACATCTTCGGGTGTGATGGTCAATGTGGCCGTGGTCCAAATCTGGTTGCCACAATCATCTGTGGCGTAGAATCCTACGGTGACCATCACGGTCTCGGTGCAATCGATGAGCGGAATGGCGTCGAAATCGTTGCTGTAGCTCACTTCACTGCATGCATCGAAGGCTACCCCGCCGGCGCTGGCCGCCGCCCAGGCGAACATGGCGCTTTCCGCTTCAAAAGGATCCGAACATCCAATGACGGCATCTGCAGGGGGCGAGGTCCACATGGGAGCTGTGGTATCGAGCACGGTGATGGTATGCTGCCCTGTGGTGCTGTTGCCGCTGGGGTCGGTCGCCGTGAAGGTGCGGATCAGGATGTACGACCCTGGGCAGGTCCCTTCGATTTCCTCCGTGATTTCGGTGAGGGTGACCAAACCGCTGTTGTCGGTCGCGGTGGCAGCTTCCAGATCTATGGGTGCTCCGCATTCCGTGGTGAAATCATCGGGCACGGTCAAGACAGGGGGTGTCACATCGATGCTGGAACATGGGCCGTCGGTCCAGCTTGTGACGCCAAACCCATTGTAGGCAATGCAGGAATTCGAATAGGTATTGCCATCGCATCCGCAAACCGGAGAAAATATTCCGGGGCACAACACATTCGGGTCAATTAAAGAGGGGTCAACGCAGCCGGGTTGCGCCCATACTCGAGGCACCAAGAACAAGAGGGAAAAGACGAGTAGAGCGCATGGGTTCATGTTTCTCAAGATACGCATTCTGACGGTAGACCTTTGAAAACTGATAATCGCAGTGGGTTGAATGCCAATCGAATCGGTCTACATTTTGGGCACAAATCAAACAACATGACTGGTTATTATGGATTCGAGCTGAATTGGCTCGGCATTGCCCTCGCGGCATTGATGCCTTTTGTTATCGGTGCCATCTGGTATCACCCCAAGACTTTCGGGAAGACTTGGATGGATGGCCTCGGCTTTACCGAGGAGGACCTGAAGAAGGGAAACATGGCGGTGACCATTGGCGTCACCTTCCTGATGTCTTTCACATTGGCCTACTATTTCGCCATGCGCTACCATGAACACGGTGACAACGGCGTCATGGCCCACGCGGCTTATCACGGATTCATGACTTTTGGCTATCTCGGCATGCCCATCCTGGTCACCCATCTCTTGTTCGAGCGCCGCAGCTGGTCGAGCATTCTGATCAACGTGGGCTATTGGTTCCTTACCATCATGGCCTTGGTTCTCGTCGTCCACCTTCTGCCAGGCGCGGAGATTCCAGAAGTCGCCGAATAATTTCCTCCCATCCCCTTCCTTCCCAACAGGAGTCAATGGTTCCATGTCCGGGCAATGAGGTCGTATCATCCTCGTTGTCCGGATATGCATTTGTGGCAGTTGATTCCTTGGGTATGGGCCGGTTTTAGTTTGGGAGAAGGGGCTGTCGCAGACTTCGCCTGTGATGTGGTCCAGCAAACACAAGCTGTCTGGAAAGGGGAGGTTCGGCAAGCGGAATGCGAGGCGATGTCCACGGCCTTTCTTCGAGAATTGAATCGGATTCGCCGGAAGAGGGGTTTGCCGGGACTTCGCCGTGACGAGGCACTGGAACTGCGGCTGACGGTTCCGCACAATCAGTGGCAAAGGCGCCGAGGCGACATTTCGCATGGCCGGGGGGCGATGTCGTTGTCAAGGCGATCGCATCGCGCGGGCTTTGGGAACTGCGCCCTGGGTGAATGCGTGGCTTCCAGTTCCTATGATGCCCCGAACTTCGTGAGTCAATACCGCGGAAGTCCTCCCCATTGGGAGATTCTGATGGATCGGAACTTCCGTTTCATCGCGGTGTCTACTCTGTACGATCCTGAATCGGACACGTATTATTCAGCTGTAAATCTTCGATGATTTAGCCCCGTCTTCCGTTATCCTATTCTGCAGAGTGCATTGGGGTGTTTGGTAGGGACCTTCAGGGATTACAGATTATTCCCTCGACCTTGAAGGGTCATGCGCTGGGTTCTTGCTTTTCTGTTGTGTTATCCATGGGGTGCTTCCACTCAAGTTGCGGTGGATTTTCATCCGGATTTTGATGGGGATGGTTGTTATGCGATTTCAGACTTGACGGCATTGCTGTGCATGTTTGGAACCTGCGGTGTGATGGATTCGACCGCTGCACCGGGCTTTCAGCCCTACCATGCTGGCGATTCCTGCTATTCGGCATTTGACCTCGTGCCATTTCTCGCCTTGTTTGGGACCTGTGACGAAGGGACTGAAGGCTGGGCATGCGGGGAAGCATTGGATTATGATGGTCACGTGTATTCCACGGTGGAAATCGGGGGACAGTGTTGGTTCGCAGAGAACTTGCGAACGGTCCAATACACGGATGGCGCGCCCATCGATGAGGTGCTCAATGCGGCTGCTTGGGCGAGTTTGTCCACGGGAGCGACGGTCATTTTTGGGGAAGGCACGGGCGGTTGTTCTGAATTGTCTCCGTTGGATGCTTGCGATGAGGCGGTTTCCCTCGAAGCTTTCGGCCGGCTGTACAACGGTTTTGCTGTCGCAGACCCCAGAGGCCTGTGCCCTGCGGGGTGGCATGTTCCAACGGATGCGGATTGGACGGCACTCGAGACGACCCTCGGAGACATGGGGTATGGGGGACAGGAAGGCGTGGCACTCAAGACCGCGTCGGGTTGGTACAACTCCGGGAACGGCCAGGACCTCGTTGGGTTTTCCGCGGTACCGGGGGGGTACCGCTTTCGCAACAACGGGGTGTTCCTGGATGCAGGGGCCAGCGCCTATTTCTGGACGTCGACCTCGTCAGGAGTGGAGCACTGGTTCCGTTACTTGAACAACGGCTTACTCGGCATTGTGCGGAGCGACAGCGATCTGCGCAGTGGGTTTTCCGTTCGCTGTCTCCTCGATGGATGATCTTCATTGGGATGTCCATTCTTCGTGGGCAAATTGCACCGTGATGATGGCTGAATCCCGGACGATATTGCCTTCATGATACAGATGCGGTACGCTTGGGCATGTGGGGCCGTGCTCGTTTTGGGCGCGATGCCCGTAAAGTCGCAGGTGCACACGAGCTATCTGTGGCACATGCAACAGCCGATCTACTGGCCCGAGGTGTCGCAGGCCAACCCCAACCGGTACCAGAGCGTCTGGGAGTCAGAGCAGCTCAAATGGAGCGGAGGCAATACCTACGCCGATGGATTGGCCCATCCGCTCAATGACCTCGGTTCCATTTTCGGCAACGACGACCGCACGGCGGCCTATCAATGGCGGCCGAAGGATGCAGTGCAGTCGCTATTGGGACACCCTGAAGGCGGCGCTCAGGTCAATTATTCGGGTTGTCTCATTGAAAACGTGAACAGCCTGGCCAGTGCCAACCAATGGGGCTACAGTCCGGGATGGCAGCAGGATTTCACCACGGCCCGCAATTGGTCCACCTCCGGTGGCCAGCGCCGCATGGACATCACGGCCTTCAGTTTTCATCACGTGTTGTCGCCATTGGTTTCCAAGGAAGTGCTGCGCAAGGAAATCCAGATGCACCAGCACATCTATGCGTCCACCTTCGGTCCGGGCTACAGCAAGGGATACTGGCCCGCGGAGTGCTCCTTTTCCGAGCGCATCATCCCCGTGCTGGTCGAGGAAGGATTGGAGTGGAGCATCATTGCCAACAGCCACCTGGCCCGAACCCTGTCGGACTACCCCTTGGTGTTCGGCACGAACGGTTGCAACATCGACCCGCCCAACCCCGCGGACCAAGTGGCCACCACCGGGGACAATTGGTGGTCCGGTCAGATCGATGGCCGTGGCGGACAATTCGCGGCACCGTATTGCTATCAGGCGCACCGGACCCAGCACGTGGACCCCGCCACGGGGGAGGTGCACCAGATCACGGTGGTGCCCATGGGCGATCTGTTGAGTTACCGCAACGGCTATGCGACCATGGGGACAGGGGAAATCGATGCGCACATCGCGCCGTTTGATGACCCCGACCACCCCTCCATCGTGCTGATGGCGCACGACGGGGACAACGCCTGGGGAGGGGGCTACGATTACTACGCGAATTCGGTGCCCAACCTGGCCAATGCCGCGGCTGCCCAGGGATACGTGCCGTCCACCATTCAGCAGTTCTTGGATGATCACCCGGTGCCTGCCGATGACCTTGTGCACGTCGAGGATGGCTCGTGGTTCAACGCGGCCAACGATTGGGGCCACCCGCAGTTCATCAATTGGCTGTGGCCGCTCTACGATCCGGTGGCGCACACCTTCAATCCGTTGGGCTGGACGGAGGACGCCCGCAATTGGGCGGTTCTGACCGCTGCCGAAAACCACGTGCAGATGGTCGAGGACATCGAGGGCGGCGTCGACATCGCGGACATTGTGAGCCCCACGGCGACGAGCTCTGCGGCCGAGAAGGCGTGGCATTTCCTGCTGCCGGGCTTTACCAGCGGCTACATGTACTACGGGACGGCCATCGACATGGAGGTCAAGCCTTCCCTCGCGGCCAACCGTGCCGTGGCAGAAGCGGGCAACGTATTGACCACCTGGTTCGGTGCCGATGAAACGTCGCCTTCGGTGTTCGTGCCGCAGCGGTGGCCCTGGAATCCCGGCGGGCTGGGGTTCGGACCTACCGCAGGGTACCAGCAGGTGGAGCACAGCAGCGATTTTGCGGTGTGGACCTATGCTTACGATGTGGGCGGGGTGGGCTCGGCCACCCTGAAGTACCGCATCGACGATGACGGTCAGAACCCGCTCGCCGATTACGCAAACGACACCTACGCAGGTGGACCCGGTGTGGGCGACTGGATGGAGGTGCCCATGCAGATGCAGGCCGTGCCCACCGGCAATGTGACGGGCAACGGCGACATCGACTTCTTCATCGAGCCGGAGGTCATCGCCGACTTGTATTGGGCGGAAGTCACCGGGTTGGAGGACGTGTTGGTGGACTACTATGTGGAGGTGCTGGACGCCGCGGGCAACCTCACCCGGACCGACATCCAGCATGTCTTCGTGGGCAGCTGCAACGGCTGTGCCGTGGAGGGCGCGGGTTGCGATGATCCGGACGCGGAGAACTATGACCCGGAGGCCCTCGTGGGCGATGGCAGTTGCCTGTATCCGGCGACCTTGGCGGTGGACATGACCGGGCTTTCGGTGTCACCCCAGGGCGTGCACGTCGCCGGCGACTTCCAGGGCTGGGATCCGGCGGGAACCCCTTTGGTGGACCAAGGAAATGGGCTCTGGTCCTCAGACGTGCTGCTTCCCGAGGGGCTCATCGTGTTCAAGTTCATCAATGGCAATGCCTGGGGGAGCGAGGAAACGGTGGATTCGGCCTGTGGCTTGCAGAATCAATTCGGTGGGTACGACAGGTTGGAAAACCATGTGCCGGGAACGGCGCTGCCGTCGTATTGCTTTTCCTCGTGCACGCCCTGCAGTGGGGGTGGCCCGGATGGAAACGGTGGCGGTGGAGGCGGACCGGATTCGGATGGGGTGCAGGTCACGCTGCAGGTCAACCTCGATGGCGCCCCTTCCGCGGCGGTCGGGGTTCATGTGGCAGGCACTTGGCAGGGGTGGGACCCCGCAGCGACGGGCATGACCGAAATCGACAACAGCGGAACGTGGTATTGGACGGGGGATTTCACGCCGGGCAGTTACATCCGCTACAAGTTCATCAACGGCAACGCCTGGGGCATGGATGAATCGGTGCCGGCTAGATGCGCGGATGGGATTGACCGCTTCCTTTCGATTGGAACGGAAGACATCGTGCTGGAGGCGGTGTGTTTTGGTACCTGCACGGATTGCCCCGGCCCCGACATCCTTGGCCCAGAGGTGGATTGCGCCGCAGACCTCGATGGGGACGGAATTGTCGCTGTCAGTGATGTGCTGCTGATCTTGGGTGAATACGGTTGCCTGTCGGGTTGCACGTACGATGTGGATGGAACGCCGGGCATCGGTGTACCCGATATGCTGGCCGTCCTCGCCGCATTCGGGGCCATTTGTCCATAGGCTTCTGGAAACAAGGGCCCCGCTAGAGAGCCTTGGATGTACTGTCCTGAATGAAGTTTGGATCAGACGTGCACGACCGGGCTAACCTCGGAGGGAGGGAGCCACCACCACTGGCCTATTGGCCATTGGCCAGAATGAAAGGGTTCGAGGACATGATGAAGTGGACATAAAACAGGTTTTGCAAAATTCCTGTAGGTCGGGTATCAAACGCAGAAAGGGACACGTGGCGAATCCCTTTTGTGATGTGGCGGGCCCTGGTTCCAAGTTGGGGCTTGCCTCAGAAAGGCCAGGTAAAGCCCAGCCAAGGCAAAAATCGGGATCCGTCTGAGGGATCTTCCAGGTAGCGCACCCACAGTCCGTAGTCGGTCAATCGGTTCTTGCGCTCCTTGTAGCGGCGGACACCCAAAAAGGCCATCCCCCGGTCTTCTTCCTCTGCGAAGAAGGGGCTGGAGCCGAGGTAGTTCTCGGTCATGAGCCAAGCTTGGTCTGAGATTTGCAGATTTGCGGCGATGTAGAACAAACCATCCGTATCGAATTCAGCGGCTGAATTGGGAATCGCCCTCGCCAAAAGGCCGCCCCCCACTGTGATGTGGCTTTGCTGGTCGCCGTAGGTGACGTTGGCAAAAGGCAGGGTGGTGGATGAAGAACCGTCCTCCCAGTCGAAGCTCTGCAACAGCCCAAAGGAACCCCACCACTGTTCGTCGAATTTCAACCCGTGCTTGAGGGTAAAGCCGAACCCACCGAAACCGATGGAAATCCCCCCCATGAGTCGGTCTGAGAGCGCATAGGTGACGTTGGCCATGCCCACCGAGAGATGCCCATATCCTTCTCCCTTCTGCAGGGTGATCCCCGATGGTGCGAAGAAGTAACGCGTGGCTTGCGCGGCCCGAGCCGGGTCATACACGCGGTCTGCCACGTCATCCAGGGCGCCGGAGGTGTATTTCTCGTCGGTTTGCTGCATCAGACGGATGTCCGCTTTGGGCAGAATCAAAGTGCCCACGCTTTGGGTCTCGAGGGTAATCTCCCGGCCATCATCAGAAACGAGGGTGCCGCAGTGCCGGACGTTGTTGGTCAGGGTGATGCAGTAGTACTTGGCATCCTCTGTTTGCGCCTGAATGCCCAAGGCTGAAACCAAAAGAACCAGCGCTGTGATGGTCTTTTTCATGAAGCAAAGATAGAGTAGGGGAATGGCTTGGGAGGGTGACTTTCCTCAGCCTCTGATGTTGTAGGCTCAGTGCACGACGGAGAGCATGTGCCTTTCGCTTCCTTCCAATGTGATGACCCACAGACCTGGAAGCCATGTCGATGCATCGATCCTTCCCTCCATCAGTTTTCCCGTCTTCGCGGATTGCCCTCCTGTCTTCCAAGCTTTGAATGGGGCGTTGGGAGTGACCGAAGGAAAGTGGACCCATTGCCCGGCAGGGTTGGGGTAGGGCGATGGGGCCTGCTGCAGTTCATGAACCTGGGAAGGACCTTCGGGCAGCGCGTCGAGGGGCATGCGCCATGCGCCCGCCAGATCGGTGGCCACGAGCAGGT
>JBDQOI010000067.1:0-8103 GCA_040261275.1 Flavobacteriales bacterium | reverse complement strand
AAGAGACAACAAATACATCGTGGAACCCGGAAAATTCGGCTTTCGCGTGAAGAATCAAGTTGCTGAAATCAACCTGATTAAATGAAATTGCCATTCACAACCCAAATCAATATGAAACACCTTTACTTTCTTTTGGCGACCCTCTTGGGCGCTGCGGGCCTGCAGGCCCAGACGGTCTCTGTGACCTTCAATTTGAACATGGCCAACGAGACGGTGTCCCCTGATGGTCCCCACCTCGCAGGAGGCTCTGATTTCGGCGTTCCCGGAGACAACCCCATGAGCGATCCTGACGGCGACAACGTCTGGACGATCACCGTGGATGTAGCCGTTGGTTACACCGGTTACTACACGTTTACCAATGGCGCCTGCGTCGATTGGGGATGTAAGGAGAACATCGCAGGCCAGGATTGCGCGCACCCCGAGAACTACAACGACCGCCAGTTGGAGAACATCACCGAGAACACGGTGATCAACACTTGCTTCGGTCAATGCACCACCGACGGCAGCTGCCCGACCGTTGGCGGCGCTGCAGATGTCACCTTCCAGGTGGACATGAGCGAGCAGGTCGTATCCGGCGGAGTTTTCATGAGCGGAACCTTTGATGGCTGGTGCGGCTGCACCCCCATGGAAGACGCTGATGGTGACGGCATCTACACCGCTACGATCACCGCCAACCCCGGAGGCTTCGAGTGGAAGTTCCTCAACGGCGGTTGGGGAGGCGAAGAGAGCTTCGACCCTGAGGTAGACGGTGACTGCACCCTCACAACGGGCGAGTTCACGAACCGCTTCATCATGGTGGAAAGCTCCACTACCCTCGATCCCTACTGCTTCGGCACCTGCTACGCCTGCAACGCGACCCCTTGTGTGGACGAGTCTCAAATCGACCCCGACATGATGTGCACTCAGGAGTGGGACCCCGTGTGCGGATGCGACGGCGTGACCTACGGCAACGATTGCGAGGCCCAGTTCTACGGCGGTGTGACTTCCTGGACTGCAGGCGAGTGCTCCACGAGCTCCAACGTCACCTTCCGTGTGGACATGAGCGAGCAAGACATCCTCGGCCCCATTTTCGTTACCGGTGCTTCCGTTGACGGATGGTGCGGCACATGTGTGGAGATGACCGACGCCGATGGCGACAACGTCTTCGAGGCCATCGTCGAACTCGACCCGGGCGATCACGAGTACAAGTTCAACAACGGTGATTGGGACGGTACGGAGAACCTCGACAGCGTGGAGGACAGCACCTGCACCCTGACGACTGTTGACGGAGAGAACACCTACGTCAACCGTTTCTTCACCTTGGCCGCTGGCGCTGGAGATGTCACCCTCGACGTGGTGTGCTTCGACAGCTGCGACGAGTGCGAAGTCGTGGAAGTACCCGACACCGAAGTCACCTTCAACGTGGACATGAGCGAGCAGACCGTCAGCGGTGCAGTCTATATCTCAGGTGAGTCCATCGATGGATGGGCCGGCACTACGGTTGAGTTGACCGACGCTGACGGTGACAATGTCTACAGCGTGACCCTCGAACTGCCCCAGGGCAACCACGAGTACAAGTACATGATCGGCAGCTGGGACACCAGCGAGCAACTGGACGAAGTAGAAGATGCCGAGTGCACGCTCACCACGAGTGGTTTCACCAACCGTTTGCTGGTCATCTCCTCCGAGGACGCCATCGACTTGGATGTCGTTTGCTACGAGTCTTGTGAAGCTTGTGGTACGACCAACGTGGACGACGTCATCGCACTGACCTTCAAAGTCTTCCCGAGCGTCACCGACGGAATCATCACGGTCTCCTTCCCTGCTCCGTTGACTGAAGCTGCACAAATCGAGGTTCGCGACATGAGCGGTCGCCTCGTGCAGAGCACCAACCTCGGTGAGGGCATGACCCAAACCCTCATCGACCTCAATGAAGAGGCCGACGGATTCTACCTCGTCCGCGTCAATGCCGGATTGCAGGTGGCCACCGAGATGGTGGTGAAACAACACTGATACTGAACACTCCTACGACACCATGAGATTCTTGCTCCTCCTGGGTTGGCTGGTTCCCTTTGGAATCCTCGCCCAATCCACGGCCATCACCGGAAAGGTGACCGATGCCGACGATGGAATGGCCCTTCCAGGCGTATCCGTTGTCGAAAAAGGCACCTACAACGGAACCGTGACTGACCTCGATGGAAACTATTCGTTGATGGTCTCCTCCAACGAGGCGACCCTCACGTTTACCTACATCGGTTACAAGACCACGGATGTTGCCATTGCTGGAAAGTCCAACGTTGACCATGCCCTTGCAGCCGACATTGCCGGCCTCGAGGAAGCCATTGTCATCGGCTATGGAAACCAGCAGAGGAGCAAGATCTCAGGTGCCGTGGGCACCATTGACATCAAGGACGCCACGTCGGTGCCCGTGCTCCGCACGGAACAGGCCCTGCAGGGCCGCGCCGCCGGTGTCCAGGTGACGCAGAATTCAGGGCAACCCGGTTCCACCCAGTCCATCCGGATTCGAGGAACGGGTTCCTTGAACAATGCGGAACCCCTCTGGGTAGTGGACGGAATTCCCTCCGGTGGAATCGACTACCTGAACCCCGCCGACATCGAAAGCATCTCCGTGTTGAAGGACGCGGCGTCTGCAGCGATTTATGGCGCGCGGGGTGGTAACGGGGTCATCCTCGTCACCACCAAGAAGGGCAGCAAGGGTCAGCCTGCACAGGTGACCTATGACGCCTACTATGGCTTTCAGGAGCCATGGAAGAAGATGGGCCTCCTCAACGCCGAAGAGTACGCCATCCTCATGAACGAGAGCCGGGCTTCCGCAGGCCTCGTCCCCCTTCCCCAGCTCGCCGATCCGGCCAGCCTCGGTGAGGGCACCGATTGGCAGGATGCGCTCTTCCAGCGCGCCCCAATCATGAACCACAGCTTCAACTTCACGAAGGGAACCGCCTCGAGCTCGACCGCCATCGGTGGTAGCCACTTCGTGCAAGACGGCATCATCGGAGGGGACAAAGGCCGCTTTGAGCGCACCACCTTCCGCGTCAGTACCCAACAAGACGCCGGCGACCGATTCCGTCTGGGACAGACCATCAATTTCACCCACCTCAGCCGGAATGCCCTGGCAGAGAACAATGAGTTCGCCACCCCCGTGGTCCGCGCACTCAATATGGATCCCGTCACGCCGGTTTCCCGCCCCGACGGATCCTACGCCTACTCCGAATTGATCGGAAGCGACATCGCCAACCCGGTCAACCAGGTGGCGACCACACATGACAACTGGACGACCAACCGCTTCGTAGGCAACCTGTACGGCGAATACGACATCTTCCAGAACTTGAAGTACCGCTCCTCGATCAACGTGGACCTTTCACTCGGTTCTCAGAAAATCTTCTTCCCGACGTTCGACCTCGGAATCGGTGAGAACGACCCGAACCGCCCCGCTTATGAGTGGCGGCAGGTCAACGGTCTCATCCGCAACGAAAACAAGTGGTCCAACTGGCAGTGGGAAAACACCCTCCAATACGACAAGGACCTCAAGAACGGCGACCGCATCGAAGCCATCGCCGGCTACTCCGCCCTCTACGGCAACTACCAGAACATCGGCACCTACCGCGACAGCCTCAACTCGAACGACCCTGAGCTGGCCTTCCTGGACAACAGCCTCAACTTCAGCGAGCAGGCGCCCAATGCCAGCGGCGGATTCGGCGAGAGTTCCTATCTCTCCACCTTTGCCCGCGTCCAATACGAAATCGGAGACCGCTACTCCGTGAGCAGCACGCTGCGTCGGGACGGTTCATCCAAATTCGGAGCCAACAACCGCTATGGCCTTTTCCCTTCCATGTCCGCCGCTTGGAACCTCACGGAACTTCCGTGGGTCGTGGAGAAAGATTGGATTGAATTCGCCAAGGTGCGCGCCTCATGGGGCCGCAACGGAAACGCGGATGGCATCGGCAACTTCGACTTCACCTCCGTGGTGTACAACGGCCAGAACTACACCTTTGGTCCGGACCAGGTGCAGGTCAATGGCGCCGGTCCTGTGACCACCTCCAACTCCGACCTCAAGTGGGAAACGGTAGACCAGTTCAATGCCGGTGTGGACCTCGACCTCTACCGCGGTCGGTTCAACATTGTCCTCGACTACTTCGTCAAGAACACCAACGACATGCTCGCCGTGGTTCCCGTTCCCGGTGTGGTGGGCTTCCTGCCCGCCGCCACCAACGTGGCTTCTGCCCGCAACAAAGGACTCGAGCTGTCGCTTACCTACCGCGGTGAGAAGGGCGATTGGGAGTACGACGTCACCGGAAACCTGAGCGTCATCCGCAACGAGGTCACCGGCCTCGGTGAAGGAGGTCAACCCATCAATACGGGCGGCGTCTTCGGTGCAGGTAACGACTTCTCTGCCTACACCGATATCGGTCTGCCCATGGCCGTGTTTTACGGATACGAAACAGCCGGAATCTTCCAAACCGACGAGGAGGCCATCGCCAACACTGCCCAGCCCAATGCTGTGGCCGGAGACGTCATCTTCGTGGACCAGAATGAGGACGGTATCCTGGACGAGAACGACAAAACCGTCATCGGAAACCCACACCCGGACTTCACTTATGGTGTGACGGGCAACCTGAAGTGGAAGAACTTCGACGCGAGCATCTTCATTCAGGGCTCCCACGGAAACGACCTCTTCAACGGCATCTTCCGCTACGACTTGAACACCACCAACCTTCCAGTCTCCGCATTGGAGCGGTGGACGGGAGCAGGCTCCACGAACGAGAACCCGCGCATTTCCCATGTGGATGCCAACCAGAACAACCGCGTCTCCGATCGCTTTGTGGAAGACGGCTCCTTCCTGCGGGTGAAAAACCTGCAAATCGGATACACGTTGCCTCAGCGCATCCAGGAGAAGATGGACATCGGCAAGTTCCGGGTCTACGTCTCCGCGAGCAACCTGCTCACCTTCACGAATTACTCAGGTCTCGATCCTGAAATCGGTTCCCGCGGCACGCTGGAAATCGGCATCGATCGCGGCTTCTATCCCGTCTCGCGCAACTTCATCGCGGGCGTCAACGTCACATTCTAAAGCAGGAAAACATGAAGCGCATTTTTCTTCTCCTTCTGATTCCCGTGTTGGCCACCTCCTGCAAGCAGGAGTTCCTCGAGCGCACCCCTGTCGTGGGCGCCACCGAAGCCAACTTCTACAAGACCCCCGAGGACGCCTTGTCCGCCACCATCGCCTGCTACAACACGCTGCAGCAGGAGGTGACGAACATTCAGGGATCCTCCGGACTCAAGCCTCACTTCCGCTGGTACTTTGGTGACATCTGTTCCGATGACTCCGACAAGGGAGGTTCTGGCGATGGTGACGACCCACAGCTCTACGATTACGAGCGTTTCCAAGGCAACAGTGCGGGTCAGATGCTCCTCGTGGAATGGCAAGTAGCCTACCGCGGCATCGCGTATTGCAACCTGGCACTGCAGAAAATCCCGGAGATTGACATGGACGCTGATGTGCGCGACGCCTACCTCGGCGAGGCGCGTTTCATCCGCGCCTACTGGTACTTCGGATTGGTGACCACTTTTGGTGGGGTTCCACTCGTGACCGATCCCCTCTCCTCCACCCAGTACCAGCAGCCCCGCGCCACCGATGCGGAAATCTGGGCCTTGATCAAGGACGATTTGGAGTTTGCCATCGAGTTCCTGCCCCAACGCAGCGACTACAGCCAAGCCGAGCTTGGACGCGCCACACGTGGTGCCGCCCAGGCCCTCATGACCAAGACCCACGCCTACCTTGGCGAATGGGAAGCCTGCTATCAGGTTTCCGGGGACCTTGTGGCTGAAGGACAGTATAGCTTTGACGCATACAGCAACATCTTCACGGAAGCCGGTGAGAACGGTCCGGGTTCCATCTGGGAAATCCAATACATGAACGCCTCCGGTGGCAACTGGGGACAGCAGCTCGAGGGCACCTTCACCAACGTTTTCCAGCGCGCACGCGGTCAGTTCAATGGCTATGGTTTCAACCTTCCCACCCAAGACCTCGTCGACGAGTTTGAAGTGGGCGATCCCCGTCTGCAGTACACCCTCTTCCAAGTGGGTGATGTGATGGGCGACCGAGGAACCTTCACCTTGGATGCCACCGGCATGCCCCACCTCTACTACCCCCGCAAGAACTTCAACAATGCGGCAGAGGAGGCTCCTTTCGGCGACCCCAACCCCAACGGACACACCAACGACCGCGTCATCCGCTTGGCCGACGTGATGCTGTTCCATGCTGAAGCCTGTGTGAACACCGGACGCATTTCCGAAGCGAATGACATGGTCAACGCCATTCGCGACCGTGCCCGCGGAGAATCCTGGTGCCCCGGCACCCCGGAAGGCGCCGCTCCCTGTGCCTCGCTCCCACTGTACGGTGGCCCTCACTTCCCTCCTGCCGGAGGACAGCCTGTGGTCAACCCCGACGTGACCCTCGAGGACATCTGGCATGAGCGCCGGGTTGAGTTGGCCTTGGAAGGCCACCGCTTCTACGACCTTGTCCGTCAGGGACGCGCAGCAGAAGTCATGCAAGCCCACCTCGACCAGCACTTCCCCAACGCCGGATTCAGCTTCACTGCAGGCGTCAACGAACTCTTCCCCATTCCCAGCAATGAGATCACCCTGAGCGGTGGACTCATCACCCAAAACCCCGGATACTGATGAAACTGCATCATTTCCTCCCCTTGGCAGTGCTCATCGCTGCTGTAGGATGCCAACCCATCGAAGAAGAAGGCATTGATCTGCCAGGCGCCCCCAGTGCCTCCTTTGACTGGGAATACCTCTACGTAGATACGGCCGCCACACCCTACGTGGACTCCAACCGTGTGGTCTTCACCTCCTTGGCAGGAGACGGTTTCCTCCACTTCTGGGACTTTGGCAACAACCTGACTAGCAACGCCACGAAAGACACCACCTTTTACCCGCAGGCTGGCATGTACGGTGTGACCTACTCTGTCTATGGACCGGGCGGATCAGGCAGTGCCACGGATAGCATCTTCGTGGCCAACACCGTGGAGCTGCCATGTGAAGGCACCCTCGCGCTTTTGACGGGTTGCGACAACCAGAAGACCTGGATCTTCTCTGGAGAGCAAGGCGCCATTGGTGTTGGACCCACTCCGGGAAGTACGGAGTGGTACATGAGCCCTGTGGCCGGACTCGTACCGGAGCAGTATGACGACAGCTACCAATTCACCGTGGACGGAGACTACTTCTACAACAACAATGGCGGCACGGTGAACCCGTTTGAAGGTTATGTCGTTACCGAGTTGGCTGTACCGGACACCCTCTCCTACCTGCTCAACCCCGGTGTGGGATTGAACGGTGAAGACCAAATTCGTCTCCTCCCCGATGACACCGGATTCTGCTGGTTCATGGGTGTATGGGACTGTGGTCCTACGTTTGATATCCTGGAACTTACAGAAGACCGTTTGGTGGTGATGGCCCCCATCCAGAACGGTGACTGCACAAATGGTGAAGGATACTTCACCCTCATTTTCGTAGCCCAATGATTTCCGCCCGCACGCTGTTCCTTCCGCTCGTTGTCATCGCCTTCTCCGCATGTGGCGGTGGCGAAGAGGAAACGCCAGCAGAATTCCGATTCTCCAACGACCAGACCGCTTTCGAGACCGAGGCCAACACCGTGTTCTCGTTTGACGTCCGGATCGACGAGGCCAAGACGAATGAAGTCCGCGTCTCCTACGAGACAGCGGACGGAACAGCCATTGCGGGTGAGGACTACATCGCGGCAGAAGGCACCCTGGTGTTTGCACCGGGCGAAACCAAGAAGTCCATCGAAATCACCATCGTGGTGGACGAGTACCTCGAAGGGGATGAGTTCTTCACGGTTTCACTGAAAGACCCCGAGGGCGGTTTCCTGCGCGACTTCGTGCAGGAGGCGACGGGCACCATCCGCAACGACGATTCGACCATCGGCATCAGCGATGCGGGATACACCACGCCGGATAGCTACCCCGGCATGACTTTGGTGTGGGGCGATGAATTCGATACGCCCGGAGCCCCCGACCCGTCCAAGTGGACCTATGATCTGGGCAACGGCAACTGGGGTTGGGGCAACGGTGAACT
>JBDQOI010000066.1:8228-8471 GCA_040261275.1 Flavobacteriales bacterium | reverse complement strand
CCCGGTAGCTCTTGAACCGGCGGCCCTCATAAATGATGGTCTCGCCCGGGCTTTCCTCCGTGCCGGCGAGCATGCTGCCGATCATCACGCTGTGGCCTCCGCCGGCCAGCGCCTTGGCGATGTCGCCCGTGTAGCGGATGCCGCCGTCTGCGATCAAGGGGACGTCCGTCCCGGCCAACGCCTCCGCCACATCCATCACGGCACCCAACTGGGGCACCCCCACTCCGGCGATGACCCGCGTGG
>JBDQOI010000066.1:0-8218 GCA_040261275.1 Flavobacteriales bacterium | reverse complement strand
GTACAAATCGAGCCCGGCCCGATGCCCACCTTGACCCCGTCGGCACCCGCCTCAACCAAGGCGCGCGCAGCGGCTGCCGTAGCGATGTTGCCGCACACGATGTCCGTGTCGGGATAGGCCGCCTTGACCTTGCTCAGCATGGCGATGACACCGGCGCTGTGGCCGTGAGCGGTATCGATGATGAGCGCGTCGACCTCAGAAGCAACCAGGGCCTCCACCCGCTCCATGGTGTCGGGCGTGACGCCCACCGCGGCAGCGCAGCGCAAACGGCCGTATTGGTCCTTGCAGGCGTTGGGGAACTCCTGCAGCTTGATGATATCACGGTAGGTAATGAGGCCCACGAGCTTTCCGGCCGCATCGACCACAGGGAGCTTCTCAATCTTGTTGTCGCGCAGGATTTCCTCCGCGCGCTTGAGGTCGGTGCCATTGGGGGTGGTCACCAGGTTGTCCGAGGTCATCACCTCCGCGATGGGGCGCCGTGCGTCGTGTTCGAAGCGCAAATCGCGGTTGGTCACGATGCCCTTGAGGAAGCCGGCATCGTCCACCACGGGAATACCGCCAATGCGATGCTCCGCCATAATTTGATGTGCGTCACCCACGACCGCATTCACGGGCAAAGTGATGGGGTCCTGGATCATGCCGCTCTCACTCCGCTTGACCTTGCGCACCAACGCCGCCTGCGCGACAATCGTCATATTCTTGTGAATCACCCCGATACCGCCCTGACGTGCCATCGCAATCGCCATATCCGCTCCCGTAACGGTGTCCATCGCCGCCGAGACCACAGGCACGTTCAGGACAATGTTGCGCGAGAATCGGCTGCGCAAAGCCGCATCGCGGGGCAGAACCTCGCTGTAAGCAGGCACCAGCAATACGTCATCGTAGGTCAGGCCTTCTCCGGTAAACTTGGGGTGGGTGTGGTCAATGGGCATGGGCGTGGGTTGGCGTCCGGATATTCCGGCGAAAATAGCCCACATTCCGCTGTCTTCAAGGGGACCACACTCCGGTTTTTCACGGCCTGAGCACAACCATCACGTGCCCCATCCGGGTCACCACGCGTCCCGCGCCATCCTGTATCCGCAGCGTATAGGGATAGAAGGCTTCGGGCAACATGGCCCCGTCCAGCGTTCCGTCCCACGCATCCCCGGGGTTCTCCGTCGTCCAGATCAGGTCGCCCCATCGCGAGAACACATCGAGCCGGTAATCGGTGACATCGGCAAAGGCAATGGAAGGCCGCCAGGAGTTGTTGAAGCCGTTGTACACCAGAGCGTTGGGTATCCACACCACCGGTGGCAAGGTCAGGCATACCTGGTTTGAAACGGACGCCCAACCGCTGTCTCCTTGCTCGGCCCGCACCCGATAACAGAACTCTCCTGGTGTTCCGGTGAGGTCCTCGAGCTCATCGTCATACGAGAAATCGTTCGGCCCAAAATCCTCGACCTCCCCCAATGCACCTCCAAATTGGATGCCGCGCAACAACACCTGCCGCGTCCGCGGCGCATCCCAGCCTTCGAACGCCGTCCACGACAAAGCGTTGGACAAGCGGTCCTCCAGCACCGTTCCATTGAGAAAAATCGTTTCCGCCACAGGCGTTCCGAGCACGCTGTCTCCACAGGCGTTGACCACCTTCAGGTAATACTTGTACTGACCGACCTGACCCTCGATGGTACTGTCCAACATCTGCACCACACCTCCGGTCGAAAAAACGCTGCTGACGAATTCAAAATCGTCGTCGAAGGGCTCGTTCCTCCATAGCTCGTAGGCATGGGGCTCAGGAGAAGAGGCATCGACTTCAGCCCGGACAACCGCCACGGAGTCCGTTACGATACTGGCCTCGAGCCAGCGCATCCACTCGGGTCCTCCGGGATACGTAAAGAGGTTCTCGGCCGTGTTGGAGGATTGGGTCCAGTCCGTACCCTCCGCATGGGCCACGATCCTGTATCGGTAGAGACTGCCGATGTTGGCGCCCAAGTGAAGGAAGTAGTTCAAAGTCCCCGCCACTTCACCGAGCAGGAAGGGACCACTTTCCACGCCCCCTTGCGTCAATTCCGACGCCCAAATTTCATAACGTTCCACCCCCGAGGGCCAATGCAGAACGGGGGACCATTGGAGTTCCGCTTGATCTGTGCACTGGGTCCAATCCACGGCCAGGTACATGGAAGGGACGCACGCCGGATTGGCCGCACCGGGATCGGGCAACCCGCCGACGTAGCAACTGTCGAAAGCCGCCACGTTGTAGTATTCAATGGCATTGCCCGCTTCGCTGTCGGGGTTCGTCCAACTCAACTGGTTCGGATCTTCGAGCACCGTCAAGACCGTTTCAATAACCCCGTTGCATCCGTACACCATGTAGCCCGCAACGTCCGGGGCCAAGCTGGGAGCCCATGAAATCTGAGCCTGCCCCGTCAAGGAGTCCACATCGATGGCCAAGATCTGCGGAGGCGGAGGGTCGAGCTCATCGCTTACCTCAATCGACGCCTGGTTCGAACGGTGCACGCATCCACCATTTTCGGTGAGGGTAATGCGATAGGTCACCCAACCGTCGCATTGGGTCACAGGGATGGAGGTGTTCGAATTGCCGAACAGCCAAGGCGCCGAAACCACCTCGAGCCAGGTCCCGTCCGGCAGGAGTTGCTCTACTGCATACACGCCGCTGAATCCCGGAGGCGGGTTGAAGTGGAAGGGGCTGTTCCAAGCCAAATCCACCGTTCCGGGAATGAGACCCGCAGACAGTTCCAAATGAATGGTGCACAGCGTATCACTCAGTCCCGCCATGTTGCTGCCAAAAGCGTCCTGCGCCTGCAGGGTGAAGCAAAAACTCTGGCTGGAAAAGTCAAAACCGCTAACCGAACCCAACACCGTGCCCACAGGATCCACGCCCAGGTCCACGCTGACTTGGGTAAAGGAGGTGTAATCGGGCGGCGGCAAAAGATGGTCGAGGTTGTAAGAAGTGGCCCCCAGCCCATCGGGCTCCCATCCCAGCGTCAGGTTGCCATTGGCCTCCACCTGCACACACTCCCACTCCTGCGCCTGCCCCGCACAGGGGAGCGTCAGCATCACAGCCGCGAAAGCCTGCCGAATCGAACGATGGAGTGTGTTGCGTGTCATCGCGTGTGCAAGATGTACGTGCGCAACCAAGAAACGGTTGCCTTTGGCGGATGTTATCCGCGCTCGACCTTGAATTTTACCTCAGTGTCCGTCCAGGCCCTTCCAATAGAAGCCATCGGCCATGCCCTTCGTCCCAAAGGCCCGGAAATCCGCAATGATGCGCCCCACAAGTTCTTCTGCGCCCGGCGCATCGTCAAGCAAGGCGCTGACCTGTCCGATTTCCAGCTCCCCTTCCCGAAGGTCACCCTCCCGCATGCCCCTCTTGGCCCGCCCGCGCCCGAGTAAGGCACGCAGCGCACCGGTGTCATCTCCGCGCTCTTCCGCTTCCGCCACTTGATCAAAAAAGCCACCTGCTTCACCGCGAAGAAGCCGCACCGGCGTGACGTCCTTCAGCATCAACCGGGTCTCCCCCGCCTTTGCCTCTGCGATGCGCTGCTTGAACGCCGCATGTGCAGGATTTTCCCTGGTCATCACGAATCGACTTCCCATCTGAACACCAGAAGCGCCCAACGCCAGCGCCGACAATAAGGAACGCGCATCGTGAATTCCCCCAGCGGCGATGACCGGAATGTTCACCGCTTCCACCACCTCGGGCACAAGGCACAGGGTCGTCGTTTCCTCGCGCCCATTGTGCCCTCCAGCCTCAAATCCCTCCGCCACCACTGCATCCACTCCTGCATCTTCTGCCTTGCGCGCAAATTCCGCACTGGAGACTACATGAACCACCACAGCACCCGCGGCCTTCAAATGGGCCGTCCATTTCCTCGGCGACCCAGCGCTGGTGAACACTACAGGGACCTCCTCACCCGCCAAAGTTTCCATATGCTCCTCAACGGAAGGATACAGCAGGGGCACATTCACAGCAAAGGCACCTTCCCACATCGACTTCACCTTTCTGATCTCCATCTTGAGCTCATCGGGATACATCGATCCCGCTCCCAACGTCCCCAATCCTCCAGCGCGACCCACGGCGACCACCAAGTCCGCACCCGTACACCAGACCATTCCGGCCTGTATGAGCGGATGACGGGTGCCCAACAGGTTGCAAAGAAGCTCGGGATTGCGCTGTGACAAGGACATGATGCAAAATGGCACCCATTGACGTAACCCTGCCGAATGACAGACCGTATACCCTTCAGTGTCTCATTCTACTTATGAACATGTAGGAAGGGACTGAAGACTGAAAACACACCATATTATACAATCTGCATGTTGCAAATTTGACCCATGGCGCATACGCGAACCTTCTTCATTCCTCTACTGGGCATCTTCATGTCCATGCCCACAGGCGTCCAAGCCCAGGGGGATTGGGATGTCGGTTTCTCCATGGGCATGGCCAATTACATGGGGGATATCGGCGATGGTGTCACCTCCCGCCGTGGTTTCATTTGGGACATGCAAGAACTCCGCACGCGTCCGACGTTTGGCCTCTATGCCCGACGCAAATTGGACCGGGACGGACTGTGGCATCTGCGTGCAGACCTCAGTCAGATCCACATTTCCGGAAGCGACAAGGATACCCAGTACGCGGCGCGGCGCGCACGGAACCTGCATTTCCGCAACCACATGACCGAAGGGTCCATACGGTTGGAGAGGGATCTGCTCCAAAAGCCGTTGGTTTGGGCCCGACAACGTCGCGCCATGCTCACTGTTCGGGGCTTCTTCGGTTACGCCCGTGTGCAGCACAACCCCGAAGCCCGTGTCGACCTGAACAACATGATGTACGACCAATTGGTCGAGTCTGGGGCGACCAGCGAAGGCCAATGGCACAGCCTACCGGAACTGCAGACCGGTGGCGTGGATTACAGCGATGAACTCAACATCACGACCCTGCCCTTTGGTCTTTCCGCCATTGTAACGGGACAGAAGCGAGGGGGAGCCGCTGATTTTTATTTGGGCATCGAGATTGGCTTCCGGATGACGGACACCGATTATCTAGATGACATCTCCGGCGTCTACGCCGACCCCTCAGAGATGTCGGCACTGGGAGCCGCCCTCTCCAGTCAGGCCAACCCCACGGACTTGAACATCGCAGGCCCCAGCGCAGGCAGCATGACCGCACACAGCTATATCGGTGATGAAATCCCTGTGATCCGCGGTAATGCTGCCAATAACGACGCCTACGGTACTCTCGTTATTACTTACGGCAAAGTGCTCAATGGTCGAAGCCAGAGCTTCAACCGCAACCGCAGCACCTACGGAAACAAGAAAGGCGGAGGCCTTTTCCGGAAGTCCACCCGAATGAAGTTCTAATTCGTCGACGTTTATAATTAATTCGTCGTATATTTGTGACAGACCATGGGTTTGTCACGATTCTACCTGCTTGGCCTTTGTGCCCTTCTTCTCGTCTGCGCCACTCCCGCAAAAGGGCAGTGGTTTGAGCAATGGGAACTGGAAGCAGGAATTTCAGCCCACGTCTCAGGGTATTCTGGCGACATCGGTAACAAAGGCAACTACGGCGTCTTCAGCGACACCCAATGGTACCTGATCCAATCCGGGGGAGGAATCGGTTTCCGCGCCCATCCCAAAGGCAAGCGCATGGGCATCAACCTCGATGTGCGCCGCATACGCATTCAGGGCGCCGACAGCTTGTCCAACAAGGCCGTGGCGTTCGTACGCAACCTGCACTTCTGCAACAACATGACGGAATTCGCCGCGACTGCGGACTATCCCCTGCTCAGGCTGGGCAGTCAATGGGGTCGCCTCAGTGTCATGCACAGCCTGCGCGCCGAGCTAGGGGTCGCCTTGCTCCATCATACCCCCAAGGCCCAAGTTGATCGACACAACATCTGCTATGACCTACTTCTGGAGATGGGCTACACCTCTTCAGGCGAGTGGCACGACCTCCGCACCATGCGGACGGAGGGCGACACTTATGCGCAATGGGTGGCCACGGTACCTTTCGGGCTTTCCTGGACCCTTTCCGCGGACAATGGAAGTGGTCGACCCTGGCATGTGACGTTGTCTGGATTGTTCCGATACACATGGACCGACCGCCTCGATGACATCCACGATCAATACGCCGATCCTTGGGAGATGAGCCCCCTTGGCCTGGCCCTGACCAGCCAATCCAACCCGACAGATCAACCCCCGTGTGCGATGGCGCCCAGCATCTCCACGTTCCAGTACCAACAAGGTCTGGAGCCGGACAGACAACCCACACGGGGCAATGCCGACACCCGTGACATGTACTTTACCATAGGCTTGAAGGTCTCCCGATCGCTGGTGGCTTCGCCCACACAGACCTTCCATCGGAAGCGCTTCCGCGGCCCGAGGGTGAACAACAAACGATAAAGCGGGACAATCCGCGCCGGGTGAACCCTGCTCGGGCGAACGGGAGACATTAAATTCGCCCTCCCATTCGCAACGATGAGCCACCGCTTTTTCCCCGAATTACAGATCAGCGTCCTCGCCCTGTCGATCGCCCTGTTCACCGCCGCGTCACTCCCCGCCCAGAATGTCTTGACCATCGCCGGTGAGGACGTCAGCGCGGCGGACTTCGCCCACATCTTCAAGAAGAACAACCGCGACAGTGCGGTGACCGCTGCGAGCCTTGATGAGTACATGGAGTTGTTCATTGACTTCAAACTCAAGGTCAAGGCCGCAGAAGACTTGGGTATGGATACCGCCACCTCCTTCGTCAATGAGTTGGCCGGTTATCGCAAGCAGCTTGCCCGCCCTTATCTGGTGGACAACGAGCTTCTCGATGCCCTCGTGCAACAGGCCTACGACCGCACCTTGGAAGAAGTGCGCGCCTCGCACTTGTTGGTGAAGATCGACAAAGACCCCTCGCCTGCCGACACGGCCTCCGCATGGGGCAAGGCCGTCGCGCTCAAGGAGCGGATTCAGAGCGGAGAGGACTTCGCCAGCATCGCCCGATCCCGCGGAGGCAGCGACGACCCGAGCGTCAAAGACAACGGAGGAGACCTCGGTTGGTTCAGCGCCTTCATGATGGTCTACCCTTTTGAGGACGCCTGCTTCAAGGCCAACGAAGGCGATGTCATCGGCCCTGTGCGCACCCGATTCGGCTACCACATCATCAAGGTGACGGGTCGTCGAGATGCCCGCGGTGAAATGCGGTGCGCCCACATCATGATCCGCCCGAGTTCAGAAAAAGGGGGACCTGAAGAAGCCCGATCCAAAGTCGAAGCGCTCGCCACTGAAATTGCAGGGTCCGCAGACTTCGCCGAACTCGCCCGCCAACACAGTGACGACCAGAGCTCCCGTACGAAGGGCGGCGAATTGCCCTGGTTTGGCACAGGCCGCATGGTCGAGTCCTTCGAGGAAGCCGCATTTGCCCTCGCAGAAGACGGAGACGTTTCAGAACCTGTGCAGACACAATACGGATGGCACATCATCAAGCGCCTCGAATACAAGCCCCCCCCTTCTTTTGAAGACAGCCGCCGCGATTTGGAAAAGCGCCTCCAACGGGACAGTCGATCGGAACAAGTACGCAAGAGCTTTATCGAAAAGTGCAAGGCCAATTACGGCTTCAGCATCGATGAAAAGCGCTTGGGTCAATTGGCAGAGGTCACCGTCGTGGACAGCGCATTGAACGAGATCACCGTCAAGAAGGGGCTCGGGAAGAAAGCCATCCTCACCGTGGGGTCGGAAAAGACCCCTGTTTCCGAATTCGTAGCCTTCGTCAACGAAGGCAGATCCCGCATCGATGTAAACGGCCGCAACGCCGAAGACATCCTACGCGACGCACTGGCTGCCTTTGGCGACGACCGCGTCATCGCCTACGAAGATGTCCGGCTCGAGTCCAAGCACAACGATTTCCGCCTGCTCATGGAAGAGTACCACGACGGCATCCTGCTGTTCGAATTGACCGACCGCAAGGTGTGGAGCCGCGCCGTAAAAGACAGCGCAGGACTCGCCGAGTACTGGGAGAAGAACATGTCGGAATACCCGTGGAAGACCCGCCTTACGGCCCGCATCTTCCGTTGCGCCGATGCCGACATCGCCGAGCGTATCATGGACGTAGCCTCGTCAGGCGGCGACGTGGAGACCATGCGCCGCGAGATGATTTCGGAGAACCCATTGAGTATCACGGTCGAAGAGTCCCGCATCGAAGTAGGATTGAACCCCGTGGTGGACGCCGCATATG
>JBDQOI010000065.1:0-8525 GCA_040261275.1 Flavobacteriales bacterium | reverse complement strand
CGGCAGTGACCCATCCGGTGCGCACATCCGTCTCAAAACGCTTGGCCTGGTTTTCCAGGTCGACCATCATGGCCGTGCCGTTGATGCCCTCCGGATAGCCGGGGACATTGTCGACGTCGGTCGTTTCGGTGAGCTGTCCGCCGGGCTGCATGCCCTGATAGAGGACGGGCTTCATGTCCGCGCGCGCGGCGTAGATGGCGGCGGTATATCCTGCGGGGCCCGATCCGATGATCAGGCACTTGACGTGTTCCTTGGCTTCCATGGGACAGCGAATTTACTGACCCGGGCGCGGGTCGTGTGTGCCTTGACGCACCTTTTCATCCAGCTCGAGCATCTTGTCCCACAGGTTGTCTTCTGGAGGGGGGGCGATGATGCGCAAGACCTCTCTGCGCGTGGGGTGTACAAACTCGATGCGGCGGGCGTGCAGGTGGATGGAAGCGTTGTCGTTGGTCCTCCGTGCACCGTACTTGATGTCGCCTTTGATGGGACAGCCCAGGGACGACATCGTGACCCGGATTTGGTGGTGGCGGCCCGATTTTGGGTGGATTTCCACAAAATGGTAGTGGTCGCCCTTGCCCAGCACATAGTACTTGAGTTCCGATTCCTTGCGGCCATCGCCGGGGCGGTCGTGGGCGTAGCTCTTGTTGCGCTCCTCGTTCTTTTTCAGCCAGTTGATGACGTGACCCTGCTCCTCAGGGGGTGTCCCCTTGACGACGGCCCAATAGGTCTTGGCGACCTCGCGGTGCTTGAACGCCTTCATCATCCTGGAAAGGCATTTGGAGGTCTTGGCGTAGAGGATGACGCCGCTGACGGGCCGGTCGATGCGGTGGATGGTGCCGAGCCAGGCCTCACCGGATTTTTTGTACTTGACCCGCAGGTATTCGCGGATGACGTTGTCCAGCGTGCGGTCGTTGGTGATGTCGCCTTGGACGATGTCGCTGGAGCGCTTGTTGACCGCGATGAGGTGGTTGTCCTCGTAGAGGATCTCGAGGTTTTCCGGGGTGCTCATCACGATGGGCACCTTCGGCTTGTGGGCAAAGGGGGATCCGTCGCGGTCCTTGCCCATCAGTACTGCTCGCTTTCGTTGGGGAAGTCCTTGGAGCGGACATCCGCGACATATTGGCCGATGGCATCGTGCATCTGCTGGCCCATGTCCAGATAGCGGCGCAGGAAGCGCGGCGAGAAATCCTGGGTGATGCCGAGCATGTCGGGCAGGACGAGCACCTGTCCGTCGCACCCGGCACCCGCGCCGATGCCGATGGTCGGAATGTGCAGGTCGGCACTGACCTCAGTGGCCAGTTTGGCGGGCACTTTCTCCAACACCAGGCTGAAGCAGCCGATTTCCTCGAGCAGCTTGGCATTGGCCTTCAACTCCTCCGCTTCTGCCTCCTCCTTGGCCCGGACCGTATAGGTGCCAAACTTGTAGATGCTTTGCGGGGTGAGGCCCAGGTGGCCCATCACGGGAATGCCTGCGGTCAGGATGCGTTCGATGCTCTCGCGCACTTCGGCACCGCCTTCGAGCTTGACGGCGTGGGCGCCGCTTTCCTTCATGATGCGGATCGCGCTGTTGAGCGCTTCCTTGGAATTGCCTTGGTAGGTGCCGAACGGCAGGTCGACCACCACCAGCGCCTTCTTGGCGGCGCGCACCACTCCGGCGGCGTGGTAAATCATCTGGTCCAGTGTGATCGGCAGGGTGGTCTCGTGGCCGGCCATCACGTTGGAGGCGCTGTCGCCCACGAGGATCACATCGACCCCGGCACCGTCGACGATGCGGGCCATGGAGTAATCGTAGGCGGTGAGCATGGCGATCTTCTCACCGTTGTGCTTCATTTCCTGCAGCACCTGTGTGGTGATGCGTTTGGCGGAGGCGTGAACAGACATGGACCCGCAAGGTACACCGCGCCCCCGGCCCGAACTACCCCGCAAACCATCCCGATTGCCACTTCAGCGGAAGTGCCGGAAGGTGAGGTTCAATCTCGGAGAATCGACGCGGGCCCGGCGGGGGAGGGCATGGTCGAAGTCGTTTTGCAGGTGCTCCATCGCGAGCAGGTCGCCGTGCCCCAGCGAGACGGCCCAGCCCTCCTTGGTCGCGCGGTGTCGCACCTTGAAATCACGGGACACCCCAAAGCTGACCGAGGCGATGACGGTGGGGTCGATTTCCGGCTCGTTGTCCCGATGCCAGCCCATGGCGTCCTGCCCATCGCGGTACAGATTACACAACACGGCATCAAACTCACGGCACTCCAACTCGCTTGAAACAAGCTGATTCATCCGTTTGAGTTCAACTGGGATCTGGGCGGCGGGCCAGTCGATGGAGCTGTATCGGTAGGCCGGACCGAACCATGCGGTGAGGCGCGGCTCATCGTAGGTCTTGCCGTAGACGGTGATGCGGTTTTGCTGCCACGGGATGCGTTGCACCCATTCGTCCAGAGACTCCGCCACAAGCAATCCCGGCCAATGTCGGCAGCGGGCGGCTCCGGCTGAGATGATGGTCAGAGGCCCGTCCACGTCAAGGCCGTGTAGGAGATGTAGGCGAGGAGGAACAGGGCACCTTGCCACCGACCGAGCTTGGGCTTTTTCATTCCGCCCAAGAGTGCGAGGGGAACCAAAGCGGCGGCGGTGCCCAGCACCCACCAGACATCCCAGGTCAGGACTTCGGCACCCATGGGCAGGGGCGTGATGGTCGCGGTGGTGCCCAAGACGAGCAGCAGGTTGAAGAGGTTGCTGCCCACCACATTGCCGACGGCGAGGTCGGCCTGTCCCCGCAGGGCGGCGATTCCTGAGGCCACCAACTCGGGTACGCTTGTTCCAAAGGCGACGATGGTCAAGCCCACCACGCGGTCGCTGACCCCGGCTTGCAAGGCCACCCGGCGGGCGCCGTCCACAAAGCACTCCGCCCCGAGGTACAGCCCTCCGACGCCCAGGGCGAAGGCGCCGAGCAGAAAGAGCGCAGAGCGCCCCGCCCATTTTCCGGCTTCCTTGAGGCTCTCCACCTCTTCTCCGTCTTGGGCGTCCTGGGCGCCCTGGCGCTGGGACCGCCAGTAGAGGTTGGCCAGGAAAGCCGCCATGAGGGCGAGTCCGACCATGCCTTCGGTCCGGCTGATGGCCAGGTCTGATGCGGCGAAGAGGAAGAGCACGCTGACCCCGAGCATGAGCGGGATGTCCAGGCGCAATGCCATGCGGTCGATCGCCAAGGGACATACCAGAGCGGTGAGGCCGAGGATGAGGGCGAGGTTGGCGACATTGGAGCCGAGGACGTTGCCGATGGCCAATCCTGGCGTGCCCGCCAGGGCCGCTTCGACAGAGGCGAATAGCTCCGGGGCGGACGTGCCCATGCTCACCACGGTGAGGCCGATGATGAGCGGCGGAATGTCCGCTTTCAGCGCCAGCGCCGCCGCCCCGCGAACGAGCAGCTCACCGCCGCCCACGAGGAACACGAGGCCGACGACGAGCGCCAACAAGGCCGGGACTTCAGCGAGGAACTCCATTCAATCTTCGGGCTTGGTGTCAGCCGTGTCTTCCGCGATTGGCTCATCGCCATCCAAGTCCTCGCCAACCTCTCCTTCCGGAGGCACGCCATCGGCCGGGGTGCCGGTGGAGGTGCCCGAGGAAGAGCCGGTGGAGGAGCGCGGCGTGCCCGCCGGGGCCTTCATCGCGTCCTCGAAGCCCTTGGTGGCGGCGCCAACGGGATCGCGAAAGGCGGCCGCGCCTTTGCGCAGGTCGTCTGTTCCGCTGAGGATTTCACGCTGGATGTCCTGCTGGGCGTCGCGCACCTGGCGCATGAACTTGCCCATGGATTGCGCCATGGAAGGCAGTCCCTTCGTCCCGAAGAGGAGCAGGTAAATGAGAAGGATGAAGACGATTTCCGTCGTGCCCATTGCGCTTCAAAGGTAGCCGTGTCCAAGGGCACTCCACGCGAGCGGGGAATGGACAATGTTACGGCAGCAAAAAGCCCCGCTCGGTGGCGGGGCTTTTCTTCAAAGTCTATGGCAGAATGCGCCTGGAGCGATCATTCCGTGCAAGTGCCGTTGGCCGGGTCGTTGAAGTTCGGGGCGGTGCGGTCGATGCAGTTGTCGCTGTCGTCGCAGATGCCATCCATGTCTGCATCGTAGACGCCGCAACCGCTGCAGCATTGTGTATAGGGCATGATCAGCGTGTAGTAGACGCTGGGCTGTCCGAAGGTGGACCCGCCTGGTGCGCTTGCTACGCCCAAGCATCCGTCAGCGTCGATCACCCGTGCCTCGTAAAGGCCGGCGGGAATGGTGCCCATCTCCGTAGGAATGGTGGCCGAGTAGTCCGCCGTTCCATTCAGTCCCGTCAATTGCAATGTGATGGGGGCACCACTGGTGATGTCCAGGGTCACGACTCCGTCGTTCTCGGTCAGGTTCGAAGCCGGTGTGCTCGCCAACAATCCCAGGAAGACCGGTGCCGTTCCGCAAGGCTGGCACACGCCGTTGGCGGGGTCATTGTAGTTGTTGGCGGTGAGGTCCGTGCAATTGTCCTGATCGTCGCAGATGCCATCTGCATCCACATCGGGGTGGGTGATGGTGACGTTGAAATTGACCTGATCGGTATTGCCTGCAAAGTCGGTGACGGTCAAGGTGACCACGTGGGTTGTTACGTCGTCACATCCTACGAAACTGCTCTTGCTCAAAGTCTGTGACTCTATGCCGGCATTGTCTGTGGAGGTGGACACCTGTAAGGCGGTCAGGATGACTTCCTGACTCGTGCTGGTCATCTCAAGGGTGATGTCATTGGCGCTGGCCACGGGAGGAATGATGTCCTCGACGGTGACAACAAAGCCATCCGTAGCGCTATTGCCTTGATCATCGGTCACCGTGAGTACGGCATTGTTCGTTCCGAGGTCGTCCACGTCAAAAGCGTTGGGTGTGACCGTTGAGGAAGCAACCGTGCATCCCCCACCTGACCCGTTGTCGACATCCAGGGGCACGATGCTGGCCACGCCGCTGGCATCGAGATAGACGGTGATGTCGTTGGCTGAGGCTGTGACCACCGTGCAGCTGCCGTCGTTTTGTGTGGCAGAAGGGTCGTAGTTGCACGCGGCGGGATTGGTGCAACCCGGTACCGGTGTCTCGGCGCTGTCGCATGTGCCGTTGTTGTTCAGGTCGAGACAGTTGCCGGCGCAGTCAAAGCCCGCGGCCGGATAGGTGCAAGAGCCGTCATCCACATTGGCTGTAGCGTCGTAGTTACAGGCGTTGCCGACCGTGCAACCTTCAAACTCGCAATTGCCGCTGTCGATGGTGGCAGTCGGGTCGTAATTGTCGGCTGTGTTGTCCGTACATCCGGCGCAACTCGTGTACTCGCACGCGGCGGCAATGGTGGCCGTTGCATCGTAGTTGCAAGCCCCTGAGGTCATGCAACCCGCGCAGCTGGAGTACTCGCACGAACCATCATCGGTATTGGGACCGGCCTCGCCCGCAGCGGCACAGGCCGCCGGGTCAGTACAACCATAGTTGCATGCGCTGATGTTGGTACAACCCAGATACTCGCAGGATCCATCATCAATGGTGGCGGTCACGTCATAGTTGTTCGCATTGGGTTCCATGCACCCGGCGCAGCTGGTGTATTCACAGGAGCCATCGTTGATGGAGGCCGTTGCATCGTAATTGCAGGCACCCGATGCAGTGCACCCCACACAGGAGGTGTACTCACAGGATCCGTCATTGTAGATGGCCGAAGCGTCATAGTTACAGGCCGAAACGATCGTACAGCCGAGGCAAGAGGTGTATTCACATTGGCTGTATCCTGCAGCGGCAGGATTGTAGTTGCATGCAAAACTGTCGGCGCAATCGACGCTCGAAGACGGCAATATGGGCGGATTGATGAAGCTGAAGGTGCAGTACGTTCCAATGGGTTGGCCTTGCACCGTGACCGTTGGGTCGTAGTTGGTGGCTGAAGGAATCATGCAGCCTGGTGTTGAGGCCGTAAAGCAGGATCCGTCGTCGGTGTTGGCAGCGGCATTGTAGTTGTCCGCGCCAGGATCGGTGCAACCCAGTACTTCCAACTCATCGCATATGCCATCGCCGTTGGCGTCATTGATACAGTTCCCCTGACAATTCAGGTAAGGTTCACTCGGGAATACACAGGTATTCGTCACATCCGCTACCGTGGCGTCCGGATTGTAATTGCAGGCATCTGGCTGTATGCAACCCACCACATCGAAAAGACATGAGCCGTCCGGTACGGTCGCGTAAGCGTTGTAGTTGCTCGCATTGGTGTTCATGCAACCTTGGACGTCCACAGGATCACAGGTTCCGTTGTTGTCCAGATCGTAACCGTCGAGGCAGTTCCCGCTGCAGTCGAGGTAAAATGCCGCAGGGAAGGTGCAGGTGCCCGCTGGTCCGTCGAGGGTGGCGGAGGGGTCGTAGTTGCACGCACTTTCATCGCGGCAACCGGAGCAGCTCGAATACTCGCAGGACCCGTCGTCGGTGCCGGCCTCCGGATCGAAATTGCAGGCTTCACTGTTGGTGCAACCGAGGAATTCACAGCTCAGATTGTCCACCGTTGCAGTGGCATCGTAATTGTCTGCAGCGGCGTTGGTGCAGCCCAAGACGATGGGGGCAATCTGATCGGCACAAGCGAGGCTGCCAAAATTCACGAGGACGTCGTTTCCAGCCGTGGGGCTCGATACGAAGAGCGTGTCACCGTATCCCGTCAAGGTCAAGTCGGCCAGATTGTCGCCGTATTGTGCGACGTTATTTCCACCGCCTCCGTTCATGAAGTCATCGGCTGCGCCACCATAATCACCGGTGACGGTATTGTCGTCGTCTCCAAAAATGAGGTTGTCGGCTCCGCTACCGGAGAGGTAGGCGAGGCTTCCGTTGGGGTCGTCGATATCGCCGGGGTTGTTTCCGGGGATGTAGCCGAGGTCGGAGTACACCGTGCTGTTGCCCGGTACGGCTGCGTTCCCGGTAGCCGCCAGATCCCAGGTGATGTCCGCGGTGAGGTTGCGGGCATTGATGTCGGTATCGACGTCCTGGAAACTGTTGCCCGTGATGGAGGTCAACGCTCCAGCCGTAGGCACCCCGAGGGACATGCCCGTACCGCAGTCGGTGAAGGTGTTGCCGTCCACGCTGCAGACCCCATTGAAGTAGTTCTCGAGGTTCATGCCGGTCCGGCAATTGGTCAAGGCGTTGCCAGAAATGGTCACGGCTGCGCCACCGCCGTTGAGCCAGATGCCGCGTCCCCAGGCTGCGGAGCTGTAGCGGTCACCGTCGGTGAAGCTGCCGTCGCCAGAGAAGCTGTTGCCTGCGATGGTCATGGAACCGGAGGCGAGTACGGCGGTGTAGAGCGCCTTGTCGTCACTTCCACCTCCAGCTACTGCAGAGACGAAGCGGTTGTTCTGGATCGCGTGACCGGCTGCCGTTGAGATGAAGATGGTGCTGGTCTGGGCGGGGTTGTTGCTGAGCAGTTCGAATCCGTCGAGGGTCAGGGCGGCGGCGGCACTGAGGGTGTGCTCACCGTCGATGATGGCCTCTGCGCCACGGGCTCCGTCGTGGGCAATGCCTGCGTTGGGTCCGTTGAGGGTCACGCCGTTGTTGAGGGCGAGGTCCTCCTCGTAGGTGCCTACCGAGACGTTGATCACGTCGCCCGCAGATGCGGCATCGATGGCGTCCTGGATCAGGAGTCCTTCGACGACTTCAAAGTCGCCGTTGTCGAGGTCTTCAATGGTGGTTCCGGAGAAGCCGTTGGCGGCCAGGAAGGGGGCCAATGCCAGGATGGCGGTCTGCGTTCCCACGTTGTGGAGGACGAGGCCATCGCTGTCTCGCGTGGCGTTGACCACATGGCTGAAGTCAGCGGGCACGGTGACGTCGGCGCCATCGGCCGCGTCGTTGGAGATGCTGCCTACCCATGTACCGCCGGACTGCAGGCTGCCGTCTTGGACGGAGATGCTGCCCGCGCCTGAAGAAAGGTCGATGGTGCCGCCGAAGATGATGCCGGTGGGCCCTTCGAGTGAGGGCCACTGGTAGGGGCTGTTGGCGGGGAAGATGCCGACGTCGCCCCATGCGTTGCCGCTGGTGGTGAGGTTGGTCACGGTGACGTTGGCCGAGCTGGAGATGCTCATGCCGAATCCGCCGGTGGCGCCCGTGGCCGTGATGTCGGTCAGGGTCGCGCCGTCCACGCCGTTGAGGTCGATGGCGGTGCGCTTGGTGCCCTGGATGACAATGTCGGAGTAGGTGAGGTTTTGGCAGATGGAGGTCGATCCGCCGGTGTTGTTTCCGGTTCCGGCCTTCAACGCGAACTGCTGGTTGGCCACGGCATCGCCTTGGATGGTCACGCCGCTCAGCGTCACGTCATCGGCGGTGATGTAGATGCCCCAGGCGTTGTATCCGCCCACATCGATGGTGGTCGATCCGCTTCCTGCACCGTTGATGGTCAACGACTTGTCGACAGCCAAGGTGGTCTCGGGAGCGAATGTGCCTGCGGCTACATCAATCACGTCGCCCGCCTCAGCGCGGTCGATGGCGTCCTGGATGGCGAGGCCGGGGCTGACTTCCCATTGG
>JBDQOI010000064.1:0-8584 GCA_040261275.1 Flavobacteriales bacterium | reverse complement strand
ACGCGGTCCTTTACGCTGGCCGCCATGGGCGTGCCGATGGCGGTCTGCAGCAGGGCGGGCTGGGAGCGGGAACCCGTTAGGGCCACCGTCCGCTTGCAGACGTAGGATCCGCCCATCAGTCCCTCGCCGATGTTGGCGACGTCCTGCATGCCGACGGTCCAAACGACTTCGCCCTTGTTCATGGGGGCGACCTCGTGGATTTGAACGCCGACGTTGCCTGCGGGATGCGGACCGGAGAATGACGTGATGTCGGCTTCACTGACCGAAGAGAAAAAGTCGTCTCCGGCCTTGATGCCAAGCTGAACTTTGCGGCCGGCGGGCAGCAGCGAGTTCAGGTAGGCGCAACCGGCACGGAAAGCGTCGAGGCGACCGTCCAGCACCATGGCTGCAGCAGGAGCCAAAGGCGCAGAGTCGAAACCGCTGATGAAAATGTCGCGGGGCGCGCTGTCCGCCGATGGCATGACATCGAAGGGACGCTGACGCAGCATGGGCCAATATCCGCGCTCCAAAAGAGCGGCGCGAACGGCATCTCCCTCGGCAGCGGTTGGGTCCACGCTGGGATGGCTCACGGCATCGGCCCCGGAAGCCAGCACGTCCACGCGCAAAATCCGGCGTTTCTCGCCCCGGACCGGCTCTTGGACCGTGCCGGAAATGGCAGAAACGAACTTGACGTCCGGGTTCTTCTTATCGGTGAACAGAACTTCTCCTGCTTTCACTTCCGTTCCGGCCTTGACGGCCATGCGCGGCACCAATCCGTGGAAATCGGTGGGGTGAATGGAGAAGCGGTCTGCGGCGGGGAGGGCGTGCGCGGCACTTTGAACTCCCCCTTTGAGGCGGATATCCAAACCCTTCCGGATCTTGACGGATGCAGGCATTTCGCGTGTAGGTGCTGAATTTGCGCCGCAAATGTACTGCCTAGAGCGCTTTGGAACCGAAGGGAATGCACGGGGAGCCATGCGTTGTCCACAACAGCGGATGAGGCGGCACAAGCGGGGTACTTTTGGTATGTGACGTTTCGCATTGGATACCGAGCTTGTGGGCACCTCTTGATGGGCGTGTTCTTTTGCCTCCCTGCGAAGTGGTGTGCAGGTCAACAGGGGATTCCCATCGCCTACACCGCCCCCCACATTGCCTCGGTGCGCCTTCACGCCTTGGGGGCTCCGCTCAGTGGTCCCTTCATGGAATTGAACGGGGATGCGCCGCTCATCCTTCGCTTTGACGACCTGTCAGCGGATTGGCCCGATTATGCGTGGTCGCTGATGCACTGCACGGCCGACTGGATGGCCCCTTCGGATTTGCGGGACTGGGATTACCTGGAGGGTTGGTTTCCGGAGAGGTTGGATGATGTGGAGGGCAGTTTTGGGGGCAGCGTTCCGTATGCCCACGTTCGCACGCTCATTCCATCGGAAGGGCTGAAGCCTATCCGAAGCGGAAATTACCTGTTGATGGTGCACAGGGATGGCGACCCCGACGAGATTGTCCTGATGCGCCGTCTCATCGTATACGAGCAATTGGCGGAGGTGGAAGTGAGCTTCAAACGTCCCTATGAGGCCGATCGGGTCTCCACACACCAACGCGTGGAGGTGGACGTCGAGCTTCCTCCTGGGCACCGCTGGTCCGTTCCCATGCACGACATCCACCTCACCGTTATCCGCAATGTGGATTGGACCCAGACCGGGCTGCAGATTGCGGCCTCTGTGGTCCGTGGAAATGCGGTTCGGTTTGACCAGGACAGCCGGTTGACTTTTGCCGGGTCGGACCGTTGGAGGTCCTTGGACTTGAAGTCCCTCTCCTACCTCGCTCCGGGTATCGATGCCTTGAGGGAATCTCAAAGTGGGGACGGACCGCTCTGGAAAGTGCAGCTCTCCACCGATGCTTCCCGGCGGTTCCGTCTGCAGACCAGCCGTCCCGATTTGAAGGGGGCGTTCACCGTCCACAACGACCGCTTTGACGATGTCGAACTGTCGAGCGATTACCTCGAAGTGAGCTTTTCACTGTCACATCCTGATTTCGGGGATGTACCCGAGGTGTATGTCTTCGGTGGATTGACGGGGTGGAGCATCGATCCGGACTGGAGGATGCGCTACGATGTCGAAGCGCAGGAGTACAGATTGACCCGCTGGATGAAGCAGGGTTGGTACGACTATCGATATGTGACGGTGGGTTCAGGTTCGCGCCACGCTTTTGAAGCGGATCACGCGGGCACGCCCAATGCGTACACCGTCTTCGTTCACGCCCCGGCACCGGACGGAACGGACCGCATCATCGGTATGTCCTCACGTGAATTGAAATAATTCAGTCTATTCTTATACGGTTTTTGTCTTCTTTTTTTGTAAATTAAGGGAATGAACAGGACAAGAGTATACCGGGCCACGACTGAGGGAATTCGCGTCCATGTTCGCAGCCGTTTCGAACCTGAATTCTCCAAGCCCCTGGAGCAGCGTTACATCTTTTCCTACCGCATTACGATAGAAAATCGGAGCCACGTCGGAATCCGGGTGCTCAAGCGCAGATGGCACATCGTGGACTCCATTGGTAGCGTCAGGGACATCGAAGGCAATGGCATTGTAGGCGTTCAACCCGAGATCCTTCCCGGGCGGATTTTTGAGTACGATAGCGCTTGCGACCTGACCAGTCCCTTGGGCAACATGTCGGGTCGATACGTCGTGGAATCGCGGAAGCGCCCCCAGTCTGAAAGGTTCGAAGTGATCATACCCACCTTCGAACTCGAAGTGCCCTGGATTCTGAGTTGAGCCCGGGCTTACTTTGTGGCCATGTACATCCGTATGTGGTCTTCCCTTCTGTTCGCTCCCCTCATCGCGCCGTCGCTGCTTTGCGCGCAGGCCGATGAAATTGCATCCCTCGTGGAGTCGCATCAGCTGGCGGGCCTGAGTGTGGTGTCGCGCTGCGGCGGGGCGGTCTCCACGGAGGTCCATTCCGGATGGAGGGACATCGGCCTGGGGTTGGAAGTCGATGCGGCTACGGTGTATCGGGTGGCTTCCATCAGCAAGGCGGTCGTGGCATTGGCGGCGGCCAAACTCGCCGAGCAGGGCTCGCTCGGGCTCGATGCGCCACTGGGGGCATACCTGGAGGACCCTCCCTTCCACCCTGATTTTCCGAATGATGCGCTCACCCTGCGCCACCTCCTCACGCACACGTCGGGAATCCGAGACGGCGAGGGTTATGGCCCCTTCCTTTCGGACGCTTATGATGGGATTCCCAACGTCCCCTCGCTTTCTTCGGTGTTGGGCGAAGGTGGCCCCCACTACACCCCCGACATGTGGGGCGCCGGGGCGCCGGGCACCTATTTTCAATACGCCAACCTGAATTTCGGCGTGGCCGCCACCGTGCTGGAAGCCGCAACGGGCACCCGGTTTGACCTTTTGATGGAGTCGCTGATTTTTGCGCCCTACGGTCTCGATGCCGCCTTCCGCGTGCAGGACCTGAACGACATCTCCAACCTTGCCGTCCTCTATCGACAGCAGGAAGGCCAATGGGCGCCCCAGGCAGACAACTACGGCGGTGTGATGCCGGAAGGTCCCGATTGGTCAGGATACACCCCCGGCACGAATGCAACGTGCTTCTCGCCGCAAGGGGGATTGCGCTCATCGGCCCGCGATTTGTCCGTGATGGCCCAATTGTGGAGCACCGGGTCGGCCCAAGGACCCGATGGCCAACCCTTGGCCCTATTGGGACCCCAAGCGCTCACGGCCCTGCATCAAGCGCAGTGGAGCTACAACGGTGACAATGGAAACAACTACTACGGACTGTTCAATCAATGGGCGTCCGGGCTGCATCGCGCAGCGAGCGGTCTGGGGCAGGATGCGGTGATCCCCGATGTGGCAGTGTCTCCCTTCATCGGCCATCCCGGGGAAGCCTATGGCCTGATCAGCGACGCTTACGCCACGCCGGATGGCCAATGGAATTTCGCGTTCCTCACCAACGGAAAGTGGGACGGTTACAGCACCGCTGAAGGCAGCGCATTCTACGCGTTGGAGCAAGACGTTTTCGCCGCTCTCCGGGAGGACTTGCTGCAATGTGTCAGCCAAGGAGTGGCGGGGACCACCGCTTCCGATGCCGTGGTGGGCACGCCGCGTGTGGGCGACACCTTGGTGGTGCTCCGACCCGGTGTGGCCACGGAAGCTCCCATGGCCTACCAGATTCGAGATGCCCAGGGGCGCCTGTTGCAAAAGGGAAGGGCAGAGCGCGATGAACGGGGGTGGTTCCGCCTGGGCACACCGCCACTCGGAAGGGGTGTTCATTACGGTGAATGCCAAGCCGGAGAGCGCCTGTCCCGGTTCCTTTTCTACGTTCCCGGTTGATTCCTGTCCCGCGGTAATTTCGCACCATGCAGCCTACCTCCTCATCCGTATTCCTGACCGGTGCCAGCAGTGGCATCGGTGCCGCCATCGCCTGCGACCTGGTCGCCCATGGACACCGTGTCTATGGAACCGCCCGAAGGCTGGACGACCTCCAGGCCGTGGCCGAAGAGGCCAACCGGCAGGCCACCGGTGAAGGCCGGATGATGGTCCGTCAAATGGACGTGCTCGATGTGGAAGCACAGAAGGCGGCAGTAGAACATGGCGTGCGTGAATTCGGAGGGCTCGACGTGGCCATCCCCAATGCAGGGCTCGGCATTTTTTCTCCCCTGCCGGAAGCAGACCTCGCGGACTGGTTCACCATGGTGGACGTCAACATCAAAGGCGTTTTGACAACCCTTCATACCTGCCTGCCCCATCTGATGGAGCGCAAGGGACTTGTGGTCAACATCGGTTCGGTTGCCTCGCGCAACGTGTTTCCCAACAGCGGGGTGTATTGCGCCACCAAGCATGCCGTGCTCGCCCTCGGTGAAGCCATTCGTCAGGACCTCCGGGACAAGGTGGCCTCGACCACCATATGTCCGGGTGCGGTCAATACGGACTTCATCGAACAGACGCGGGACCCATCCCTGTTGGACCAATACCGTCCGGGCTTCAAAAACGGCATGCCCGCCGCTTTTGTAGCCCGCCAAGTGCGCCAAGCCATAGAAGGTCGCGGAGAAGGCGTAGTTTCCGACATCACCCTTCGTCCCGACTTCATTTGAGTCCCTCCACTCCTCCCCGCCCATTGCGGCTTGTTTTCCTCTCGACCTCGGAAGGTTGGGGCGGACTGGAGATGAACCTCCTGCGACACGCCCGGTGGATGGCATCGGATGGACACAAAGTGCGGATTCTCTGCATCGCGGAAAGCCCACTTCACCGCGCGAGCAGTGCCCATGAGGAAGGTGAGGGTGCTCGGCAGGACTTCGACATCCGGACCATCCGTCGGGGCACCCGGTACCTCTCTTTTGCCACCGCAATGCACCGCGCGACCCGATTGCTGCGGTACGGTGCGGACTGGCTGTGGATCCGCGACCCCCGCGACTTGGATACTTCGGCGTGGGCGCGTCGCATCCTTCGCTTGCTCGGAGGACCGACCCGGCTCGTGTTCCATCAGGGCATGCAAATTCCCAAGCCCAAGCGCTCGTTGTATCACCGCTGGAGATTCGGGGCCATCGACGCCTGGGTCACCCCGCTGGACTGGCTCAAGGAGCAAGTTTGCCGGAACACACCTTTGGTGCCGCATCAGGTCCATGTCATTCCGCTGGGGCTGGACGACAAGTGGTTCGTACCCGTTTCCGATCGCCTGCAGCAGCAGAGACAGGCGCGTTTGACCTTGGGCTTGAGCCAGGAGTCTTTCGTGGTCACCCTGGTCGGGCGCATCGACCGTAAAAAGGGGCAGGACGTCCTGGTGGCATCGCTTGTGGATTTGCCGCCCGACGTGCACGCGCTCATTGTGGGCGACCCCACCTTGGATACACTCAGCGACTACTTTGACGAGGTCCGCTCTTACGTTCGGGACAAGGAGCTTCAATGGCGTGTCCATTTCCGGCCCTACGACAACTTCCCCCAGTCTGCCTTCATCGCCTCCGACGTGGTCGCGGTGTGTTCCACTCAGGAAAGCGTAGGCTCTGTAACGCTCGAGGCGATGGCCAGCGGATGTGCCATTGTCGGTACGGACACCGGTGGCACGGCTGAGCTCCTTGCCGGGGGCAGGGGTTGGACTTTTCCAGCCGGTGATTCCGACGCGTTGGCCGAGGCCTTGCTGACCCTTCGCAATCATCCGGATGCCATCCCACCCCGCGTGGAAGCCGGTGCCAAATTCATCAAGCGTCACGGTCGCCAGTCGCTCACTGCCCGCTGGACGAACTTGTTGCGTGCACCGCAGGCCGAGTAGGTTAATTTTGCCGCCCCATGGCCGCATTGACCCAGGAGATCGCACGGCGGAAAACCTTCGCCATCATCAGCCACCCCGACGCGGGCAAGACCACGCTGACGGAGAAGTTCCTGCTCTTCGGCGGGGCCATCCAGACCGCCGGTGCGGTCAAGTCCAACAAGATCACCAAGACCGCCGCCTCCGACTTCATGGAGATCGAGCGACAAAGGGGCATCTCCGTGGCGACCTCGGTCATGGCGTTCGAGTACAAGGACAGCCTCATCAATCTACTCGACACCCCCGGCCACCGGGACTTTGCCGAGGATACCTACCGCACCTTGACCGCCGTGGACAGCGTCATCCTGGTCATCGACTGCGTGAAGGGGGTTGAGGCACAGACGGAGCGGCTCATGGAAGTCTGCCGGATGCGCGACACCCCGGTCATCATCTTCATCAACAAGATGGACCTGGAAGGTCGCGACGGCTTCGACCTGCTCGATGAGCTGGAGGAGAAGCTCAGCATCAAGGTGCGCCCCTTGTCTTGGCCGATCAGCCAGGGCCACACCTTCCAAGGGGTGTACAACCTGTTCGACAGCACGCTCCGCCTCTTCCAAAGCGACAAGCAGCGCGTGACGGAGGACCTCTTGAACATCGAAGGGCTCGACGACCCCAACATCGATGAACTGGTGGGCGAAGAGCACGCCGCCCAACTCCGCGAGGATGTGGAGATGGTGGAAGGCGTGTATGACCCCCTCGACATGGAGGCCTATGCCCGAGGCGAAGTGGCTCCGGTCTTCTTCGGTTCGGCCGTCAACAACTTCGGCGTTCAGGAGATGCTGGACTCCTTCATCCGCATCGCCCCCACCCCTCGCCCCCGGCAGACCACTCAACGCGAGGTGGCACCCACAGAGGAGAAGTTCAGCGGGTTCATCTTCAAGATCCACGCGAACATCGACCCTCGACACCGGGACCGCATTGCCTTCCTGCGCGTGTGCAGCGGCACATTCAAAAGGGGCGAGTTCTACACCCACACGCGCCTTGGCAAAAAGATCAAGTTCGCCAACCCCGCCACCTTCATGGCGTCGGCCAAGGCCGTGGTGGACGAGGCATATCCCGGCGATGTCGTGGGCCTGTACGACACTGGCAACTTCAAGATCGGCGACACCCTGACCGAGGGCGAAGACCTTCAATTCCAAGGCATCCCCAGCTTCTCTCCGGAGATCTTCAAGGAGCTGCAGAACGACGACCCGATGAAATCCAAGCAGCTGGAGAAGGGCATCCAACAGCTGACCGACGAGGGGGTGGCGCAGCTCTTCGTCATGAATCCGGGCAACCGCAAAATCGTCGGCACCGTGGGCGAGCTGCAGTTCGAGGTCATCCAGTACCGCCTGGAACACGAGTACGGCGCCAAGGCCACCTTCGTACCCAAGCGCTTCCACAAGGCCTGCTGGCTGACCGGCGACGAAGAGAAAATCGCCGAATTCAAGCGCCTCAAAGTATCGGAGATGGCCGTGGACAAGGACGGCAACGATGTCTACCTCTCTCCGTCGCAATTCCTGCTCGACATGGAGCGCGGCAACTTCCCGGAAATCACCTTCCACACCACCTCGGAGTTCAAGACTGCCCAAGCGGTGTGAATTCCTGTGACGGGGGGCTCTCCCCTGCTACCTTTGGCGCATGCCGATACCGATTCGCTTCGCGGCCCTGTTTTCCATGATGTGCCTCTCCGCCCTGTTGCAGGCACAATCGGACAGCACGATCACTCCGATGGTCGTACAGCTGACGGGGGTTGTGGTAGAAGGCGACTCGCTGGGTCCGGTGCCTTTCGCTACCGTCTACCGCCAGCGCGACCAGCGCGGCACCATCACCGATGAATACGGCTTCTTTGCCATCCCGGCGCGGGTGGGCGACACCATCCGCTTCAGTGCCATTGGCCTGAACGATGGGCAGCTGGTGGTGCCCGACCTGACCGGACAGGAGATGCCCGATCGCATGAGCGTGGTCCAACCCTTGGGTGTGGACACCGTGATGATGGAGGAAGCCCGGATCTACCCCTGGCCCAGCCGGGAACGCTTCAAGCAGGAGTTCATGGCGTTGCGTCTCGAGGCCGATGCCCGCGAGCGCGCCCGCCGTAATCTCAATTTCGATCCGATGGCGCTCTACGACCGCATGGCGGAACTGGGGTCGAGTCCAGAAGAGAACTTTCGTTTGCTCCAAGCCCGCCAGGCAGAAATGGCGGGATACCAGGGCGGCGTGATGCCGGTCAGTCTCCTCAACCCGGCTGCTTGGGGGCAGTTCATCAACGCCCTCCGCAACGGGGACTACCGCAAGCGCTGACGCCGTGCAACAT
>JBDQOI010000063.1:314-8708 GCA_040261275.1 Flavobacteriales bacterium | reverse complement strand
ACGCCCACCTCGGCAACAAGCGCAAAATCGCCGAAGCCGCCAAACAGGATCCGTGCACCCAGGCCCTCCAGGTCAAATTCGCGTACGCCGTCACCGCCCACAAAAGCCAAGGCGGCCAATGGCCCGCCATCGTCGTCGACCAGGGCTACCTCACCGAGGAGATGGTCGACCTCGAATGGCTGCGCTGGCTCTACACCGCGCTGACCCGCGCCCAAGAGGAGGCCCACCTCCTCAACTTCCACCCCCGCTTCCTAGCCTCCCCCACCGACGAATAATGGAGAATGCCGGACTGAAGGCCGTGGACCTCGCGGGGCAGGGACTTGAGGGAGTGGCGTAGATTGAGGGCATGAGTTTGGAGGAGTTCCTGTCGTGTTTTGAGGCGATGCCGGCCTGGCAGAAGCTGGGGTGGATCGTCGTGTGCATGTCGGCCAACCTCATCGTGGAATCGGTACGGCCGTTGTTTCGCGGCGGGTTCCGCAGTTGGAAGCACACCCGAACCAATTTGACTTTCCTGGCCACCACCATGGTGATCAACGTGGCCTTTGGGGCGGCGGCCGTGGGGCTGTTCGAGTGGACGGCGGCGACCGGGTTTGGGCTGCTGCATTGGGTGACCATGCCGCTGTGGCTGCAGCTGCTGGTGACGGTGATGACGCTGGACCTCATTGCCCAGTACACCGTCCACTACCTGCTGCACAACTGGAAGTGGATGTGGCGGCTGCACATGGTGCACCACAGCGACACCCACGTGGACGTGACGACCGGGACGCGCCACCACCCCATCGACTTCATCTGCCGCGAGACCTTCGCGCTCATCGGCGTGATCGTGACCGGGGCGCCGGTGGCGTTCTACGGGTTCTACCGCATCGTGACCGTCTTCTTCACCTACTGGAACCACAGCAATGTGTCGCTGCCGCTGGGGTTGGACAAGGCGCTGAGCTGGATCGTGGTGACACCCAACCTCCACAAGTTCCACCACCACCACGAAGTGCCGTGGACGGACCGCAACTACGGCAACGTGCTGAGCATCTGGGACCGGCTGTTCGGGACCTTCGTGTATGGCGACACCGCCGATGTGGTCTATGGATTGGACATCACCGATCCCGCGAAGAGCGACAACCTGAAGTACCAGATGGGGCTGCCGTTCAACCGGAGCGTGCCGACGTCCTCGACCGCTTCACCCGCAGCGCGCTCCAAACGCTGAACGCGGCAGACTGAACGCCGACGAGCAACGTGGAAGGCAGCGTGGGAAGCCGTGGGGACCGGCGCCTGCGGAGAAGGCGGGCGAAGAAGTCAAGCATCCGTGGAGGTGAACCGGCGTCGAAACGGGTGTTCCCCCAACCAGATTACAGCGACGAAAAAAAGGTAAAAGCCCAAGAAGGCCAGCCTTCCGGGAGTGTCCTCAGGCCGAAGCCACCCCCCTTGCGTGAGCCCCCACAAGGCCAAACGAAAAACGCCCGTTGCCACCGCGGCGGCGATGAAAACAGACAGAATAAAGACGGAGGATGGTCTCCTGGTCCTTCGCGGGTGCATGGTAACCTGAAAGTACCGACTGCCGTACAGGTCTGACATGACGGAAATCACCCACCAGCGATGACAATGGTCAGCACTTGGTAAATCCGCAAAGACAAGATGATTCCCAAAAGACGCCCCTTGTATTTTAGTGGCATGTTGACACCCACTCACCCACTCCGATTTGGTTTGGCTTTATGCTTGATGTGGACTGGGCTTTGCACTTCGGCCCAAGATCCGACGACACAGTTTCAGATTTTCGGGCATGTCACGAGCGCGGTAGAACAAGAAAACAATGAACGCTTCAGCGATTTCAGTCTGGGCGAGCACGATTTCTTCGTCCAGAGCAAAATCACCCCGCGCATTTCGTTTCTCAGCGAAACGGTTGTGGCGCCATTGAACGTAGCAGGTCACGGCATGACCGACTTCAAGGTGAGCATCGAACGCGCCCGTTTGAAATTCCAGCACCGTGAGTGGTTCTCCGTGATCATTGGAAAGATGCATTCCCCGGTGAATTACTGGAACGACGTCTATCACCACGGCCGCCTCTTCTTCCCCACAATCGACCGACCGCGGTCCTTCGGAAGCGTGGTTCCCATCCACACCTTGGGCCTGCGTTTGCAAGGCCAGAACATCGGTGCGCTCAACTTCGGATACGACCTGGTAGTCGGAAACGGGATGAGCTCAAACGATGTTTCGGACGGTTCGTTGCAGAAGTCCTTCACGGCAGCGGTTCACATCAAGCCCGAGGAGCGCATGCGCATTGGCATCAGCGCCTACCGCGATCAGATTGCCGCAAACTCAGTGGGGGCTCATTCCGGCCATTCGAGCACCTTCCACTACATGATGGGAAGCCCCAATTGGTATCCGGTCGACCTGGATTTTGAACTCTACTGCTTCAGCCTTTATCGGAAATCCAGCAAATGGGAGACCTTGCTGGAAACAAGCTGGAACCGCAGTGGCCTCAGTGATTCCAATGACCCGGAATTGGTGGGTGGACTCGATTCCTTGGGAACTTCCAACAACTACACCTTTTTCCTTTTTGCCGGAAAGACCATCGGCAAGAAAAAGCGGGACCAGATCTATGGCCTGGTGGACTTGACCGACTTTGAAGAAAGGGACCTGCACATCAAATCCAACCAGCTGATGAAGTTTGGGGTGGGATGGGCCCGGGAATTCAGCCCCTTGGTCAACATTCGGGCGCAGGTGGAACGATACACCGGCAATGAAGGGTTTGAGATCCCCAAGGACGACAAATGGGAGCTGAAGGTCCGCGTTGCTTACTGTCTTTATTGATCGCCATGAGACAGATTTTACTCTTCCTCCTTTTGGCGGGCGGGCCCTTCCTGTGGGGACAGGAAGGCATCCCCATCGGGAAAGGACTGGACGCGAAACCCCTCACGTCCAAACAGCTCAAAGAAGTGTTTCTGGGCAACCGTTCCATCTGGAACAACGGTAACCCCGTGACCGTGGTCTTGACATCGAGCCATTCAGAAGGCTTCGCGAAAACCGCAGAATGGGCCCTCAATGCTGATGCATTCGATTATCAGAAGCATTGGCTCTCCCTGGTTTTCCAAGGCCGTACCAATGCCCCCGTCTTTCTCAGCACAGAGCAGGCTGTCATCGATTATGTGCAGAACCACGATGGCGCCATCGGCTTGTTGTTTGAAGCCAAACCTCCAGAAGAGTTGGTGGTGTCGCTGCAATGAAATTCCTCAACTCTCTCATTGCCCGCATATGGGGGCCATTCGGATTGATGGCCGCTTCATTGCTTGTACTGGTCGGGGTCTACATTCCGCGCCAACAGGCATTGACGTTGAGGGAGTTTCAATCCGCTGAATTGGAGGAATTGGTAAAGTCCATGGCCATCAACATCAGCGTGGCCGGCAAATACGATGACTGGTCCCGGCTCAGCGAAATTTTTGGCAACATCAGCAAAAGGCCGAGCTTGGATTTTGCCGCTTTGGTGCTGGAATCCGGAGGTGCCGAGTCACTGGTGGCATCCAATCCTCCCAATGTGACCTTGGCCGATGTCCGCCGCACAGAGGGGAGTCCACTGCTCGTCAGCGCCCCATTCGAAGGAGGACTGTTCAAAGGACGCGTCATCATCCACGGTTCAGAGCAATATCTCGAGCGTGAACTGTCACGTCTGAATTTCCCCCTGCAAGTGGGCATGGGCCTCATTGTTCTTGCCGTCATCACCCTGTACTTCTTTTTGGCCAGGCGTGTGTCCCGACCCCTGAGGGCAGTAAGGGAAGTCGCCGAAAACATCCGCAGTGGTGACCTGGCCACCCCGGTAGAAGGAAACGCCAGCATCTGGGAGTTGCACTCATTGAGTCTCGCCCTCGAACGCCTCCGCAGTGGCTTGCTGGAGCAACGACAGGCCAATGATGCCCTGACGCGAGGAATGGAAAACGAGATCCAACGACAGACCAAGGACCTCAGAAAAACATTGGACGAGCTACAGGACAGCCGAAACCTCTTTGGAAGCATCATCGAAAGCGCCCTCGATGCCATGGTCATCGCCGATGGCAAAAGCCGCATCGTGGAATGGAACAACAGAGCCGAGGAAATCTTCGGCTGGAGCCGTGAAGAGGCTTTGGGTCAAACCCTGAGCAAGCTCATCATACCCCAAGTCCACCGCGATGGACATGAGAAGGGAATGGCGCACTATCACGCAACCGGACATGGACCGGTCCTGAACAAGCTCTTCCAGACCAGGGCGCTGCGAAGGGACGGCGAAGAGTTCGACATCGAATTGTACATCACTTCAGTGCAGATAGGCAACGAAGAGGTTTTCTCCAGTTTTATCCGGGACATCACGGAATCCAAGCAGATGAGCGAGGACCTGGAGCGGCAGCGCGAGCTCAATTCAGAGCTCCTCAACGGTCTGCCCATGCTGATCAGCCTAAAAGACAAAGACCTGCGGTACACCTTCGTCAACGACCAGGCCTTGCAGACCTTGGATCAGGACCGATCGAACATGATCGGAAAGCAAGAGTGCGAAGTCTTTGACACCTATTGGGTGGACGCGTCCATGGCCATGGACCGTGCCGTGTGGAATGGGGAAAAAGTGGCCCCCGTCGAAAACACCTTGGAGCGAGGCGGCAAGACTGTGCATTACCTCATCGGTAGATACCTGATTTCCGTGGGGAAAGAGCAGCCCACATCGTATTTGCTCACATACGGATTTGACATTTCCCAACTCAAGGTCATTCAAGAAAAACTCGAAAATGCCCTCAGCGCCAAGGACGAATTCCTCGCGACCATCAGCCACGAAATCCGCACGCCCTTGCACAGCATCATCGTACTGGCCGAATTGCTGAATGAGCAATCCCGCTCGGACGAACACGAAGAATTCGCAGACAACATTCGAACCAGTTCCCGCCACCTGCTCGGACTGGTGAACGACATCCTCGACTTTTCCAAGGCCAGTGCCCAACGACTCGAACTGACACAGGAGCCCTTGAACATGGAGCAGTTCACGCACAGTCTGAAGCGCCTGGAAACGGGCACGAAGACCGAAGAAGTGGCCTTTGTAAAGTCCGTGGAAGGGTGCGCAGGCATTACCGTCCTTGCCGACCGCGTCCGTTTGAACCAAATCCTACAGAACCTCCTTTCGAACGCATTCAAATTCACCGAAAAGGGAGAAGTCCGGCTGAAAGTATCGGGGCAACAGATCGGCGAGCGATTTGCCATGGAATGGGAGGTGTCGGACACCGGCATCGGCATCTCTCAAAATGACCAGAAAAAGGTATTGGGTGCATTTGAGCAGGCCCATTCGGGCATCGCCAGAAAATTTGGCGGAACCGGGCTTGGGCTCGGCATCGTCAACAAATTGCTCCACCTCATGGGCAGCAACCTGGAGATGGAGAGCACCCTGGGCGAAGGCACCACATTCCGGTTCAACATTTCATTCCCCTTGGAGCAAAGCAACCTTGAAGCTCAAGAAAGGAAGGGAAACCACCCGAGTGAATGGGCGGTCATCCGCATGTTGTACGTCGAAGACATGCTGCCCAACCAAATGGTGATGAAGGCCATGTGTCGACCGTGGAACGTAGACCTGACCATCGCGTCATCGGGCCAGGAAGCCATCGATTTGTGCGCATCACAAGCTTTCGACCTGATCCTGATGGACATCCAAATGCCGGAGATGGACGGGATTGAAACGCTGAAGAAACTCCGCGAGAACGGACACCTCGATGCTTCGACGCCCATCCATGCATTTACGGCACATGCAGGCACCGAGAGCCGGGAACGCTTCATCGAAATGGGCTTCGCAGGGGTACTGACCAAGCCCTTGACCCCAGACGAACTTGAGGTCTTTCTAAACAGTCATCATCATGAGCAGCGTCAAAACTGAATTCTCCCCTGACTACTTCCGCGCCATATTCGGTGACGATCGCACAGAATGGCTGGCCTTCAAAGAGGTCAATGTGAGGACCTTCTCGCAAGGTTTGGATCGGTTGCGCACGGCAATCGAGTCGGGCGAAATGGATGTGGTTTCCGAAGTTCGCCATGCAATGGGCCCCTCTCTGAAACAATGGGGCACCGTCACACTGGAAGCCCGGATGATGGCTTTGGATTCAGACAACCTGACGGCGGAGTGGCCCGGAATCGATGACGAGTTAAAGGACCTCATTTCCGCTTTGGAAGGGCTGAAATAAAAAAGGGGGCCGAAGCCCCCTTTCGTTTGATTTGCTGACGGAACAACCCCTCAGGCCATGCGGGCTTTGAGGTCGCCATCAATGGCATCGAGGAACTCCTCGGTGGTCAGCCAATGGTCGTCGGTCATGTCCTTGCCGTGGATCAGCAACGCCAGGTCCTTGGTCATGCGACCGCTCTCTACCACGTCGATGCACACCTGCTCCAAGGTTTGGGCAAAAGTGCGCAGGGCGTCATTGCCGTCGAGCTTGCCCCGGAAGTCGAGTCCACGGGTCCAGGCGAAGATGCTCGCAATGGGATTGGTGGACGTCTTCTTTCCCTGCTGGTGCTGGCGGTAGTGACGGGTCACCGTTCCGTGGGCCGCCTCAGCCTCCATGGTCTTGCCATCGGGCGTCACCAGTGTGGAAGTCATCAGTCCGAGTGAACCGAAGCCCTGGGCCACCGTATCGGACTGCACGTCTCCGTCGTAGTTCTTGCACGCCCAGACAAACCCGCCGTTCCACTTCATAGCCGCCGCGACCATGTCGTCGATCAAGCGGTGCTCATAAGTGATGCCGGCCGCCTCGAACTGCGCCTTGAATTCGTTGTCGAACACCTCCTGGAAGATGTCCTTGAACCGGCCGTCGTAGGCCTTCAGGATGGTGTTCTTCGTGGAGAGGTACAAGGGCCATCCCTTGGCGAGTGCCTGGTTCATGCAGCTGCGCGCAAAACCGTAAATGCTCTCGTCGGTGTTGTACATGCTCATGGCCACACCGCCATCGCCCTCGAAGTTGTAGACCTCCCATTCGGTCGGCTCCCCTCCTCCTTCCGGGATGAAGGTCATGGTCAGCTTGCCCTTGCCTTTGATCACGGCATCGGTCGCCTTGTACTGATCGCCGAACGCGTGACGCCCGATGCAGATCGGCTGCGTCCATCCCGGCACCAAGCGCGGAACGTTCTTCATGATGATGGGCTCGCGGAATACCGTGCCGCCGATGATGTTGCGGAGCGTTCCATTGGGAGAGCGCCACATCTTCTTCAATCCGAACTCCTCCACGCGTTGCTCGTCCGGCGTGATCGTGGCACACTTGATGCCCACGCTGTGCTTCTTGATGGCCTCGGCGGCATCGACGGTAATCTGGTCGTCGGTCTCGTCGCGCTTCTCGATACCCAGGTCATAGTAGAGCAACTCGATGTCGAGGTACGGCAGAATCAGCCGGTCCTTGATGAATTGCCAGATGATGCGGGTCATCTCATCGCCATCGAGCTCGACGACCGGGTTGTGGACCTTGATCTTATCCATGTCTCATATAGGTATGTGCCTGCCCTTTGTGTAGAGCGGACGGGGCGCGAAAGTACTGCCGAGCCGAAGGGCCGGTCAAATCGTGTCCTAAATACACCGATGGGGTGTGCCCTCCAATCAGGCGAGCTCGCGGTCGCTGAAGTAGAAGCTGCCTTCGATGGCAGCGTTCTCGTCGCTGTCGCTGCCATGCACGGCGTTGGCGGCAATGCTCTCGGCGAAGTCAGCGCGAATGGTTCCGGGTGCAGCCTCGGCGGGATTGGTAGCACCGATCAGCGTGCGGAAATCAGCCACGGCGTTGTCCTTCTCGAGGATGGCGGCCACAATGGGACCGCTGCTCATGTACTCGGTGAGCTCACCAAAGAAGGGACGCTCACTGTGTACAGCATAGAAAGCCTGCGCGTCTGCGAGAGAAAGCCGGGTCCACTTCATCGCCTTGATGGTGAATCCTGCTTCGATGATGCGGTCGATGATCTTGCCGGTGTGGCCAGCGCCGGTAGCATCCGGCTTGATCATGGTAAAGGTGCGGTTGGTCGCCATGGGGCAGTGTTCTTTTTGAGCGTACTCTTTCAACGCGGGTGCAAAAATAGAGTTTTCTACCACAGCAATGCAGGGAACAACGCCCTCCCTCTCCTCGTCATTGAAGGCCCTTCGATGGGGTCAATCCCATGCGTGTTCTGTCCCGGAAATGTGCCTCCCCCTCAAGCTCACTGATTCACAAGGAAATCCGTCCCGTCGCCTTCAGAAGTCATCCAATCTGCCAAAACAAATTCCCGACCGGACATAATATCCTGTATAACTAAAGCCTAAAAAGCAATACGCGTCCGATGATTAACGCCTGGCACAAATTGATTTGTTCGTGCCCTAAACCACCTATTTAGATGACGAAAAAGCATAAATATGAGCCGAGCAACCAATAATACTTTATCGCCCTTCCTCAC
>JBDQOI010000063.1:0-304 GCA_040261275.1 Flavobacteriales bacterium | reverse complement strand
GCGAGGTTATATTGTAATTCACGGCCAATTGTTCATAGTCTTCCCCGCGCGCATATTTTCGATTCAACCAAGATTGAATGCGCTCTGCTGCCTCCCAAGTCGTGCATGTCGTGATGCTCATCACAGCATGCCACACCTTCACAGCATTATCTCAGGATGTTGTCTATACTCCCCCCATTCAGGTCGGCGACACCGCCTCAGGTAGCGTCACGCTGAACTGGCCGGAGTCTATTGAGCTTCCGGCGGAAGTCTCCTTCATGGTGATGGGAAATGATCCTTTTGACCTCGGCTCATTGACCTGTTG
>JBDQOI010000062.1:0-8964 GCA_040261275.1 Flavobacteriales bacterium | reverse complement strand
GGGTGATGGGGTCCGAAGCCTCGAGGGAGGGGAGGGGCTCCTCGAACGCATAGGCCAACACCTGGGCGTACAACCGTTCTGCACAGCGCGGATTGGTTTGGAAGAAGCTCTTCATGCGGATCTCGAAATCGAGTCCGTGGAGCTGCTCCACCACGTGGTCTTCCCCCAAGATGAGGGTTGATGTGCCCTCGCGTGCCTCGACCCTTTCCCCCGTATCGTCGTTCAGGGTGTGGATGAAGCCGGCCAGGCGCCGCCCGAGCTTCTCATTCCACCAGCTGGCCAATGCTGCCGCGTCGAAAGAGGAGAGGCCATGCGAGGTGGTGACGAGGTTGATCAACAAAGTATCGGCGGTCAAGCTCTTGCGGACCACCAGGAATCGGAAGAATCCCTCGCGGCGGGGCGCGTGCCAAGCGGGCAGCCCCGTGTCCTCACACCACTGTCTGAAAGCAGGAAGGAGGTTCTCCATTTGCGGGTCGAACAGCCCGCAATCCGCTTCGAGGTCCTCCACGGCCCACCACGTTCCGCGGGCCTTGAAGCCGAGGTGGAATCCATCTCCGAACTCCGCATCGGCTGGAGCATCCGGACTCCTGCCGATGGCGGCAAAGCTGTACTCCATCTTGTTCCTGTAGTGAAACGACTCCGGCGAGGGGACCCACCCTTCGTAGAAGGTGTCGATTTCCTTCAATTCGCCGATGCGGCGGTACACATCCAGGGTGGTGCGCTCCTTGAGTCGCCGTTGCTCCTCCAGCGGCAATGTGATATACGGCGCACCGGGGATGGCCGGGTAGGGCACATCGACTTCCTCCGGCGCCCTGCGGATCACAGAGGTAATGCGGGCCTCCGCGTGGCGTCGCTTGCAGAGGGACACCCTGGTCCGGACGCGCTGGCCGGCGATGGCATTGGGTACGAAGACCGTGAAGTCGCCGTCGTCGGTGGGAACCTTCGCGATTCCCTTGCCACCGAATGCGACGTCCAGTATGTCGAGCTCCAGCGGAGCGCCCTTGTGGAAGAGCCTTTTGTTACGTGCCAATGGAAGGGCGGATCAAGGGTTTGCAGCCGGCAAGTCGCGCGGCACGGAAGCGCGAAAATAGGCCCCGCATCCATGCTACCTTGCCGTCATGATGAAGGGTGTAAACCGATGGGCTGTGGCCGTGTGGATCGGGGCGGCATGGTGGGGAACAGGAGATGGGGCCGCTTGGGGCCAGCATCCCGATGAGATGGCCGTGGTGACATTCAATGTCCGCTACGACAATCCGAGCGACCCATTGACTTGGGCGCAAAGGCGGGACAAGGTGACCGGCTCGTTGGGCTATTTCGACATTCTCGGTTTTCAGGAGGCGTTGTCGCATCAGGTCGTCGACCTCGCGGCGGGCCTGCCGCAGCATGCGCATTACGGAGTGGGAAGGGACGATGGGCGGTCCGGCGGGGAGCACTGTCCCATTTTCTGGCGGCGCGATCGATTCGATTTGCTTCACGCCGAGACACAATGGCTCAGTGCCACCCCTGATGTCCCGGGTTCGGTGGGATGGGATGCGGCGCTGCCAAGGCTGGTGACCCTCGTGCTCCTGCACGACCGACAGACGGGAAAGGTGCTGCGCGTGGCCAACACGCATTTCTCGCACGTGGGGGAGCAGGCACGGGCGCTGGCCGCGCGCATGATTGCCCTGCAGTTCGCGATGAGCGGTGCCGAAGTGGACCTTCTCTTGGGAGACCTCAATGCTGAGCCCGGCAGTGAAGCGGTGACCATTCTCGTGGAGAGTGGGCTGGCCGATGCCCATGATGCTGCAGATAAACGGTGCCGGGACGGCATCGGGACGTATACCGGATTCAATACCGGAGGCATGCGCGGCGCACCCCGCATCGACCACATCTTCGTGCGCGGTGCGAAAGTGCCCTGGTATTGCACGGAGGAGCAGATCATCGAGGGCTTCTACATATCCGATCACCTGCCGGTTTACATCGCCTTGATGCCATGACTTTACGCCGCCACGCCGCCTTGTGGGGAGGCCCTGTGGGATTCGCATTGGCCTGGGCCTGCATCCCGCCGGGAGAGGGCGGATTTGATGGTGCCTTGGCCGGTACGGCATGGTGGATGTTGTGGTGGTGGATCGGTGGGGCAGTGCCCATCGGTGCGACGAGCCTCCTTCCCTTGGCCCTATTTCCCCTCTCCGGTGTCATGGACATGAGCGCCGCCGCTGCCCCTTTTGGATCTCGCTTCATTTGGCTGTTCCTGGGTGGGTTTGTGCTGGCCATTGCCTTGGAGCGACATCACCTCCACCGGCGCTTCGCACTGAAGCTGCTGCACGCATTGGGCGGAGGCCCACGCCGCACTTTGATGGGGTTCATGCTCGCTACGGCCCTGCTCAGCATGTGGATTTCCAACACGGCGACCACCTTGATGATGCTGCCCATGGCGGTGGCCGTGCTCGGATTGCTCGAAGAACAAGGCGATGCCGCGCAATGGGGCAACGCCTTGATCCTGGGCATCGCCTACAGCGCGAATGTGGGCGGAATGGCCACATTGGTGGGCACACCGCCCAATGCGGCCCTGGCGGGAGTGGCGGCGGACCGTTTCGGCGTGGACATCGGTTTTGGAGAGTGGATGGCGGTGGGATTGCCCATCAGCATGATCCTGCTCCTGGCGGTGTTTCTGATGTTGGCGAGGCGATACGCAGTCCCCGCGCAGGAAGGCACAGGAGGGGGGGAGGTCATCCAGCGGGAACTCCTTGCATTGCCCGCGATGGCTTCTGCCGAGAAGCGGGTCCTGGTTCTGTTCGCAGCCACGGCTGCCCTCTGGATGTTTCGCGTTCCCCTCAATGCCCTGCTGGCGGAAACGGGCGTGGCCCTGAACGATACTTCGATTGCCGTGGCCGCGGCCATCGCCTGCTTCGCCTGGCGCGATGGTGAAAAGGGCCAACCCTTGCTCGCCGCCGAAGACCTCAAGCGCCTGCCTTGGGACATCTTGCTCCTGTTCGGAGGAGGGCTGGCCTTGGCCAAGGGGTTCGAGGCCGCCGGTTGGGCTGCGTCCATAGCTGAAGGGGCCACAGGTTGGGGGTGGCCCATTGCGGGCATGATGGTGGCGGTGACCGTCATGGGACTCTTCGCCACGGAGCTCATGAGCAATCTGGCTTTGACCCTGTTGTTGACCCCGGTCGTGGGGGCCATGGCGCTTGGAATGGAGGTACACCCAATGCACTTTGCCGTGCCGGTCACCTTGGCCTCGAGTTGCGCTTTCATGTTGCCCATGGCGACGCCGCCCAACGCCATCGTTTTTTCATCGGGGCGCATCAGCATGGCAGAAATGGCACGGACCGGTCTATTGCTGAATGCCGTGGCCTGCGCCCTCGTACTCCTGTTGTGGTGGTGCCTCGCACCCGCTGTGTGGTGGTAGCCTCCAATTTGCGATAATGAGCGATAAGTCCTAATTTAAGGTCACCAAATCGCCACTTCTTGCCTTTTTCGTTTCTCAGGGTTCTCATGGGGGCCTTTCTTCTTTCATGCTTGCCCTTGTCGGGTTTGATTGCACAGGGAAGCTGGATGCCGGATTACAATGGAGATGGGTTCATTTCCACACCGGATTTGACGGGCTTTCTCACGGCGTGGGAAATGCAAGTCGATTCCGTCGTGCCCGGCGCGTGGGAGGTGACCTGCGACGCCATGATGGAAGGGGAGGTCCCACTCGACAGCGTGGAATTTCACCTCGCGGCCTTCGACATTCAATTGCGGTCAGACAGCGCGGGCCAGGAAGTGTTGGACACGGCCTGGGTGGATCAATCGTGGATGGTGACCAACATTCCGGTCGAGCTCAACCACGTTCGCTTCTTCGCACCCACGCCCTTTGTGACGGGGCAAGTCAGCTACCATCCCGAGGATGACACCTACATCTGGTACATGGAGTTCTACGAGAGCCTCGCCATTACACCGGACAACAATCCCCTGGGCGAATTGCAGGAAGACGGCTGGTTTCAGGATTTGTATGTGTTCGAGGAACTGGCCCCTCAGGCCCATTCCATCCTGTTGCCCCACCAGGGCGACTGGTATCTCGGGCCCCGGTATACGGGCGACGCATACGGCACGGAGACTTGGACTGTGCTCGATTTTTCCATTCGGTTTCTCGGCACGCCTTGATTCGGCCCACCGTGGTGCATGCAACAACCGGCTCGCAATTCGGGTTGCATCTTTGACATGATGGGGAGCCGCTGGCTACATATCGCATCGATGATGACCGTGGTTCTGACTGCGGGCTGTAGGCCTGAACTCCCGGTAAAAGCGCCCCCTCCTTTCGCCACGGCGGACTTCCTGCAGCTGCCGGAGGGCTGGGATGGGCCTGAATTCCCCGAAGACAATGCTTTTACGGATGTCCGATGGGTGCTGGGGCGCGACCTTTTCTTCGACCCACGACTTTCCATCGATGGAGCGGTGAGCTGCGCCACTTGCCATTTGCCCTCGCGGGCATTCTCTGCGCCCGAGGCGGTCACGCCGGGCGCCTTTGGGGCCTTGGGTGAGCGCAATGCTGCGACCTTGACCAATGCAGCCTACCAGCCGCACTTCATGTCGGAGGGCGGCGTACCCACCCTTGAGATGCAGGTGCTGGTTCCGCTGCAGGAGCCCTCGGAGATGGCGCATAACATCGTCACGGTGTGTGAGGAGTTGGCGGCCGATTATGCGGTTCAAGCCGACGCTGCCTACGGAAGGGAACTGGATCCCTTCGTCATGACGCGGGCTTTGGCCACCTTCCAACGCACCCTCATCAGTGGGAACGCCCCATGGGACCGTTGGCAGCGAAACGAAGCACAGCCTTCCCAAGCGGAGCAGCGCGGGGCTGACCTCTTCGGTGCTGAGGGCCTTGGTTGCGACCGTTGCCATCAGCCTCCCTTGTTTACGACCCACGGATTTGCCAACAATGGACTCGATGCCGTTTCGGTCGATCCCGGACGCTGGCGGTTGACGGGGGATCCAGCGGACAGTGGAGCCTTCAAGATTCCGACCCTGCGCAACGTCGGCTTCACGTCGCCCTATATGCACGACGGCCGGTTTGCCACCCTCGCTGAGGTTTTGGACCATTACGCCTCAGGCGGGGCGGGACACGCCCATCAGGACAGCTTGCTTGCGCCATTCAACCTGTCCGCCCAGGACCGCGTCGATTTGCTCGCCTTCCTGGCGGCGCTCAACGACACTTCTTTTGTGGACGATGCGCGTTGGACCCCGTGAACCGTTGTATTTTCAAGTCGCCTTGAAGCCGTTTCTCTTCTCACCCCTGCTCCTCTTGTGGAGCCTGTTCCTTCTGCCGGTCGGGGCCATGGCCCAGCCCGATGCCCCTGTTGACTTGCAGTTGGAGCCCCTGCGGACGTGGATGAAGCAGAACTGGTATGACGGTTTGTTTACCGACCTCGGGTACAATGGGGCCCGAATGCAGATGTACGGCTTTGTGGATGCTTCCGCCGGCCAGATTGAGTGTGTTTACACGGGATTCCAACAGGCCAGCGGTTTCGTTACCTACCCCAATCCCATCAATGCGGAACACCTGGTTCCGCAATCTTTCTACGGTGGGGTCAGCCCCATGAAGTCGGACATCTGGTCGATTCGCCCGTGCCACGGTTCGGCCAACAGCGCCCGGTCCAACGATCCCTATGGCGAGGTGCCCAACGGGAGTGCCCAATGGTACGGTGTGGACGGAAGTGGCAACTACTTGAGCACCGGGTCGACTCCCTCGAACCTCGATGATTTCAGCGAAAGCACGGGCAGCATTTGGGAGCCCCGCGAGGAGGTGAAGGGGGACGTGGCCCGCTGCGTTTTCTATTTCTACACCATGTATCCGACCCAGGCAGGTGACATCAGCGGCGTGTGCGATCCTGACATCCTTTATGCATGGCACCTTGAGGATCCGGTCAGCCCGGTGGAAATCACGCGGAACAACCGCACGGAAACGGCCCAGGGCAATCGCAATCCGTATATCGACAACCCCGATTGGGTCTACCGCGCTTGGTTTTGGGAGCCTCCGACCGAGATTCCGGGGTGCACATTGATTTCCGCCTGCAATTACGACGAGGAAGCGACGTTTGATGACGGCTCCTGCCTCGTGGTGGGAGGTCCCTGCGACGACGGCGATGCCACCACCTTCAACGACGTCTACACCGACTGTGGCCTGCCGGGTTTTGGCTGCGCCGGAACGCCTGCTCCGCCGACGACGCCGGACGGACCGATTCTGTACCGCGCTGCCTTCCAGTATACAGGCCTCCAATACGGCTTCGACGGGACAACCGACGCAAGCGCTGCAGCAGGCGAGACGGAGTGGTTTCTTTCGCCTGCGGCCACGACGGACGCCATGTGGACGGAGGTCTTCGAGAACGATACCGTGATGGCGGTGCGGGACGCCGATGGCCTGGTCACTTGGACCTCGCGTGAAGTCGATGTAGCGGGTGTACAGGACCTCGCGGTCTCGGGGGACTTCCTGGGCAGCGGGGGCATGACGGGCCCCAATGACTACCTCGAGTTCCAGGTGCTGCTGGACGGTCAACCGCTGTACCTCGACGGGCGCAACGGGGACGGTGCAACGACGGTGGACCCCATTGTCCTTCCCCCTGCTTCCACGGTTCAGCTCATGGTGCAAATGCGCAACGACAGCGACGGAGAGGTATGGCGCTTGGATGAGCTCATCGTCTGGGGCACCCCACCTGTGGAGCCCGAGTGCCCAACGGACCTCGATGGTGACGGCATTGTGGCGGTGGGCGATGTCTTGCTGCTGTTGGGCCAATTCGGGTGCCTCTCAAACTGCAGTTCCGACATCACCGGTGACGACCAGGTGACGACCGCGGACATGCTTGCTATCTTGGCAGAGTTCGGGGAACCTTGTCCCTGACCGACGTTCCCATGAAGACCACTGCATTGTTGGCGCTGATGAGCGCCTGTTCCTTCGTATTCGCTCAAGTACCGACTCCCGCTGAATTTCTCGGCTATGAGCTCGGCGATCGCTTCACCCGCCACCACAACGTGGTCGATTACGCTCAGGCACTGGCTGAAGCGTCACCCAAGGCGCTGTGGGAGCCCTACGGTCGGACCTCTGAATACCGCGAGCTCGGTCTGCTCATTGTCACATCGCAGGCCAATCACGCGCGGCTGGAAGCCCTGCGCGCCGCCAACCTCGCCCGCACGGAGGGCAAGGGCCTCGCGGCCGACGACCCCGGAGTGGCCTTCGTCTACCTCAGCTACAACGTCCATGGCAACGAGGCGGTGTGCACCGAAGCCGCCCTGCGCACCATGCACGCCCTCGTATCCGGTAAGGATGCGGGAGAAGGTGACGTGGCTTCTTGGTTGGATCGTGCCGTCATCCTCATCGACCCATGCGTGAACCCCGACGGGCGCGACCGCTACGTCGCCTTCCAGGACCGCACCACGGGCTTGCTTCCCGATGTGAATCCCGGGACGGTCGAGCACGACGAGCCTTGGCCCGGGGGACGCAGCAACCACTACATGTTCGACATGAACCGCGACTGGGCGTGGCAGACGCAAGTCGAGACCAAGGGGCGTGTATCGGCCTACCGCCGTTGGATGCCGCAGGTCCACGTCGATTTCCACGAGCAGGGGGTCAATTCGCCCTACTACTTCGCCCCGGCAGCGGAGCCCTTTCACAAGATCATCAGCCCTTGGCAGCGCAAGTGCCAGGAGCACATTGGCGCCAACAACGCCCGCTGGTTCGATGCCCGGGGCGCCCTGTATTTCACCCGCGAGGTGTTCGACCTGTTCTACCCGGCCTACGGGGACACTTGGCCGCTCTACAACGGCGCCATCGGCATGACCTATGAGCAGGGGGGGAGCAGCCGGGCCGGCCGCGCGATCACTACATCCCTGGGCGATACGCTGACTTTGGCCTACCGCATCCTCAACCACCACGAATCGGGCCTCAGCACGGTGGAGGAGAGTGCGGGCCGGGCCGCGGAACTCGTGCAGCAGTTCGCCGACTATCACCGCAAAAACCTGGAAGATCCGTTTGGCGACTACGCCGGCTATGTCTTCCCGGCCGAGCAGGACGCCGCCAAGATGGCCGAGCTCTTCCGCATCCTTCACGCCAATGGCATCGATTACGGCACTGCTCCGGCCGCTTCTTCGGTCACGGCCTACGATTACGGCTCTGGCCGCACTTCCAAGCGAACGGTGCGGGCGGGCGACCTTTTGATCGATGCCCACCAGCCGCACGGTGGCATCCTGCAGGTTCTGATGGATCCCGACCCCGAGTTGGCGGACAGCATGACCTATGACATCACGGCATGGGCCCTCCCACATGCCATGGGGCTGCAAGCGCTGGCGCTGACTTCGCGATTGAGGCCCACCGGCACCTGGCCGACAGCTCCCGCGACCCAGCGTCTGATGGACGCGAACACGAAGCCACCCTATGGATGGGTACTGCCCGGTGGTGGCGCCAATGCCATTCGCGGCCTGGCGTCGTTGCTCGCCGAGGGTGTCACGGTGCGCAGGGCCGACACCGGCTTCAGCCTGGATGGACAGGTGTTCAATGCCGGGGATTTCGTCATCACCCGGCGCAACAACGAAACGGTGACCAACCTCGCCGACGCTTGCACTCGTGCCGGTGAAGCCGCCGGAGTCACGGTGGTTGCCGTCAGTTCGGGTCGGGTCACCTCGGGCTATGACTTTGGCAGCAGCCATTACGACGCCATCCAGGCGCCGCGCATCGCCACCGTCGCCGGCGAGGGGGTGAGTTCGCTGTCGGCCGGAGAGATCTGGTACCATTTCGAGAACAACCTTCGCTATCCGGTCAACCGGGTCGGCGACATCGGCGACCTCGACCTCGACAATTTGGATGTGGTCATCCTGCCCAGTGGTTGGTACCGCATGGACGAGGGCGACCGCAACGACCTCGCTTCGTGGGTGCGCGGTGGAGGTCAGCTCGTCGCCGTGGGTGGGGCGTGCAGTGCATTCTCAGGCCAAGACGGTTGGGGCCTCCAGCGT
>JBDQOI010000061.1:0-9031 GCA_040261275.1 Flavobacteriales bacterium | reverse complement strand
TCTTCCTTGAGGAGACCGAAGGCACGGAAGAAGGCACCTGCATGGGGGTCATACAGTTTGACGTCCCCGGCGTCTACAACTTCGACTCGAGCATCGGCTTCCAAGCCCAGCTCGGCATGGTCGGCACCATCACCGTGGACGCCTTCACGCTCAGCGACATGTTGACCGGTTGGACCAGCGACGAAACCTCCCCGGGGGTATGGCAGACCACCTGGGCCATGCAGAGCTACCTCCCTGGAACCTTGGACGGCAACGACCCCATCACCGTCTTCATGCCCAATGACGCAGCCGTCGATGCCTTGGGAGACCTGATGAACCTCAATCAGTTCGACCTGCTCGCGATGTACGACATGGCGGAAATCCTCCAATACCACATCGTACCGGGGGTCTACCTCGCCGAAGACCTGCAACCGGGCATGTCATTGCCCACCCTCCAGGGCGACAGCCTCAGCATCATCCTCGGCGCCAATGGGCTTGAAGTCGATGGGGTGAACATCGTCGGAACGGACTACACTGCCTTCAACGGGGTGGTGCACATCATTGATTATGGCCTTGCCCCTGCAGGCCTGCCCAATGCCACCGTCTACCAAGTCGTCGTGGAGAGCGAGAACCACGGCGTATTTGAGCTCGCCATCAACGAAACCCTGCTCAACGACGACCTCATCGGACAGCCCGTGCTCAACAACAACGAATATGCGCCGGGGCACTTCACCGTCTTTGCCCCCACCGATCAGGCCTTCATCGCCTTTGCACAGGAGAACGGGTTTGCGAGCATGGCGGACTTCTTTGATTCTCCCTACTTCGACGAGATCATCCGCCGTCACATTGTGGAGGTGCCCTATGAAAGCGATCAATTCTTCAACGGGCAAAACCTGTACTCCTATGGCGGGGACAACGTGCAAATGAGCGTGGCCGGCGAAGACATCGCCGTAGAGAATGCCCCCGTTGTCCTGCCCGACTTGATGGCGTACAACGGCGTCGTCCACGTCGTCGACGAGGTCATTGATTTCGAGTTCCCCAATCCAGTGGGCACCTGCGGCACTTGGACGCTCAACATGTACGCACCCAATGGGGAAGGTTGGAGCGGCTACATGCAGGTGTTGGTCGACAATGTGCTCGTCGGCGAGCCCACCGTGTTCGACGGCACCTCCAACAGCTTCGCCTTTGCCGTAAACCAAGGCTCCGTGGTGGACATGAACTACATCTCCAGTTTTGGGGGATGGCCCGGGAGCTTTGAAGTGGTGGATGCTGAGGGAACGGTCCTCTTCGATTCGGATTCCCCCGCCAATTCCAACTTCCAATATGGATCGGCAGCCGGTGTTTATGGCCTGAAGGCCTGCGCCGACGAGGCCGAGTGCAGCCGCATCAAGGTCACGCTCTACTCGGATTTCGACGGCTGGGACCTCGGTAGCCTCTTCGTTTACGATGGAACGGTGCTCGCCGACATCATCGGTGGCTACTGGTTCAATGGAAACGCCATGGTTGGATACGTGGACCTCGACGAAGGGAGTGACGTAAGCTTCGAAGTCGAAGGCGGCTTCTATTCCGATTACTACAGCTACATCGTAGAGGACGAGGAAGGCAATGTTCTGGTCGATCAAGTAGAACAGTATGTTCCGGCTGAAAACACATTCGGCGTGGTGGTCTGCGCCACTTCCTTTGTCGCGGAAGCCGGGGCCCTCTTGCCGTTGCTGTATCCCAACCCCGCAAGGGAAGGCTTGGCCTTATCGAACATCCCCGCCAACGGCAAATGGCAACTGAATCTAACCGATGCGCAGGGTCGACCCGTCCTTTCCACATCGGGAATCGGGCCGGGTACCATCGACCTGACATCGCTGGCGGGCGGTGTGTATTTGGCGACGGTGATCATGGACGGAAGCACCCTGCAGACCACACGACTTGTCGTGGAATAAGCAGCTTCAAGAGGGCGCTTCAAACAGGCGATGAAGGCGGCGTGGCTTGGAATTCTCTTATGTTAAGCCTATATTAAGAGAACGTTAACACCAAAGCCAATGATGATTTCACTTTTTGACTGGATCTGGATCGAGATTATCGCCGTGACCACAGCGGGGGCCGTCGCATACTGCATCGTTATGGCCCGACACCAGGTCCGAGAGGAGCTCGAGAACCTGCGCGCAGAGGTCGACCATCAACGCAGCCGCAAGAAGTTCTGGAAAGCCAAGGCCAAGGGGCGCACCGAAGCCACTTCATTGAAGACCTCCTCCCCTATTCCCATGGCTACCCGTCGCCTTTCTGTTGGCGCATCAGGCCAGCGCTCCTGAGCCTGAGACATCCCATGCGCGATCCGTTTCTTTGCGGTTCATGCGCCGAATTCAAATCCTGGCGGCCATCGCGGCTGCCTTGTCCTTTCAACCCGCTGGGGCCCAATCCTTTGTAGAGCATGTCGACCCTCCTTTCTGGTGGGCGAACATGCCGGTGGAACAACTTCAAATCATGGCGCACGGCGACAGCCTCGTGCGCTTCGATGTGCGCGTGGACTATCCGGGCGTGGAGGTATACAAAGTGATTTCAGGAGACAGCCCGAATTACCGCTTCATATACCTTGATATGTCGCCCGATGCGCAGCCGGGAACACTCAAACTCGAGTGGTTCGATCCCGCTTCGCCACAAAAAACGGCGGGCGTGACTTCATTGGAATTGCGCAGCCGCAAGAAGCGCAAAATCAGAGGGTACGGCAGCGAAGACGCCATCTGCCTCATCACCCCGGACCGGTTCGCCAACGGCAACCCCGGCAACGACGCGGTTGCTGGCATGAAGGAAAGTCCGGACCGCACCGACGACCACGGCCGGCATGGTGGAGACCTAGCCGGCATCACCGCCCACCTCGACTACCTGGACGACATGGGGTTTACCGCCATTTGGCTCAACCCATTGCTGGAAAACGACCAGCCCCAGTGGTCCTATCACGGCTACGCCACCACCGACTATTACCGCGTCGACCCGCGATTTGGCAGCAACGAAGAATACCGGGCGCTGGCTGAATCCGCCCGTGGAAAAGGACTCAAGCTGATCATGGACATGATCATGAACCACTGCGGGTCCGAGCATTGGTGGATGCAGGACCTCCCCACGAAGAACTGGATCAACAACGGCGGCGAATTCACCCCCACCACCCACCGCCGTACCACCCTGCGCGACCCGTATAGAACCGAGGACGACCTCCGCGGATTCACCAATGGCTGGTTCGTGAAGGAAATGCCCGACCTCAACCAGCGCGAACGGCGCCTCTCCGATTACCTGATTCAGAACACGATCTGGTGGGTCGAATACTTGGGGCTGAGTGGCATCCGCATGGACACCTACCCTTACTCAGATGCCCGCTTCATGTCGCGATGGACCTGCACCCTGCGCAAGGCGTATCCCAAACTCAACATCTGCGGTGAAGAATGGAGCCTCAACCCCGCCGTACTCGCCTATTGGCAGGAGGGAAAGGACAATGCCGACGGCTACAAGTCCTGCTTGCCTGGGCTCTTGGATTTCCCATTGCACCACGCCTTCATGCAGTGCATGACCGAGGAGGAAAGCTGGCATTCGAACTGGGTGCGCCTGTATGAGATGTTGGGCAACGATTTCCTCTACCCCGATCCGTTCAACCACGTCATCTTCCCCGACAACCACGACATGAGCCGGGTCCACACCCAACTCGGCGACGACGTGCGGAAGACGCGGCTCGCCATGGCCTTCTTTGCGACCACCCGGGGCATCCCGCAGTTCTATTACGGAACCGAAATCCTGATGTCCAACACCGGCGACGACAGCCACGGCAACATCCGCAGCGACTTCCCCGGCGGCTGGTCCGGCGACGCGGTCGACGGCTTCTCAGGCGAGGGCCTCAGCCAGGAATCCCTTGACTTCCAGGATTTCACGCGGCGACTGCTCAACTGGCGCCAGACCTCGAGCGCCGTACACGACGGCAGGCTGGTCCACTACGTGCCCGAAGGCGGTTCCTACGTGTACTTCCGTTCCGACGATGCATCGACCGTCATGGTGGTCCTCAATCAGAGCGATACCGTTGAAACGTTGGATTTACAACGCTTTGAAGAGGTGCTGGAAGGCCGCCGCTCCTTTACCGATGCCCTGACAGGACAACCGATTGAAGTAAGCGGGGATTCCCTCTCGGTCCCGGCATGGCAACCGTGGATCCTCGAAGTGAGATAACCTGTTGCTGACAGCTGACCGGACCTTGCCTCAGAGGGCCGTCATGCGGCGAACGGAGGTATACCGCTGTCCTTCCGCCACGACCTCGACCTGGTAGACGTAGGAAGCGGGCGCAAGGCCCAAGCCGGAAAAGTCCACGGCGAACCGATGGTCGCCCGCAGGCATTGGGCCTTCTGTCGCGCGGTGGACACATTGCCCCTGCACCGACCAAATGGACCAATTGACCTCCGCCGTCCGGTGCAAAGTCAATGGGATTTCCGTGCGGTCCTCGACCGGATTCGGGAAGTTCTGTCCGAGGGCCATGACCTGCGCGGTCTGCCGCTCAAGGTACCCGACTCCATTGACGCCATCGCCCTCCACGGTCACCTCGTAGAAAGAGACGTATTCACCCGCCTCGGCATCCCACTCCAAAGTGGCGAGCTGCAAGTCATAACCGTCGACAAACCCTCCATCCTGCTCGGGACTCAACGGATCAGGCCCTGCCGGGTAGAGGGCAGAGTTGGCTTCCACAGCCTCCACCACCGCGGCGTGCGGCCAGGTGTATTGCGAAACCACGCTGTACTGCGTGCTCACGAACACCTGGAAATGCATGTGCGTCACCCGACCCGGATACCAGCCGGGTACGATGCTCACGAATTCGCATTCGCCGTTGGCATCGGTAAACTGATAGCCGCGACAATAGGTCTGCCCTTCGAGGGCGCCATAGCCAGAATACCCTCCGTCTCGGTCGCAATGCCAGAGGTTGACCCGCACGTTGGGCATCGGCTCACAATTGCCGGCCCCGATGATGCGGATCCGCTGGCGCATCGCCACCCCTGGAACGCCCTCGCTGATGTCCTGCCGGAAGAAGAAGTCGTTTTCGCCGAGGTCGAGCGGAAAGGGCCCCGCCGTCTCCGAAGGGACCAGCACACAATTGCTGCGCCCCGCCTCTGATGCGGCTGTTTTCGACGCGCGCGCCGCAAAAGGCAACGCTGCTGGAAGGGCCAACGCCCCACCAAATACTTTCAGGAAATCCGCTCTTTTCATCGCCTTGGCACTTTGCGCCAATCTACGCTTTCAAACACGGCGCGTCAATGACTGATGACCAACGTGAAGCCCTCAATGGAAGACCATGAATCGGGTCGGTGCACGGTTGCCGCAGCGGGCGATATAGGTGCCCTCGGGCCAATCTGAAACGTCGAGCCTGCCCTGCTGCAACCGACCGCGGAAGCACTCCCGCCCCTGCAAATTGGTCACAACCACTTCTCCTTGAAAGCCACTGTCCGGCCCTGTAGCACTGACTGCGGGCGCATACCAACGGTTGGCCGGATTGGGATACCCCAAGCCCAGCATGGTGTCGAAGTCCTCGATGGGATCCACCGAAGAAGGCAAGGCACCAAAGTGGATCTCTTGCGTACCCTCGATACCCGGGTCGACCATGTTCCAGAAGTCACAGGCAATGGCTCCTTCAAACCCCTCCTCCGGGGCCACCAGCACCGTGAACCGCTCACCGGGAAAGATGTCGAGACTGTCCACCGCAAAGGTCTCCGGCAACGCACGTCCATCGCTCATGTGACAGACCGCGTGCAATGCGGGTGGGAAGTGACAACGGACCCGGCTGTATGCCATGGAACCGAGGCGCAAGGCCATGGTGTCCCCGGGTGCCGCCCACACCCGCTGGTCTTCCGCTTCGAGCTGACTGCCCTGTTTTCCATTGATCATGAACACATCCGGCCGGATGTCATGAAAAGGGAAACTGCCCACCGGATCCAGGTTGGTCGCTACCTCCAGATCGCTGAAGAGGAGCGGCACATCCTCCGTGTAGCTGGGTCCGCCTTCGAACAACGTCAAATCTGGCCGCTTCACGAGGATCATCCCGTACATCCCCATCGTCAGGTGCAGCGTCGTGGTAACGTGGCAGTGGTACAGGTAAGTTCCTGCCTGATCAGCCACGAAGGAATACACCGCGTCACCATTGGTGGGTACAAGGAAGGAAGTCGCCGGAACCCCGTCATTGGCTTGGTCCACATCCAACCCGTGCAGGTGGATGGTATGGCTTTCCGGACTCGGATTGGTGAAATTCAAATCGACCATCTGGCCCTCGTTGTAAGTGAGCAACGGCCCGGGCAGTGTGATGTACCCATCCGTGACCCAACCGTATCCCCAAATGGGAACTGAGGAACCGTCATCGAGGAAATGGACGCCGTCCATCTCACTGAACAGCTGCGGAGGCAAAGCCTGGGCCCGCGCCTGCTTTGGCACCACTACGGATGCCACTCCCAAGATGAGCAACGCGCCCAAGCTGAGCATCCACCCTTTCAAATGCATCGTCTTCATGGCTGGATGTCAAGGTGGGTGATCATGCCGCCCGGGTAGAGCCCGGCATTGGTCACGGCAATGAGATTGTGGTTGTGCACCGGATACATGCCGGGCTGAAAAGCATCCAGGCGCACCACGGTGACCTCGCCCTGAAGGAAAGGCAGGGTATCCTTGGTCCAGCCTACCCGTTCCGGGTGCTTTGAGGCCTGCAGCACTTCCACGTGGAAGCCGTGAAAATGGAGCACATGGTCCATGCTGCCTTGGTTGGCTATGCTGATGTAGCAGGAGGTTCCGACCCCTATGTCCACGTAACCATACGGGTCATTCATCGTGTTGGGAAACGTGCGGTCATTGACCGTGAATTGGCGCGGCACATAAGGCGCTGCTGCATCCACATCAATGCCTTCGGCCACCGCCTCGAGCCGGGCAGGCTCCCAATCACCCAGGTTCCAGAAGAAATGAGGCAGGTCGTCATTTCCGACCATGATGAGCCCAGCTCCCCCGAGCACCTTTCCCCGTTCGGATGCCAGCCCATAACAGTAACTGCCCGTCGGCAAGGCCGGCAGCATCAGTTCCGTCGCCTCTCCAACAGGGAGCGCAACCGGCTCCCAGCCCTCCACATTCAAGGTGAAGACGTGGTCCACCGTGTCTCCATTGTGGACGACCAGGTTCTGGGGCGTGTCGGACGCCATGTGGAAGGAGTAATTGAGGGAATCCCAAGCCGCTTGCTCACAAAAACGCAATGCGGGCATGGTATCGCCGGCGAGTATGGCCTCGTCCAGCTGCAACCACAGCGTATCCGGCACCTCTTGTGCTTGAGAAACGTATGCAGCACTTCCCCATGAAATCAGGGCGAGTGCAGCGACTTTCCATCGATTGAACATCATGAAGGCAAGTTACCTCAACTCCAAGGAGTATGTCCATGAAGGTCTTTAGATGTCCTGAACTCGGCACGGCCCAGCGGGTGCGTACTTTGCAGGCCACGATTCGCGCCATGAAAAATGTCCTCAAAGCGCTTGGCCTCCTGTTGGTCCTGCTCGTCGTTTATGTCATTTGGTTTGTCCAGACCAGCGGCACCGATTACAGTTTCTCCCTGACTTCCGATGAGGTTTCCGCCCCGGTGGAAATCCTCTTTGACGACATGGCCGTGCCGCACATCTATGCGGAAACGGAAAACGACGCCATGCATGCGTTGGGCTATGTGCACGCCTCAGAGCGCCTCTGGCAAATGGACCTGTTGCGTCGTGCCGGAGCCGGCGAACTCTCCGCGCTGCTCGGTCCGGACATGATCGAAAACGACCGGTACCTGAGGACTTTGGGCATGCGGGAGGCGGCAGACAAGGTCACCGAAGCCTTCAACCAAAGTGCACCGGCGCGCATTCAGGAGGCCATGGCCGCTTACCTCAGCGGTGTCAACCGCTTCATCGCCAAAGGTGACACCCCGCTGGAGTACCTGCTCTTGGGAAGCGACCCTGAGCCCTTCGACACGCACGACGTTTACTGCGCAACGGGCTTCATGTCCTACAGCTTTGCCATCCACCTGAAAACCGAGCCCATCCTGGATTGGATGAAAGCCAACCTGGGGGAGGCCTACATGGCCGACCTCGCGCTGGGACCCGAGGGATTCACCCGTATCCCGGTGTTCGGCAGCCCGCCGGACAGCACGGATTTCCAGGCCGATACAGCCACGGCGCTCAACCGGTTTGGAGCCGGTTGGAACGCAGAAAAGCCGCGGGACATTTCGGGCATCTCCGCCTTGGCCCACCGCCTGGACGCCCTGCGCCCGGTGCCCCAGTGGCTGGGGTCCAACGCCTGGGTCATCGGTGAAGAACGAACGGCCAGCGGAAAGGTCATTTTCTGCAACGACGCGCACATGGCCTACGCCCAACCCTCCGTCTGGTATGAGGCCCATTTCGTGACCCCCGAGGTCGAATACTATGGCAACCACCTCGCCGGCCTCCCCTTCCCCGCCATTGGTCACACCCGGCGGCATTCCTGGGGCGTCACCATGTTCGTGAACGACGACATCGACCTGTACCGCGAAACCATCGAGGATGGCAAGTACCTGCACGGCGGCGAATGGCGCGACCTGGAAGTGCAGACCGAGACCATTGAAGTGGCCGGCGGCGAGGACGTCACCTTTGAATTGCGAAAGACGCACCACGGCCCCCTCATCGAGGACGATATCGCCATGTGGTGGACCTTCACCCAATACCCGGAGAACCGCATCCACGAGGCGTTCTATGGGTTCAGCAGGGGCGAGAGCATGGAGGACGTGGCGGCTTCGGCGGCCATCATGCACGCCCCTGGCATCAACCTCATGTACGGCGATGAGGATGGCAACATCGCCTGGTGGGCCAGCGCCAAGTTGCCCATCCGCCCGTCCCACGTGGACACCAAGACCGCCATCGACGGGTCGGATCCCTCCAACGATATCCTCGGCTGGTATCCCTTCTCGCGCAACCCGCAGTCGGTGAATCCGCCCACCGGGTATGTCTATTCGGCCAACAACGCCCCCGACAGCGTCGCCGGCGTCCATTACCCCGGTCACTAT
>JBDQOI010000060.1:0-9064 GCA_040261275.1 Flavobacteriales bacterium | reverse complement strand
GCGATACGGAGCCCGTGCCGTACGGGACGGTGCCGTCGGCGGTGCCGTGGACGGAGACGAGGGGTTCGTCGCCGGGTTGGATCCAATCGGCGTCCTTGAGCGCTCCGGAGACGTTGAAGATGCCTGCCACTTGGGAGCTGTATCCGGCGTTGCCGGAATTGCCTTCCAAACCGCCACCCATGCCGGGTTGGGATTGGTCGATGCCGGAAGGGATCTCGCCTTCATCGTCCACATAGGCGTGGTGCACGGCCAGGAAGCCGCCGGCGGAGACGCCGCCCATGTAAATGCGGTCGGGGTCGATGCCCCAGGGGTTGCCGTCCTCTTCCACCGATTTGCGGAAGTACCGCACGGCGGCCCGTCCGTCGTGGACGCCGCGCCACACGGCCTTGACCAGCTCATTTTCCAGGTCGAGCAATTTGGCGATCCCCAATCGGTAGGAGATGCTGGCCACCGCATAGCCCATGCGGGCGAAGTCCTCGCACATCGGCACCACATCCATGCCGTCATTGGAGCCGGCGAGGAAGAAACCGCCGTGGGCGATGATGATCAGGGGGCGGTTGGTCTCGCCATTGTCCACCGCCTCGTAAAAGTCGAAGTCGAGCGCCGTATCGGTGCCGAGCGCATCGATGTTGCTGCCGTAGATATTGCCCTCTGATACCGAAACGTTGTTGTATGCAGAGGTGTAGCGGTAGCGCTCGCCATCGCATTCAGATTGGGCGGCGAGGTGGGCGATACTCGCGGACAGGGCAGCAAGGAAAAAAACAGTGCGGTTCATTGGACGCATTGGAAAGTTGCAAGTGGTGGTGGCAAAGTATGGCCGATCCCCGCCTTGTTCATTGTGCAGTGTCAAACAATATTTGTGCTTATTCAGCGATTGCAGTGACATGAACGACCTCAAACAAGCCGGATTCGCCCTGGTTCTTTGTGTTTTTGCCTCAAGTGTGGCAGCGCAAAGTGAGTCGATTTTGAAATTCAGTTTATCGGACCCAATCTCAGGACGCTATGGGCTGGGCTTGGAGAAAAACATCGCGCGAGGGCTGAGCGTGGCCGTCGAGATGGATTACCTGAGCAAGGAGGTGTTTTTAGCATCTGATCACCCTTGGTATGAGCCCATGACGGTGAGAAAAAAGGGTTTTGTCTTTGAGCCGCAAGTCAGGCTTTATCGGGGCGAGGCCCTGAGTGGGACCTATGCCTCGCTTTCGGGTGTCTTTGGCCTTGCCGAATACACCACGGATACCGGGTTCATTGACAATGACGATTGGTCTTCTGTTGGCGCATCGCTGCACATTGGACACCAATTGCGGCTGGGCAGTGTCGTGCTGGACGGATATGCCGGATGCACATGGGCGGAAGACGAGTACCCGGGACCGTATTACGAGTCCACGGCGTTGTTTCCGCCGCCAAGCGGCTTCCGTTTCTCAGGAGGCCTCAGGCTCGGCTTCGGCAGATCCAAATAGCATCGCCAGGCGCCAGCCCCCAGTGGCTTGCCCCAACCCTGAGGAAGGGAAGCCTGGGCTTCCATCAGCAAATTGGGTTTGGTTCCGGCGCGGAAATTGCTGATATTGAGCTATGTACAGATTGCTGATTGCCTTGGCGTTTCTTCCTGTTGCGGCCATGGCACAGGTCAATCCAAATTACGACCCCGATTACAACGGGGACGGTTGCCATACGGTCGCAGACCTCATTCCCTTCTTGCAGGTATTCGGAGGGTGTGTCGATACGGCAGCGACTTGGATGTGTGGGGATGCCTTGGTGTTTGATGGCCATCAGTATGCGACGACTCAGGTGGGCGATCAATGTTGGTTTGCCGAGAACTTGCGCAGTGAGCACTACGCCAATGGTGACACCATTCAGACCAACATCAGCGACAGTGCTTGGGCGACGTATCCTGCGGTTGGACGCATGGCGGTGTATGGAGACGGGGATAATTGCTTGAGCTATGCGCTGGACTTCGATGCATGTGATACCGTGCCTTCTCTGACCGAATACGGCCGGCTTTACAATTGGTATGCCGCCACAGATGAGCGCAACCTCTGTCCCCCAGGCTGGCACGTGCCCAGTGATGGGGATTGGATGGTTTTGGAAATGGCCCAGGGCATGACGCAGGATGAGGTGGAAATTGAAGGTTGGAGGGGCACCGATCAGGGTGACCAATTGAAATCAACGGATGGGTGGTACTTCAACCAGTGGTGGGATGGCAACGGAACCGATTCCGTTGGTTTTGCGGCGTTGCCCGGAGGCCTCCGATACAGCTACGGCACATACGGCACAGCAGGAGCCAGTGGGTGGTGGTGGTCCACAAACGGGAGTTTTCAGTCGGCGTGGTATCGTCGATTGAGTGATGATGAATCGGGGATCTGGAGATCGAACACCATGCCGTTCAATGGAATGTCGGTGCGTTGCCTTCGCGATACGGAACAATAGAAAACGCGTTCACAATAGAATGCGCGAAGACAGGATCCCGACATGGGTGTGTGCCGGTTGACCCCCGCGGACTGAAGTTTCCGATATTCAAAGCCATGTCAGAGTTTGGGGCCTTTCTCGAGAAAAACAAAGTGGCATGGAACCAGCGGACCGAGATCCATGTGGATTCGGATTTTTATGATGTGGCCGGGTTTAAGGCGGGCCGCTCGTCGCTAAAGGGTGTTGAGCTCAGCTTGCTGGGGGACGTGTCTTCCAAGTCGGTCTTGCACTTGCAATGTCACTTTGGTCAGGATACGCTGTCCTTGGCGAGAATGGGCGCTGATACGACCGGGGTGGACTTCTCAGAAAATGCCATCGAATACGCCCGCGGTTTATCCCGGGAGATCGGGGTGGATGCGCGCTTTGTTTTGAGCGATGTGTTGGCATTGAACTTGGGCGAAACCTTTGACGTGGTCTTCGCCTCGTATGGGGTCATAGGTTGGATTCCCGACCTCCAGAAATGGGTGGACACCGCAGCCTTGCACCTCGCTGCAGGCGGGGAATTGGTGCTTGTGGAATTCCATCCATTGCTGTGGCTGCTGGATGACCCAACACGGGCGGATTATTTCTTCTCCACGCAGCCGGATATAGAAACAGAAAACGGGACCTACACCGATGGGGGAGCAGACACGGCCATCACGACTTGTTGGTGGAACCACCCGCTGTCCGCGCTTTTCCGCTGTTTGAAAAAGGCGGGCTTGGAACTGCTGTCTTTCGAAGAGTTCGACCACTCTCCTTGGGGTTTGGAGGGAATGGTGGAGCGCGAGAAAGGGCAGTTTGTGTTGGCGTCGAGGGCGGATCAGCGCTTGCCCCATTGCTATGCCATTAAGGCCCGAAAGACTGCAGCTCCGCCTTCACCGGCGTCGGGGTGAACCGGCGGTCTTTTTTCCGATCCAAAAGACGATGACAGGGACGCCAATGACCGTGGGCAGCAGCCAATTCAGGATGGGCGGCTGCATGGTCCCATTGACCACAAGGAATGCGGTGAATGCCGAAATCCAAGCCCCGACCATGCGCCCGATGTGCAAGGTGATCGGTCCTTGAGGGGTGCGGCTGCGCAAAACGGTGTGGTCTTGCCACACGAGGAACCCCGCCACGGCGGCAAATACCAACAACACGGTGGCGCCGGCGGGATTTCCTTGTTGAAGGCTGCGCACGGCGATATAGAGGAAGGCGGCGATGCCCAAGGCCATGACAGCCGAAAGCCCGTGGCCGAATTTCCGGGCCGAGTCGGACTTGAGTACGCGCAGCGCATTGAACCCCGCCAGGGTGAGGTACAGACTGAACACCCCGATCACCAGCAGAAAAGCATGGTGCGTACGGATGGCCATCCACAGTGCGGATGTGCCACAAAGGAGCATGGAGACGAAAAACACCTGGCCCGACCGCCGGTGTGCAACCGAGCCTTTTTTGAAAACCAAGGCCAAGGCGCCGCAGAGCAATGCCAGCGCTCCAGAAGTGATATGTGCCCAAAGCAGCATTGGCCCAACGGGGATGGTTCCTGTCTTTTTCGAACTCAAAAATTATGCGTTGAACTTCAATTTCCGTTCGATGGCTTGAATCATGGTGTCGGCAATGTCGGCGCCGGTGGCCTTTTCTATGCCTTCCAGACCGGGTGAGGAGTTGACCTCGAGCAGGAGGGGGCCTTTGTTGGAGCGGATGATGTCGACGCCGGCCACAGCGAGGTTGAGCACCTTGGTCGCTTTCAGTGCCAGCCGCCGCTCCTCTGCGGTGATCTTGATGAGGGAGGCTTGGCCGCCTTGGTGGATGTTGGCCCTGAATTCTCCTTTTTCGGCTTGACGTTGCATGGCGGCCACCACTTTTCCGTTGACGACGAAGCAGCGGATGTCCTGGCCGTTCGCCTCTTTGATGAATTCTTGCACCAAGATGTTGGTCTTGACGGATTTGAAGGCGTTGATGACACTTTCGGCGGCTTTGTTGGTTTCGGCCAGGACGACCCCCCTGCCTTGCGTGGACTCCAGCAGCTTGATGATCAGCGGGGCCCCATTGACCATGCGGATGAGGTCCTTGGTGTCCATCGGCGACTTGGCAAACCCGGTGATGGGGATGTTGATGTCGTTTTCCGAAAACAGGAGGGAGGCGAACAGTTTGTCCCTCGACTGCGTGATGGCATCTGCCGAGTTCAGGCAGTACACGCCCAAGTGCTTGAATTGGCGCAACAGGGCACAGCCGTAGAAGGTGACTGCCGGCTTGATCCGCGGGATGATGGCGTCGAACTGGTTCAATATGTTGCCTCCGCGATACCGGATCTCAGGTGAGTGCACATCGAGTTTCATGTACGAATGCTCTACGTTGAGAAACACCATTTCATGTCCGCGGGCTTGCCCGGCTTCGAGGATGCGTTTGTTGCTGTACAGTTTGGGGTTGGAAGCGAGGACGCCGATGCGGAGCCCGTTTTTGTCGCTGGCAAAGGGCTTGTACAGTTGAATCAACGCTTCCTCTGAGATGTCGCCCTGGAGGAATTCCTGAGAGACATCGACGAGAAACTTGTCCATGAATGCCTCCCGACCGAGCAGCATCCGGAATTCCATCGAGTCCCGGTTGGCCAGGGTCAGGTCAATCTTGAATTCATGCGCCCCCAATTGCACGGTGGTCTCAAAGACCAGGCGCTCTTCAGAGATGCCGGACGTGTTTTTGATCAGCTTGCGCCCGGTCACCCGCTCCTCGCAGCTGATCACAATGCTGCGGTTGTCCTGTATGGGGTTGATTTCAAACTTGACCCACTCCTGTCCATCCTTGATGAATGGCTTGATCTTGTTCGCTTGAATGGTCGAGGTTTTGGCGCCAGAGTCTACCCGGGCTTTGACAGCGGGAACACCCAGAAGTTGGAAACGGCACCATTCGACGCTACCGATGACATTCATGTCGGCCTGTATTTTTCGGGCGCAAAATTAGGTGAGGAGTTCACCTCGCGGCTACACAGGGGCCTGTTACCAAACGGTTAAATCTGAATGGGCGAAGTACGCCACTCCGTCAGGGCTTACTCCCGGTCGGTCAGGATGCGCTTTTCCACGCTGCCGTCGGAGTAGATCAGGAAGATCATCTGCTCGGTGGCGCGCTCGACCTCGCGGCCGGTCACATCGATCATCTTCAAGAGCTGGCGCTCGCCCTTGCCGGTCATTTCCTCCAGTCCACTGACGTCCTCCACGGTGACGGCGAACTCCACTCTCTCCGAAAGACACGGGTTGATGGAGGACATCTTCCAGTTGTAATAGAAATAGTAATACGTGAATTCGTTCTGGCCGGTGATGGTTGTGCCGGTGATGTTGGCGAGCGACCCAATGGCGTAGGGGTAGTTCACGTTCGCGCCGCTGTCCTCGCGCCACAGCAAGGGCTGGTCGTTTCCGGAGCGGATCTGATAGCCGTCTCCGGCGGGGATTTCCGCATTGAGCAGGAACACATTCAACCCCGGGTCCAACTGCTGGGTCAGGGAGTGCAGGAAATTGCCGGCGGCGTCGAGGATCTCGATGGTCTGCGGGCCGCCGCCTTCGGAATACACCTCTACCGATTCGAAGACCACATCTTGGAACACGTCGAAGCGCATCCAATAGTTGTTGTTGATGTGGAACTGTCCGTTCTCCAGGTCCGGTCCTGTCTTTCCGCCGGTTTGTTCGTATTCACCGTTGGAGTGGGCCGCCCAGACGGAGCCGTCGGCACCGAGCAGTGGCAGGGTATAGGAGGGGCCGATGAGCAGCGGATTGGGGGTGAATTCGGACTCGAACCAATGGGTGCCGCCTTCGCCGGTAAAGGTCACCGCCTCGGTGGTCTGTACCGCGCTTTGTGCCTCCGGCGCGGCGATGTCAAAGCAGGAACCGTCGTCGATGGTGGCCACTTCTGAGAAATTGCAGGCCGAGGCATCCATGCAGCCCACGCAATAGAGCTCCGTGCCTTCGCAATCGCCACATTCGTTGAAGCCCAGGCAACTGCCGTTGTCCTCCTCGGCCTCAGGGTTGTAGTTGCACGCTGTGGGGTCCGTGCATCCATAAGCGCTCAATTGGCCGGAAAGCTGCACGAGGAACAATCCCTGCGCCATGTGGGTCACGGCGATCACGCCTGAGGGGAAGTAGGGGTAATTCGACCAGGTGCCACTGAATTGGGCAGCGTCATCGGCGGGTTCAACGTCAAAAAAGCCAATCTCCGAAAGGTTGCCATTCTCAATGTCGGTGGTGTTCAGAATGCGCAGGCCGGCGCGGTAGTTTGATTGGTAGACCAGCGTATCGCGCACGTACATGTTGTGGTCAATGGCCGTGGAGGTGGAGACGAAGGTGCCGATGAGGTCAGGGGCGCTCAGGTCGCTGACATCCCAGATGAAGGAGGTGGTGTTGATGCCCAGGTTCATCTCGTCCAGCTCGTCGTTGCTGATGAAATAGCGGTGGTCTTCGGTCAGCCAGCCTTGGTGGGTGTAATTCGATCCGGCATACCCCGTTGAGCTGATGAGGGTGGCGTCTGTGGGGTCGGTGACATCTGCAATGGTGACGGTGTTTTCGTTGCAGCAAAAGGCGACCTCCTTGCCTGAATAGTCGGCATCAGGGCCGATGTAGGAGACGACCTGTGCATCGTGGGTGTAACCGTCGGCGCTGAAATCGCCAATGGCCGTCGGATTCAGAGGGTCGCTGATGTCCACGATGTGAAGTCCTCCGCCAAAAGTGTTGGTTCCCACGCCATAAGCGCGTCCGGTGCTCTCGTTGATGACGATGTTGTGGGCATTGCCCCATCCTTCATACACCGCGTCGGCTTGCAAGGTGACGGGCGGGTTGGCGATGTTGCCCAGTTGGGTCAGGTCCACAACCTGCATGCCGTGTCCTCCTGCTTCTGCTACGATGAAGGCATGATTGTCATACACCTTGATGTCCCTCCACAATGAGCTCGTCGTCTGGGTGGGCAAGTCGGCCACCAGGACGGGGTTGACCGGGTCGGAAATGTCGATGAAGGCCGTTCCGTTCGCTCGGCCGAGCAGCACGTATTCGGTGCTGTCAGTGGGGTCCGTCCAGCCCCAGATGTCGTTCAGGTTGTTGCCGCCACCGACTTCGTCCAAGGGCATGAAGGACAGGAGGTCCACGTTCTGACAAGGGTAACCTGCCGCCATGCCGTCCACGCAGGGGCTCTGGGCCATAGCGGTGATGGTCAATGCGAGAAGCGCGGAGGCGAACAGGGACGGGAGGGGCTTCAACATGGCGCGAAAATACGGGGGGCCGGCGCTGGAATGGGATGACGCTTTGGCGCGCTGGACCACTCACAGAACACACCGCCGCCTCCGAGGTTGCATCCTGCGCTCTATTGTTTAGGCAAAGGTCTCGCCGTGCGGCCCCGATCAGGCAGCCTTGAGCCTGTCCCGTCGGGCGATGGCCACTACAGCCGCGAGCGCGAAGAAGACGAGGTTGACCGTGATGGGCTCGCCCCGGCCGATGTGGGTGATGGCCGCACCGACCATGACCGCGCCGATGCCGCCGGCCCAGATAGACGTGTACTTTTTGGTCAGATCCACGAACAATGCAGAAAGTAGGCAGGCCGCAAACACAAACTCCACGGCGCCGATGCCCATGATGGCGGTGGGGGAGAAATCGGCTGCCCAGCCCATGTTCTCACCGGCGACGAGTTCGTCGTAAGGCGTGATGATTTTCATGGTGCCGCCCATCAGGAAAGGCAACGAAAGCAGGGCTTGCACTGCTGTCAGAAGGGCGTTGGTGATTTTCGAATTCATTCTCGGTGTTTTGGGCAAGCTACGCCTTTTGATTGCCCTCCCGGATTCATCGAGATGAAGAACGCAGGTGTGGCTGGGGGCCCATGTGCTGGTGGCGTATCAGGGGCAGGGGTCGCCGAAGTTGGCGAGGATGCCTTCCACGAGGTCGAGGACATTGGACGCGCCGTCGCCGTTGATGTCGTCCACGCAGTTCTCCGAGCAGCCGAAATCGGCGAGGAAGATGACAGCGTCGCTCACGTAGATGAAGCCGTCGCCATCGAGGTCGCTCGGGCAGGTGCTGGGGCCGGGGTCGGAGCCGCAGGCCATGTCCGGATCGCCAAAGAAGGTGGCAGCGCGGTCAAAAGCGGCTACGCCGATGTCGATGCCCATCAACCGTCCGGGCACGTCGTCGAAGTAGGGGTGGATGCCACCGTAGATGCGGCTGAGGCTACATTCGTCCGAGGCGTCCCGGTATGTCGCCCATTGGAGTTCCACGTCCACGCTGGGACCGTCTTCGAATACGAGGAATTCCCCTGCGGGCGCCAGGAAGGTGCCCATGCCGCCGGGGAAGTAGGCGTCGCCCGTGAAGGCGGTGAGCACCTCAGCCGCGGCGCGGGAGTAGGTGCTGTGCCCGCTGACGTATCCCGCGAAATTGGGGCTCACGAAGGAGGGACGCTGGTAGGGCTCCCAGGATTCGGCGAGGACCCAGCCCACGCCCGCAAACTCCGTGTCGACGTTGTCGATGGCCTTGCTTCCTTTCCAGGCCCACAGCTTCAGCTTGCCCACGTGCTCATCGGCATCGCCCGCCAAGGCGTCTCCGGCCTCTACCGTTTCAATGGCACCCGGCATCAAGGGCAGGCCGCCCGGGTGGTAGTTGTCGGCACCGGTGTCGGTGCTCAG
>JBDQOI010000005.1:0-109232 GCA_040261275.1 Flavobacteriales bacterium | reverse complement strand
GGGATCGAGGGCGATGGCAAATACGTGGACAGTGACCGCACCACCATCCGCGTGTCCGCTCAGGTGGCCGACATCGGAACGCAGGAGATGAACGACCTCACGGAAAGGCTCCAACTCCGCATCGATTCCATCTTCCCACCCGAGGAGCACGAAGTCTTCATGACGGGAACGAGCGTGGTCTTCGTGGAGGGAACCACCTATTTGGTCAAGAACCTGTTCGTCTCGTTGGCGTTGGCCATCCTGGTCATTGCCACGGTCATGGCCATCCTGTTCCGCAGCGGCCGCATGGTGGCCATCAGTTTGCTGCCCAATCTGGTGCCGCTCATTTTCACGGCAGCGGTGATGGGGTATTTCGGCATCGCGCTGAAGCCGAGTACGCTGTTGGTGTTCAGCATCGCCTTTGGCATTTCGGTGGACGACACCATCCACCTGCTGGCCAAATACCGGCAGGAGCTTGACCTCCACGGTTGGAACATGCGCGAAGCCGTGCTGCTGGCGGTCCGGGAGACCGGTGTCTCCATGATGTATACCAGCATCGTCCTGTTCTTTGGCTTCCTGATGTTCTTCGCCTCCGACTTTGAAGGCACCCGTGCACTGGGCATTCTCGTGTCGACGACGCTGTTGGTGGCCATGTTGACCAACCTGGTGCTGCTTCCGTCCATGTTGCTCGGCTTTGAGCGTTACATCACGGCCCAGACCTTCAAGGAGCCCTTGCTCGAGATCATCGACGAGGAAGAAGACGTGGACCTGGCCGAGCTCGAGGTCATGGAAGGCGTCCGCGACTGAATCGGTCCCCCTCCCGCACCGATTGACGATTGTCATCGGCCCCATTGACACGCGTCACTGAAAGGGTTGAATAATCCCGCGTTGTTGCAGTCCGAACTCAACCTCTGACTGCCATGAATGTTTTGCCCCCCCACACCCACGTCGCGTTCCTCCTCGGTGAAGCCGAAAGCCACCGCGCCCTGAATCACCCCTACCTGACCGCCCTCAAGGACGGTACACTGCCCGACCCCGTCGGTGCTCTGAAGCGCTTCGCTTCTGAATACGCCGTGTATGCCAAGTCTTTCCAGAACTACCTGCTCATCGCAATGAGCAAACTGGAGAGCCAGGAGCACAGGACCATCCTGCTTGAGAACCTCTGCGAGGAAAGCGGCATGATCGAAGAGGAGGAGTTGGCGGAAATCGCTGAACTGGGCATCGATCCCGAATGGGTTCAAGGTGTGCCGCACCCAGAGCTTTACATGCGCTTCCGCAAAGCCATCGGTGCTGTGGACACGCCCCAGACCGGTGAGGTCGCCCAGACCTGGAAGGAGCTGTTCATCGCCCAGCTGACGCAGGCGAATGCCGCCGAGGCCATGGGTGCCCTGGGATTGGGAACCGAGAGCATCGTCAAGTTCTTCTACCGTCCCCTCATCGAGGCCATCCGCAACCACACGGAAGTGTCCCGCCGCGATGCCATCTTCTTTGAATTGCACGCAGAGCTGGACGATGAGCACGGAGAGCTGATGCTCAAAATCGCCGGGGACCTCATCGCCGAGGACCCCGCGAACCACGAGTCCATGAAGCAGGGCATGCGCAAGGCGCTCGGCCTCCGTTCCCTCTTCTGTGACCGGATGCTCGAAATGGAGTTGAACCGTTGAATTCCGAGATCATGGAAGCCAAGGAAATATATGACGGCCACGCCGACCTCTGGGTCCGCAGCGAGCCCATCCTTCTCTCCGATTACTCGGCCCGCCCCCGTGTGCTGGAGTTGTGCGGAGATGTGAAGGGCCAGACGATACTCGATCTCGGGTGCGGTGAAGGATACGTGGGCAGAGAACTGGCCAAGCGCGGAGCAGCCGCCATCTCGGGATACGACGTTTCCGCCGGCATGATTGCCGGCGCGCAGAAGTCGGCCTTGACGCTTGGGCTGGAGCATCTCACCTATGCCGTCTCGGATCTGCGGAAGGCCCAGTTCGGCGACCCCTCCCAGCCAGTGGACCTCGTGGTCGCCGTTTTTCTGTTCAACTACATGGACTCTGCCGCCATGGAGCGCATACTGAACCGGGTGCGCGAGGTACTCAAGCCCGGCGGTCGGTTCATCTTCACCGTACCCCACCCGCTTCTGCCGTACATCAAGCCCGCAGAGAAGCCCTTCTACATGCGGCCCGAAGGAGGCTATCTGTCTTCCGTGGATGTGCCTTTCCCCGGCCGCATCTGGAGGCGCGATGGAGAATCCGTGGAGGTCCAGGCCGTCCACAAAACGTTCACCACTTATTTCAATGCCCTCAACGCGGCGGGCTTTACCCGCATGCCGCACGTGGAGGAGCTCCACATCACCGCGGACCACGTGGCACTCGACCCCGATTTCTTCGGGCCCCTCGCCGATTTGCCGCTCCACGTCGCCTTTTCCCTGCAGTCATGACGAATCCCATCCACCTCCCACTCAACGTCCGCCCGCAAGTGCTTCGCTTGCCGGTTCCCCATGCCCTGCGCGCCGCACTTCCTTCATCGGACCGCGCAGAAGCGGCCTTGGCTTCCGTCTTGTCAGGGGGGCCGGTTCCCCAGGTGGACGTAACCCACTTGGCCCAGCAACTGACCGCCACCGCCGGGCATGCTGTCCTCGGCGCTCCAGCCCATTGGACGGATGCGCAATTGCGTTGGACCTATGTCGTACTCCTGCGCCAGCTGGGGCGATTGAATGGGCGTTATGGAAAGCTGTTTGACGTGGTGGATCGCGGTTTGGACCACAAGAATTCGAATGCTCCAATATCGAAGACCAAGGCGGCCACGGGCATGCACACCGACAGCAGCGATGCCAAGTACAACCCGGATCTGGTCAGCCTACTTTGCCTTCAGCCGGGGGCCTCGGGAGGGCAATCCCTTCTGGCCCATGCCGAGGGATTGTTGGAGCGGTTGCGCCAACAGCGCCCGGATTTGGAGCCGTTCGCACGCGAGGCCTTTCCCCGTGATGTGGTCACGCCCGGATTGGCACAGGACACCTCAGCCATCGCCGCCAACGCCATCCCTGTTTTCGCAGACGACGAACATGGAATGGTGTTTCGGTACATGCGCTACTGGACCGAGCGTGCCATGGCCAAGCTGGGCCGCGCTGTGCCTTCCGAACTGACCGAACTCTTTGATTTCATCGACGCTGACATGGCAGACAATGCGCTGAGATTCAGTCTCAAGCGGGGTGATATGCTCATTGCGAACAACCGCACGGTGGTGCACGGTCGGGTAGCATTCGAGAACCTTCCGGGCGCCGCTCCGCGTTGCCTGGTGCGCGCATGGGTCGATGGATTCCACGATTCCCGGGCCGAGTCCTTGCCCTTGCGGGCCTGAATCCGGAACTTTCCGGCATGAAAGGCATTGTCCTCGCCGGAGGAAGCGGCACCCGGCTCTATCCGATCACCAAGGCCATCAGCAAGCAGCTGATGCCGATCTACGATAAGCCCATGATCTACTACCCTCTGTCCACGCTGATGATCAGCGGGATCCGGGACATTCTGATCATCTCCACCCCGCAAGACCTTCCGGGGTTTCAGCGCCTGTTGGGCGACGGCAGCCAGTGGGGCTGCTCCTTCACCTACGTGGAGCAGAAAGTGCCCAACGGATTGGCGCAAGCCTTCGTCCTCGGTGAGGAATTCATCGGCGACGACAAGGTGGCGCTCGTATTGGGCGACAACATCTTCTATGGCCGCGGTTTCGGCCGCATCCTCCGCGACAACACGGAGGTTGAGGGCGCCATGGTTTACGCCTACCACGTGAGCGACCCCGAGCGATACGGTGTGGTCGAGTTCGATGAGGAGGACCGGGTATTGAGCATTGAAGAGAAGCCCTCCCAACCCAAGTCCAACTTCGCCGTCCCCGGTCTGTACTTCTACGACAACCGGGTGGTCGAGATCGCCAAGAACCTCGAGCCCAGCGCCCGGGGAGAGTATGAGATCACCGACGTGAACAAGCATTACCTCGAATTGGGCGAGCTCTTTGTCTCCAAGCTGGACCGGGGCACGGCTTGGCTGGATACGGGCACCTTCAACTCGTTGACGCAAGCGACCCAATATGTGCAGGTCATAGAGGAACGGCAGGGTTTGAAAATCGCTTGCCTCGAGGAAATCGCATGGCGTATGGGCTTCATTGACACCGATCAGGCGCGCAAGCTGGCCGACGAACTCGTGAAGAGCGGCTACGGCGCCTACATTCACCAACAGCTGGACCTCGGCCTCTCATGAGCGACGCCGCCACGTTCGATGCACAGGCCGCCATGGCGGCTTACCGCACCACCTTCGAGGAAGGATGCGGTGCCTTCTTGAACCGGTATCCCGCGTCCGAGCTCTATGCGCCGGTGCGCTACCTGATGTCGCTGGGCGGAAAGCGCCTGCGCCCGGTTTTGGTCATGGCGGCGTGCGAGGCCTGCGGCGGCAAGCCCGAGGACGCCTTGCCGGCGGCCATGGCGGTGGAGCTGTTCCACAATTTCACCCTGATGCACGATGACATCATGGACGACGCCCCCTTGCGCAGAGGCCAGCCCACGGTGCACGAAAAATGGGATGCCAACACGGCCATCCTCTCCGGTGACGCTCTCCACGTCATCGCCTGTGAGGCTCTGCTGCAAGCACCTCACAAGGCCCTCCCGGAGTTGCTCCGCGTGTTCCACCGCACCGCCCTCGAGGTGTGCGAAGGCCAGGAGCAGGATATGGCCTTCGAGTCCCGCAGCGATGTAGAGCTCGAAGAGTACATGGAGATGATCCGGCTGAAGACTTCGGTGCTATTGGCCGCTGCCATCGATATGGGGGGCTCGTCCGCCGGCGCGGATTCCCACGTTCGCGAGGCGCTGTACGAGTTCGGCCTGCACGTCGGCCTGGCCTTCCAATTGCAGGATGACTACCTCGACGCGTTTGGCAACCCGGAGAATTTCGGCAAACAGGTCGGTGGCGACATCCTCGCCGACAAGAAGACCTTCCTGCTCATCCGAGCGATGGAAAAGGCGCAGGGTACCGATCGGGAAGCCCTGCTGGCGGAGCTCGGTTACAAGCGGGAGGGCAAGGTGGAGCGCGTCCTCAACCTCTACCGCCGTTTGGGTGTCGATGCGGAGCTTCGCGACGCCATGGCTGGGCAGGTCACCCTCGCCGAAGGAGCACTCTCCCGCATGAAGGCCGCAACGCCCCAAGCCTTAAAGGGGTCAGAGGCCGCATTGGCTCTGCTCCACGGTGTCGCCGCCATGGTCACCGCCCGTTTGAATTGACCTGAAATTCTTTGGTGAAAACGGCCCGGACAGGCGTGTGTATGGGACCCATGCCGGGTTAACTTTGCAGGCAGGACCTGCACCTTCATGGACCTCCATTCCCATCTGAGCAACGCCGAGCCGGCCGCCGTAGAGGCGCTGTACCAGCGATTTCTCGACGACCCCAACTCGGTCGACCCTACGTGGCGTCATTTTTTCCTTGGATTCGATTTCGCCCAACGCATTTATGGTGAGGAGACACTGGAGCAAAGGAGCGCGGATTCGTCTGAGACCCGCTCAGCTTCACCGGCGGCGGTGGGCCCCAAAGAATTCAGGGTCATCAATTTGATCCACGCTTACCGCACACGAGGCCACCTCTTCACGCGCACCAACCCTGTGCGGGCCCGGCGGGACTACAGCCCCGATTTGAGCATCGGGCATTTTGGATTGGAAACGGCCGACCTGGATACCGTTTTCGAGGCGGGCAGTGAGGTGGGAATAGGCCCTGCGTCCTTGCGCGAGATCATCGCTCACCTCGAAGAGACCTACTGCCACTCCATCGGAATCGAATTCATGTACATCCGCGAGCCGGAGCGATGGAACTGGTTCAAGGAGCACATCGAGTTGGTCAATCGACCGGTTTTGAGTGAGGCGGAGAAGAAGCAGATTTTCAAGAAGCTCAACCAGGCGACCGTATTCGAGGAGTTCCTCCAGAAGAAATTCGTCGGCCAGAAGCGCTTCAGCGTGGAAGGGGGCGAGAGTTTGCTGCCTGCGCTGGACGCCATTGTGGAGCGCGGTTCGGAGCTGGGTGCGAAGGAGTTCATCATCGGTATGGCCCACCGCGGGCGCCTGAACACCTTGGCCCACATCCTCAACAAGCCGTACACCGACATCTTCAAGGAGTTCGCCGGAAAAGCGTTTGACCACGGCGATGACTTCGACGGGGATGTGAAGTACCACATGGGCTACAGCACCGACATGGTGGCCGATACCGGAGTGCCCATACATATCACCTTGGCACCGAACCCTTCGCATTTGGAAGCCGTTGATCCGGTGGTCGAGGGCATCGCCAGGGCGCGGATTGACCGCGAACACCAGAACGAGGATGCGGTGGTGCCCATCCTCGTGCACGGCGATGCGGCTGTGGCGGGACAGGGTGTGGTCTATGAGATGGTGCAGATGGCCCAACTTGATGGATACCGCACGGGCGGCACCATCCACTTGGTGGTCAACAACCAGGTGGGCTTTACCACCAACTATCTCGATGCGCGTTCCAGTATCTACTGCACGGATGTAGCAAAGGCCACGCATTGTCCGGTCTTCCACGTCAACGCCGACGACGCCGAGGCGGTGGTGACCGCGGTGAGAATCGCGCTCGAGTACCGCCAGCGTTGGCACATGGACGTTTTCATCGACCTGCTTGGCTACCGGAAGTACGGGCACAACGAAGGCGACGAGCCCAAGTTCACCCAACCCAAACTTTACAAGGCCATCCAGCAGCACCCGAATGCCCGGGAGTTGTACCTGCAACAGTTGGAGGGAGAAGGTCTGATGGACCGCGTCACAGCCGAATCCCTGCGCAAGGAAATTGAGGACAAACTCGATGTGGCGATGGAGGAAGCCAAGTCTACCGAGAAGATCCACGTCACCAATTTCCTGGAGAAGCTGTGGGGCGATTACCGGATGAAGCAACCGGGCGACGACGCCATGGAAGTGTGGACCGGTTTCGATCGGGAGCGACTGGGTCAATTGGCCGATGCCTTGTGCAGCCTTCCGGAGGACAAGAATTACTTCCGCAAAGTCCGGAAGCTCTTCAAGGATCGGCACACCATGGTCCGAGAAGACCGACTGGACTGGGGTCTCGGTGAATTGCTCGCCTATGGAACACTGTTGGCAGAGGGCCATCCGGTTCGTTTGAGCGGCCAGGATGTGGAGCGCGGCACCTTCAGTCACCGCCACGCCGTCGTCAAGACCGAGGACACGGAAGAAGAGCGAATTCCGTTGAACCACCTCGAAGAGGGTCAGGCGGAACTTTCCATCTACAACTCCAACCTCAGTGAGTACGGGGTCATGGGCTTCGACTTCGGCTATGCCTATGGCACACCTGAGGGCCTGACGATCTGGGAGGCACAGTTTGGCGACTTCAACAATGGGGCGCAGATCATCATCGACCAGTTCATCACCGCCGGTGAGGACAAGTGGAATGCGCCCAACGGCCTCACCCTCTTTCTGCCGCACGGCTACGAGGGCATGGGCAGCGAGCATTCGAGTGGCCGCATGGAGCGCTACCTCCAACTGTGCGCCCAGGACAACATCCAGGTGGCCAATCCCACCACCCCTGCCAATCATTTCCACCTTTTGCGCCGCCAGGTCCTGCGGCCATTCCGCAAGCCGCTTGTCGTCTTCACCCCAAAGAAGCTATTGCGTTATCCTGATGCGGTCAGCACCATGGCGGACCTCGCGGAGGGGCGGTTCCGTCCTGTCATCGACGACCCCCAGCGCGGTGGCAGCTCAGCGGACAGCGTGAAGCACGTGGTGCTGTGCTCGGGTAAGTTCTATTACGACCTTCTGGAAGAGCGCAAGAAGCGCGTTCAGGCGGGGGAGATGGACACGGTTGCCTTGGTGCGCCTCGAGCAATTGTACCCCTTCCCCACAGCCGAGCTCGGCGCCTTGCTCGACCGCTACGAAGGAGCGACCCTGTGCTGGGCCCAAGAGGAGCCCGCCAATATGGGCGCCTTTGCTCACCTTCACAGGTTCGGACCGGGAGTGACCCACTTTTTCGCCCGCCCGGAATCCGCCAGTCCAGCAGCGGGCAGCCCCGTTGTCCATTCCGAACGTCATCAGGCCGTGATTGATTCGGTTTTCCAACTCGGATGACGACCTTGAACTCCAATCGATTCACCCTTCGACCCACAGCCCATGCCCGTTCTTGAAATGAAGGTCCCCAGCCCGGGGGAGTCCATCTCGGAAGTGGAAATCGCCACCTGGCTGGTTTCCGATGGCGATTACGTCTTCAAAGACCAGGCCATCGCCGAGGTCGACAGCGACAAGGCGACCCTGGAATTGCCGGCAGAGGTGGCAGGCGCCATCACCTTGAAGGCAGAAGAAGGCGATGCCGTGGCGGTCGGCGCCGTCGTTTGTTTGATTGATACGGACGTTGAGGCTCCTGCGGATGCCGCCCCGCCAGCAGCAGCTCCAGCTCCCGTCCCTGCGGCCGTCCCTGCGGCCGCCCCTCAACCGGCTAAAGCGCCGGCGGCAGCAGCACCGGTTACCCCATCCGCTCCCAAACCGGCACCCACTCCGACAGGGCATGCCGCTGGGCACCCCTCTCCGGCGGCACGCAAGCTCATGGACGAGGCCGGCCTGAAGGCGGGCCAAGTGTCCGGAACGGGACCCGGGGGCCGCGTGCTCAAGCAGGACGTCCTCGCCGCATTGGCAGCGGGAGTGCCTCAGCCCAATCTGCCGGGTGCCGGTTGGTCCGGCAGCCGTGATACGCGCCGGGAAAAGATGAGCATGCTCCGCCGCAAAGTGGCCGAGCGACTCGTGGGCGTAAAGAACGAGACGGCCATGCTGACCACCTTCAACGAGGTGGACATGAAGCCCATCATGGACCTCCGCAAGAAGTACAAGAACCAGTTCAAGGAGACCCATGGGGTCGGCCTGGGTTTCATGGGCTTCTTTACGAAGGCAGTGACCTCTGCCCTCGAGCTCTATCCCGCGGTCAACGCCATGATCGACGGCAAAGAGATGATCGTGCACGATTACGCGGACATCGGCATCGCGGTAAGCTCACCCAAAGGTCTCATGGTACCTGTAGTCCGCAATGCGGAAAGCATGTCCCTGGACCAGATCGAAGCGGAAATCAAGCGGCTCGCCATCCGTGCCCGCGACGGCGAGATCACGGTGGACGAGATGACCGGCGGCACCTTCACGATCACCAATGGTGGCGTTTTCGGCTCCATGCTGTCAACCCCCATCATCAACCCGCCGCAGAGCGCCATCCTGGGGATGCACAACATTGTGGAGCGCCCGGTGGCCATCAACGGCCAAGTCGAGGTGCGCCCCATCATGTACGTGGCCCTCAGCTACGACCACCGAATTATCGACGGGAAGGAAAGCGTGAGTTTCCTCGTGGCCGTCAAGGAGATGCTGGAGAACCCGGAGCGCATGCTCTTCGGGTCAAAAGACCCGATGGAGGTGCTTCTGGGCCTCTGATGTTGCGACAGCCCCCTTCATTTCAAGTGGACGACTTCAACGCAGGACGCTGAAACGTTCTGCGTCGAGGCGGATCAGGATGGCGATCATCAGTGAAAAAGCCATGAAGCTGGATCCACCATAGCTCATGAAGGGCAGAGGTATTCCGATAACCGGCGCCAATCCCAGGACCATGCCCACATTGATCAGCATGTGCATGAAGAGGATACCACCGACCCCGTAGGCGTATACCCGGGTGAAAGCGCTGCGTTGTCGTTCCGCCAGGAAGAGGATGCGCAGAATGAACGCTGCGAACAGGACGATGAAGAACACGGAGCCCAGCCAACCCCGCTCTTCGGACCAGACGCAGAATATGAAGTCCGTTTCCTGTTCCGGTACGAAGCCGTATCCCGTCATGGGGCCTTTTCTCCATCCCATGCCGGTCCAACCGCCGGATCCGATGGCGGTCTTCGCGTGGCGAATGTTGTAGTCTGCATCTGGATTATCGACCTCCAGCCCGAACAGAACTTGGATGCGCTCCCTCTGGTGAGGGCGCAGCACCTCTTCCAGCGCCAGGTGCATGGCCAGAGAAAAAAGAAGGGCAACTACGGCCGAGATGATGGCTCGGGTGGTGACCCGGGTCCGGTATCGCGGCAGTGTGGCATTGCGCAGGATGGCGATACCCGCCGCGCCCAGCACTGCGAACAACATCCAGAATCGATAGATGCCATTGGCTTCACCGATGAAAGGATAGGTCAAGTCACCGGCTCCGGATAAGATGGTCAACACCGCCATCACCACAGCGGCGAACCCGACGATCAGCACAGCTCCGCTGAGGCCCTCCCGGTACATGGCAAAGACAAACCCCAAGAAGACCAATACTGTTCCAGCATCGGGTTGCAGCAGGATCAGTCCTGCGGGAATTCCTACGATGATGGCCGCCCGAATCTGTTGGCCGAAGGCCTTCAGCCCTCCCTCCTGCGAGCAATACCAGGCCAGCGCCATGGAGGCCCCCATCTTGGCGAATTCCGAGGGTTGGATACCAAAACTGCCGAACCCGAACCAGGACCGGGCGCCGCCCACCTTTTTCCCTATGACCAGCACCAGCGCGCAGAGCAGCAAAGTCACACCGTAATTCAGCCAAGCCGTTCGCACGAAGAAGGTGCCTTCGATCTGCAGGACGAGGAAGCCGAGGATGAGGCTGACCAAGAGCCAGAGGCCTTGTTTTCCGTGAAGGGTGCCGAGTCCCCACTCGACCGCACCGTCTGGTCCCGTGGCGGCGGATATCAAATTGACCCAGCCGATGACAGCGAGCAACAGGAAGAGCAGGATGGTCAACCCATCGATGTTGCGGCGTATGTCCGAATTGCGGGTCATGGACGATTTGCGGTGCCCGTATCCGGTGCCGCGGGCGCGGGCTGCACCGCAGGCGCGGGTTTGGGTTTCGGGTAGGGGTCGGAGAGGTCAGCTTGAAGAATCCGATGGAGTCGTCGGGTGTTGGCTATGGAATCCGTGAGGTACTGTTCGATGAGCAGGGCCGCAATGGGGGCTGCCCATTCCCCGCCGAACCCCGAATTCTCAACGTAGACACTCAAGGCAATCTGCGGATTCTCCTCCGGCGCAAAGGCGATGAAAACCGAGTGGTCCTTGCGCGGTTCGTCTTGGACTGTTCCGGTTTTGCCGCAAACGGCGATGTCTCGAATTCGGGCCCGACGACCTGTGCCGGAGGCGTCGTCGACTACGTTGCGCATGGCCCGGGTCACGGTCTCAAAATGAACCGAATCCACCCCGGATTCCAGGCGGATACCCAGTCCGGATGGCTTGCCCCGATCAGCCACGGACCGGATGAAGTGCGGTAGGCGGTACCAGCCTCTGTTGGCCAAGGTGGCGGCCAGGTTCGCCATTTGAAGGGGGGTAGTCAGCAACTCGCCCTCGCCAATGGCGATGGAGTAGATCGTACCGAAATCCCATCGCCGAGCACCATAAACGCGGTCGTAGTCCGCGCTGCCCGGAATGTTGCCGGCAGAAGTGCCGGGAAGTCGGCTCCCCAATGAGGTGCCAAATCCGAAGGACAACACCTTCTCGCGCCACAAATCCAATCCGAGGGCGGCCCGATCGAATCGGGAAAGGCCCTCTGCTGAGCCCACCACGCGTTGCATGACGCGATAGAAATACGGGTTGCAACTGTGAACGATGGCTTCCTTGAGGTTGTCGCGGGTATGTGCCCCATGGCAGCCGATGATGGTCCGGTCACAATCGAAGCGCGTCCAAGGGCCAATCTGTTCCGCTTGCATGGCGATGAGGCCCTGCACCATTTTCCAAATGGAGCCCGGTCGGTAGGTGGCCTTTATGGCCCGATTGAACAGGGGTTTTTCGGGGTCGGTGACCAAATGACCATAGTAATCGCCGCGCTGAGTACCGACCAGCATGTTGGGATTGAAATAGGGAGCGGACACCATGGCCAGAACCTCCCCGCTCCGGGGTTCAATGGCGACCACACTGCCCTTTTTTCCCTCCATCAGACGTTCGGCGAGCCGCTGCAGGTCCAGGTCCACCGTCAATGTGATGTCGAGCCCGGCTTCGGCCGGGCGATTCTCCGGTACGGCGAGGTCGGCATTGCGCACCCGGTTGCGCGCATCCACCGCCACGGAGGCCCTTCCCTTTACACCGCGCAATTCCAGTTCGTAGACCTTCTCCAAGCCAGACTTTCCAATGTGGTCTCCCAATTGGTAGAAGGGGTCCATTTCCAGGTCCGATGGGGTGGCTTCCGCATACTCTCCAATCAGGTGCCCCGCTGCTTCATAAAGGTGGTGGCGCAAGGGTCGTGTACGGAACGAGAAACCCGGATACTCCAACAGGGTAGCGGCCATCCGCGCATACTCTTCCGCTTCGACTCCCTTTCGGATAGTGGACGTCTTGTACCGGCTGTATCTCTTGGCCTTGTTGAGGGCTTTATCCAGCGCCTCTTCGGACATGCCTGCCCATTCCGCCACGGCACCCAAATTGGAGTCCAGGTCGGATGGCAACATCCGCGGAAGCACCATCAAGTCATGGACGGCCCGTGAACCCACGAGCAACAAGCCGTTGCGGTCGAACATCAACCCGCGGCTGGGTGGGATGGATTGCCTGTCGCTCGTCAGGGACAACGCCTTGTCCTTCCATTCGGGTTGCAACAACTGAAGCCCTGTGAGACGTAGGATAAAAGCACCTGTAAAGAACAGGATCAACAGGACCACGGTGCGGAATCGCGTGTCCATCAGATCCCGGATTTTCTTCTCTCGGGTGCGTAGACCATCATGTGGAGCATCAGACAGCACAACGTGGTGAACATGGCGCTGGTCAATGCCGGAAGGAAGGCGCTCGGAATCAGATGCCAATACCAATGGGAAACCACCATCAGGGCAAGATGGTAGATCAGAGCAGACAGGAACAGATATCCGAGCATCCAAGTGGAGCCCATGTCCCGAAGCGTAGGCTGGTGCGTTACTTCATAGCCCTCTCGCGGAGCGAGCAACCGGTGAAGGGTGGGCAATACCCCTCCGAGCAGGGTGCCGGCCACCATGTGCTGACCGTAGGACCCCATGGCGAGGTCCAATCCCAATCCCATGGCGAATCCCGCGATCAGTTTTCCAAAAGGTCCCGAGTGAGGGGGAATGAGAAGCAAGGCCCAGAGCGCCCATTGTGGCTGTGTCCACTCACCAAAGGGAGCGACATCCCGCAGCATTAAAGCCTGCAAGACCACGAGGAGTATGATGCGCAACACCGTCATGGGAGGTCCTGAGGAAGGGCGAGTTCGACCCGTTCGGAATCCGAGCGACTCAAGATGATGTCAATGTAGCGGGTGGTCCGGAAGTCCACAGCAGGATCCACGTCGATGGACACGAAGTCCGCACCCGAAGTCCGGTCCGTACTCAACACGAAACCCATGGGGATGCCCGGTGGAAATCGCAGATCGTAGCCTGAAGTGAAGACGGTGTCGCCTGCTTCCGCCATGACGTGGCGGGGCACATCTTCCAGCAAGAGCCTTCCCATGTCTTTTCCGTCCCAGCTCAATGAAGCAACAGGACCGTTTCTTCCGATGCGGCAGCTCCAGTGGGAGGCTGCGTGCATGAGCGTCAGGATGCGGCAGTGCGCCTCTCCGACATCCTCCACAGTCCCGTAAGCTGACCCTCCGGCAAGGACTCCCATACCCGGTGAGATGGCACCGTCCTCTCCCGGGGATGCAAGGGCGAAGGAGTGGGGAGTTCCGTCCGGTCCCTTGATGAGTGTCCCTTCCCGTACGCCCCATCCGCGCAGGGAGTCCACCCGCCAATCCCCTGTGATTTCCATGGAAAGAAGGCGCGACCGGAGGGCCGCATTCTCACGGGCGAGTCTTGTATTCTGTTCGGAAAGGTGCAGGTAATTGGACCACTGGCTTCGCTGCTGTTCCACACGGGATGCAATGCTACCGGTCTGTCGATACCAACTGGACCGCGCCGCGCCGCTGTTTCTGAAGAGCACGGAAAGGGATAACGCCATCAAGGCGATGAAGGCGAGGGCAAACGCGTTTCGTTGGAGGAGCAGCCAGAGATTCCGCATCGGAAGGCCGGCCTCACTCGCGCATCAGGAAGGCGAAATTCTCAACGTTCTTCAATGCAATGGCCGTTCCGCGCGCTACTGCCCGCAGCGGTTCCTCCGCCACATGCACAGGAAGGCGGGTCTTGGAGCTGATTCGCTTGTCCAACCCGCGCAGCAAGGCGCCTCCACCTGCGAGATAAATACCGGTTTTGTATATGTCTGCCGACAGCTCGGGTGGGGTGTTCTCAAGGCAGCTGAGGATGGCCTCCTCAATCTTGCTGATCGACTTGTCCAACGCCATGGCGATTTCCGCGTAGCTCACGAGGATTTCCTTTGGAATGCCCGTCATCAAGTCGCGACCGCGCACCGCGTAGTCCTCCGGTGGCTCGTCGAGCTCCGTCAGTGCGCTTCCTACCTCGATTTTGATCTGCTCCGCCGTTCGCTCACCCACGAGGATGTTGTGCTGGCGGCGCATGTACTCTTCGATGTCCTGGGTGAATTCATCACCGGCAACCCGAATGTTCTTGTCGGTAACGATGCCGCCGAGCGCAATGACGGCAATCTCAGAGGTTCCGCCGCCGATGTCGATGATCATGTTGCCCATGGGCTCCTCCACATCGATGCCTATACCGATGGCGGCGGCCATGGGCTCGTGGATGAGAAAAACCTCCTTGGCCCCGGCGTGCTCCGCGCTGTCTTTGACCGCGCGTTTCTCCACTTCGGTGATGCCAGAAGGGATGCAAATCACCATCCGCAGGGTTGGATTGAACAGGCTTCTCCGGCGCTGAATCATGCGGATCATGCCTTTGATCATGTCCTCCGCACTTTGGAAGTCGGCGATGACCCCATCCTTCAATGGCCGCACGGTCTTGATGTTCTCGTGCGTCTTTCCGTGCATCTGCTGGGCTTGCCGCCCAATGGCCACCGTTTTGTTGGATGCACGGTTCTTCGCAACGATGGACGGCTCATCCACCACGACTTGATCTTCGTAGTAGATGACCGTGTTGGCAGTTCCGAGATCGATGGCGATCTCTTGCATGAAGAAGTTGAACAAGCCCATTGCCATCAAAATTGGTGGAATAACGGGCTCAGAACACCACGTGTTGCAGAAGAATCAACATGTTGGATGGTGAATAAGCCCAAAAAAAAGAAACCGCCGCGCGGAATCAATGCCTGAAGTGGCGCACCCCCGTCATGACCATGGCCATTCCATGGGCGTCGCAGAAGGAAATACTTTCCGCATCCTTGATGGATCCACCCGGTTGAACCACGGCGACAATCCCCGCGTTGTGCGCTATTTCCACGCAGTCGGGGAAGGGGAAGAAAGCGTCGCTGGCCATGACGGCACCATGGAGGTCAAATCCCATGCGCCCGGCCTTGTCGACGGCTTGATTCAGCGCGTCCACGCGGGAAGTCTGGCCCGTTCCGCTGGCGAGCAATTGGCCTTCCTTGGCGAGGACGATGGTATTGGAGCGCGTGTGTTTGGCGAGTTTCAAGGCGAAGGCGAGGTCCTCCATCTGTTCGGGAGTAGGCTGGGCCTTTGTGGCACAGCTGAAGTCGGCAGGGCCCTCGACTTGTCCGTCGGGCTGCTGAACGAGATAGCCGCCGAGCGCACTTCGCACCATGCGATGGGCCTCTGGCCAATGGCGTTGTTCCAGGAGAATGCGGTTCTTCTTTCCGCTCAATACCGCCAGTGCCTCTGGAGCGAAGGAAGGCGCAATGACAACCTCGCAAAACAAGGAGTGGAGTGCTTCTGCGGTCTCCAGGTCCATGGGACGGTTGGCAATGACGATGCCGCCAAAGGCAGAAACCGGATCTCCGGCCAGGGCATCTGCATAGGCAGTTGAAAGGGAAGCACGTGTCGCGAGGCCACAAGCGTTGTTGTGCTTGAGGATGGCCACCGTCGGGGCACCGTCCCTGAATTCGGTCATCAATTGCACCGCCGCATCCACGTCGAGCAGGTTGTTGTAGCTGAGCGCCTTGCCGTTGTGCTGGGTGAAAAGCCCCGCCAGATCCCCGAAAAAGGCTCCGGGTTGGTGCGGATTCTCTCCGTAGCGCAAAGGGGTCCTTGTCGATTCCAAAACGGACAGGACTTCTGCATTTCCACCTTCCCGCACCCATTGGCCGATGGCGGCGTCATACCCTGAAGAGACGCCAAAAGCAGCACCCGCCATCCGTCTGCGGAAGTCCAGGTTTGTGGACATTCCATTCCCCAAGGCTTCTAAGAGATCGGCGTACTGCCCGCGCGACGGAATGCACACTACGTCCCTGAAATTCTTGGCCGCCGCTCGGATGAGTGCGATACCGCCGATGTCGATTTTCTCGATGATTTCGCCTTCTTCCGCTCCTGATGCCAGCGTCTCTTCGAAGGGGTAGAGGTCCACGATCACGAGATCAATAGGGCCAATGCCGTGGTCGGCGACATCGACATCGTCCGGCGCAAAATCCCGGCGGGCGAGGATGCCTCCGAAGACCATGGGGTGCAGGGTCTTGACCCGGCCGCCGAGCATTTCCGCGGTGTGGGTGATGGACTCCACAGGGGTGACATCGGCGCCCAAGGCTTCTATGGCCCTCTGTGTTCCACCGGTAGAGAGGATTTCCACGCCGTGGGCATTCAGCCGATCGACGATGGGAGCAAGGCCCTCCTTGTGGAAGACGGAAATGAGTGCGCGGCGAATGGGTCGGTCCATGGAACTTGGGGGTCGGAGCAAGGGCGAAATTAGCCTACGCCAAGGTCCTGCTCAAACCGCGTGGACCGTAGTTTTGGAACACATGACCCGCAGGTTGTTCGCAGAGAGTTTCATCCAGGCTTGGCAGGCATTGGTGACCAACAAGCTCAGGACCCTTCTGTCCTTGCTGGGGGTGATGATCGGCATCTTCATGATTACCGCTGTCTTTGCGGTCTCCGACTCCTTGGAAGAAAACCTGAAAGGCATCTTCAGCTCGGTGCGCAGCGATGTGCTGTTCGTGGAGAAGATGCCTTGGACCTTCTCTTCGGATTACCCATGGTGGAAATATGCCGTTCGAAAGGACCCCACCCTGCAGGATGCCGAGTTGCTGAGGGAGCGCTTGAGCTCCGCCCGTTCTGTGGCTTTCCAAACGGGCAATATGGCGAACCTCGAGCGCGGAAGCAGCAGCTTTCAGGGCGCGCGATTGGGAGCGGTTACGTTGGATTACCTCGATGCCATCGAGCTGGACATCGAGGAGGGAAGGTTTTTTACGCCTCGCGAGATGCAAGCCGCGTCACCCGTGGCTTTGGTCGGTCGCGAAATCGTGAATCGGCTCTTTCCCGGGGAGGACCCCATGGGAAAGTCCTGCACACTGGACGGCAGGAAGCTCCGGATCATTGGAGTGCTGGCGCAGGAGGGTACCTCGGTCGTCGGCGAGGGTTCAGATGATCTGGTCATCATTCCGGTCACCTTCGGTCAGCAACTCCTGAATTTCAGGGCGCTCAAGGCGAGCATTTTGATTCGTGCCAAGGAAGGTGTGGACCTGGAGACTTTGAGGGGTGAGGTGATCGCGGCCTACCGTCCATTGCGTCGGCTGCATCCGCGGGATGAAAACGACTTCGCCGTGAACGAGGTGGAAATGTTGACCGCCTTCATCGATGTCCTCTTCGGTCGCGTGGAATATGGTGTATGGTTCATCGGAGCCTTTGCCATCCTCATTGGATGCTTTTCCGTGGCCAACATCATGTTCGTCTCCGTCAAGGAGAGGACGCCGCTGATCGGGGTCCAAAAAGCCTTGGGTGCCAAGCGGAGTTTTGTGCTGGCTCAATTTCTCACCGAGGCGGTTGCCCTTTGCCTCATCGGTGCCCTCCTCGCCCTGTTGGCCGTCGGCTTGCTGGTACTCACGGTGAATGCGCTCTCGGAGGGTTTCTCCCTCATTTTCGGCCCGGACCGATTCTTGCTGGGCCTTGGCATCGCGGTGGTGAGTGGCATCATCGCCGGCCTGGCCCCCGCCCTTCAGGCCGCCCGCATGGATCCCGTGGAGGCGATGCGGGCGGCCTGAGGATCAAAAGGCGAAGCTCATCCCCAACGAAACGTCTTGTCTTTGCGCAGTCGAATTCAAATCCTGTGCGTCCTGATCAATCAGATCGAGTGGCGATCCGATGCGTTCTCCATAGCGGAGAATGAGGAGGGCCGTCTTGCCCATCTTGAATCGGGCTCCTGCGCCCCAGCCGAGCAGCATTCCGGGTTGGAATTCGGAAATGTTATGGTGCGTCCTGTCGCCCTCAGCATTGAATGTGCTTTCGTCCAGGATGGAAGCGGACATGCCCGCTTCACCTTCCAAAAATGGTCGGAAGCCCCCACGGAAAGGTTCGAATCGAATCACCCCGCTGAATTCGGGTAGAAACTGTCGGTAACGGATGGAGTGTCCATCGAGCTCATCTGCTTCGGATACCCCGCTTCCGAGTCCGACCATTCCCAGCCGAATTCCGCGTTTGAAAGGGCCTCTTTGTCGACTGAATAGGGCGAGATGCGTCTGGGGTCGGGCATTCCATTCTCCAACCTCCTGTGGCAGCAGGGTGGTGCCCAAGGAGAGTTCGAATGCCCCCTCTTGACAGGGTCGTCCGCGGTGTTTACCGCAGCGCGATTCAAGGCCCCACTCCTGGCTGTGAGCCAGAGGAAGGGCTGTGAGTAGTGAACAAATCAGGACAAGGGACCTCAGTGAGACCTTGCCATAGGAGTGGTGATGGGTAGGCATGGTGAATGTGGTTTGGTGAATGACCACACACATAGCGTGCCAGAATAGAGGGAGACAACTCTTTTCTTTGCGTTATGCGCGTGGCGATCACAGGTACAACGGGTCAATTGGGCGGCAGATTGCTTACATCGGCTTCCTTGAAGGTGGCCCGGGACCTGACCCTGATCGATTGCGGTCGACATCGGATGGATTTGGGCGATTCCTCTTCCATACCGGAGGCGTTGGATGACCTGAAGCCCGACGTGGTCCTCAGCTGTGCGGCATATACCGCTGTGGACGCCGCAGAGGACCATGGAGATTTGGCTTTTCAGGTCAACGGTGTGGCGCCGGGCCTTCTCGGAAAAGCATGCGCTGAACGCGGCATCCGTGTCGTTCACATCAGCACGGATTACGTCTTTGATGGGCGTGGCCAATCGCCTTACCAACCGAATGACCCCACCGGGCCAACAGGGGTATATGGGGCCAGCAAACTCCAAGGTGAACAGTCGCTGCTCGAGGCACTTCCGAGCGCCTCGATCGTTCGCGTGGGTTGGCTCTACGACCGGGAGGGGCGGAACTTCTTGAACACCATGTTGCGCCTCGGTGCGGAGCGGGAGGTGTTGACCGTAGTGAACGATCAATGGGGGTGTCCCACCCATGTCGGCGACTTCGCGGAAGACCTCTTGCATTGGATTCGAAGGGGCGCGAAGGATGACGCTGCAGTGGCCGGAATCCACCATTACGGTCATGTGGGAATCACAACATGGCATGGATTTGCCTCGGCCATCTTGCATCGGGTTCATCCCCACGTCCGCGTGGACCCCGTCTCCTCCGGCGCATTTCTGACCCGCGCCCAGCGCCCGGCCTACAGCAAATTGGACGAGCGCTCTTTTTTCGACCGGCTGGGTCGCAGGCCTATTTCGTGGGAGGTAGCCCTGAATCGCTGCCTCGACGCGAAATTCGCGGAAACCCACCCTCTTTGAATTCCCCCTCCATGAACATCGACTCCATTCGGACCAAAGCTGAGGCTTGGACACGTGAACCGTTTGATTCGGATACCCAAAAGGCGGTTCAGGCCATGCTGGACAGTGCCGATACGACGGAACTGATGGAGGCTTTTCATCAGGAATTGGAGTTCGGTACGGGAGGAATGCGGGGCATCATGGGGCCGGGAACCAATCGAATGAATGCCGCGGTGGTGGCCATGGCCACGCAGGGTCTGGCCGACTACCTCGCCGCAGAATGCCAGGGAGAAATCGCCGTGGCCATTGCCCATGACAGTCGGCACCGCAGCGATGAATTCACCCGTGTCGCTGCTGAAGTATTGGCCGGGAATGGCATGAGGGCATACGTATTCGACGGTTTGCGCCCCACACCGGAATTGAGCTTTGCCATCCGTCGGCTCGGATGTCAAGCGGGCATCGTGATCACCGCGAGCCACAACCCCAAGGAGTACAACGGCTACAAGGTGTACTGGGGGGATGGCGGACAGATCGTTCCCCCGCACGACAAGGGCATCATCTCCAAGGTGCGCGCAGTGGAGGGGCTCGGAGCAGTGAAGCGGGCCAACGCTGGGGACCCCTTGATTCAGACCGTAGGAGAGGAATTGGATCGAGATTACTACTCGGCCATCGCCGGGCACCGTTTGGATACGGGACTGCGCGAGATTGGATCGGACCTCAGCGTCGTCTATTCTCCACTTCACGGCACCGGCGCTGTGAGCATGGCCCCGGCTTTGACCGCCTGCGGCTTCCGCAACGTGGAGGTACTCGCGGCGCAGGCAACACCGGACGGCGCTTTTCCAACCGTCGATTCGCCCAACCCGGAAGAGGCCAGCGCCCTCAGGATGGCGCTCGATCGGGCGGAGGAAACCGGCGCCGATCTCGTCCTCGCGACCGACCCGGATTCTGACCGGGTGGGCGCAGCGGTCCGGGATGAAGCCGGTCGGTTCAGGCTGCTCAATGGAAATGAGTTGGCCTCGCTACTCGTCCATTACGTCTTGCGCACCAAAGCGGACAGTGATGGTTTCAAGCAGGGCGATTTCGTAGCCCGAACGGTGGTGACGACCCGTCTGATTTCGGAAATCGCAGAGGCCTTCGATATTCCGGTGGCGGAGACCTTGACCGGTTTCAAATGGATCGCAGCCGAAATCCACGCACGGGAAGGTCAAGGTCAATTCCTTGTAGGCGGAGAGGAGAGCTACGGTTACCTGATCGGCGATGAGGTTCGCGACAAGGATGCCATTGCCGCCGCCGCCATGATTGCGGAAATCGCCCACGTGGAATGGACCCGGGGCCGAACCCTTCTCGATCGCCTTCGCGACCTGCATCGCCACTACGGAATGTACCGCGAGGCCCTCGTTTCCCTCAAGCGGGAGGGAATCAAAGGCGCCGAGGAGATCCGCGAAATGATGACGGGGTTCCGCAATCACCCCCCTGTCGCGTTGGGCGGCGAAGGCATCGTGGAGGTCAGGGACCTTCAGGCAGGTTGGAACGGTCTGCCCGCCTCCAATGTGGTGCAGTTCCTCACAGAGGGTGGGGCATTGGTGACGGCCCGTCCTTCAGGAACCGAACCGAAAATCAAATTCTACTTCTCGGTCCGCGGCGATTGGGTCGAAGGCGCTTCCTATGAAGAGACCTGGACCCAATTGGGTGCGCGCATCGTTGCGATGGGGCGCGATCTCGGAGTGGAGGTCAGCTTCTGAAAGCGGATTCGTACAGGTCAATCCAGTCCTGGGGTGACATCCTTCGGAACGTGGTTTCGAGCACGGGCAAGGCCTGTTCCATTGGATTCATCCACTTGAATCGATGAAGTGTTGTGCGGTGGGTTCCATGGCCTCAGAATTCAGGAATCCAAGGGTCAATGAGGGGCAAGAGGGTCCGGGCGGTGGTGTCCAACCACGGCCAGATTCGGCTTTCCGTGAGCCATTCACTGGGAAGCCAATCGGTTCCAATGGACCCTTGCACCACGAGCAGCATAATGGACCAGAAAAGCCAAGCCCTCCCCGTGGAGAAGAGCATTCCACCGATGCGGTCGAGGGGTTTCAAGGCGGTGATGTCTACGATTTTTTCGAGGATGCGCCCAAGCAAGTGCACGCCAACGGCGACGACGAGAAACGTCACAGCAAAGGAGACCAGCCCGATGTAAGCCTTGCCGATGGCATAGTGGGCGTCGAGCCACTCCGCTGCGATATCGGACCCGAACAAAGCCGCGTACGCCCCCAGGAACAAGGCGACCAAGCCGGTAACCTCCAGGATCAATCCGCGTCGGAAACCTCGAACCGTACCCCAGAGCAGGGGAAGGGCAAGCACGATGTCAATGGGGCTGACTCCTTCGGGCATATCGCCCTGCAATCTACGTTTGTACCCATGAATGCAGCCGGACGGGTCAGACAGTCCACCGAAGCGGACATCCCCCGCACCTATGCGCTCATCCGGGAACTGGCGGAATACGAGCGGGCACTGGATGAGGTGAACATTGGAGAGAAACAACTTCGGGACGACGGTTTTGGCCCGAACCCCGCATACGGTCTTCTGGTCGTGGAGCCCGCCGACCGTGACGAGGTCGTGGGGATTGCCTTACACTACGAGAAATACAGCACTTGGAATGGGCGGTGCTTGTTTCTCGAGGACCTGGTCGTCACGGCATCTGAACGCGGCAAGGGTTATGGCAAGCAGTTGTTCGCCGCTGTAGCCGCTGAGGCGGTGCGTCGAGGCTGCGCATACATGCAGTGGCAGGTCCTGGATTGGAACACCCCCGCCATTGACTTCTACAAGTCCTTGGAAGCGGACGTCAGCAGTGAATGGCTCAACGGTCGACTGGAAGGTTCAGCTTTGAAAGCTTTGGCGGAAGGCGCATGAGCTGGGAGGTCCACAAGTTCGGAGGGGCTTCGGTGAAGGATGCGGAGGGGGTGCGCAACGTAGGCCACATTCTGCGCTCCATCTGTCAACGCGGGAATCACACGGCCGTGGTGGTCAGTGCCATGGGCAAGACGACCAACGCGCTGGAGAAAGTCTGGAAGGCCCTTCCAACGGGGATCGATGTGAATGAAGGGGTCGAAGACGTTTGGCGGTTCCATATCGAAATCGCGAAAGAACTGGGTCTTTCAGCCTCATTGCTGGACGAGGATGGTATCGCATTTCGGGAAACAGCCCGAAGTCTGAACGGTCGTCCAATCAAGGATTCGGGTTACGATGCCCTCGTTGGATTCGGCGAGCGGTTCTCTACACGCATCGTTCACGGCCATCTGGAGGCCCTGGGTTTGGGCAGCCACTGGCAATCCGGATGGCAGATGTTCCTGACGAATGGCGCGCATCGATCTGCCGAGGTGGATGTCCGCGAAACCGGTCAGCGCCTTCGGGCGGCCGCATCTTCCATGAGCTCAAGCGACATCCTGTTGACGCAAGGGTTTGTTGGGGGAACGGCAACCGGTGTTCCCACCACCTTGGGCAGGGAAGGTTCAGATTTCAGCGGAGCACTGATGGCTGAGGCATTGGGTGCCGAGAGATTGGTGGTTTGGAAAGATGTGCCGGGCGTCATGACAGGTGATCCGAGACGTTGGCCCCTCGCCCGCCCCATCAAGGAACTCGACTACGATACGGCAGAGCGAATGAGCCAGGCGGGCGCGGGAATCCTGCATCCCGCTACCATGGCGCCACTTCGCAGATCGAACATCCCCCTCGAGGTTCGGAGTTTTCTGGATCCGGACGCTGTGGGTACCGCCATCCGTGGCTCAGAACCGCCTTCGGGCTTGCCTGGGCTTTGGGCATTTTCGCAGGATGACCAAGGCGAGATCATTCGATGCCTGACCCTGAATCCGTCGGAAATGAGAAAGGAGTGGAAAGCGGCCTTTCCCGGCATGGCCATGGAAGCCCTCGGGGAAGACGGGGTCATTTCCCATTGTTACCGGTTCCGACCGCGGGGTTCCGCTTGCTGAACCGGGCAAAAAAAAGCCGGCCCATGAGGAACCGGCTTCTCCTGCAAAGGGCAGGGATGCTAGTATTCGTCTTCGTTGAAGAAGAAATCCTCCTTGGAAGGATAATCGGGCCAGATGTCTTCGATGGTGTCAAAAGTCTCCTGATCGTCTTCGATCTGTTGGAGATTTTCGACGACTTCCAAAGGCGCACCGGTGCGCATGGCAAAGTCAATCAGCTCGTCCTTTGTGGCGGGCCAGGGGGCGTCTTCGAGGTACGAAGCAAGTTCAAGTGTCCAATACATGTTGAATCACATTTGGGCGCGGCAAAAGTAGACAGGGCGCAATTCTGTGCAAGCCCTACGAGCAACAGATGCAAAATGTTCGGCTCAACTTTGGTTTTCAGAGTCGCGCGGCCACTTTTCTTCCCGCACATTCTCGGCGTGTGCGGCCCATCGGCCCAAGGTGAAAAAAGCGTCGCTCAGGCGGTTGAGGTAGCGCAGGGCGACTTCGCTCTGTGCGACCAGCCGGTCCAGGGCCACGGCCCTTCTTTCTGCGCGGCGAGAGACGGTGCGGGCCAGGTGGCAGGCGGATACACAGGGTGATCCGCCCGGAAGAACGAAATGGCGAAGGGGCGGAAGGTTAGACTCGAGTGCGTCAATCCATCGTTCCATGCCCTCTACTGCCCGGGCCTCGACGCGGGGCTGTCCTTCGCGCGGTCCGTTGGGGTCGGCAAACATCCCACCGATGCGAAAAAGGTGGTCTTGCACGTCGAGCAGGACATCCCTCTGGGATTGAAGCGAGCTGTGGTCCAGCAGGCTGCCGACGACGGCGTTCAATTCATCGAGCGTGCCATAGGCTTCGATGCGGGCGTCATCCTTGTTGACGCGGGTGCCATCGAAGAGGGAGGTCTCACCGCCGTCTCCGGTGCGGGTATAGATGCGCATGGGGCAAAGGTGGCCCTCTTCTTCCAACCAAGGTCAAAGAGGGGCAGGAGAAGGATGACGCGGGCTACCTTCGCCCCGTGGACGGCGAGAAGCAGAAACGATACGACGGGGCCTACCTCCGCATGGCGCGGGAATGGGCCGCTCTCTCGCATTGCACCCGCAAGCAGGTGGGGGCGCTCATCGTCCGTGACGGGATGATCGTTTCCGACGGTTACAACGGCACGCCGAGCGGTTTTCCGAACGCCTGCGAGGACGATCAGGGCGAGACCCATTGGTACGTGCTGCACGCCGAGGCCAATGCCATCACCAAGCTGGCCCGTTCGTCCCATACCGCAGCCGGTGCGACCCTCTACATCACCATGTCACCCTGCCGGGAATGTGCCAAGCTCATTCACCAGGTGGGCATTCGCCGTCTGGTTTATTTGGACGCCTACAAAGACGATTCAGGGCTGCGCTTTCTGAACCAGGCAGGGGTAGAAATTGTACGTTTCACGGATGTCGACTAACCGCCCTCCCATGCCGCGTGCCTGGCTCCCCCTCGCCTTGGGAGCCTCACTGATGCTGGGCGCCTATCTCGGGCGGGGATTGGACCGGGAAGAGCCGATCTGGAGCTTGCAGACACCGATCTACATGCCTTCAGGACAGGTGTTGTCCTCCGTGCTCGACCGCATTGACCGGATGTACGTGGATCCGGTGGACCGTTCGCGCCTCACCGAGGTGGCCATCGACGCCATACTGGATGAGCTGGACCCGCACAGCGATTGGTTCAGCGCAGAGGAGCTCGCTGCCATGGCCGAGCCGATGGAAGGCAATTTCGAAGGCATCGGGGTGGAATTCCTGCTGCGAGAGGACACCATCATGGTCGTGACCCCGATTCCGGGCGGCCCGAGCCAAGAGGCGGGCATCCTCGCAGGCGATCGCATCGTCAGCGTGGACGACTCGGTCATCGCCGGCACGGGCTTGACCAACAGCAAAGTGATGCAGCTGCTCAAAGGGCCAGCGGGCACCGAGGTGCGCCTGGGCCTTTTCCGTCCGAGCACGGACGGGGACAGTTTGAGTGTCAATATCCGCAGGGGTCGCATTCCCATCCACAGTGTGGTTTCGGCTGAACTGATGGAAGGGGGAATCGGCTTCATCAAAGTCACTCGATTCGCCCGCAACACCCACGAGGAGTTCAAAGCGGCACTGGGGTCGTTGCGCGAACAGGGAGCGAATCGCTTTGTCCTGGACCTGAGGGGCAATGGAGGGGGATACCTCCACGCGGCCGTTCCGATGGTGGAGCAATTCTTGGACAAAGGAGAGTTGGTCGTGTACACCGAGGGAGCCGCCCAGCCGCGGCGGGAATACGTGACCGAGAGGCCCGGACGCTATCTGAGCGAGCCGCTTGTGGTCATGGTGGACGAAGGCAGCGCCTCAGCCAGTGAGATTTTCGCCGGGGCGATGCAGGACCACGATCGGGGCGTGGTGGTCGGTCGTCGCACCTTTGGAAAGGGCTTGGTTCAGGAAGAGTTTCCCGTGGCGGATCGCGGCGCGCTCCGCTTGACGGTGGCGCGCTACTACACACCGAGCGGGCGGTCCATCCAGCGCCCATATGGCCGCGGGGTGGATTACGAGGACGAATGGCTCGAGCGCGAAGCGAGGGGCGAATACCTCGAGGCTGATAGTGTTCGTCAGGTGGATTCACTGGCCTACTTGACGGCCGCAGGTCGGCAGGTGTTCGGAGGCGGGGGGATTGCGCCCGACGTTTTTGTACCGCTGGACACCGGCATCTTCCCGGCCTCCTACCGCGAGCTGGTCTATGCGGGGCGGATCCGTGAGCACGCCTTCCAACTGACAGGCGAGCGTCGAGGGGACTTTTTGGCCTCGGGCGAGGTGTCCGATTTCCTCACCGCAGTCAACAACGGTTTGGACCTTGGCGTGGACGCCTTGCTGGACGAAACGATCTATCCCGAGGAGGACAGGGACCGGTCATTCCTCCTGACCCGCCGCCGCCTCGTTGAGCGCATTGCCCACAATGTGTGGGGCGAGTCAGCGGGTCACCGCGCCGCTCTGAAGTGGGACAGTGGATGGCAAAGCGCCATCGATGCCTTCGATACCTTGGACTTCATTCTGGAACAGATGCCCGCTGCCCCTGCGGCGGATGTGGCACCTGAATCCGAGGCGAATTAGATTTGACACCCTCTACGAGACAACCCCCAACCCCCAAAACATGGCCTTCGAACTCCCCGCACTTCCCTATGCATACGACGCCCTCGAGCCCAACATCGATGCGCGCACCATGGAAATCCACCACGGCAAGCACCACGCAGGCTACACCGCCAAATTGAACGCAGCCATCGAAGGCACGGACATGGCCGGTAAGTCCATTGAATCTCTCTGCGCCGAGAACGCCGACAACGGCGGCGTCCGGAACAACGGCGGCGGTTACTACAACCACAATCTCTTCTGGACCAGCATGTCCCCCAACGGCGGAGGCGCGCCCGGTGGAGACCTCGGTGCCGCCATCGACCGGGACTTCGGCAGCTTTGACGCCTTCAAGGAGGCCTTTTCCACCGCAGCGGCTACCCGCTTCGGCAGCGGATGGGCCTGGCTTTGCGTCAACGGCGGAAAGCTGGAGGTCTGCTCCTCCGCCAACCAGGACAACCCCCTCATGCCCGGTGTGGGCTGTGGTGGCCACCCCATCCTCGGTTTGGACGTTTGGGAACACGCTTACTACCTGAACTACCAGAACCGCCGCCCCGACTACATCGCGGCCTTCTTCAACGTGGTGGATTGGTCCGCCGTCGCTGCGCGTTTCGCCGCGGCCCAGTAATCGCCCATCCCGCCGGATGAACCATCTGATCCTCGTCGCCGGCGGTACGGGAACCCGCATGCACCGGTCGGTCGCCAAGCAGTTTTTGCCGCTTGGGGGCCGGCCGGTCATCTTTCATACCCTCGATCGCTTTCGGGAAGCCCTGCCCGACCTCCATGTGGTCCTCGTCCTGCACGACAGCCTGCACGCCACGTGGGATGAACTGGTGGCCGAAGCCCCAGAAATGGCGGTCGCTTCGGTGGTGACCGGAGGAGCAGAGCGGTTCCACTCGGTACGCAATGGTCTGGAGGCCCTCCCCAAAGGCCCGGGTTGGGTGGCTGTGCATGACGCCGTGCGTCCTTTCGTTGAGGTCGCGACCATTCGCCGTTGCTTCGAAGCGGCCAGAAAGCAAGGGGCTGCCATACCGGTGGTGCCGGTAAAGGACACCATCCGTCGGGTGGACACCCCGGGCAATGCGCCCTTGGATCGCGCTGCCTTGAGGGCGGTTCAGACGCCGCAGGTATTTGATGTGGAAGCCTTGCGGGAGGCCTACAATGTGGAGTACACTCCGGTCTTCACCGATGATGCATCGGTTTGGGAAGCGCAAGGGGGAAAGGTGGAATTGGTGGAGGGGGATCTCCACAACTTGAAAATCACCACACCTGAGGATCTGCTGAGCGCCGAGGCCTTTCTCAATTTGCGCGGAACCCCCTGAAAGCGGGCTTCAGAAGCCGGTCATAAGCGATGACGGTCCCCGCCGTCAGTGCCAGACTGAGCAGAACCGTCCAGGTCTCCAAAGGGAATACGTCTTCGGTCATGCTGCCCGTGATCCAAAGGGTGATGGCAGCCCCCGCATTGTTCAGGAAATGCGCCACCATTCCCGGGAGGATGCTACCGGTTCTGTAAGCCAGCCAGCCGAACAGCATTCCCAAGAGAACGCGGGGGAGGAAGCCATAGAACTGGAAATGGATGGCGCTGAAGATGATGGAGGCGAGGACAATGCCGACCCATGGGTTTCCCGTGGCGCGAACCAGCAGAGGTTGCAAGGCTCCGCGGAAGGCCAATTCCTCGAATACGGCGGGCAGCAGGGCGACACTGAGGATGACCACGATCCGTTTTGCACCATCGGCCTCCACCAGAAAAGAGGTGAGGGCCTCCAGCATGTCTTCCATTGGCTTGAACATCTGCTCAAGCATGGAGCCCTCGGGAATCGCGGCGACATTCAATTCGTAGCTCGCGGCCATGATTGGACCCGTGACCAATACCATGAGAAGAAGCAACAAGAGCGCCAAGGGACCGAGGGACCGCGGCGTCATTTTGAGGCCCACAGGGACGGCTCCGTTCCACATGGCGCGGGCGATGAATACAGCACCGCCAAATCCGATGGCCTGGCTGAAGAAGTTGGAGAAGTGCAGTTGCCACCACAAGCCTTCGCCTTCCGGGGTGGTCCCGGGTATCAACAGGGTGCTTTTTCCGAATACCAACTGACCGGCGAACTCGCCGACCACGGAAGCCACGACAGTGGACACCAGAATGAGGCCCAAGAAGATGAGCGCGCGCGAGAGGGATTGCAACGGATTGGGCTTCACGTCGGCGAATCTACGTCCTCGTCAGGCCATCGGCATAGGCCTCGGAGACGCCGTCCAGCAGGGTGTGCAGAACGGCAGGGTCCGGCTCGGTCACCAATGCCAGGCGGTGCTCCTTGAAATGCGGCAGTCCCCGGAAGTAGTTCGCGTAATGGCGCCGCATCTCCACTACGCCCAACCGTTCCCCCTTCCATTCGAGGCTGTGGACGAGGTGGGTTCGGGCGGCTTCCACCCGGTCGGGGACAGAAGGGGGGGTAAGGTGTTCCCCGGTGGCGAAGAAGTGCTTGATTTCGTTGAAGATCCAAGGGTTGCCAATGCTGCCACGGCCGATCATGATGCCGTCTACACCGTATTCATTGCGATAGGCCAGTGCCTTCTCAGGGGTGTCCACATCTCCGTTTCCAAAGACGGGAATCTGCATCCGTGGGTTCTGGCGCACCTCGCGGATGAGCGTCCAGTCGGCTTCTCCCTTGTACATCTGGGCCCGGGTGCGGCCGTGGATGGAAATGGCTTGGATGCCCACGTCTTGCAGACGTTCCGCGACCTCCACGATATACTTGGAGTTGTCGTCCCATCCCAAGCGCGTCTTCACGGTGACCGGCAGGTCCACGGCATCCACGATTTCCTTGGTCATCGAGACCATCTTCGGGATGTCTTGGAGGATGCCCGCTCCGGCGCCCTTGCAGGCGACCTTCTTCACCGGACAACCGTAGTTGATATCGAGGACATCCGGTCCGGAAGCAGCAGAAATCTCCGCCGCCTTTCGCATGGAATCGATCTCCGAACCGAAGATTTGAATGCCGATGGGCCGTTCCTTTTCGTAGATGTCCAGCTTCTGCCGGCTCTTGGCGGCATCGCGGATGAGGCCTTCGGAGCTGATGAATTCGGTGTACATCATGTCCGCGCCGTGCAGCTTGCAGAGGGTGCGGAAGGGCGGGTCGCTCACATCCTCCATGGGGGCGAGGAGGAGCGGGAATTCACCGAGTTCGATGGGACCGATGCGGACCATGGCGCAAAATTAGCCCGCATCCGGCGCCAACCGCCGAACGAGGTACGCGACCATCGCCGCACTGAAAGTTCCTCCGATTCCCAGTACCACCAGGGCGACCCCGGCGACATCTGAGAACCTCAGCACAACGGGGTAGGCAGGGACCATGGCACCCTCCAGCCTGACCAGTCCATATCGGTCCTGCAGGAGCACCAAGGCGACGCCGATTCCGATGCCTGCGGCGGCGCCTACCACATTGATCAAAACGCCTTGCCAGCTGAATACTTGACGGACTTCCCGCCCGGTCATACCGATGGCCGTCAAGGTGCCGATGTCGCGGCGCTTATCGATCAGGAGCATCGTGAGGGCCGCCAGAATGTTGAAGGCGGCGACCACGAGGATGAAGCTGAGAATGGCAAACGTGGCCCATTTCTCCGCGCGGCTCGTGGCGTGGATGAGCGCATTTTTTTCCCTACGGGTTCGGGTGCGCAACCCTTCCGGCAAACGTGCATCAATGGTGGATCGAAGGGTTTCCAGCGCCATGCCCGCCTCGGGAACGATTTCTACCCGGGAGAAAGCATCGGGTCGTTGCAGTACCTCCTGAGCGAACGAAAGAGGAGCGACCAAGGTGCGGGAGTCGATGTCCGCATTGATCGAGAACGTACCGCAAATGGGAAGCACTCCGGTTACCATCCGATCTTCCATGCCTCCGTCAAAGAGGTTCTGGCCGCGCATGGATCCCAAGCTTCGCCCCCTGCGCGGCGCCGCTACGGTCAACGAAGCGAGGGCATCGCCTGAATAGGGCAGACGCAGTTGACGGGCTACCCCGAGACCCGCATAGCCACAGGGCCCTCCCAGGGTATCCTCCCGCAGAACGTCCGTGGAGCGCAGCCTTCGATGGAGTTGGGTTTGCCGGGCGTGCTCGAGATCGAATGAAAGCAACGTGCAGACCATGGGCTCCCCTTGCCTGCGGATGACCACGTCCTGTTCGAGGACACCGCCGGCGTGGGCCACGCCGGGCAAGGCGGAAAGGGTGTCGACCCAAGCGGCGGAGAGGGTCCTTCCCTCGGTGGGAAGGACAGCCAGCTCCGTATCGAGGCTCGAGAACAGGTCTTCCACGAGGTCCTCGATGCCATTGAATGCGCTCAGGATGGCAATCATGGCAGCGGCTACGGCGGCCACCACCACCACTGAAATGCCAGACACGAGGTGGATCAGGCGCTGTGACTTGCGGGACCACAGATAGCGGCGGGCGATGCGGAACGGTACGTTCACGTGGGCAAATTAGCGCCACGCCGCCATTGCATTGAACTTTACCTGCCGTGATGCGCAGATGCGACATGTTTTGCATTCCCATGCGGACAACGTCTGGTGCTATGGGCTGCTGGGGGGAAGGCATGGATTCCTTGCACTCCTGCCTGGCTACCACAGGGACCAAAGGTTTCATTGTCCTCTACCAAGGCCGAATCCGATGTCCTGGCGATGTTGGGCGGTTTTGGCATCCCCTGCAATCCATGAGGACGGACCTCGGAATCAGTCGTCTTTGAGCAGGTCGTCAATCTCTTCGTAGCGGTCCAGGCTGTCGTCGAGGAGAAAACGCAGTTCCGGCATTTTGCGGAGGTGCTTCCCCACTTGGCCTGCGAGCAGTTTGCGAATGTGGTATCCCTCGGATTGGACCAAGGCGATTCCCTCTTCCGGTTTTCCGACCGAGGCAATGGGCATGAAACTCAGGTAGACCCGGGCCAGCGAGAGGTCGGGCGTCAACCGGACCGTCGTGACGGTGATGAAATGTCCCCCGAACCGAATGGACCCTTCGCGCTGGAGAATCGCACCGATTTCTTTCTGTAGCAATGCGCCGAGGCGTTCTTGTCGAATTCTTGCCATCTTCAGTCGATTCGGATTTTCTGTGGGCGACCATTGGGCAGCACCGCGATGAGGATGCCCCTTCTGGGCGCGGGCCATGGGCCTTCACCTTCCAGAGTAGACACTTGGCGCCCCACCACATCGTAGAGACCGATTTGACCCGGAACTCCTTCCCAAAAAAGTTGACCCTCCCGCAAGGTCAAGGCATCATCGGCTTCAACCGCTTCTGAAATGTCCGAGGTTGCGCCTCCGATGCAGCCCGAATGGGCGGGCAGCCACGTCGTGTCCATGGCGAAGTCATGGCGCACCTGACCACCTTCCACTAAGCAGGCTGCGTGGGGGTCCCAGTCGGCGATGCAGAGATAGGCGGCCGGTCCCATCGGCCCGTTTTCCGATCCGATGCCCTCGATCCAGAACTCCACGAATTCAGGGTTGTCCGGAAGCAGTTGCATCTTCAGTCGGCGGCTGACGGTGCCATCGGTCCAAGTGAAGGAATCCACGGCGAGGCAGGTGATATCGACCCAATCGCAATTCGGGGCCACCATCACATCGCCCGGCTCCATTCCGAAGTCAAACCACAGCGTACCCGGATCCAAATCCAGGTCCCACCTCATCCAGACCTGCTCATTTTCCACATCCTCGTGGAACCAGCCGGCGAACCCGACGTTTTCGTTCCCCTCGTATTGGATGGCCACCTTGTACCACAAGGTGCCGTCCGCGATGGTGGTGTCGCTCTCCACCCAGTAGGTCACGGGCGTGGGCACCCAACCCCCCTCGACGCCACACCAGGTCCGGTCGTATTGCAACATGGGCAAATACCCGTCCTGGCCCGCAGCACAAAGGCCCAGACAAAGTCCAAAGAAGAGGAGCAAGAGTCTCATGGTCAGTAAAGGAAATGATTGTGCGGGAACCGCTGGACGTGCAACTCCCGGACCTCGGCGTAGAGGACTTCACGCAGGCTGTCCATGCCCTCTTTGGTCTTGGCGGAGAGGAAGAGAACGGGGCCTTCGTGGTCTACGAAGCGCTGGCGCAGGCCTTCGATGAGCATTTCGCGGTTCACCTCGCCTTCTGGATCGCGGAGCTGGTCAATCTTGTTGAAGACCAGCATGGTGCGTTGGGTGCCCGCTCCGATTTCAGCGAGGGTCTCCTCGACCACGCGCAGGTGGTCCTCAAACTGCGGATGGGACACATCGATGACGTGCACGAGCAGGTCGCTCTCCCGGGTCTCGTCCAGCGTGCTCTTGAAACTCTCCACGAGCTGGTGGGGCAGCTTTCGGATGAAGCCGACCGTGTCGCTCAGCAAGAAGGGCAGGTTGTGGACGACCACCTTGCGCACGGTGGTGTCGAGGGTGGCGAAGAGCTTGTCCTCGGCGAACACCTCCGACTTGGAAAGGCGGTTCATGAGGGTGGACTTACCGGCGTTGGTGTAGCCCACCAGGGCCACGCGCACCAGAGCGCCGCGGTTGCCGCGCTGGGTGGCCATTTGTCGATCGATGGCCGAGAGGTCCTTCTTCAGGGCGCTGATGCGGTCGCGGATGATCCGGCGGTCCGTTTCAATCTCCTTCTCACCGGGCCCCTTCATGCCGATGCCGCCCTTCTGCTTCTGCAGGTGCGTCCACATGCGGGTCAGGCGCGGCAGCAGATACTGGTATTGGGCCAGCTCGACCTGTGTCTTGGCATGGGCCGTCCGCGCGCGCTGGGCGAAGATGTCCAGGATGAGGTTGGCGCGGTCGAGCACCTTGGTCTCGGGAAGGGCCTCGCCCAGGTTGCGCAACTGGGACGGACTCAGCTCATCGTCGAAGATGAGCAGGTCGATGTCATTGTCCTCGATGAAGGCGGTGATTTCCTCGAGCTTTCCCTTGCCCACGAATGTTCGGACGTCCGGGTGGTCCAGACCTTGGGTGAAAGACCGGACAGTTTCGGCATTGGCCGTGCGGGCGAGGAACTCGAGCTCATCGAGGTACTCGGCCAGCAGTTCTCGAGATTGATCCCGGGTGACCAGACCGACAAGGACTGCGCGTTCCGGCTTGCCGTCTTTTCGTGCGAGGGGTTTCTCGAGCATTACTCCCGGAAGCTATCGATGTAGCGGGCTACGGCTTGGATTTCAGCCTTGTTCAAGATGCCATTCTGTCCGGGCATGGTTCCCTTTCCGTAGGTGATCAGGGCGATTCGCTCCTCGAGGGACATGCTCGAGACACTGAGGTCGGGCGACTTCGAGGCGCCCAGCTTGCCGTCATCGCCGTGGCACAATGAGCATTTGCGGATGTACAGGTTGCGGGCCTGCGCTTCCGAAACTTCGGAGCGATGAGACCCCGAGGCTCCGGTCTCTGTTGCATCGCCAGCCCCACATCCCCAGATCAGCAGAGGGGTCAGGAATAGCAGCAGAAAGTTGTTGTTCACCACCAACCGTAGTTTTCGAAGCCCGGGCGGAAAGGCCAGGGAATGCTCGATAGGATGAGCACGAGCGACACCGTGAACCAGATGGCCTGGCGGCGGAATTTCGTACGGTCATCGGAGGCACGCTTGGAAAGACTGTGTCCGAGGGTGCCCAGCACCACTGCAATGAGCATGGTCACCATGTGTTCAAGCGAGAAGAAGCGCATGACTGTATTGCCCATGGCTTCGGCATTGCCGAGCTTGCTGCTCCAACCCTTTCCGAAATAAAGAACGAAGCCCAGGACGAGCTGGAGGTGCAGGGAAATCATCGTAAACAGGCCCCTTTTCTGATCGCCGGGCCCGAAGGATCGGTTGGAGGACATACCGGCGAAGGCCTTGATGATGGAGAAAATCATAAGAGCGAGGACCACCCAGCGCAGGGCGCCATGGAGGTGTTGGATTCCAGTCAACATGCGACGAAGATACGGGGGTACATTGCGCCCATGCAGATGGACCTTCAAGGAAAACACGCCTTGGTGTGTGGAGCCTCCCAAGGCATTGGACTTGCGGCGGCCCAAGAACTCGCTGCACTGGGCGCGCGCTGCACCCTCATGGCGAGGAATGGGGAGCGACTCTTCGCTGCGGTGAAAACGCTTTCAGGCGACGGTCATGGCCATGTCGTGGCGGACTTTTCCCGTCCGGATGAGGTGGCGTCAGCCGCGGAATCGGTCGCCCAGTCCCAACCCGTCGACATCCTGATCAACAACACGGGAGGACCTCCGGGAGGACCTGCCCATGCGGCCGATGCCGAAGACTATCTCACGGCATTTTCCCAGCATCTGATTTGCAATCAGCGTTTGGTTCAGGCCGTTCTTCCCGGCATGCGCACTGCAGGAGGTGGACGCATCGTCAATGTAATTTCCACCTCGGTCAAACAGCCGCTCGACGGCTTGGGGGTTTCCAATACCGTGCGGGGTGCGGTGGCCAATTGGGCCAAAACCCTCGCCAATGAACTGGGCCCCGATGGCATTACCGTAAACAACGTCCTTCCGGGTGCGACGCGGACCGCGCGTCTCGACCAGATCGCCGAAAACAAGGCAGCCAAGACCGGGCAGTCGCCAGCAGAAGTATTGGCGGGAATGGCACAGGCCGTGCCGCTTCGCCGATTGGGAGAAGCCCACGAAATCGGTGCGGCCATAGCCTTCTTGTGCAGCCCGGCAGCGGCGTACATCAGCGGCATCAACCTGCCTGTGGATGGCGGTCGCACCCGGTCGCTGTGATCACGGCCGAGTTCATCACCGTCCTGCGCTGATAAACTTCGTCGCACTGAAATAGGGACTGAAACCGCTTGAACCTACTTTCGCACCGCACGTCAATCGAAACGTCACCTTACTGTACCATGGAGCACCCCAGTGTCCAGGCGTTCATGGCCGAAGCCCATCGCCGAAACCCCAACGAGCCCGAATTCCTGCAGGCCGTTGAAGAGGTCGCAGAGACCGTCATTCCTTTCATCGAGGAGAACCCCAAGTATCAAGGCCATGCCTTGCTCGAACGCATGATCGAGCCTGAACGGGTCATTTCCTTCCGCGTGCCGTGGACGGACGATACCGGGGCGATTCAAGTCAATCGCGGGTACCGTGTGGAATTCAACTCTGCCATCGGTCCCTACAAGGGGGGCCTGCGCTTTCACCCCAGCGTGAACCTCAGTATCCTGAAGTTCCTCGGTTTCGAACAGGTCTTCAAGAACAGCTTGACCACGTTGCCCATGGGCGGTGGAAAGGGCGGTTCCGATTTCGATCCCAAAGGAAAAAGCGACGCCGAGGTCATGCGCTTCTGCCAGAGCTTCATGACGGAGCTGTCCCGACACATTGGCCCGGATACCGATGTGCCCGCAGGAGACATCGGCGTGGGCGGTCGTGAGATCGGTTACATGTTTGGCCAATACAAGCGCCTGCGCAACGAATTCACGGGAGTCCTGACCGGCAAGAAGCCGGCTTGGGGCGGGTCGCTCATCCGACCGGAAGCCACCGGCTACGGCGCCACGTACTTCATGGCCGAAATGCTCGCCACGAAGGACGATGGCATCGACGGCAAGACGGTCGTCATCAGCGGTTCCGGCAATGTCGCCCTCCATGCGGCGGAAAAGTGCCTTCGCTTGGGAGGAAAGGTTATCGCCCTGAGCGACAGCAAGGGCAGCATCCACGACCCCGCCGGTCTGACCGAGGAGAAATTGGCGTGGATCAAGGACCTCAAAGAGACGCGCCGCGGCCGCATCAGCGAATACGCGGCGGAGTTTGACGGCGTGAGCTTCCGGGAGGGCCAGGACCCTTGGGACCTCAAGTGCGATCTCGCGTTCCCGTGCGCCACGCAGAACGAGCTCGACGGAGCCGAAGCTGCCGCCCTCGTGGCCAACGGCTGCAAGGCCGTGGCGGAAGGCGCCAACATGCCCTGCACCCCGGAGGCCGTAGAGGCCTTCCAGAAGGGCGGTGTGATGTTCGCCCCAGGTAAGGCGTCCAATGCGGGCGGTGTGGCCACGTCGGGTCTAGAGATGTCACAGAACAGCCTGCGTCTTTCCTGGACGTCGGAAGAGGTTGACGGACGCCTTCAGCGCATCATGAAGGACATTCATGCGCAATGCGTGAAGTATGGCAAGAACGCTGACGGCAGCGTGGACTATGTCCGGGGCGCCAACATCGCCGGCTTCGTGAAGGTGGCGGACTCCATGATCGACCAAGGCGTGGTCTGACCCGTTCTGACAGCATGGGGGCTGCATTCCGACAGGGTGTAAGCCGAGGACTACTCCGGATGAAGCGCGGGTCTTACAATCGTTGAGAAAAGGTCGATCTACGTTTGAATTGTCAACGGCACGCATTCAAGCCGTTGGTGCCACGAGGCAAGCGTGGCTAGCAAGCAATTTGGTTAAGTGAAGCGCCCTGGAAACGTCCGGGGCGCTTTCGTTTTTTTGAGGCGTGCAGCGTTTTTGAGACATGCAGAATCGGTTTCCCGAGATGTCCAGGCCCAGCCGTGTCGGCATGGACCTACAACCCATTGACATCAAGACTACACCCGTTGGGAAAGAGGTTCTTACACCCCGCGCGAAAACACCTCCCTACGTTTGAACTGTCAGCGGCACGCATTCAAGCCGTTGGTGCCACGAGGCAAGCGTGGCAGGCAAGCAATTTGGTTTAGTAAAGCGCCCTGGAAACGTCCGGGGCGCTTTTTTTATGGCACCCCATGTCCGCCGGATTCATCGGTCAGTGCAGAGTTCCACGAGTACTTTGGAAGTATCCCCGGGGTGAAGGAAGGCGATGCGCTTTCCATCCGCGCCATCTTTGGGCTCGGTCACCACACGATAGCCCTTTTTCGTGAGGCGTTCCAACTCCTCTTCCAGGTCATCCACATGGAAGGCGATGTGGTGCAGCCCTGGACCGCGTCGATCGAGATGCCGGGCAATCGCACTGTCGGCGGATGTGGGCACCAGCAATTCCACTTTGGACCCTCCCGCCTCGAAGAAGGAGGTCAGCACCGCTTCTCCGAGTACCTCCTCCCGCTTGTAGGAAGGGCTGCCGAGGATGTCTTCGAAGATGCGTTCGGCTTCTTCTAGGTTTTCGACGGCAATGCCGATGTGTTCGAGCTTTTTCATGCGGTGGTCAAGGGCAGCCGTTCGGCTGCGAGGCGAAGGGCGTGTTCGGCTACTCCCTCGCTGTCCCAAGCATCAGCGATGTCTTCGCGGGCCATCACCTCTTCCATGATGCCGTCTTGGACACGGCCCAGCGCGAGGGCTTCGCTGTAGGGCATGTGGGTAAAGGTGACCATGGAATAAAGAGGCGTCCATCGGTCGGGATACAGGTCGGTGAGACGGCGCTCAATCCGCTTGCGGAGAAGGAACCGTGCGTCACCTGTGCTGTCCCGCATCTCGATGAAATTCCGCAACGCAAGTTCCCCGATGGCATCTCCGTTGGGCTTGCGGCTTGAACTGAAGGCGGAGAGGAGTCCAGCCCACTCGCCTTCTTCGAGCCGTTCGCCGACGCCATCGAGCATATCGATCAGGACCCGAACGTCTTCAAATCCACTGTTCATGCCTTGTCCGTAGAACGGTACAATGGCGTGTGCCGCATCTCCGAGCAAGACGACCCTGTCGCCCAGGTTCCAAGGGTTGCAACGGGTCATGACCAGCGAGCCCGTGGGGTGCTCATCCCATTCCCTCTCGAAATCGGGCAAGTGCTCCAGTACATCGGGGAAATGGCTTTGGAAGTATCGCCGTGCTGTGTCCGCGTCGGGAATACTTGAAAAACCATCCTGCCCCTCAAAGGGAGCAAAAAGGGTACACGTAAATGTCCGGTCGGGGTTCGGCAGGGCCATCAGCATGAAATGCCCGCGCGGCCAGATGTGAAGTGCTTCAGGATCGATGGCGAAGTCGCCTTCTGCCGTGGGAGGCATGGCGACCTCTTTGTAGCCGTGTTCCAGATAGGACTGGCTGAAATCGAAGCGGTCCGTTCGCATCATCCGGGCGCGCACGGCACTGAATGCGCCGTCCGTCCCGAAAACGCGATCATGGGTGCGGGTCAAGCCCTCCGCAAACGTCAGGGTGACGCCGTGTTCCAGGGCTTCGAAGCCCTCGAGGCGATGGTCGAATTTGACCTCGACCTGCCCGGTGGCTTCGGCCTCTTCGAGCAGAATGCGGTTCAAGGGGCCCCGCGCCACTGAAAAGATGCACTCATCGTTTCCGAATCGGCCCCGCTCAGGAAGGCCGTAGGGTTGGTACGTCAACGTGCCGAGGTGGTCGTGCATGCAGCGTGCTTTCACGGGCATGGCAATCTGTTGAACGGTTTCCAGTGCTCCGGCCATTTCGAGCGCCCTCCATCCGCGCTCGCTCAAGGCAAGGTTGATGGAACGACCCGAGGCGTCTCCGACCTTGCGCGGATCGGCCCTGCGCTCGTAGACGGTGACGCGATGACCACGACGGGCCAGCGAAAGGGCGAGCAGGCTGCCGACCAAACCGGCGCCGACGACCGCGATGGTGGGGTCGCCGTCCTGCCTCATGCGTCGAGAGCGTGGGCGAGGTCAGCGATCAGATCCTCAGGGTCCTCAATGCCACAGCTTAAGCGAATCAGGCTGTCGTTGATGCCGAGAACCGCCCGTTGCTCTGCCGGAACCGATGCATGGGTCATCAGGGCCGGGTGCTCGATGAGGCTTTCCACCCCTCCCAGCGATTCAGCGAGGGCAAAAATTTGGGTGGACTCACACACCTTGCGGGAAGCGGCCAAACTATCGTCGGACAGGGTGAAGCTGATCATTCCTCCGAAATCCCGCATTTGACGGGCCGCAGCCGCGTGGTTCGGGAAGTCGCTGAAACCGGGCCAATACACTGTGTCCACCTTGGGGTGGGCGGCCAGCCATTCGGCCACCGCCTTCCCGTTGGCACAGTGCTGGCGCACCCGGATGCCCAGCGTCTTGATGCCGCGGAGGACCAGGAAGCAGTCCATGGGACCCGGAATGGCCCCCACATTGTTCTGGAGCGTCCTCAATTCTGAGTCGATGTCGTCATCCTTCGTCATCAGGGCACCCATTACCACATCGGAATGGCCGCCGAGATATTTGGTGACGCTGTGCATTGCGATATCGGCACCGAGAGCCAGCGGGTTTTGAAGAGCGGGCGTGGCAAAGGTGTTGTCGACTCCAAGTCGGGCAGGATGGCCATCCAGCAATGCGGCCACAGCGGCGATGTCGGTTACACGCATCAACGGGTTGGTTGGGGTCTCCAGCCAAATCAGACGGGTTTTGTCATTCAGCACGGCCGCTACGTTGCCGGTGTCTTGGGTATCCACAAAATGGAAGCGGATGCCCAGAGGCTCGTAATGGGTGGTAAAAAGGCGACGTGTACCGCCGTAGAGATCGTCACCAGCAATGACTTCGTCGCCCGGTTTCAATGTCATGAGCACAGCGTCGATGGCGGCCAAACCACTGGAGAAAGCGAGTCCATGTGTTCCTCCTTCCAGCGCCGCAAAAGCCGCTTCCAAGGCATCCCTCGTGGGGTTGGAGGAGCGGCTGTATTCGTAACCCTTGTGCACCCCAATGCCCTCTTGGACATAAGTGGACGTGAGGTAAACCGGGGTCATGATGGCACCGGTCGACGGATCGGGCTCAACCCCTGCGTGCACGGCCCGCGTGCTGAATCCTGCGTTCTTGTTGTCGCTCGTCATGGGGCAAAGGTCGGAACTCGATGCCTATAAACGACGGCGGGTACGTCGCATCCAACCGGGAATCACCAACACACCGAGCAACAGGTAGATAAAATGGGTGGCCATGCGCCAGATGAGCACGGTGGCGGTCGGTGCGATGGGGGAAGGTGAAAGGTCGAACCAAGGTGAAAAGAAGGCCCCCAGCAGCCATTCGGCGACACCGCTGGATCCCGGTGTTGGGCTGATCAGGAGGTAGACCCACATGATCATCTGCCGGGCCACTATGGTCAGCGGATCCAGTGCGGAAAAAGGGGCGACAACCATGGTCATGACCGCTACCAAAGAGAGAAAGCGGGCTGCCCAGCTGGCTGCGGTGGCCGCCATCGCCGCGCACCACAATCTGACAGGCAGCCCTTTCATTTCCCGAGAGCTGGCCTCGAGGTCTTCTGCAAAGCCGGCAATGCTTTCGCTCCACCGTTTCAGTCCTCGCCTGCGAGAAACCCACAGAAGGGTGCTGCGGGTGGCCTTAGGCGCCCAAAAAAGACCCAAGGCGATCATCACGGAGAGCAGCAGGAGCAGCCCCCAACTCAGCCAGAATACACCCCAGCCCAAGAGGTTGTCAAAATCTGCCGGTGCTGCGGCCGTGCCCAGTGTGTACAGGAGAATCGGCAAGGCAGCCACGTACAGCAATTCGTCGAGCATGGCCGTGGAGAAGACCAGTGCAGTGCTTCTACCCGCGGTGAGTCCTTGTCGATGGAGCCCCCAGATGGCCACGGCTCCGCCCCCGACGATGCCGGGCGTAATGGCCGAAGCGAATTCCCATAGGACGGTGGTTTCTATGGCCTGACGCCATGTGAGGGTCCGGTTGGACAGGTAGCGCAATCTGAGCACGTAACCGAGGTCCCGCAACAGAACGAGTCCCACCAGTGCAGCCAGGGCCCCGGGCCAACCGTCGAGGGTGACCGATCCGCTGACCGACCCCCATCCTCCGTTTTCGCGCACCGTGCGCAAGAGGAGGAATCCCACGACCCCCAGTCCGATGGCCAAAGGCAATAGGGCGCGCAGCAGGCGGGGAGGTTGCGCCGCACCTTTCATGCCCAGACTTCGGTCCCTTCGGTGCAATTCCGGCACATTTCAATCCCGGCGCGGTCCGAGAAAACCGCCTCCCGGAAGCGGTGGTAGGCCTCTCCCCTCCAAATTCTGCGGAAGGCCGCACCGTCTGACGCTTGTCCCAGAGCGTGCTGGGCATCCTTGTCAAAGCAGCACGGCACCACTTTCCCATCCCATGTCAGGACGGCTCCCTGCCACATTCTCCAACACCGATCGTGCAGGGGATTGCGCAGGGTCCAACGGCCGGAAGGGTCCCGGTCATACCTACGCAGCCGCGGGTCATCGGTCAGCAGGGGGTGTCCGTCTTGCGGGTCGTCCAATTGCGCGGTTTTGACCACAAATTCATCGACTCCCCACTGGGCCGCCATCCGGCGCATGGTGGGCAATTGGTGCTCATTGGTCCCCACGACGAGGAACTGCCAAACCACATGGGGGTGGTGGGAACGCGACCGGCGCCGGGCTTCAAGGATTTCCCGCGTCCCGGCGAGCACCTTTTCCAGTTTCCCCCCTACGCGGTAGGAAGCGTAGGCCTCCTGATCGGCCCCATCGACCGAGATGATGAGACGGTCAATGCCACTCGCCACAATATTCTCAGCCCTTTCCGATGTGAGGTAATGGGCATTGGTCGATGTGCTGACATACAATCCTTCCCGCTTGCCGATCTGAACCAGTTCGTCCATGCCGCGGTGCAGGTAGGGTTCACCTTGGAAATAAAGGTTCAGATACACAAGATCGCGGGCCAGTCCTTTCGGACCCGATAGCAAGGCCTTCAACCGTTCGGGTTCCAGCATGCCGGTGGGACGGGTAAAGGACCGAAGTCCACTGGGACATTCCGGGCAGCGCAGGTTGCAGGCCGTGGTGGGCTCCACACTCAAACTCATCGGCCATGCCAGAAGCGGTGGAAGCCGGATGCCACCTTCAGGTGCCGTGGCCGATTGTTTTCGGGCTCGACGGTACGCCGAAGCCAGCCGCAAGGCGTTGGACATCCTTCTCCCATTGAGTGGGGCCAGCCTGCGTTTGCGGTCACCCCACATGGACCATTGGCGCGAAAGGGCTGAACGGCCCCGGCGGTCGGTGGTTTCTGGGGAGAAGGGAGCGGTCACATCGGCAAGTTACCCCAGCCTTTGCGTGTAGGGTCGGGAACGGGAACGGACGGCATTAAATTCGCCCCGTGATCCTGATCGATGACACCCTTCTTTCGACCGAATTGTTCGACCGGAAGTTCTGTTGCGACCTGAAAGCCTGCAAGGGGGCCTGCTGCGTGGAAGGCGAAAGTGGGGCGCCATTGGCACCGGAGGAACTCGAGGAGGTAGAGCGGGCTTTTCCCATCATTCGGGATCGCCTCAAGCCCGACAGCCTGGCGGTCATTGAGCGCGAGGGTCTGCACGTCGTAGACGCCGACGGAGACCATGTAACCCCCATTGTGAGGGGAAAGGAATGCGTATACGCCACCTTCGACGAGGACGGCACTGCCAAGTGCGCATTCGAACAAGCCCATCTCGAGGGCAAATTGGCGTGGCGCAAGCCGATGAGCTGCCACCTTTACCCCATTCGCTTAACCCAGCTGAAGGACTTGGTCGCGGTGAATTATCACCGTTGGCCCATCTGCGACTCCGCCGTGAAGTGCGGGGCGGGATTGGACCTCAGCGTCTTGCAATTCTGCAGGGCATCGTTGGAAAGGAGGTTCGGAGCGGCATGGTTCGAGGAAGCCTCAAAGGCCGAAAAGGAATGGAGACAGGCCATGGCCCATCGGGAGAAAGGCGATACTGCCGAAGATTTGAGCGATTCATGAGCGGCCTGCGCCCTCCAGTTTTTCTTTCCGTCTGCGCCCTTTGGGCAGTGTGTTGTGCGAATACCGCTTGGTCCCAGCCGGATGCCTTGCTGGAGTTGACGCCCGTTCAGGGCGCGGGTTCAAAATGGGATGATGTGGTCCTCGGTGCCGATGCTGATCAGCTGGTACTGCAGGTTTTTTCCAGCCCATGGAGACCCGGGTCGGCCGATGGGGAAACCCGCATCGCCACATGGGAAGGCAGTCCGTGGAAGGTGCTGAAGCCCAAAATATGGGGAAGGGTTCCCCATCGCTCCGAGTCCTGGGAGGCGAGGGGTCGAACCGTCCACCTGGACATTGATCCGAAAGCCGACATGGCGATTTTGACCACTGAAAATGGGGGGCAACTTTCCGTCTGGCTCAGCTACCGCGATGGAGAGGGCGACTGGGGAGCGCCGTGGCCTGTCCCGGCTTTGGAAGAATTCGAGGGTGACGCGGCGTTTGCCACTTTTGACGGGCAGTTGGGGCGAGAGGGCGATCTCCTGTTGGCCCTGCGGCCCGACCCTAAAAGCGCCAACGCAAAGACCGTTCCGAGGGAGGGCCGATGGAAGGGAGGCTTTGACCTGGCGCGCATCCCGCGAGAGGGAGGTTATCGTGACTGTTTATTGTTGGATGCCCTCAATGCTGCCGGGGATGATGTGAGCCTGACGGCGGCGCCAAGCACAGGCGGCTGGATATCAGCAAACCGGCTCGGAGGAGAAGGCGGCATCGATCCCTGGTGGTGCCCCGTGCTCCCGCAGGGGTCGGAATGGCCACAGAGGGCCTCGGAAAACCGGCTCGAGGGACATGTTTTGCAGGTCCTCTGCGGCACAGAGCCCATCAGGGGACTTTCCTGGGAGGTGCGGATGGACAATGGATTTCCTTTCCGCCGATTGAAGTCGGACGCCGAGGGAAAGGTTGACTTGGGAATGCTCGTAGCGGGCAACGGATACGGGTTCCAATTGTTGGGCCGCCCCCCGGAATTCTGTCCAAATGCCATAGCGGAGTGGAGGGACGGTCAAGGCGAGCTGATGGGGCGATTCCGGTTGGAGGGGGGCAAATGGGTCCTTTCCCTTCTGGCGGCACTGCCTCTTCCTGGTTGGCCATTGCCCAAAGGCGACAGGTCTCGGCTTCCCAAGGTCAACGCCACGCCCCCCCCCTTGAATGCGCCCGATTGGGTTCTGTTCCACGATTTGGGAGCGGTGGGGATCCGCAAGGGAGATCGGGACCGCATCCGCGCTTTTGCCCGGCAACTGATGGCCCGACCGATGGACCGAGTGCTGGTGATTGGGCATGCGAGCAGCGATGGCCAAACAGAGGACAATGCCCAACTCGCCGTAGAGCGGGCGCGTCATGTCGCCGCCCAATTGGAATTCGCAGGACTTACTTCGGCCCAGATTCGTTTCGAGGGGCAAGGCGACCTGCGGCCATTGCTGGAATGCCCTCCTGGCGTTCAATGTCCTGCCGGGGGTTTAGAGCGCAGCAGAAGGACGGAGTTGCACATCCTCATCGACGGAAGGGAGGATGGCGGCTCCATGCAGTAATTTCGCGCCATGCGCATCGAAGTCATGCGGGCCAAGCTGCACCGCATTACCGTAACGGAAGCCGACCTCAACTACATCGGCAGCATTACACTTGACCTCGATTTGATCGAGGCGGCCGGATTGGTTGCAGGAGAGAAAGTGCAGATCGTGAACTGCAACAACGGGGAGCGATTGGAGACCTATGTGATCGAAGGGGAGCGGGGTTCTGGCCAAGTCTGCCTCAACGGTCCGGCAGCGCGGCGCTGTCAGCCCGGCGATATCGTCATTGTCATCGCCTACGGAAGCATGGAGTTGGAAGAAGCGAAAGCGTTCAAGCCCACCTTGGTCTTTCCCGATACCGCCACCAACCAACTGCCATGATGAATTCCAAGCTAGGTCAAGTCCTGAAGTATGGGTTAATGCTGGGCATCGGCGTGTTTTTGTTCAGCTTGGCCATGCGGGCAGTAGACGATCCAGAAGCCCTCTGGAACGACATGCGGAGCGCCAGCGGAATGAGCATTGCAGCGAGTTTCGCGATGGGCTATCTGGCCATTGTGAGCAGGGGTATGCGGTGGTTGATTCTGCTGGAGCCATTGGGGTATCAGCCCCGCATGAGAAACAGCATTCACGCGGTGGCTTTCAGTTATTTCTCCAACGCCTTTGTTCCGAGGAGTGGTGAATTGGCGCGTTGCGGGGCCCTGAATCAAACCGACGGGGTACCCGTTGACGAGCTCTTCGGCACGGTGATTTCGGAAAGGGTGGTGGACTTCGCCCTGCTGTTTCTGCTGACCGGCGTGGCCCTGCTTTCCAATATGGACTCCTTTTTGGCCTTCAGCTCCTCCTTTGACATGCCCGGTGGTGGGCCTTTGCCTTGGCTGGCCGGCGGTGCGGCCACGGCGGTAATTGGAGCGGTCTGGGCGTGGCGCAAACGGGAGGCCTTGTCGCGCCTCTCTTTTTTCGCCAAGGTGTTCGGTTTTCTGGAAGGCATTGGCCGCGGGCTCGCCAGCGTGCGGCACATGAAGCGCAAGTGGGCATTCCTGGGCCATACGGCCTTCATTTGGACCATGTACTTCTTGATGACCTATGTGATATTCCTGGGCATCGATTCGCTGCAGGACATCACGGCCGCACAATCGCTTTTCGTGATGATGGCTGGCGGTTTTGGCATGGTGCTGCCCTCACCCGGAGGCATAGGCAGTTATCAGTTGGCGGTCCAATACGCCTTGGTGGCCCTCGGCTACAATGAGGTACTGGGTCTGGCCACGGCCAATGTGGTCTGGGCCACGCAAACGGGGATGATCATCAGCATGGGGGGGATCGGCTACCTCTTCCTGTTGGCTTCCGGATTCAAAAAGAGTGGGGCAACTGCGCCAGAAGCGGGGTAGAATGGAGCCGTCTCCCTCCATAGAACACCGGGTGCTCAGCCTGGAAGAAACGGAAGCCAAGTGTCGCCTGTGGCGAGCGGAGGGGCGCAAGGTGGTCTTCACCAACGGGGTGTTCGACCTGCTCCACCGTGGCCATGTGACTTATTTGGAAGCGGCAGCAGCCCTGGGCGACGTGCTCGTCGTAGGGGTCAATGATGACGCGTCCGTGCGCAGGCTGGGGAAGGGGGAAGACCGGCCTATTGTGGGCGAGGCGGACCGGGTTCGGGTCTTGGCAGCCCTGCGGTCAGTCGGCATCGCTGTCCTTTTCGGTTCGGACACCCCGATGGAGTTGATCCAGCGGCTGACACCCGATGTACTGGTCAAGGGAGGAGATTACGATGCGGAATGCAGGGATCCCGCAGATCCTCGATACATCGTCGGCAGTGCCGAGGTCAAGGCCCAGGGTGGTCGGGTAGAAACCATTGCGCTCGTCCCGGGGCGCAGCACCACGGTTTTGGCGTCCAAGCTCAAGCGATCATGAAAAAAGGGCCCGCGAAGGCCCTTTTTCAATGCGCAGGAACGGACATCGAATTCAGAGGGTCTCTTCCTCCAGGAATTTCGTGGTGAAGTCGCCACTCCGGAACCGGTCGTGCCGCATCAGCTTCTGGTGGAAGGGAATGGTGGTCTTCACCCCTTCGATGATGTACTCGTCCAAGGCCCGTTGCATCTTGGTGATGGCCTCTTCCCGGGTCTGCGCGACCACGATGAGCTTGGCGACCATGCTGTCGTAATGCGGCGGGATACGGTAGCCGGCATAGACGTGGGTGTCGATTCGGATGCCGTGGCCACCGGGTCCGTGGTAGTCGGTCACGGTGCCCGGGCTGGGGGCAAAGTTCCGGTCGGGATCCTCCGCGTTGATGCGGCACTGAATGGCGTGCATCTTGGGGTAGTAGTTCCGCCCGGAAATGGGGTCGCCGTGGGCCAGCTTGATCTGTTCCTTGATCAGGTCGTAATCCACCACCTCCTCGGTGATGGTGTGCTCAACCTGAATCCGCGTATTCATCTCCATGAAGTAGAAGTTCCGGTCCGCATCGACCAGGAATTCCACGGTGCCTACGCCCTCATACTTCACCGCTTCCCCTGCTGCGATGGCCGCCTGGCCCATTTTCTCGCGCAGGTCGTCCGTCATGAAGGGCGAGGGGGTTTCCTCTACCAACTTCTGGTGCCGGCGCTGGATCGAGCAGTCGCGCTCGGACAGGTGGCAACACTTTCCGTTGCGGTCACCGGCAATCTGGATCTCGATGTGGCGGGGCTCCGTCACGAACTTCTCCATGTACATACCGTCGTTTCCGAAGGCCGCGCCCGCTTCCCGACGCGTGGTGACCCAGGCATCCGCGGTATCGTCGTCGTTGTGACACACCCGCATGCCGCGTCCTCCACCTCCCGCGGTGGCCTTGAGCATGACCGGGTAGCCGATTTCCTTGGCACAGGCAAGGGCTTCATCGAGGCTGTCCAGAATGCCGGCACTACCGGGAATCGTAGGCACGCCAGCGGCCTTCATGGTAGACTTGGCCGAGGCCTTGTCCCCCATGGCTTCGATCATCTCGGGTGAGGCGCCAATGAACTTGATGTCGTTCTCGCCGCACACCTTGGAGAACTGGGCGTTCTCCGACAGGAATCCATATCCCGGATGGATGGCATCGGCGTTGGTGATCTCCGCCGCTGCGATGATGTTGGGGATGTTGAGGTAGCTCTGGGCACTCTGGGGAGGTCCGATGCACACGGCCTCATCGGCGAAACGCACGTGCAGGCTTTCCGCATCCGCCGTGGAATACACCGCCACGGTCTTGATGCCCATTTCCTTGCAGGTTCGGATGACGCGCAGGGCAATCTCGCCGCGGTTGGCGATTAGAATTTTCTTGAACATGTCGTGAATCGATGGGTTCGTTCTGACAACATCAAGCGGGCTCCACGAGGAAGAGGGGCTGGTCGTATTCGACCGGGCTGTTGTCGTCTACGAGAATCTTCACGATGCGGCCTGAGACCTCGCTTTCAATCTCATTGAAGAGCTTCATCGCCTCGATGGTGCAAACCGTATCACCGGTCTTCACCGCCGATCCGACCTCCACAAAGTTGTCCTTGTCAGGAGAGGGCTTTCGGTAGAAGGTCCCGATCATCGGGCTCTTGATGGTAAGCAGATTGGAGTCTGCCGAAGGAGCGGGTTCAGCCGCCGCCGCAGGGGCTGCCACAGCGGGCGCAGGAGGCGGAACTGCCGGAGCAGGTGCTGCGACGGGAGCAGACATTTGCACGGGCATGGGCATGCCTGCCGGCATGGCTACGTGCACCGCCTGTGGGGTTTCGGGAGCAGCATTCTTGCCGCGCTTGTTGCCGTTGCCGTTGCTCTTGATGGTGATCTTGAAATCCTTGCGTTCGATTTCCACTTCGTGGACGCCGGATTTTGCGACAAACTTGATCAGGTCTTGTATTTCTTCCTGGGTCATGGTCTGGATGAGTTGAGGAACCCCCGTTCGATCCGGGTGCCAAAGTAACCGGAAAATTGACGGGATGCTCCGGGAGAGGTTCTTACTCGGCTTTTGGGGTGGGCTCCATGGCCCACTTGAGCCAAATGCTGCCCCAAGTAAATCCACCCCCAAAGCTGCTGAGAATGAGGTTTTCGCCTGGCGTCAGGCGTTCTGCCCACTCCCACAGGCAGAGCGGAATGGTGGCTGCGGTGGTGTTGCCGTATTTCTCAATGTTGATCATCACCTTATCGCGTCCGACCCCCATGCGCTTGGCGGTGGCGTCGATGATGCGGAGGTTGGCCTGGTGGGGCACGAGCCAAGAGACGTCGTCTGCAGACAATCCGTTGCGCTCCATGATTTCATAGCTCACATCAGCCATGGAAGTGACGGCGGCCTTGAAGACGGGCTTGCCATCTTGCTCGAGGTAGTGCATTCCCGCCGCTACAGTTTCATTGGAAGGCGGATTCAATGAGCCGCCGCCTTGCATCCGCAGGTACTGCCCCCCCGAGCCATCGCTTCGGAGGATGGCATCCCGGATTCCGTTTTCGCCTGTGGGGTCGGCTTCGAGCAACACCCCGGCCGCGGCATCTCCAAAGAGAACACATGTAGTGCGGTCGGTGTAGTCCACGATGCTGCTCATCTTGTCCGATCCGACGACGATCACACGCTTGTGGGTCCCCGTCGAGATGAATTGCCCGCCCGTGCGCAGTGCGAAGAGGAACCCACTGCAGGCGGCGCTCAGATCAAAGCCCCAAGCGTTGTTCGCGCCGGCCTTGTAGCAGGCCAGCTGAGCAGTGGAAGGAAAGAACATATCGGGGGTGACGGTGGCCACGATGACCAGGTCGATGGTGTCCGGTTCGATGCCGCGCTGGGCGCAAAGGCCTTTGACGACCTCAGCTGCCATATCGGAGGTCGCCTTGGTGGGGTCCTTCAGGATGCGGCGTTCTGAAATTCCGGTCCGGGTGCGGATCCACTCGTCATTGGTGTCGACCATCTTTTCGAGGTCGGCGTTGGTCAGCTTGTCTTCGGGTAACCATCCCTGCACAGCGGTGATGGCGGCGGATTGGAGTGAGCTCATCCTGCGAATTATTGTCCCTTCTGATGTGGGGTGCGGGCGAAATTAGAATGCCAAATGCCTGTAGATGGGCACCCGCAGCGGCAAGCGGTCACGAAAGAATGTGGAAAAACCCGCATCAGCCCTCAGCCGTGCGGGTTTCCCTGAAGTCGTGACGAAAAAGAAATCAGGCTTCGGCGCCTTCTTTCTCCATGACCACGCGGCCCTTGTAGTAGAGCTTGCCCTCATACCAGTGGGCGCGGTGGAACATGTGAGCCTGTCCAGTGGTGGAGCAGGTTGCTACGTTCGGCGTCTCCGCCTTGTAGTGCGTCCGGCGCTTGCGTGAGCGCGTCTTGCTCTGGCGTCGCTTGGGATGTGCCATGGTCGTATGGTTGTTCCTCGGCGCTTTCGCGCTTCGGGGTCAATGTTTCTATGTCAATTCACTCCTCGTTCTCTCCTTCCTCATCTTCGCTGGAGAGCCCTTTCAAGGCTGCCCATCTCGGATCCACTTTTTCTTCTTGCACTTCACCGGGCGCATGGTCAACGCTACCGGACAACCAATGCATCACGCGCGGGTCGCAATCCTTCTCCTCTTCGTGAACGCGCCGCAAGGGAAGGGCCAAAGCGGTGGCTTCGTAGAGAAACTCCCGCACATCCAAAAGATGTTCGGCCGGGCCGAGGACGAGTATGTCGTCATCGGTCTTGTGGGTGCGGTCCCCGAATTTCACCACATAGCGCACACGGTGATCAATCGACAACGGAAGCGGAGCATTGCATCGGTCACAGACCGATTGCACCGAACCCGAAATGTGGACGTCGAAGTGCATCATTCCTTCGAATCGATCCAGCTCAGTGGTGGCCAAAACTTCAGCATCCACAAAGCCAGAAGGCTCGAAATTTGAAAAGAACGCCCCGTCAAGCTCGAAGTCGAAAGCGTGCCTACCGATGCCCAATCCCGTGTAGGGAATTTCGAATTCGGAAGTTGCGCGCATGCGTCACCCTAGCTTTGAGGGGGGGCAAAGGTACGGTTTTCAGTGCAATCCCCGACCGCGATGTTTACGGTTCAGAAGCGGTCCCGCTCCCATTGCTTCGACGGTGCGATTTCAAGGGGGTTTGCCGTCATCTCACGGTGCTCCTGGCGCTGCTTCCGAACATCGGCAGCCATCCAGCACGCGGCGCGAAGGCTCTGGCCATCGGCTTTTCCTTGGCCTGCAATATCAAAGGCGGTCCCATGGTCGGGGCTCGTTCGGACGATGGGCAGACCTGCTGTAAAATTGACCCCCTGCCCAAAGGACAGGCTTTTGAAAGGGACGAGACCCTGATCGTGATACATGGCGAGCACGCCGTCGAAGTGCTTGAAATCACCGCCTCCAAAAAACCCATCCGCACCAAAGGGACCGCTGACCTTCAGTCCCTGCTCCTGAAGTGCACGGACGGCAGGCAAGATGATCGTTTTTTCCTCTTCGCCGATGAGGCCATTGTCCCCGGCGTGGGGGTTCAAGCCCAGCACCGCAATTCGCGGAGTGACCACACCGAAGTCGCGGGACAGGCTGTCGTGAAGCAGGTGGCCGTATTTGAGGATCCGGTCTTTTGAAAGATGCGAGGAGACATCCTTGAGCGGCACATGCCCTGTCACGACGCCGACCTTCAGCGCATCCGATGCAAGGATCATTAAAACGTCCTTGACTCCGGCTTTGTCTGCGAGGTACTCCGTGTGGCCTGGGAATTTGAACTGGTTGCTCTGTATGGTGTCCTTGTTGATGGGAGCGGTGACCAGCACATCGACCTTCGTCGCTGCCAGGGCATCCACTGCGCTCTCGAGGCTCAAACGCGCGAACTCGCCGGCATTGGGGTGGGGTTTACCCCAATCCGGATCGGGGAAGGAGGGGGCGATATCTACGCAGGACAGTCCGCCGAGCTTGGCTTCGGAGGCATCCGAAACACTCCGGATTTCAAGTTTCACATCGAAGGCATCCGCCTGCTTTCTGAGGGCTTCGGTATTTCCGAATACGACCGGCAGCATCTCATCGAACATCCGAGGATCGTCGAACGCTTTGAGAATGCATTCCGATCCAATGCCATGGGGGTCTCCCCAGCTGATACCGATGCGAACGGGCTTGCTCTTCGCCATATCTACGAAGTTAGCGCCGGCTCGGTCCGATTGGGTTCGAGAAAGTCTCGATGTTCCATCTGAATTTTTGCACTTCTCTGCTATTTGTTGGTTTTTAGGGAGGTTACCTTTCGAAGCCCATGCGATTCGTTCTCCCTCTGTTGCTCTTCGGCCTGTCCTTGGCCCAGGAGGCAGCCGCCACGCACAACCGTGCCGGGGAGATTACCTACCGCCACATTTCGGGGTCGACCTACGAGGTGACCATCACGACCTACACCCGGGCTACCGTGGTGGCAGACCGTCCCTACTTGAACATCCGTTGGGGAGACGAGGGCGAATTGGACATACAGGACAGCCTGCCCCGCGTCAATGGCCCTGTGGATCAGGGAGGTTTTTTCATCGGGGAGATCATCGGGAATGACATTCGCCTGAACCTGTACAAAGGGCTCCATACCTACCCGGGTCCAGGGGTGTACAGCCTGGTAGTCGAAGACCCGAACCGAAACGCCGATATCGAGAATATTCCCGTCTCCGTGGATGTGCCGTTCTGCATTTCCGCATTGCTGATCATCGATCCGCAGGCGGGTCACAATGACAGTCCGATTCTCCTGTCACCTGCCGTGGAGAATGCCTGCATCAACCAGCGATGGGAACACAATCCCGGGGCATTTGATGCCGATGGGGATTCTCTGACCTACGACCTGGTATCCTGCGCCGGGTTTCAGTGCCTGCCCATCCAAGGGTTCGTGCAGCCCAACGAAGTAGAAGGTGCAGGAGGGGATTTCTACGTGGAACCCTTGACCGGAACCGTCGTTTGGGATGTGCCGGGCATGGCGGGAGAATTCAATATGGCGCTCAGAATCAGAGAGTGGCGCGAGGTGGAGGGCGTTTGGATTATGGTCGGTGAGGTCATCAGGGACATGCAGATCAATGTGGCCGTATGCGACAATGTACCCCCTGTCGTCGTCGTCCCCAATGACACTTGCGTGCTACAGGGTTCCAGCATTGGATTCCAGGTCAGCGCCTCTGACCCGAACGGAGATGACGTTGTCGTCACGGTGGTAGGCGGTCCCGTGGATGCATTGGATCCGGCGGCTACGTTCAATTGGAACCCCTTTCTGGAACAGGGCTCATTCTCATGGGTGCCCGGCTGCGATGCGGTGCGAGAGGCTCCATATCAATTGGTTTTCAAGGCGACGGATGACAATTTCACGCCCTTGAGTGATGTCGCCACTGTTTCCGTGAAGGTCATCGCCCGTCCGGTCTCCTCCACCGAGGCCACCCCCATTGGCAATGCGGTTGAAATCGACTGGCCCGTTCATCCTTGCACCGATTCGTATACCCTCGCGGAACGCGCTGTCGGAGGGTATGAGGTGCACCGGAAGATAGGTCCGGGCTTTCCTGACCCCTCTTATTGCACGGTGGGTATTCCGCCGGAGGCAGGTTACCAGCAAGTGGCCTTCGTGCAAGGGTTGGGAAGCAATGCCTACCTCGACCTTGATGCTTCGAGCTACGGGGCGCGCTACTGCTATCGGATCGTCGCGGTCATGCCCAACGGCGCGCGAAGCCGTTTCGGACCCGAGGCCTGCGCCGAAATCAACAAGGGCGTCCCGGTCATGACGGGGGCTTCAGTGGAAGTGCCTGATTTGGCAAGTGGATTGGTGCAGGTCAGGTGGTCTCCGCCGTCAGATGCTGATACCGCGGAGGCCTTTCCCGGGCCCTATCGATATTCCATCGAGGCGCGCCCATCGGGAGGCACCCCTTGGTCGGAAATCGGTCAAGTCGGTCCGGACCCCGCTCTGGGCAACCTGGACACGTTGCTGGAGCATGGCGGAATCGACAGTCAGGTTCCCATCTGGAGCTACAGGGTGACCGCCTGGAGTGGAGAAGATGTGATCGGAACGAGCGCGGCGGCCCCTGTGCCCGAATTGCTGACGGGCCCAGGAGACAACCGCGTGGCGTTGGAGGTGCCTTCGGGTCGACCATGGGCCGATACGGCCTGGGTGTTTCATCGCGTCCTCGAAGACGGCACCCTCCAATGGTTGGATACCGCATCGGTACCCACCTTCGTGGATACGGGGTTGGTGAATGGAACGCCATACTGTTACCGGGTGCGGACGTTGGGTACTTATGGGGCTTCCGATATCCTGGACCCCATCGAGAATTGGAGTGCCATCCGGTGCGCTACACCCTATGACATGGAGCCGCCGTGTCCGCCCGCGTTCGATGTAGAAGCCGATTGTGTGGAGGAGACGGTGACCGTTCGGTGGTATGCCCCCGATTGTGCGGATGATGTCATGTCGTACCGGCTGTACCGCAGCGACAGTGTGGATGCGCCCTTGGAGTTCTGGTCGGAGTGGGACACAAGCGGGGATACTGTTCTGGTCTTGCCGGCGTCGGAATGGGGAGGGTCCATTGCAGGATGCTGGTCCGTGACGGCGTTGGACAGTCTCATGCCCGGTCCCGACGGGGTATTGCGACGAAATGAGAGCCCCCTCGTCGACACCGTTTGCACCGATAATTGCCCGTTCTATTTCTTGCCCAACGTCTTCACGCCAAATCTGGACGGTGCGAACGATCAGTTCCACCCCTTCCCTTGGAAATTTGTGGACAGCGTGGATTTCCGGGTCTTCAACCGATGGGGCGAGGAAGTATGGCGAGCGACAGACCCCGATCTCGGATGGGACGGAACCCATCAGGCCCAAGGCCATCCATGCGCTGACGGAGTGTATCACTATACCTGCATTGCCTACACCCGGCGACTCGAGGGCATCGTACCCGAGCGATTCTCCGGGAGCATACAAATGCTGGACGGGCTGTCCCCCGGCCAAGAATGAAAATCAATCATGTTTACGGGTATCATTGAATGCATGGGCCGCATCAGGAGCATCCGCGATGAGGGGACCAATCGCCATTTCACCTTCGAAGCCGGCATCGTTTCTGAATTGCAGGTGGACCAGAGCGTGGCACATGACGGGGTTTGTTTGACCGTGGTGGAAATCCACGGAGACACGTACACGGTCACTGCCGTGGAGGAGACACTCAAACGCACAACCTTGGGCGCTTGGAAGGAGGGCCAGTCGGTCAACCTCGAGCGCTGCACCCGCGTGGGAGGTCGCTTGGATGGTCACATCGTCCAAGGCCATGTGGATACGACGGCGGAGGTGTTGTCCATCGATGACCGCGGAGGTTCATGGAATCTGAGCTTCCGCCATGCTGCAGAGGACCGCCATGTTACAGTCTCGAAGGGGTCCATTACGGTCAATGGGGTTTCCCTGACGGTGGTGGACGCCGCAGCTGACCGCTTCAGCATCACCGTCATTCCCTATACCTGGGAGCACACTGGATTTCACGCATTGGTCCCGGGAGACCATGTGAACCTCGAATTTGATATTGTCGGGAAGTACGTGGCCGAATTGCTCTCCCGCAGAGCAGGGGACGCTTGATTGCGGTCAGACCTCAACGTCCTTTTCCCCTGTCACAGGGCCGTCGTTGGGGTCAGCTAAGGCGCTGCGCAACACGAAGTTCTGGCCGAGGTAGACCTTGCGGACCTGGGGGTCCGCAGCCAGCTCTTCCGCAGTGCCCGCTTTGAGAATGCGCCCCTCAAACAACAGGTATGCGCGGTCGGTGATGTGCAGGGTTTCTTGGACGTTGTGATCGGTGATGAGAATTCCGATGCCCTTGGTGCGCAATTGACTGACAATCTGTTGGATGTCTTCCACTGCGATGGGGTCCACACCGGCAAATGGTTCGTCGAGCAGGATGAAACGAGGGTCAGCCGCCAAGGCCCGTGCGATCTCGGTCCGGCGTTTTTCCCCCCCACTCAGCACGTCACCGCGGTTCTTGCGAACCTGCAGCAGACCGAATTCGTCCAGCAACTCTTCGAGTCGGCGGCGACGGTCATCCGGATCGGGCCGGTGCAGTTCCAAAACCGCCATGATGTTATCCTCTACACTCAGCTTCCGGAAAACAGAAGGTTCCTGTGGCAGGTATCCTATGCCGCGTTGGGCGCGGCGATACATGGGCTCACGGGTGATGTCCTGTGATTCCCCACCCTCTCCGGTCAAGGTGACCTTGCCTTCATCCGGGCGCACCAGACCGGTGACCATGTAGAAGGAAGTCGTCTTGCCTGCACCATTCGGTCCGAGAAGCCCTACCACCTCTCCTGTCCGGACCTCAAATGAGACCTCGTTCACCACCTTTCGGCGACCGTATTGCTTCACGATGAGGTCCGCGGACAGTTTCATTCTTCGGGGGTGTCGGAGCCGGTTGGGCGGTTGCCCTCGCGTTGGAACGCACGTTCTTCCCTGCGCTGTATGCGGCGGGCCTGCAGAATGCCAATTTCGTAGAGCCCCAGTACGGGGAGAGCGACGAGAATCTGACTCGTGAGGTCCGGCGGGGTGATGATGGCGGCCACAATGAGGGTAACCACCAAGGTGTGCTTGCGGAATTTGCGCAGGGACGCGGGGGTCACCAAGCCGAGTTTGGCCAAGAAGTGAACCACTACGGGAACCTGAAATATCAATCCCGCAGCCAACGTGATACTCGCCACGGTTTTCATGTAGCTCATGAGGGCAATCCGTGCCTGCACGTCGCCGATTTCGTAATGCCCGAGGAACTGGAGGCTCAACGGTGCGATGACGAAATAGCCGAAGCTCACACCCATGAAGAAGAGGAGCGTGGAAGCCAGGGTAACCCCGCGGGCCGACCGCGCCTCGGTCCCGTGTAGACCCGGCCGAATGAAGCGCCAGATCTGGTGAAAGGTCCACGGAAAGGACAGGATGAATCCACCGATGGCCGAGACGAGGATGTGCGCGGAGAAATTTCCGAGCATGGTCGTATTGATGAGCTCATAGCGGATCTCGGTGACACACAGCCGGTCCCCCGCTCCCGTCAGGTGGCCCAGGGCGCACCAAGCCCTGAACGTGATGAAGTCCGGGTTTCTCGGCGCGAAAATCAATCGATCGAACACCCAGTCCTTCATTACAAAGAGGGTGATGGCGCTGGCCATGATGCCCAGCAGGGCGAAGAACAGGCGCCGCCTCAGTTCCTCGAGGTGGTCCATGAAGCCCATCTCGCTTCCGCCGCTATCCTGTCCTTGTGGTGACATGGTTCAGGTCAACGGGTCAACGGATCCCGGCATTCATGAGCTGGTGCAGGTGAACGAATCCTGCGAAGTTCCCGTTTTCGTCGGTTACGATAACCTGAGAGATTCGGTGCTTCTCGAGCAAGTCCAAGGCTTCGATGGCACGGGTGTTCCGAGGAAGGCTGTGCGGATGGGGCTGCATCACGTCGGCTGCGGTAAGGCGGGACCAGGATTCGGGATCTCGTTCTAGGGCGCGGCGCAGGTCGCCATCGGTGATGATGCCGGCCAGGTGTTCCTCTGGATGGTCCGAGGAAAATACCGCTGCGGCGCCCACCCTCCCGGCGGAAACGGCCACGACGACTTCCCTCAGACCCGCATGGCCTGCGATGGAAGGGCGTGGATTTTCATCGACAAGATCCCCCAGCTTCAGGAGCAGTTTGCGGCCCAAGCTGCCTCCGGGATGGGATCGCGCAAAGTCATCACTGCTGAAACCGCGGGCTTCCATCAGCGCCATGGCGAGCGCATCTCCCATGGCAAGTTGGGCTGCTGTGCTGGCCGTGGGCGCCAGGTCGTGGGGACAAGCTTCCTGCTCCACCGATACGTCGAGCACAACTTTGGCGGCCCGTCCAACGGGACTATCGGGGTTACCCACCATGGCCAAGAGGGAAAGTTCCCGTGCGGCGAGCATGGGCATCAGGGCGAGCAGCTCTCCGGTGGCACCGCTCTTGGAAACGGCCATGACCACATCCCTATCGTTCACCAGGCCGAGATCGCCATGCAGGGCATCGGCAGCGTGCAGAAAGGCGGCTGGGGTGCCGGTGCTGTTCAGCGTGGCCACGGTCTTGCGGGCCACATCGGCACTCTTGCCCATGCCGGTGAACACGAGCTTTCCGCCGTCTGCGGTGCTGTTCAGTATCTCGCGGACCGCTTGCTCGAAATGACCATTGACCCGGTCTACCAAGGATGCGATGGCTTCCGCTTCCATTCGAAGGGCACGGCGTGCGGCATCCAGCCAAGGGGATGAATCGGGGGACACTGACATTAAATCAGGGGATGTTGGCAAATCCTTGCGGACGGAAAGGTCCATTTTGAAGAGAGGTAACCTATATTGAAGATGCCAAAGTTAGATGGAGACGCCTGTTGACCCCTTTATGGATGCAGCTTCGTTGGTCGGATCTTCCGTTCAGGAAGGACTTGCTCGGTTTTTTGGCTTCAATCAGTTCAAAGGGGAACAAGAGCAGGTGGTCGCTACCCTCATGGAAGGGAAGGACGTTTTCGTCATCATGCCCACGGGGGGAGGGAAGTCACTGTGCTACCAGTTGCCCGCCCTGCTCAAGGAGGGAACGGCCATCGTGGTGAGTCCGCTCATCGCATTGATGAAGAACCAAGTCGATGCGATCCGAAGCCACAGTGATGATCCCGACATCGCCCATTTCTTGAACAGCTCATTGAGCAAGAACGAGATGGTGCACGTGAAAGAGGCGGTAGCCACAGGGCGAACCAAACTCCTGTATGTGGCGCCCGAGTCCCTGAACAAGAAGGAAAATGCCGAGTTCCTTCGCTCGGTTAGGCTCAGTTTCTTCGCCATTGACGAGGCCCATTGCATTTCTGAATGGGGCCATGATTTTCGTCCGGAATACCGCCGCTTGAGGGAAATCATCGAAAGCATCGGCCAGTTTCCTGTCATCGCCCTGACCGCGACGGCGACACCCAAGGTCCAGCACGACATCCAAAAAAACCTCGGCATCCTGGACGCAGCCGTCTTCAAGGCGAGTTTCAATCGGGCCAATCTTTTCTATGAGGTCCGACCCAAGGAGGACGCACTGAAGCAAGTGGTGCAGCATGCCCTCGAAAACAAGGGCAGGAGTGGAATTGTCTATTGCTTGAGCCGTAAAAGAGTTGAAGAGATCGCTGACACATTGAAGGTCAATGGGGTCAAGGCCGCGGCTTACCACGCCGGCATGGATGCGGCCCAACGGTCGCGTCGGCAGGACGAATTCCTCATGCAGGATGTCGATGTGATCGTGGCGACCATCGCCTTCGGTATGGGCATCGACAAGCCGGATGTGCGGTTTGTCATCCACTACGACATGCCCAAATCGCTGGAGGCCTACTACCAGGAGACGGGCAGGGCAGGACGTGACGGGGGTGAAGGGCATTGCATCGCTTTTTATGGTCTTCAGGATATGGAGAAGCTGGAGAAGTTCCTTTCCGGCAAGCCCATTGCGGAACGCGAAATCGGCATGCAGTTGCTTCAAGAGGTCGCGGGCTATGCGGAGACGCCCACATCCAGAAGGCAATACCTCCTGCATTATTTCGGCGAGGAATTTGATGCGGCAACGGGTCCCGGCTGGGACATGGACGACAATGCGAGGAATCCGCCGGAGTCCTTCGAGGGACAAGCCGCTGTTCATCATCTGCTGCGTCTGGTCCGCGCTACAGGGGGCCGCCATCGCAGCGCTTTCCTGTGCGATGTGCTCATGGGCCGCGAAACACAGGAGACCTCCACATATGCCGGGGAAAATGTGGCGGAATTTTCGGGCACCGGAGCTTCTTTCGTTGAGGAGGAGGAATGGCCGGGAGTCGTCAGGCAGATTGCCCTGGCGGGACTGCTCAGCAAGAAAACCGAGGAGTTCGGTGTGCTGTCATTGACGGAGAAGGGGGAGGAATTTCTTGAGAATCCCATGCCTTTCACGCTCTATCGGCCCAAGCCGATGCGGGTGACCCAAACGAGAGAGGCCTCTGCCATGGCGGCGCTGGACCAGCCGTTGTTCGACATGCTTCAAGGATTGCGAAAGCAGGAGGCAGATCGATTGGAGCTTCCCCCGTTCGTGATTTTCTCGGACGTCAGCCTTGAGGAAATGGCCACCCATTATCCATGCAATGAGGACGAGCTGCTCATCATCAATGGAGTGGGCTCCTCCAAGGTCCGAAAGTTCGGTGCGCCATTCATCGCGCTGATCCGAGATTACGTAGAGCAGGAGGGGATTGACCGTCCCGGAGATACCGTGGTGAGAAGTGTAGCCGGGCGGAATGCATCCAAGGTCAACATCATCCAGAAGTTGGACCGCAGGATGTCCCTCGAGGACATTGCGGGCGCCCAGCAATGCTCTGTAGATGAGCTTTTGGGGATGATTGAGGGCATTGTCGCTTCTGGAACGAAGGTGGGACTGGACTACATCTTGGAGGAATACCTCGACGAGGACAGTGTAGAGGAGCTCTGGGAATGCTTCATGGAAAGCCAGGAAGGGACCTTGACTGAGGTCATGGAGGAGATGGGGGACGCTTATTCTGAAGAGGAGATCCGCCTCGTCCGCATCAAGTTCATGAGCGAGGTGGCCAACTGAGTCTCTGCTTGCCCGTGGGGATGTCTGTGGGTTCCGTTCAATGGCCCGTTGCCGAAAGCCACGCCATCATGGCGGTACCGGTAAACAGCGCAGACTCATCGATGTCGAAATCCGCGGTGTGCAACCCTGACCGGCATCCTGGACCGTCGCCTCCGGTTCCGAGCCGGTAAAAACAGCCCGGTACTTCTTTTTGATAGAAGCTGAAGTCCTCGCCCGTCATGCGGAGCGGGAGATCCACCACGCGCTCGGCACCGAGCAGTTCCACCGCGCCTTTTCTGCACTGTTCCGTTAAATCCGGCGCATTGACCACAGGAGGATATCCGATGGCGATGTCGACTTCAGCCACAGCGCCGTATGCCGCTGCAGTGGATTCGGCCACGCGTGCGATCGCGGCGCGAAGCGAGTGGCCGATGGCCTCGTCGTAGGTGCGCAGCGTCCCATCGAGGACCACTTCGTCCGGAATGATGTTGCGGGCGTGGCCACCTCGGATCTTGCCTATGGTCAACACCGCCGGTTGAATGGGGTCACACGCCCGGCTCACGACAGTCTGCAGGGCAGTAATGACGTGAGCGGCTGCGACAATGGGGTCCACGGCGCGGTGTGGCAAGGCCGCGTGACCGCCCTTGCCCACAATGCGGATTTGCAGCTCATCGGCCGCGGCCATGTAGGGACCGCTTCGGAAACCAACGTGTCCTGCTTCCAACTGCGGGTAGACATGTTGGCCTACAATGCCATCCACTCTGGGTCCTTCGGCTCTGCCGGGACCGGATTGGGGAGCATCGGCCTTGAGCGCGCCCTCCTTCACCAAGATGGATGCACCACCGGGCAGGATTTCCTCTCCGGGTTGGAAAATGCACTGTACCGTGCCGGACCATTGGTCCCGAGTGGCTTGCAGTGCTTCCACCGCGCCGAGCAGGCAGGCCGTATGGGCATCGTGTCCGCAGGCGTGCATCCAACCGGGCACGGTGCTGGCATGCGGCCGCTCCACTTCTTGAATGGGCAGCGCATCCATATCGGCGCGCAGGGCCATGCGGCGCAGACCGGGATTTGCGCCGCGTACCTCGGCGACTATGCCGGCCGCACCTCGTTCCGCGCACCAACCGGTGGTGAAGGGAATCGCCAAGGAGGAAAGGACCTCGGCGACATAGGCACCGGTCCGGGTCTCACCGAAGGAGGGCTCGGGGTGACGGTGGAGGTGTTGCCGGTGCTGCACGACGCGTTCGCGGTGGGATTCCACGGAGGAGAGGAGGGCGGATTTGAGCATGCGAGCAGGGGTTCAGTGCGTCCAAAGGGTGCGGCTGGCACCCCAGATCATGCGGATCGCAGCGTAGAGCATGATGAGGCCAAAGACCAAGCGCACCTTGTTGGGGTCCATGGCGAGGGCCATTCGACTGCCAAAGTATCCCCCTGCCACGAAGGCCACGACCATGATGGCGGCGGCGCGTGCATCCACTGCTTCGGCCCGCCAATAATTCATGACGGCAAGGGCACCGATGGGGGGCAACATGAGCGCAAGACTCGTGCCTTGTGCCATCATTTGCGACATCCCCATGAAATACATCAAAGCGGGCACGATGAGGAGCCCTCCGCCGATCCCGATGAAACCGCTAAGACAGCCGGCTGCTGCGCCAATGAGCAAGAGGGAGAGGAGGGTAGAAGCATCCATGGACATGGAACCCATTAAAAATCGGTGGAAAGCGAAAGTTGGAACACGCGGTCCAAGAGGATCCCGTCATCGACTCCCCAGCCCCAATCGGCCCGAACGAAATAGCCCAAGAGCTGGGAGCGGAGTCCGAATCCGAAATCCCAAATGATGGGTTCTCGGTTGTTGTCCACGCTCACCGAGACGGGGTATTGCTGCACGGTGGTGCTATTGAAAGCATTCTCGTCGCTGTAGGGGTCCTTGCCGGTCCAAGCGGAGCCGATGTCGAAGAAACCTACGGCCTGGAAATGCTCCAAGAAAGGCGTCAGGCTTTTCTTCGGTGAAAGGGTGGCAAAGACCGGCATCCTCACTTCCGCATTGGCCACCGCGAAGGAGGTTCCGTTGCGTGCATTCCTGACGAAGCCCCGCATGGGAGTGGCCGCCGTCTGGTAGGCGAACTCTCCTTCGGGAATGGGCATGGCGCCATCGACCGCTGTGAGCAGTGACTCCTGCACCCCACCGAGGTAATGGAGCAATCCTCTTTGTCCAAACGAGGTGTTGCCAGCCGCCCGCAAGCACAAGGTGACCCGGCGATAAATGGGCAAGTAGCGACGCGCGTCAAACCCCGCAACGAGCAACATGTCTCCTTCTGCATCAGGAGGGGCCAGCATCTCGAACCACGCCTTTGCCCGGGTGCCATTGCGGATGTTCAGGCTAAGGACACGACTGTCGTCGAATACCCAGCTGACCGTGCCCCCCATGCCCTGCACGTACAAGTCGTCACGGCTCGCATTGAACGGGTCGGTGGCGAGGAGGGAGACCTTATCCAATCGATAGGTCAATTGTGCCCTGAGGCTCATGGTCTCGCTGAAGGGAACGATGCGGCGGTAATGAACGGCGTGGGTATGTGTGCGGGTGAGTGCCCCAAGCTCGGAATCGACACCTTCATTTCCCTGCCGCTCAATGATCCACTCCCGGTCGACCTTGCTTTCCAGGTTGCGGTTCGCGAGGACGAAGGTGGAATTCTGGAGGCTCCCTGCCAGGCGCACTCCGCCGACCCACTTGCTGTCTTCGAAAAGGTCGGAAGCGCCGATCTTGATCAATCCGCTCAAGCCCGGGAAGCTGCCGCTGGCGCCAGTGAACGGTTGGTAAAAGGAAGTCGCAAAACTGTTGTCCACCTGACTGAGCAACTGATCAACCGCATAGTTGCGCCGGTAGGGAAGGGGCGTGGGAATCGAAGGCAATGCGCTGAGCCCCCCTTCCATGGACGCATCTGAACCATCCGTGCCCTGACCCGATTGGGAGGGATCCATGGAAATGCGCTCGGATTCGAACGTGTAGTTGCGGTAATCCACCTGACCGGGGTTCAAATCCACCTGTTCCTCCGGTACATAGTCCCAGGGGTGGGCATTCCCTTTTTGGGGCGAGGCTCCCATTTCGCGCATGGCAGCGGATAGGGGAAGCTCCGGCAGGTTGTCCCTGTACCACTCCGGATGTCCCTTTCCCATCACGAGGGCTTCCCATTGTGCCTTCCCTTCCACAAGCTTGAACTCTGCTGTGGGTCGGCGAAGGTGGAACCACGGGGCCGTGCGCGTGAAATATCGATAATGGATGGCCGTATCAACCCTCAAGATTGCGCTGTCCCGGCGCGCCAGGCGCAGAATGCCCGGCTCATCGGAAAGACGATAGACAAAGGAGGATCCCGCCAGGGCTTGAGGCCGGACCTCATCCAGCGCCGCCGTCTGGGTGATGGCCTCCATCTCCTTCGATTCCATGTCGTAGCGCCATATGTCGCGGGAGCGGGAAGTGGGAACCACCGCATCGCCCTCTCCTTCCAGCGGGCGGTTGCTGCTGAACAAGATGCCCTGTCCATCGGTGGTCCAATCGGGATGAAGGTCGTCCCATCCATCCGACCAGAGCGGCACTTGCGAACCGGCCAGGACATTGTAGAGATAGAGGTCGGATTGACCTGTCTTTACACCACTGAATGCAATCCGCCTTCCATCTGGAGCCCAGTCCAGCGCAATGACCTTCTCAATCCGAAACAGTTCGGATTCGTTCGACTTTCCTGTGGCGGCATCCGAAAGGGTGAGAAAGACCCGCCCCTTTTCCTCGTGGATGTGTGCCAGAATGGGCAGCGTCGGGTGCCAAGCGAGCACGGGGTAGGTCGGGTCCACAATCCGGGTGAGCTTGTGGTCGTACTTGGCAATGCACTTCTTCTTTTTCCCGTCGGACCACCAAATGCGCACCTGTCCTCGTTCATCGGTCGCCCATGCCGTCCATTGACCATCAGCGGCTGAAGTGAATCCGTGGTATCGGAATTTTCGCCGAGCGCGGTGGGGCAATGCACCCAGATCACGCCTTCCTTCCGGCGAAGGCAAGTCCCATTCCCTCCCTGCCACTCCCGGCTCCAGGTTCCGTGCAACGGTGCCGAGCGCCTGATGTGCCTGCGCGGCAGCCAGCACGCCTTCCAGGTCCATGCCGATCCGGCGGAATCCGGCATCCAGCGTGCGGCCCGCCTTGAAGCCACTGAGCACATCTGCTGCGGATTGAGGTCCGAAAGTCTCGAGAATGAATCGCCATACAGCTTCGGCCGCGATTTCCTGCTCCCGGCCTTCCAGCACCTGGACCTCTGCGAGCAGTCCCCTGCCCACGAGGTCCATCAGCTCCGCCCGATGCTCGCTCTGGGCGGGTCCGGCCAATGCGGCCACCATTCCATGTTCCATCCAAGCGGGAAGGGAATACAGTTGGTTGTTCTTGACCACGTCCTTCCAATCGCTTCCGAAGAGGTACTGTTTGAGCAGCACCCGGTACAGTCCTTCCCGCAATTGGCGTCTGAATGCGGGGCGTTCCCCCTCGAACCATGCGAACAGCTTCTTCCCGTGAATGAGGGTCGTTCCACCCACGTTACCCGCCGCACTTCCGTCGATGCCGATGTTGCTTTGACGGAAGTCGGCGTGTTTGTTGAAGACGATGACTTCCACAGGGCCGGTCAGCCTTTGTTGGAATTGGGACTCCGCTTCTGGAAGGTCCATCGTGAGGGCATTCATGGCGAATTCAGCCAATTCCCTTCCCCCCTGATAGAAATGCACCTCGAATGGATCGCCTTTCAGAATTTGCCAGTCGAAGCTGCGGTATTGGACGCGCTGTTGCCCGAACGTCATGTCCAACCCATCGTGGAATTGTCCATGCAATGGGAAGGAGCCGATCGCGAGTCCTGACAGGACCAGCGCCACGACCTTTATTGCGCGCTGTGTGAATGCCATGGAGAAGGGGAAAGTACGACTGGAGGATGGGGATTCATCGCAAAAGGACATCTTGCGGTCATGATCGTGATGAGTTGCAACGCTTTTTCTGAAAACACCGTCCTTATTCCGGATGGTGAGGGCGGGGTTCTGGTCTTCGACCCCGGTTTCTCTACCTCAGAAGAGTGGGCGAGGTTCGACGAGGTATTGAAGGAAAATGGGTGGCAGCCGAGCGCCGTTCTCCTCACCCACGCTCATCTGGACCACGTCATGGGCTGCTGTGGAATGCACGCGCGTTTTGAATTGCATCCCCGGCTGCATGCGGATGATCGCGTGACCTATGGAATGGCCACCCACGCAGCAGAATTGTACGGAGTTCCACTTGAACCCCTGCCGGCATGGGATGAAAACCCGCTCGAGGACGGGCAAGAGCTCGCCTTCGGAAAGGTGAGGTTGCAGGTTCGGCACACACCGGGACATGCTCCGGGACACGTGGTTTTCGTGGACCATGATGAAGCCCGGATCGTCGGAGGGGATGTGTTGTTCCAAGGGAGCATCGGCCGTACCGACTTGCCCGGAGGGAACGCACCGCAATTGGCCACATCTATTGAAGAAGTGCTCTACACCCTTCCCGACCATTACACCGTCGTGCCGGGACACGGGCCGGCAACTTCCATCGGTGTGGAAAGGGCCGGAAATCCTTTTGTCAATGCTGCGGGAACCGGGATGCTCCAAAGAACCTGAAGGTCATCCAGAGAGGTTCAGGCCTTTTTCAGCGTAAAGGAGAAAGTCGATCCTTTGCCCTGTGTGGATCGGACCGAAATGCTCTGCTGGTGTGCTTCGATGATGTGTTTGACAATGGCGAGACCGAGACCGCTGCCCCCCACATTGCGGGATCGGCTCTTATCCACTCTGTAGAAGCGCTCGAAAATCCGGGGGAGGTGTTCTTCTGACATCCCGATGCCATCATCCGCCACCTCAATCAGAACTTGTTCCTCCATGTCATAGCATCGAATCTGCGTGGTTCCTCCTTCCTTACCGTAGCGCAAACTGTTGGAAATCAGATTTGTGAGTACTTGTTCGATTTTAGGTGAATCTCCTTCCACCTCGATGTTGCGCTTGCCTTCATCGACGAACTCCACGGATATGCCGGCACGGGCCGAGCGCGGTTCGAGTTGATCCATGACCTCACTCACGAGGTGGGACAGGTCGAACGGAGCGATATTCAAGCCGATGGAGCCCCCTTCAATTTTAGTGATGACATCCAGGTCGTCAATCAGGCCAGCCATCCGGTCTACGTTCTTGGCGGCCTTCATGAGGAATTTCCGGTTGTGGTCAGGGTCTTCCAAAGCCCCTTCCAGCAAGGTGAGGATGTAACCTTGAATATTGAATACCGGGGTTTTCAGTTCGTGGGCCAGGTTTCCAATGAACTCCTGTCGGAAGTTGTCCTGCTCTTTCAAGACGGAGATTTCATTCACCTTTTCGGTGGCCCAGTCCATCACATCCAATCGCACCTTTTCCATGACATCCTCCCCCATGTGCACATCTCGGGCGCGCTCCTTTGTGCTCTTGAATCGGTGGATGTTCTTGTAAATGATGCGGACTTTTTGGTAGATGAACCTTTCAATGGCGCTGTAAATGACGGCCACGGTTACGGCGAAGAGCCCCAGTCCCCCCAGTGCCACTGCTTGCAAGGGCGCTTGAACGCCGTACAACTTGAAGATGAGGGCGGACAGGCCCAAACCCAGCAGGGTCACGAGCAAGGCGCAGACCAGAGCTACACCTCTTGGCGTCTTGACATTCACTTGTCCTGGAACTTGTAGCCCACACCCTTGACCGTTTTGAAGTGGTGGTCGCCCAGCTTCTCCCTCAGCTTTCGAATGTGTACGTCAATGGTGCGGTCTCCCACAATGACATCGCTGCCCCACACCCCCTTCAGAATGCCACTTCGGGTGAAGACTTTACCTGGCTCCGAAACGAGTAGGGCGAGCAGCTCGAATTCTTTCTTGGGCAAGTTCAATTCCTGCCCTTTGTGGATCACGATGTAGCGCTCCCTGTCAATGGTGATGTCCTTGCCCACATAGACCTTCTTGCCTTCGGAGGACTTCCCGCTTCTCCGGAGCAGCGCTTTCATTCTGCTCACCAGTACCCGAGGCTTGATGGGCTTGGTGATGTAATCGTCTGCACCCGCATCGAATCCAGCAATCTGGCTGTAATCCTCCGCCCGAGCCGTCAGAAAGGCGATGACACAACCGTCGAGATCCTCATTCTCACGCATGCTGATGCACGTTTCCATACCGTCCATATTCGGCATCATGACGTCGAGCAGGATGAGGTCGGGGATGACTTGTGTGGCAATCTCTATGGCTTCCCTTCCGTTTCCGGCCGTATACACGGAAAACCCTTCCTTTTCGAGGTTGTATTGGACCAGCTCAAGGATGTCCGGCTCATCGTCCACCACGAGAATCTTCTGATTGTCCATGGGCTTTGGATTGGATTCTCGGTGAAGTTAGCACGATTCAATCGTGTTTTTCACGAATGGGGAACCGCTCGGGTTTCATGAAAAAGGTCGGCACCAACGCTGAATGAATGGGTGATCCACGTGCGCGCGTATTCGGTTTTCACCGCTGCGATCCAACAGCGCATCCTCCAAAGGCATGGCGATGTGCTGGGACGAGCGAAGGAAGAGCAGGATGACCGGTGCCATCCAGGGTTGCCCGAAGCCCACGGCGCCGCCCAACGATAGGACCACCCAACCCAAGGAAACCGTCACCATCATCAGTGGAATGCTGAAAGTGGTGCGGAAAGAGACCTGCTTTACCCTTTGCGCCGCAGCGCGTTGTGCCAATCGCGGCCACCAGCCGGTGGTGAAAATGAAGACTATCCATGCCGGAAGCCGCCATAGGTGGGGAAGCAGGTTCGTCTTTCCCTGGGTGTTCCACCTGCCGGCTGCAGCAAAATCGTCCGCCGTCCGAGGGCATTGGAATCCCGCGGTCCGAGCCGATTCAAATTCGCGTCGGGCTGTATCGGGATCCGCACTGATGGCTTCGGCAGCCCTGGCCAAGGCTGCTCGGTCGACCTTCCCTCCTGAGGCTCCCTCGAGATAACGGCAAATGGCCAAGTGCACCTCGTAGCTCGGACCGTCCAACAGATGGACCGCCACCTCCAGCAGGGATTGACGCATGCGCTCACTCAACATCACCCGGGCCCCTCCGGCATCGGATTCAATGTTGGGTATGTCCAGAATGGAGACGGGCGGACCAAGTGCGATGCGCGCACCCGTGCGGTATCCCTCGTAGCGTTCGAAGTCCAGGTGCATGGGCAACACTTCCAGACCCCGATCGCGGACCGGGCGGCGTTGTAACGCTCCCGCTATGAATCGCGCGGATCCGTGTCGAAACCTTCGAATCCGCCTTTCCTCCAGGTGGCCAGCTTCCGGAAATATGCCGCAGGTGGCTCCGTTTTCAAGTCGGCGGTGTGCCGAAGCGAAGGTGGCCAGGTTGCGGTCAGCCATATCGGCCAGGCGGTCCTTGGGCCGGAAGATGGGCATCATGTTCAACCGGACCAACAAGGCCCGGGCCAGCGGATGTCTAAAAACATCTCCTCGCGTGAAGAAGTGAATCTGCGGAGGAAGAAGAACACAAGCCAAAATGGGGTCAGCCAGTCCATTCTGATGTCCTGAAAACAGCAACCTCGCCGGGTGATCACCCTCCGCATCATGCAGGTATTCCAAGCCCTCGACCGAGCGGTCGAGCCGATGGAACAGGGATACCCCCCACTTGGCCCAAGGGCGGACCATCAAATAAGTCAGATGGCGGGCCCTATCGGGCAACGCAAACCGGGGGGGCGGTTTCTTTGGCACTCATCGAAGGGTGACACCGAGCCTTTGAGACAACTGCTCACAAACGCGGTGGACGGTTTTTTCAATGGCCTTTTCGCTCATGGTCTTGTCCTCGTCCTGAAGGCGCATGGAAATGGCGTAGGACAAGACATGGGCCACTTCGTCGTGGTAGACGTCAAAAAGGTTGACTTCGCGAAGCCATTTTCCTCCCGTCTGGGAAACGACTTTTTCGATCTCGGCGTAGGTGACACCGGGTGGCACCTGAAGGCTCAAGTCGCGACGAACCCCGGGAAAGCGGGGAAGGTCGGAAGCCTTCACTTTCATCCGACCCCACTGCTTGACCAGGGCGTCGAATGAGAAGTCCGCGTGGTAGACGTCTGCATCGACCCCGACTCTCCGGCACAGTGAGGGGTGCACTTTACCGACCCTCACCGAGAACCCTTTGGCGCCGGTCCATTCCAAGCCCTCCTTGAAGAGATCGCCTGCGGGCAAAGCCTGACGATCGATCCCGCGGACACCACATTGGACGAGCAATGCCTCCACGGCACCCTTCAACGCGGACATTCCATCTTGCTCGGAATTTCGCCAACTCTCCGGCAAGGTCCTTCCGGTGACCGTCATGGCCAATCGCTCGGATTCGCGATGTCCCCCTTCTCCGTCCTGAGCATAGACCTTCCCGAATTCGAAAAGCATCAAGTCGGGACGCTGGTGGTTTCGGTTCCTTCCCACGGTTTCCAGGTGCTGGAAGAGCAACAATTGCCGCATCGTATCCAACTCCGAACTGAGGGGGTTGAGCAAGGTGACCGCGCGATCCGGAACGAGCATGGCATCCTTCGCCAGGCTCAGGTGTGCAGCGGGAACCAACGAGTTGTGCATGACCTCGTGGAACCCCCGACCGACCAAAGTGTCCGCGATTGCATTGCGCAGTTGTTCGGCGTCAGGATCCGGCTTCGAGGAAAGCGAAACCGTCATGCTGCCGGGCAAGGGGATGTGATCGTAACCGTGGATTCGGAGAATTTCCTCGACCACGTCCGCGGGGCGGGTGACATCTCGTCGGTAAGGGGGCACACTCAACGTCATGCCCTTTTCATCCTCGGCCGATATGATGATGTCCAAGGCCTCCAGGATTCCCTTCACCCGGTCCCGGTCCAAGGCGACGCCAATCATGCGGTCGAGCTGCTCCCCATCGAGCCGGATGCCGGCGGGTTTGGGCAACGCCCCTTGAAATGCCTGCAACCCTCCATCGACCCTGGCACCGGCGTATTCCGTTAAAAGGGCAACGGCTTTGGCCATGCCGAAACGCGCCATTTCGGGGTCCACGCCTCTTTCAAACCGGAAGGATGCATCGGTGGAGAGGGTATGTCTCTTGGCGCTTTTCCGGACGGTAACCGGGTCAAACCAAGCACTTTCGAGGAATACGGAATGGGTCTCTTCGGTGACGCCACTTTCAGCCCCTCCGTAAACTCCGGCAAGGCACATGGGGCGGGACGCATCGGCGATGACGAGATCGGCCACGTCGAGCTTGAATTCCATTCCATCCAAAGCCGTAAAGGCCTCCCCGGCCCGTGCTTTACGCACTTGGACCACACCGCCCTTTATTCGGTCGGCGTCGAAGGCGTGCAAGGGCTGACCCAAGTCGTGAAGAACATAGTTGGTCACATCCACCACGATATTTTTCGGTTCCAATCCGATGGCGCGAAGCCGCTGCTGCATCCAATCTGGAGAAGCCACCACTTGCACGTCGCGGAGGGTGAGGCCCAAATAATGCGGGGCACCCTGCTCATCATGGACTTCCAGGCCAATGGGGCCGGGCCCTTCGGAATACGTGAGGGCAGGAGGTTTTGGAAGGCTTGACACTCCTGTTCCGGTACCCGAGGCGCCGTTCCACAACAGGGCAGCCCTGAGGTCGCGGGCCACCCCCAGATGGCCCATGGCATCCGTTCGGTTGGGGGTCAGACCGATTTCAATGCGGTGGTCACTTTCGACACCAAGTGATTTCGCAGCCGCCGAACCCACCTCTGATTCGGCGGGAAGGACGAGAATTCCATCGTGGTCATTCCCGATTCCCAATTCGTCCTCAGCACAAATCATGCCTTCGGACACCTCTCCCCGAATCTTGCCCTTCTTGATTTTGAACGGCTCGCCTGATGAGGGGTGACAGGTCGCGCCCACGGTCGCGACAACCACCTTTTGTCCTGCCGCAACATTCGGAGCGCCGCATACAATGTTCAATGGGGCCTCGGCACCCACATCCACCGTAGTGACGCGCAGTCGATCGGCATTCGGGTGGGCGGTACAGGTGAGAACCTCACCCACCACCATACCTTTCAATCCGCCCGGAACCGCAGGGATTTCCTCCAATCCCTCCACCTCAAGTCCCGTGGCCGTGAGCAGGTCGGCAATGTGGGTTGGATCCGAGGCGATTCCCTCGTCGAGGCTGAGCCACGATTTGATCCAGTCGAAAGAGACGTTCATGGGTTGGCGGTTGGGTATCGCATTGCGCCCGCGAATTTACAGCAGTACTGCCTCAGCATCATTTCGAGCATAACATGGGGCTCAGCGGCTCAGGCTTTAATAACTTGAGGCGCGAGCCAACCTGTTTGGAACAGGTCAACCAAGACGCGATTGCTTTGAAGAAGATTCTCATAGTGGAGGACAACCAATTCCTCCGAACCACAACGGCGGACATCCTGCAATTGGCGGGGTACGAGGTGATACAGGCCGAGAACGGCAAGGAAGGAGTGGAACGTGCCCAGCTCGATCGCCCGGACATGATAGTCTGTGACGTCGAGATGCCCGAGCTGGACGGCTACGGTGTTCTGCACTACCTCTCGAACGATCCAAAGACGGCCATGATTCCTTTCATCTTCCTGACATCGCGGGACGGTGCCGAGGAAATGCGGAGGGGAATGTCGAGCGGTGCAGACGATTACCTCGTCAAGCCCTTCAGCGAGGCGGACTTGTTGGCGACGATTGAAGTGAGGTTGAAGAAGAGTGCCATCCTACAACGCGAGTATGGTCGCCCCCCCCAGCGGTTGAACGAATTCATCGCCGATGCCAACGAGCAAGGGGGCATTCCCGGGATCAATGTGGGGGACCGTCCCCGGCGTTACGGGGCAGGTCAAGTGTTGTTTTCCGAAGGAGATGCAACGAATCACGTGTACTACGTGGCATCGGGAGTGGTCAAGGTTTTCCGCACCGACAACTATGGCAAGGAGTTGATCATCGAGCTCTGCAAGCCCGGAGATTTCTTTGGTCATATGGATGTCCTGAAGGGCCTTGAATACACAAGCGCTGCTGAAATCCTGGAGGATGCGGAAGTTCACCTGGTGCCGAGGAAGGTGTTCCTGGATCTGATGCACCGCAATCGGGATGTGGCGATGCGTTTCATTCGACTGCTGGCTGGTGAGGTCACGCAGAACCAACAGCGTTTGTTGGCCTTGGCTTATGCGTCAGTTCGGGAAAGAACGGCACAAGCCCTTCTCGACTTGAACGACCGATTCAAGGAGTCGAACAGCAGGCCGCAACTCAGCCGGGAAGACCTGGCTGGAATGGTGGGTACTGCAAAGGAGAGCCTGATCCGCGCATTGAGCGATTTCAAATCGGATGGTTGGGTGAGCCTTCAAGGAAAGAACGTCCAAATCGAGGACGAAGCGGCGCTCAAGCGTTTCGCGGGCCGATAACCTTTTCGGCGTCTTCCCCGAAATATTCAAGGATTCCCCTCCGGATGAGTACGTCTTGTTCGCCCGGCTCCAGTTGGGGCAAGGGAACCTTTTCCTCGAAATGGGGCCAACCTTCCTCATCGCGTCCAAGGAATGCATAGAATCCCTGGGGAACGAGCACTGTGCACACGGCCACATGCATCAAGTCCATTTTCTCGTCCTTCCTGAATTTCCGGAATCCTTGACCCAGCTCCTGAACCCCGATCAAGTACAGGACGTCCTGCAGGTCCATGCCACCTCCAAAACGGGATTCGATCGTCCCCATCAGTTGGCGCCAGCGTGTCTCGAATTCAAAGTCCATTTCTCGGGGGGGTCAAAAGAGAAAGGAGAGCCTCAAGGCTCCCCTTTCAAAGTCGGGATGACTGGACTCGAACCAGCGACCACACGTCCCCCAGACGCGTACTCTACCAACTGAGCTACATCCCGGATTTCGCCGAAGCGGAGCGCGAAAATAGGCAATTCCACCCGTCATGAGGGAAGAATGTTCACTCCATGATGACGGTCTGCTCGTTCGTCATCTCTTCCTCGATTTTGATAATGCCGATTCCTTCGAGGGAGCCTTTGGTCGCTTCGATGTCGAGGACGGCAAAGCCAGCTTGCCCCTGCTTGTAGTATTCGGAGAAATTGAAGCTCACACTGCCCGCGGCATTGGTGACTTGTGTGGTGTCGAATCGGAGCTCACCGATGACCGTCTGGTTCGATGAGCCCACGGCAAAAAGCCGAACCTCCGCACCTTGCACGGGTGCGCCCAGGCTATTCTGGACGTAGACCACAGCGACCGTATCCTCGATTTCGTTGCATCCGTTGAATCCAAATGCTGTGAAAAGCAACAACGCAAGGGCGCCGACTGCATGGAGGGGGGTGTTCGATTTCATATTTTCGAGGTCGATTCCCGAGGAGCCATTTCCCGGAACGTACAAATAACGCAAATTCCATCCGATGGTTGTCTCTCCTGCTTTCCGACTCACCCTTCTTTTCGCCTTCACGCTCATCACCGGTAATGCCCTCTGGGCGACGGAGGACGGAGACCGAAAAAAGGTGCGCATTGAAACGTCCAAGGGGACCATCGTAGTGGAGCTTTATGATGAAACGCCCCAGCACCGGGACAATTTCTTGAAACTCGCGGGCGAAGGGTTTTATGATGGTTCGTTGTTCCATCGGGTGATCGGAGGCTTCATGGCACAGGGAGGAGATCCAGAGTCCAAAACGGCACAGCCGGAGCAGCGACTGGGAATCGGGGGACCGGGCTACACCATAGAGGCTGAAATCGATCCGGCCTTCGTCCACATCAAGGGTGCATTGGCAGCAGCGCGGCAAGGAGACCAGGTCAATCCGCAACGCAGGAGCAGCGGAAGCCAGTTCTACATCGTTCAGGGCCGTGACGTCACAGCCCAATCCCTCCAGAGCGTGGTGCAGAGCAAGAGCCGTTCCGGAGAGCCCTTTTCCTACACGCCCGAACAAATTGCCGCATACGAGGAACGTGGGGGCACGCCGCACTTGGACATGCAGTACACGGTGTTTGGCAGGGTCATCGAAGGCATTGAGGTTTTGGATGCCATCTGCTCTGCGCAGGTCAACCGAGCCAACCGCCCGCTGGAGGACATTTCCGTGCGAATGGAAATCATCGACTGAACTGTATGAGCGATTTGAATCAGGCCGAGTTGGACCGACTTCTCGGAGAGGCGAAGCAGGCCGATGTCGCCACGCCGGAAGCATTGGAGTCTTTCCGCATTGTCCATTTCGGGCGGCAGGGGTTGCTGAAGGACCTCAATGAACGATTCAGAGCGGTCCCCGGGCCGGAGAAGCGCACAATGGGTCAAGCCTTGAATGCCTTCAAGCAGGAGCTTCAGGCCCATTTCGATGAAGCCAAGGTCAGCCTGACGGCAGCAGAGGATGCCACCGCCAGTGGAATGGACCACACCCGGCCCAGCGGGGAAGCCCCCCTGGGGTCACACCACCCCATCCGCATCGTGCGTCGGGAAATCCTGTCCATATTCGATCGCATGGGTTTCACCGTGGCGGACGGACCCGAAATCGAGGACGACTGGCACGTCTTCTCAGGGCTCAATTTTCCGGAAGAACATCCCGCCCGCGATATGCAGGATACTTTTTTCATCCAGCGCAATCCAGACCTGCTCCTGCGCACGCACACGAGTTCCGTTCAGGTTCGTGAAATGGAAAAGCGAAAGCCCCCGCTGCGCATCGTGATGCCGGGAAGGGTATTCCGCAATGAGGCCATTTCTGCGAGGGCGCACTGCATATTCCATCAAATTGAGGGCCTGTACATCGATAAGAATGTCAGCTTCGCTGATTTGAAGCAAACCCTTCTCGTTTTCGCCGAGCAGTTGTTTGGGAGCGGAACCCGCATTCGCCTTCGACCCAGTTATTTCCCCTTCACCGAGCCCTCTGCTGAGATGGACGTCTATTGGGGCCTCGAGACGGAAGTAGACAAGCGCATCACGAAAGGCACGGGATGGCTCGAGATTATGGGCTGCGGTATGGTAGATCCTGCTGTGCTGGAAGCATCGGGAATCGACCCCAACGAATACAACGGATTTGCCTTCGGCATGGGCATAGAGCGCATTGCGATGCTGAAATGGCAAATCGGTGACCTCCGCGCTTTTTTCGAAAACGACATTCGATTTTTGGAGCAGTTCACTGCCGCAAACTGACCGGCGCCGGGGCATCGCCATGGCGCTTCAGGGTTTTCAACGTCCGGGAAAGGAATCCCCACCCCGTTGATCCCTATCTCGCTTCTCCCTTGGAATTAGCTTGAACGCTCATGTTCAGGGGCCTCGCATTGTGTTTTGTCCTTCTCCTTTTCGCGGAGGTAAGCGCTTCGGAACGGAATGGGCAATCCTGGCTCGACCAATCGGATTCCCTGCGCAACGCCGGGCAGGATGCAGCGGCCCTGGATTACCTGCAATCGGCCGAGCAGCAATTCCGAAAGGGCGGAGAAGACTGCTGGGTGGCGCGCTTTGCCGAGCGCCGAGCGCGAATTCATCTGGACTGGCGCAATCCCCAACACGCCAATGAAGCACTCGCCGCCGCCTTGCTCGCTGCTCGCAGTTGCGCGGAGCTGGCCCGGGAGTCCTTGGGGTGGCGTTTCGCTTTGGCCCAGGCCAAATTGGATGTGGGCGCCCGAGAGGAAGCGCGTTGGATCTTGGGCGAACTGGCCACCGAGGCGGCTTGGACGGATGATGCGCATTTGCGCCAGTTGGGCATGGAGGCCCGTGGTCGCTTGGCACACATGGCATTGGAAGAAGGGGACTTCGAGGCGGCAACCGAGGATTTCGCATCATGGGCAGTGGCGCTGTCCGATGCGGGACGACGCGAGGAGTCTCTCGATGCACTGGGGTGGTCAGCGGTCAGTTCATCCATGGAGGAGGCTGGGGCGACCGCACCGTGGGACCGTTTGCGCGCTGATGTGAATTGGTCCGAACTGCCCTTGATGGTCCGTGCCAGAAAGGGCCTGGGGTGGGCGGGAATCCTTCTCGGCGCGGGAGAGCTCGAGGCATTCGATGCCTTGGCCGTATGGCCATGGGCCCGCGCTTTGGAACGCACCCCTGGACATGTGGATGCCGCAATGGAGGCCCGTTGGGCCATGATGCGCGCCAGGCGGCATCGGCAACATCATGTGGCGCAGGCCCTCGCCGCCTCACATCAAGCAGAGTTGGCTGCCCGGTCCATTCGTGACAGGGAATTGCGGGATGGCCATCTTTCGGATGCCTTGCGCATGCGAGCGGACATTTTGGCGGGAACCGGGGCGCATGGACCGGCCTATTTCGCCTTGTATGAAGCGGACAGTCTGTCTCTCAGCGCCACGAGGGAAGCACGCGCCCGGGATGGGCTGTTTGAAAGTGAGCCGTGGTTGTCCGCCATTGGAGACGCCCGGACCCGGGTGGAGACCGAGCGGATGGAAAGGTGGCAGAGGGTGTCGACGGTCCTCGTTGTGCTGTTGCTGCTTTCCCTTTCGGTAATGGTACGGTCCTTCTACAGGACGGTGAGATTGAAATCGAGGTTGCGGCATTTGCAGCAGCACTGGCTGCCGGGTCGACAACATCAAGTGCGCGAACTGGCCCTGTCCGGCACACGCTTGGCAGAAGCAGCTCAAGCGCACACCTTGCCTGCCAACCTCAAGCGCGACCTCGCTGAGTTTGGCCGCTTGGCCGCGCTCTGTGCCGAGGAAGTCAGGCATGAGCCGATCAACCTCAAGGCCCTCTGCCTGCAGTTGGCTGAATTCAGGAAGGCGGAAGGTCCCCTGGATTGGTCCCTGCACGAAGAGGTTCCTTTCCAGGGGGATGCAGACCAGCTGTTGGACTTTTTGCGGGTGCTGTTGGCGGGATTGGGACAGGGCGGATGCCGCATGGCCATGCGCAGCACATCAGCAGGGCTGGAGATTTCCTTTGATTCCTTCACGGAACGGGCCTGGTGGAGACAGGCCATGACCCTCTTCGCCGGAGATGGCGAGACGCGTCACTGGTCACTGGTCCGCTTGCGCTGTGATCGATTGGGCGGGATTTTGAACCTCAATTGCGATGCAGCCGGTGCCCAGCGGTTGCAGTTGGATCTGCCGGTTTACTCCGCATAAACCACCTGCGCCAGCACATTGCCCACCTTTCTGAGTACATCGGGATCGATGGCCTCGAGGTTGTCGCCGTGGGTATGGTGGTATTGGAAGTAACCCATGATGCGCGGCTCCAAGTGGTAGTGGACAATGTTGGCCGAGGGAATCCCTGCGATCTGGTTCACGAATAGGTTGTCGTCGATGGTTTGGGGCGTCACTCGGTTCTTGAACAAGTCGCCGTATCCCAGCAATCGGGCCGCGGACCAGACTTTGTCCACTACACCGGGCGAAAGCGCCATTGACGTGCCTTCCCTGTGAAAGACCGCATTCTTTGCCCCGACCATATCGAGCAGGATGCCGTACTTGGCTCGGTAACCGGGAATGTGCGGTTTGCGCGCCCAGTATTGAGAACCCAGGCACCAATCCGTGTAGTCCGCATCCTTGTCCACGACCCACTCGGGTTCACCGTAATCCTCGGCGTCGAAAAAGGCGATGTCCACGCCTACTCCGGGCAAGGAATCCCCCATGATCCTCGCCAATTCCAGCAGGACCCCGACCCCTGAGCCTCCATCGTTGGCCCCGTCAATGGGTTCGCGCGTCCGAATGGAATCCTTGTCGGCAAAGGGCCGGGTGTCCCAATGGGCATAGAGCAGGATTCGCCGGCGCTCACGGGGATTGAATGCGCCGAAGATGTTGCGGATGTCGAGTTTGGTTCCATCGAAGGCGGTGACCCGGGCTTCTTGAATGGTGACTTCCGCCCCATAGCCTTCCAGACGGTCCACGAGCCAATCGCCACAGGCCTTGTGGCCTTCACTGTTGGGCACCCTCGGACCAAACTCCACTTGAGTCGCGACGTGGGCAAAGGCACTGTCCGCCGAGAAGTCAGGCGTTGACACCAACACGGGTGCCGGTTCCTTTCGCGGTGTTGCCGGACGCTCTTCAGGGGCATCTCCACAGCCCACTTGTGACCATGCAAACCCCAGGAGCAGTATGCTCGCCATGCGCGCCTTGCGACGATCAGTCAAAAGTCCAGCTTGTTCCATCCTTTCCGTCCTTGATTTGAACGCCCAAATCCGCGAGGCGGTCCCGAATGAGGTCGGCCGTGGCCCAATCCTTGTTGGACTTGGCTTCGCTGCGAAGGGTACAGAGCACCTCCATGAGTCCGTCCGCCCGGTCGCCACCACCAGCCTCACCACCTGCTTCGGGCTCGAGGCCCAGAATGTCGTGGGCGAAATCGTGGAACAAGGCCTTGAGATCAGCTACGCCTTCTGCGTTGAGGGCCATTCGACCCGATGCCACTGAATTGACCACCTTGACCGCATCGTAGAGAACGGCAATGAGAACCGGCGTATTGAAGTCATCATTCATGGCGGCATAGGCTCGGGCCCGAAGGGCGTCGAGGTCGGGCGCAGCCTCGCCTTCCGCCGACGGAGCCAACCCGTCGAGCAAGCTCCAGGCAGACATCAAGCGCTCCAAGCCTTTTTCCGCGGCTTGCAGAGCCGGATTCGAGAAGTCCAAGGTGCCGGCGTAATGCCCCTGCAGCATGAAGAAACGGACCGTCATGGGGGAGTATCCCTTCTCCAGAAGTTTGTGGTTGCCGGTGATGAGCTCCTCAGGAGTGAAACCGTTGCCTTCCGATTTGGACATCTTGCGACCGTTCACCGTCAGCATGTTGCCGTGGAGCCAATACCGGACGGGTTGCTCGGGACCATGGGCTCCCATGTTCTGGGCAATCTCGCATTCGTGGTGGGGGAACTTCAGGTCCATTCCTCCTCCGTGGATATCAAAGGAGCGACCGAGGTATTTCGTACTCATGACTGAGCATTCGAGATGCCATCCGGGGAATCCCTCACTCCAAGGTGAGGGCCAATGCATCAGGTGGCTGGCATCGGCCTTTTTCCATAGGGCAAAGTCCAACGGATCGCGTTTTTCATCCTGACCGTCCAAGGCCCGGGTCTGGTTCTGAAGCTCGTCTATGCGCCGTCCACTGAGTTCGCCGTAGTTGTGGGATTCGGCGAATTTCCTCACATCGAAATAGACGCTGCCGTTGGATTCATAAGCATAACCGTTTTCCAGGATTTTTTCGATCATCTCGATTTGCTCGACGATGTGTCCAGTGGCCGTCGGCTCGATGGAGGGCGGGAGGATGTGGAAGATCCGCATCACATCGTGGAAGTCGTTGGTGTAGCGTTGTACCACCTCCATGGGCTCCAGGTTTTCGAGCCGCGCCTTCTTGCCAATCTTGTCTTCACCATCGTCGGTATCTCCCGTCAGGTGCCCTACATCCGTGATGTTCCGGACATATCGAACCTTGTACCCCAGGTGCAGGAGGTAGCGGTAAACGACGTCGAAGGTGAGAAACGTACGCACGTTTCCAAGGTGGACATTGCTGTAGACGGTGGGCCCGCACACGTACATGCCCACATAGGGGGGGGTGTACGGTTCAAAGCGCTCTTTCTGGCGCGTGAGGGAATTGCCGAGGTGAAGGTCCTTGGCGAAGGGCGAAAGTGTACGCCCGGCAGCAGGTGGGGTGGAATCCATGGGGAACCGGTTTCTGGATAGCTTCCGGACGCGAATATCGGAAAGCAAAGACCGGCCCACACGTCATTGCGGTGGACCGGTCTTCTTGGTTAAGCGGGCCGGATGAACCGACCTATGGCATCAAGCAGGATATTGTGTTGTCAGTCGGCACGTTGTACGATGCGTCCCGAGAGATAGGTGGTGCGGTTGACGACGCGGCCTTCGCGGTCCAATCGAACGAGGTCTCCCTCTTCTTGACCGTCTTTGAGCTCGACCAGCATTTCGAGCTGACCGTTGTTGTGGAAGTAACGTTGTTGTCCCTGTCCTACACCGAATTCATCAAAAGTGAGCAGTTGTTGCAGGGTCCCGTTGGGCCAGTAGCGACGGAGATGTCCCACATTCAAACCATGTTCCCAGCGCCCCTCCTCCATCAGGCTTCCTGACTCGGTATAGAGTTTGTAAGCACCAAACGGGGCATCGTCCGTGTAGTGGATCTGGGACCTCATTTGACCGCTGGCGTAATAGCGCTTCCAATCGCCATTGCGCTTACCATCGACCATGGGACCTTCCTCATAAATGGCATCGTCGGGAAAATCACTTATGGCGGCATCCTTGCCCAGAATGACCACATGTTTTTTCTCCGTAGTGTCGGAAGTGGGGTCTGTCAAGTCTGGACCAGGAACATGGGCCAAGGTGCCGAGAATCGGCGTGGCGACCATCGAAAGCATGAGAATGACTGAATCGAATTTCATGGGTGCGTTCTGTTGACGCTCTCCAATACGCTACCCTCCCGAGGAAGGTTACAATCGATTCGAAATCCGCGGAAATTTCAGGGGGCCGTTACCGGATTCGGCTTGTTCATCCGCGCCTTGATCATGGAAGTGACCAACCCCGTCAGATCCACTTGGGGACGCCAGCCCCACTCCTTTTGCGCAGCGGCGTCATCGAGTGCATCGGGCCAGCCAGAAGCGATGTCCTGCCGGAAGTCGGGGATACAACGGTACTGGAATCCGGGGACCTGCTTTTCGATTTCCGCAAAGAGCTCCCGAGGACTGAAGGAAAGGGCCTGTATGTTATAGGCTTCCTCGCATTGCAATGGTTCTCGCGGAGCCGACATCAGCTCCAATGCGGCCCTGACGGCATCATCCATGTGCATCATGGGCAGTCTTTCATCTTCCGCGATAAAGCACGGGTAGGGTTCGCCGCTTGACAGGTAATCGAATACCTCTACCGCATAGTCCGTGGTGCCTCCTCCTGGGGGGGCCAAGGTGCCAATCAGCCCCGGATACCTCACGCTGCGGACGTCGACTCCGCGGTTGCGACGGTACCATGCACACCAATGTTCACCCGCATTCTTACTGATTCCGTAAACGGTTTTGGGCAGTCTGTATCCGGTCTGCGCTGCCACACGGCCCGACCCCGGTCCGAATACCGCGATGGAACTCGGCCAGAAGATGCGCGCCAGTTTCGATTCCGCTGCCCAGTCAAGGAGGTTCAGCAGGCCCTTCATATTCAGCTCCCAAGCCCATTGTGGATCCTGCTCACCCCGGGCGCTCAAGGCGGCCGCCAGATGGTAGACACGGGTGGCGCCATGGTCTGCCAGAATGGTCGACAGAAGTGCAGCATCACAAACGTCCACGGTTTCGAACGGCAAATCCTGAATGCCCTCGAACGAGGGCGAACGCAGATCCAAAAGGACCACACTCTCTCCGGCAGACTTCAGGGACAGGGCCATTTCCGTCCCAAGCTGACCGGATGCGCCAATGATGGCGTGCACATCCTGAGCCATGACTACAAATATGCGGAGGATGTAGCTTGCACCCTGACCTTTTTCTCCAGGCAAAGGACCATGGATTTCAACTACCACCTCCCCGAGTCCAGCATCGCCAAACATCCCCCCGCCAGAAGGGAGGATGCCCGGTTGCTTCACATCGATCAGGACGCGGCCATGGCAGACAAGGGGATGGATGACCTTCCTGCGCTTTTGCCCGCCGGCAGCGGGCTTTGGGTGAACGAGACCAAGGTGCTGCACGCGCGATTGGTCGCCGTCAAGCCTACAGGAGGTGCATTGGAGCTGCTCTTGCTCGAGCCACGGGATTGCCCGGTGGAACAGGGGCTTACCGCCCGGTCAACCGTGGTGTGGAACGCGATGGTCGGTGGGGCCAAGAAGTGGAAATCGGGTGCTTTGTCGGTTCCGGATAGCGGTGTGGGCCTCACCGTGGAGAGAGATGCGGAGGCCCTTCGTTTCTCTTGGGAGGGTCCGGAGGATTTTGGCACCGTCCTGGACCGGCTGGGTCGCATCCCGCTGCCTCCCTACATGCGAAGGGAAGCGGTAAGTGCTGATGCCGAGCGTTATCAAACCGTATTTGCCAGGCTGCCCGGGAGCGTTGCGGCGCCAACCGCCGGACTTCATTTGACACCGTCTTTGCTCGATCGGCTATCCGCGGGGGGCGTTCACTGCGACAAGGTGACCCTGCATGTAGGGGTCGGCACATTCAAACCTTTGAGTGGGGATGTACAGGGACATCGAATGCACGGCGAGCGGTGCATCGTGCCTCACTCCGCTCTGAAGAGGCTGGCAGAAGGCGAGGAAATCACGGCAGTGGGCACCACCACGCTGAGAACCCTTGAAAGTCTGTATTGGATGGCCTGCCGCTGGCGCGCCGAGGGAGTGGGGTCTGAAGCGGCGTTGAATCAATGGGTTCATCAGGAGGTGACCGATCCCTTCAGATCCATGGCGGACGCGATGGAATGGTTGTTGGACCAAAGGGGGACGGAAGCGCCATTTTCCTTTGTTACCCACCTTATGATCGTGCCGGGTTACCGCGTCCGTTCGGCGGAACGACTGCTGACCAATTTCCACATGCCGAACAGCACCTTGCTGTGCATCGTGGAGGCGATGATCGGGGGGGCTTGGCGCGAAGCTTACCGCCATGCCGTGGAATCTGGATACCGGTTCCTCAGTTACGGAGACGCCTGCCTCCTGGAGCGTCAGAAATGAGCGCTTCAGCGGGCAGGCGTCCCTGATAGATGAAGGGATGGATCAGCCCCCTTGGCGCTGGTCCTCCACGTCGGCCTTGTCCTGTATGGCGTTGGACAAGCGGACAGCAGATCCACTTCCAATCGGAAGGTTCCTGAAGTAGGTCCTGTCGTTGAGGCCTTGGGTCTCCGTGGCAAAATCACCGGTGGCTTCTACCTCATTCCGCACCGTTGGGACGATGACCCACACGCCGTTCACCCCTTGGATGGGACCGCTGACCTCATTGAGGGGCAAAGCGAAGGCTGCACCGACAACGTCGGGTTCAGCTGCACCCCCTGCTCCACTGATGCTGGGGGTCTTGAGGCTGACACCATTGGCAGTGGCCACTTGGACTCCCGCCTTTTCAGCGATCTCCTCCAAGGTGCCTCCGCTCATGAGGTCCATGTACATCTCGGCCTTCTTGTCCTTGCGTGCCCCTGCGCGCATGGCTTCCTCAACATTCTCGAAGGGGGGCTCTCCTTCTTCTTTGATGTTGACCAGGCAAGCGATGATGTAATTGCCGTCGATCTGGAAGGGGTTCGAAACGTCCCCATTGTCCGCACCGAATGCCCATGCCACTACTTCCGATCCGTTGGTCAGACCGGTCAGGGCCGTGGCGCCCGACTTCACATTGCGGGCTTCGACGATGGCGTATCCCATCGTGTCAGCGGCATTCCGGAACTCCTCAGGATTGCCGTATTCGATGGCAAAGTTCATGGCGGTTTCGCTGGCCTGACCGGAGGTCAATGCTGAGATGCTCACCTTGCGCTCGACGCGTTGTACCGTAATGGCATCCGCGGTCCATTGCTGGTCCAACACCTCGATGAGGTGAATTCCATAGGTCGTCTTCGCGGTACCAATGGAGCCGACGCGGTTGTCAAAGCAGAAATCCTCGAACGGCTTGACCATGCGACCCCGCTTGAATTCATACTCTCCTCCCGTAGCCTTGGAGCCCGGGTCTTCACTGTGCTTGTTCACGAGGTCTGCGAAGGCATCTCCGGCGCGGAGACGACGCTTCAGGGAGTCGGCACGGGCTTCAAGAACAGCCAATTGGGCCTCATCATTGATGTCGGCCGTCTTCAAGAGGATGTGGCGGCACTTCACAGTGCTGTCGGCCACGGCGTCTTTCGAAATCACCTTGTCCATTCGAATCGACTCCCCCTCGAAATAGGGACCGACCACCGTACCCACGGCAGCGGCTTCCAGTTTGGATGCTTGACTTTCGCTATCGATGGCGTTACCAATGATTTCAAAGACACTGGTTTCAGAGGTCAAACCATTGGCGGCAAGGAAGGCGCTGTCGCTCTCCGCTTCCGTCCAATCCTGCTGCCATTGCGCAAACAAGTTTTCTTCCCGCTTCCGGTCATCGAAACTGGCGGTCAGGGGGATGCGGATGTACTCGAGATCACGACCGGCCTGCTGGGCATATTGGGCATCGCCCTTGTGCTCGCGGTAGAAAGCCTTGGCATCCGCGTCCGTCACTTCCACCTCACCATCTGGGATGGCGGTGTACTGCTTGAGTGCGTAGCGGAAGTCCGCCGTCTGCTGACCGCGGAGGAACTCATACTTACCCTCGAGGCTGTTGGCGGCGAGGCCGGCGCGCACCATGCCATCGAATTTCTCTCGCTTGCGCTTCTGTTCGATGACGCGGGCATAGCCGGCGTACTGGGCCTTGCCATTGGGATCGGAAAACATCTGACTGAAAGTCTGCTTCCAATTCTGCTTCTGCTCCTCGGTAACGTTGCTACCGTAGAATGTCCGGGAAACCCAAGGCGATACGTAATCACCGTAGCGGATATCGTCGAACTCCTCCTTGGTGAGGTCCAATCCCAAGGCGTCGTAGTTGTCGCCGTACAGACGCTCGGTCACGATGTCGCCCCAGACCTCATTCTGGGCATCGCGGTCCGCGTTGTAGTTAAACAAGTTCTTCCGCTCCTGAACCCGGGTTCGGTATTCGAGGAAGGAGATGTCGTTTCCGTTCACAGAGCCGGCGGCTTGGCTGCCCGGGTTGCTGCCGAGCATGGCGATTACCGCGTCATAGGGAATGAGGAAGCCCAGCATGCCCAAACCGATGATGGTGAGCAGCAGTGTTTGCTGGTTACGGATCCTTTCAATCATGGCCATTTTGGCAGCATTTTCGTGTGGAGCGCGAAGATACGCAGTCGCTCCCGTACATCGTCAGCCCTCGTCGGGCAGTTTTCTCAAGACTTCGATGAGCACGATTCTGGCACCGTCCACACGCGTGATCAAGAGGGAAAACCCCTCCAATTCCAATCGATGACCCTCGGGAGGGATCTCCTCAGTGTGCTGCAAAACCAGGCCTCCGAGCGTCTCGTATGCGTCGCTTTCCGGGAGTCCCAAGCCCAGCCTCTGGTTCAGGTCGTCCACCTCGTGCCTTGCACTGAAACGGTAATGCCCCTCGCCAATCTCCATTTCGACCAGCGCCTCCTGGTCGTGTTCATCCTCAATGTCTCCGATCAGTTCCTCCACGATGTCCTCCATGGTCAGAATGCCGGAGGTCCCCCCGTATTCGTCCACGACAACGGCGAGATGACGCTTCTTCCGAATGAACTCAGCGAGGATGTCCTGGGCGCCCATGGGTTCAGGGACAATGATGGTGGGATGGAGATACCGGGCGATTTCTGCATCATCCTGCGCGGTACCGGGCTCGGCAGCCCGTCGGAGCAAGTCCTTGGAGTGGACGTAGCCAATGACGTGGTCAATGGTATCCCGGTAGATCACCACCTTGCTCAACCCCGTATCCGTGAAACAGCGGTCCAACTCGTCCAGTGAGGCGCGTGCATCCAACGCCACGATTTCATTGCGCGGAACGAGGCAATCCCGGGCCTTCAGATTGGAGAAGTCGAGGGCATTCTGCAGAATCTGCAATTCATTGTCCAGGCTGGACTCCTCCTCCGTATCCAATCGGTCATTGAGACTTCGGACGAAATCGTTCAGATCGATCGCACCCAAGTTGTCCTCCTTTCCATCATCGCGCTGCTTCCCCAAGAAGACCCTGCTCAATGCCAACACCACGATGGCCAATGGCCAGAGGATATAGTAAATCGCGGAGAGCGGGAGGGCGAAAAATCGCAACCAGTGATTGGGGTCGCTGTGGAAATAACTCTTAGGCAGGAACTCGGCGGTGACCAGCACCACGAGGGTGGCCAAAGCGGTTTGCACGGCCAAGGCCAAAAAGGGCTGAGCGGCAGTTTCCCATCCGGCCACGCCAAAAATCTGTTCGGCGATGATTCGCCCGGACTCGAGGCCAAAAATGACGAGGGCCAGGTTGTTGCCCACGAGCATGGTGGTGATGAACTGCTCGGGATTGCGCAACAGTTGCTCGACCAGCCTCCCGGTCCATCCGCCTTGGTTCCGGTCCAGCTCCGCCTGCAGCCGATTGGCCGAAACGTATGCGATTTCCATTCCCGAAAAGAAAGCCGAAGCCATCAAGGCTACGAGAAGCAATATCAGACTCGCGGGTTCAGGGTCCATGGTCGGGCCGGGTTCCGGAAAGATACAATGAGCGCATTTTCAGCGGGCCGCGGTCAATTTCCCTCCTTCCGATGCGGCTCGGAAGCATTGAGTTTCCGGCGCAGAGTCCGGCGAGTGAGATACCAAGCGCCCGCAATGGCAGGGAAAATAAGTGCGCTGCGCCCCTGATCCCAACCCGCATCAAAAATGTGGTAGAGCGCAGCCAAAAGGGCCACGATGGAGATGATGCCCCACAGGCGCTCGGCGATGATGTGTATGCCTTGGGTCATGGTGTCGTGCTCGCAGTGTCGATCAGAAAGGTACCCGTCGGCTGAAGAATCCGGTACCGTTGGAACCGGGCATCCGACTCCAGTCCCAACCCCTTCAGCGTGCCCTCTGGCGTCCGGACTTCAACAGGAGCCGTCGTATGCACCCGATCGCTGTCAGCGCTCCAGTGGAGCAATGAAGTGAACAACGTATCGCCTTGCGCTCCGTGCAGCATGACACCTCCTTCGGCGAGAAGGGACCGTGTTTCCTCCCTGAAGGTGCCTTGATCCGCAACGAGTTTCGCATCCAATTCAGAACTGTCTCCGATGACTTCGAGGGAGAATCCGCCCGAGACATTCCACACGGGCGGCTCCTCGGAAGACCTTGCCATGTGGAATGCGGAAAGCCTGTGGGTCAAGCGTCCCTCCTCGCTGTATTCAAGGCTCGCACTGCCCAGAATTTGTGAGGGCTCCCCGAGGATTTCAAAATCCGCCACCGACTCCAAGTCATTGCGGCAGCCCGTGAGCAACAGGGGCAAGGCCAGCAAAGCCCATCCCCATTGATGTGCCGGTATCAAGGCTTGCGGGCCTTGGTCGTCTCACCGAGGCATTTCACGGTGATTTCCTTGCCTTCGTTGATGCCATAGGTGAACAGGTCGTCAATGGTCGGGTAGGACTTCTTCACCTGAGAAATCTTGGTGTTCGCCTTGGAAGCCACACTGGCATCCACTGATTTCGCCCGCTGGTAATAGTCCGTAGCCAGCCAGTACACTTCGCGGCCCTGCAACGGGCTGTCCGAGCAGGAACCCACCATGGAAGCAATGGCATCGCCAATGAGCAGGTAGGGCTCGCCGTTTCCGGGATCGGCCTTGGCAGCCCGTCGGGCATAGCGAAGACACTTGCTCACTTGCCCGGCATTTTTGGCGACCTGTCCCGCTTTCATGAGGTTGCGACCGAGTTTGGGGCAGTCCTCACACAGTTCAACGGATTCCTCAAAGTAGGGGAGGGCAGCGCTGTAGTCGGCTTTTTTGGAAAGCTGAATCCCGATGGAGTAGGCGGCGTCTGCATTTTTTTCCACCGCGTAAACCGATTCCGCCACCGGGAGGAAGATGTCGTTGTCCGTGCACCCCTTTTCGTTCAGCAGACGCAAGGTCTTTTTCTTGATGTCAACGTCGTCGGGCGCAGCTTCGATTTTCTTCGTGAGCACCGGAACCATGTCCTCGCAGTTGGCCACCTGCACGAAGATTTCGTCCAGGTTCTTCTGGGTGGTGGCGTACTTGTCCGCTGCCGTGCTGTCAGCGGCTGCGAGCTCGCGTTGACGGCCCATTTCAATGTAGTCGCTCAGGCGGAGGTATTCGTTCAACAGATCCCCGATGGCGGTCTCCTTGGTCTCGACATCCTCCGCTCCATTGAGGGCTTCGACCAATAACGCGTAGTAACCATTCAGCACGGCGGCGTCGGCCTGACCCTCCAAACAGGAAATGGCTTCCTCAAACATGGGACGGGCCTCTGCGGCTGCGCGCTTGTTCAGGCTGGTCCAATCCATGGCTTTCCGCGCCAGCACTTCACAGCCGTTGTTCGGCTTTTTGGATGTGGTAGGGAAGTGCTCGATGCGCAGGTCGTAGAAAGCGAATACGCTATCGCGCAAGGCAATGGCGCGACCGTTGTCCTTGGCCTTGATCGCCGCCTTCATTTGCCGCTTTAGAAGATTCACCCCCTTGATGTACATGTTCTGGGAGACCTTGGGCGGGCAAACCTCGCAGGCATTCTGCCAGAATGGGAAGGCATCGTCGTAATTCTTCTGCTTGTAGTAAGTCTCGTAGAGGCTCAGGTTCTCCTTGCAGGCGGCCTGCTGCTCAGGAGTTTCGCCGTATTTGCTGTCGTCCTGCGCCAGAATTGGGAGGGCGGTCAACAGCATGAGACCAGCGGATAGGGTGTGGGTGAGGAGGGCTGTACGTGGCATGGTAATCGGCATCGTTCGAACAGTACAATCAAGGACCGGGCCAAAAGGTTGAGGACCGTTCCGGGCATGCAAAAATAGCGGATTGGCTTCTTCCGCGTTTTGTCAGGTCCTCAGTCGTAGCGCCGGGGGACCAGCCATTGGTTCTTGAAGAACGGATGGAGGGTGAATCCGACCATGACCCCAAAGGCGCTTTCGAGGAGTATTTCTTCCGTTTCACCTGCAGAGGTGTTGTTCCAGGTGAAGGCCATATTGAAACTCGAACCCGAGCGGGACCCCAACATGGGGGCGGACCATCCAAGGCTCAAGGTCTCATTGGAGATGGGGCCTTGCTCAATGGCCATGTACCCACTTTGACTTCGGTATCCCAAAGCGTAAGTCGAGCGCTGCCAAATGTTCCGTGCATCTTCCAGCAACTTGGGGGTCCAAGACAAACCGGCGGACCATCCGCGATCATCCGTCCAGCTCACACCGGGGTCCAGTGCTGTCCCACCCAGTGCTGACCAATTGGCACTGCGGGATTCAAGCCCCAGTTGCCAGCGTGAACCCGAACGCGTGTTCACCTCCCATTCCAAACCCAAGGTGATTTCCATGGGGAGATCAACATCAAAGGTCTCCGCTGTGGCGTGCACGGAGTCGACCTCCAAGGGACCCGTAGACAAGGTTTGCCATGAAGACCAACGTGTGTCGCGGTCAATGGCATGACCACGACCCAGTCGCGCCACAGCTCCGAGACGCAGCAGGTGGCTCGAGGTCAACTTTCGGTCGGCATCGAATTGCGCGGCCATCAGTTGCTCACGCACCATGCCGAATGTGAATCCAGCGCTTCGGTGCACTTCTTCCGTCACCACGCGTGTGTCCACATAAATGGGGTTGCCGATGTCGATGGTACGGGTCCTTTCCAAACCGCCGAAAACCTGTTCAAATCGTCCTCCGATGGCCGTTCCGCTGGTAATGATGCGGACGCTGTCCGTCACATTGCCTTCCACATCCTCAAATTTTCTCCATGCGGTTCTTTCCCATCGCCGCGCCGTTCCGATGTAGGCTTGGGTCAGCCCTCCTTTTCCGGAATAATTGATGCGGTATTGGTCTGCGACGGGGTCAGTCAGGACTTGGGACACGTCATAACCTGAATGGGAGCGGGGTTGAATTCCAAAGGTGATGGCGGACTTACCCCCGGCCCGCTTCAGGGCAAAGGCAATCTGTTGAAGTCCACCCAGCTCTCCCTGTACGGTGGAATCACCCTCCATAATGCGCTCCGAGCGGATTTGGAAACCACCGCTGAAGGTGGTGCGCGTGAGGAATGCCGCCGCAGCGGGATTCACTGTGTTCAAGTGGCTTCGGTCGGTCCAAGCCGCACCCATTTGCGCCATTCCCGTTTGTGCTGTGCCCGCTCCTGATTGAAGGTGGCCAAGGCCAAATCGAGAATAAGGTGAGTACGTGGACTGCGCCTGGGACGGAATGCAGTACAGTAGAATCCCCGCCATGACGGCTGCCCGTGGAAATGTGCGGAATGAATGACCGGTTATCATGTGTCTTGCTCGTTCAGCAGCAGGGCTCCCCCCTCAAGGACCAAATTTGGGTGTGCGAAAGTCCGCCATCCTTCCAAACCATCAAAATGGGATGCATCTCCTCCTGTCAACATCACCTTGGCGGTGGGCGCCATTCCTCTGAAAACACGCCCAATGGCCCCCACAGATTTGCGGGTGGCCCAAGGAATGCCAGCGCGCAGAGCGGATGCGGTATCCTGACCGAGGGCACCTTCCGGAGCATCCTCGGCCATCCAGCGCCCATCGCTCAAAGGCCCGATTTCCGGCAATCCGGCGTGTACCATGGAGGATGATTGCAATGAAAGTCCCGGTAGAATGGCTCCCCCGTGCCATACTCCGGGGGTGAGCAAATCGACAGTGATACAGGTGCCCGCATCGATGATGATGAAGCTCCCTGAGGAATCGAGGTTCCGGCAAGCCATGGCTGCGGCCATGCGGTCAGAACCCGGCTGACCCTGGCGGTACCTCACCTTAAAATGGCGCGGGCTGAAAGGATCCACAGGGTTGCCTTCCTGAATTCGAGGAAAAAAAAGAGCGGTAAACCGTTCGACCCAGTCCTCAGGGGCAGCGGGAGGGGTCGGGCGATTCAACCGATGAAAAGTGACCAAATGGAGCGAGTCCCATGCATTGTGAGCGGGGAAGCCGTTCTCGGAGCCCTTCAGTTGGGCCCAAGTAAGTTGGCCGACTCTATGGACCTTTCCTGCCTCCACTGCGGCGAATTTCAACCGGGTACCCCCGGGGTCCAGCAACAACTTCACCTCCACTGCAAATTCGCGATGAGGTGCTCCACATCCAAGTCAATCCGGGACAGGACAGGGGCGATGGAATCCGCATTGGGCCGCACCTCGAAATACAGCGCACCGCGCAAGAACCGGTCTTGTCCGTCCGTGTAGAGGAACTGAAGGGGGCTCGCAGCGTTGCCCTGGATGCGCCATGTCATGGCCGTTCCACCGGCATCAAAATCCCTTTTTCGGACTTGAATGGCATCCGCTTTCACTTCGTGTTCATAGGCCAACCTGAATGCGTCATCCATGACAGGGACGAGGTCTACACCTCCGGCGTATGTGCAGTGAATCCGAGCACCGTAGCTGGGATAGGCGAGGTTGAACCAACAGCTGTCCGGAGCGAAATCCTCCACCGTCTCCACCCTTGCCGCTTGCGATACCCGCAGCGTCAGGGGGCAATCCAATACCACACTGCGAAAGGTGGTATCGTGCATGGCAATGCGGAAGTATCCCGGGGGGCGGGGAATGGGATCGGGTTGTCCACATCCCGCCCCAAGACTCAAGACACCGAGCAAGGCCACGATGGCAGGCCCGGAGCCATTCCGGCGGCGCTGATCGGATGTCGGTTCGGGCAAGACGATTTTCACCTGTAGAACCCTTCGGCGGTCTGCTGCCTCTGCTACGAGTGTGATGCCATTGAATTCGACGCGGTCTCCGGGCTTGGGCAATCGGGCCATTTGCTCCACCACGAAGCCACCCAAGGTGTCGCTTTCGCCCTTGGCAGCCTCGAATTCGGCTCCGTCGATTTCCATGATGCGGTAAACATCCACCAAGGCTGTCTTCCCTTGGAATACAGCGGTTCGCTCATCGATGCGGGAGTAGAAGACATCCTCGTCGTCGAATTCATCCGAAATGTCCCCCACGATTTCTTCGATCACATCCTCGAGGGTGACAATCCCGCTGGTACCGCCATATTCATCTACCACCACGGCGAGGTGCACCTTCATCCCCTGAAAATCGCGAAGGAGGTCGTCAATCATCCGGTTTTCCGGGACGAAATACGGCTGTCGGATCAAGGAATTCCAATCGAACTCCTCGTCATTGCGGTGGGGCAAGAGGTCCTTGGCATAGAGAATGCCCTTGATTTGGTCCAGTCCATCCTGATAGATGGGCACCCGGCTGAATCCACTTTCGGCCATGGCCGTCTTCAATTCGGCCCAAGGCATGTCTTCGGTAAAGGCAGTCACATCGGTCCGGGCCCGCATAATCTGCTTCACATCCTTGCGGCCAAAGTTGACGATGCCACTGAGGATGCGGTTTTCCTCTTCGGTTCGGTCTTCGGAGTCCGTCACGTTCACCGCGTGCTCCAGGTCTTCTACGGACAGTTCTGCGGCCCCACTGCTGCCCGAGGAGAAGCGCTCAGCCATGGCATTGAGGGGTTGCCAAATGGGACGCAAGACGCCTTTGCTGATGCTCAATACGCGGGCCATCCTCGTGGCCAGGCGAATGGGGTTTCGATTGGCCTGAACCTTGGGCAATACTTCGCCGAACAGCACGATCAAAAACGTGATGCCGAAGACATGAAGCAGGGTACCCAAAAGCGGAGGCAAGGACCCCAGGGTGACCTGCATCAACACGGTGGAAAGCAGAATGATGAGGATGTTGACCGTGTTGTTGAGCACCAAGATGGTGGCCAGCAATTGTCGTGCACCTTGTTCAGCGTCCGGACTGTTGAGGAGACTCAAAACGAGTTTGGACCGCTTGTCGTCCGCGTCTTCGAGGTCTTGGCGGTCTTGGGGTCCCAGCGAGAAAAAGGCGATTTCACTTCCCGAGATGAAGGCGCTGGCCACAAGAAGAAGCAGTGACGTGGCAGCCGCGAGCCAAAGGTGTATTCCCGAGAGATCCATGTTCGATCAGAAGGGCAATGTGGAAGCGTCCATGGGATGCGGCCCCGTTGGGCGGTCTTCGTCAGGTGGGGCTGCAACCCCATTTTCCTGGGCATCCTTTTGTCCCATTTCACGGGGGGTCAACATCTCAAGGCGGTCTCCGATGATTTCGGTGGAACGGTGCTCCACACCATCCCCGTCCTGCCACGTACGCGTGCGCAATCTTCCTTCGATATAAACTTTGTGTCCCGTATCCAGATAGCGGTCGGCCAACTCCGCCAATTCCCTCCAAAGCACCACTTGGTGCCATTCCGTCCTTTCTTTTTGGACGCCTGCTGAATCGCGAAAACGCTCCGATGTGGCCAAGGATAGCTTGCACATTGCCTGACCGGATTCGAGCCAACGCAGTGCGGGAGGCTTTCCGAGGTGGCCAATCAGCATGACCTTGTTCAATCCGGGCATGGGTGCAAAGTACCGAAGGAGGGCAATTGGGCCTTTCGACAAACCCTCAAATCTTCACAATCCAGGAGCGAAGTTCCGGCAGGACTTTCTCTATGGCCCTTGGCCAATTCGCTTCACCTTCTGCGATGTTGATCCATCGGCCACCGCTCTGTTTGGACGGTGTAACCTTCGAATCCACGGCTTGGAACCACGTGGTCATTCTTCGGTGGGTGAGAATGTGATCGATGGGTCCAAAAGCGCCCTCCGGTGCGGTACCCGTTTTGGGCCCCATCTGGCATGGAAAAGCCTCCAGCTGGGACCAAATGCCCTGATCGGGCCGGGTCTCAACCCACCAGTCGACCGGTTTTCCACCCTTTTTCCGGACGTGGATGAGGAAGTGGACATCGACTTCCTTTGCCGCCTTTTTGGGTTGCTTGACCGGACGTTGGAGTTGTGTTTCCCTCTCTCGAGAAAGACAGGCTTCCGATAACGGACAGTGCTCGCAATCCGGCGACTTGGGCGTACAAATCAAAGCACCGAGCTCCATCCATGCTTGGTTGGAATCACCTGGGGATTGGGGAGCGATAAGCTCGAGACAGGCGGTCTCCACAGCGCTCCGGCCCAATTTGCGGTCCACGGCATCAGGTATGTCGAACAGGCGCGCCATCACGCGCTGAACATTGCCGTCGATGACGGGAATCGCCTCACCGTGGCAAATGCTGGCAATGGCCGCGGCGGTGTAGGGGCCGATGCCTGGCAATTTGGCCCAGTCCTCGGCTTTGACGGGCAGCTCGCCGCCGTGATTCGAGACGATGTGCTGCGCGGCCTGATGAAGGTTTCGAGCCCGGCTGTAATATCCCAAGCCCTTCCATAGGGCCATAACCTCGTCAGTAGGGGCGGCGGCTAGGTCGGATACGGTTGGGAATTCAGCAAGAAATCGCTCCCAGTATGCGGTTCCCTGAGCTACCCTTGTCTGCTGCATGATCACTTCAGACAACCAAGTGGAGTAGGGCTCAGGTGAATTTCTCCACGGCAGGTCCCGGGCACTTGCGCGGTACCAGGAAAGCAGTTTTTGGGTCAAGGGGTGCAAAAGAGACAGGGATGGGTTTTTTAGCATTGGCAAGATGGGGACTGCAGGTCTGCCCCGGATGTGCTATTTTTGCCGGCCCATTCAATTGATTGAAACTCAAAGCATCCTGCAAGGTGACTGACAACAAGATGACAAAGGCGGACCTCGTGAGCCGCATTTCGGACAAAACGGGAATTGAACGACAGGACGTACAGGCAACGGTAGAGGCCTTTATGGAGTCCGTGAGAGACTCACTGGAAAGTGGTCACAATGTGTACCTGCGTGGTTTTGGAAGCTTCGTGATCAAGCGACGCGCCAAGAAGCCTGGTCGTGACATCCTGAAGAACAAGACCATTGAGATTCCTGCCCACAACATCCCCTCCTTCAAGCCCGCCAAGAGCTTCATGGAGAATGTGAAGAAAAAGGTCTCCGCCAACTGATTTTTCGACGCTACATGTCAGACAGCCAGCCCCGCAACCTCACACTGCCCCTGATCATCGGGGGTTTGTGCGTGGTACTGGCGCTGTTGGTCTGGCAAGTCGTGCCGCGCAGCCCAGAGGCCTATAAGGAGGCGTCCATTCCCACCACCTTGGAGGCGGTGGAAGCGGATGATCCCGTGCAGGCCGCCATTGACCAGGTCAATGGTCCGAATCCCATGGCGGGCATCCTTGCTCTGAAGGCTTTGGCCGAAGGCGAGCCGCCCAATGTGGATGCGGTCATGGAGTTGGGGCGTTTCAGTATTCAATCCGGACAGTTCGACAAAGCGCGCGAGCGTTTTGTACAGGCGATCGACCTGGCCCCCGAACGGTCCGAACCCCTGATCCAGTTGGGCATGCTGGAGCTGGACGGCGGATCTCCCGCCGAGGCCCTGATTCATTTCGAGCGCGCGCTCGTGGTGGACAGTGCCGCCCACAACGCCTGGTTCTTCCAGGCGCAGTGCCACGAGCGCCTCGGGAATCCGGGCTTGGCGCTTGCGAATTACAAGCGGTTTCTGCCGCTTTCTCCGGATACCGTCATCGAGGAGGCGGTCCAACAACGGATCCTCCTGCTCGAACAACATTCAACGAACTCATAAATCCCCTTCCCATGCCTAGTGGAAAGAAGCGCAAGCGCCATAAGATGGCGGTGCACAAAAAGAAGAAGCGTCTACGTAAGAATCGTCACAAGAAGAAGAAGTGACCTTCATAGGCGTTGAAGGTGCCTCCCAATAGTGGGATTCCCCTGATGCGCCAATCATGTATTGACGCGTGAACATCGAACTGGTCATCAACAAGACCAATTCCGGGTTGCGTATTGCCATGCTGGAGGACGGCCATCTGGTCGAACTTCACGAGGACAAAGGCAACCAGGAATATGCGGTCGGGGACATCTACCTCGGCCGGGTCAAAAAGGTGCTGCCCAGTCTGAACGCGGGATTCGTGGACATAGGACATCCAAAAGATGCCTTCCTCCACTACCTGGATTTGGGCCCGCAGTATCTGAGCTTTAAGAAATATGCCCAGCGCTCCATCAAGGGAACGCAATCGACGGCGGATCTCTCCAACTTCAAGAAGGAGAACGACATCGACAAGAAGGGCAATATGAAAGACGTGGTCTCTGCCAGCCAAAACGTGCTGGTACAGGTCTCGAAGGAGGCCATCTCCACCAAAGGTCCCCGGCTTACCACCGAGGTCACTTTGGCCGGCAGGTACCTCGTGCTTGTGCCGTTTTCAAACAAAATCAGCATCAGCCAACGCATCCAGAAGGAGAGTGAGCGGAAGCGCCTGAGGGTGCTGCTGCAGAGCATCCGACCGGAAAACTGTGGAATCATTGTGCGGACCGTTGCCCAGGAAAAGGGCGCCGCAGATTTGCATTCCGACCTCGAGGAATTGAGCAACCGCTGGAAGGAATTGCATGCCAACCTGCGGAATGCGAAGCCGCGTCAGCGCATCTTGGGCGAGATCAACAAAACGAGTTCGCTTCTGCGCGACCTGTTGACGCCCGACTTCTCCCAGATCCTCGTCAACGATCCTGAGGTCGCCAACGAAGTCAGGGAATTTCTAGCGGGCATTGCGCCGGACAAGGTGGACATTGTAAAGGAGTCGAAGGCCAAGGATGTCTTCGACGACCGCGGTGTTCACCGCATGATCAAGGCGAGCTTTGGCCGTCAGGTCAACTTGCGCAGCGGTGCATACCTCATCGTGGAGCACACCGAGGCCATGCACGTCATCGATGTGAACTCCGGCGGCCGAAAAGCCGGTGCGACTTCGCAGGAGGAAAACGCCATTGCGACCAACCTCGAATGCGCGACCGAAATCGCCCGACTGTTGCGTCTGCGCGACATGGGCGGCATCATCTGCGTCGATTTCATCGACATGGGTGAGACAGGCAATCGTCGCCAGTTGACAGAGGCTTTGCGCAAGGCAATGAAGCCGGACAAAGCCAAGCACAACGTTTTGGCACCGAGCCGCTTTGGTGTCGTGGAAATCACGCGCCAAAGGGTCCGTCCCGTGACGGACATCAAGACGGCAGAAGTCTGTCCTTCTTGCAATGGAACGGGCCAGGTGACGGCAAGCATCTTGGTGACGGATGGCATCGAGGCAGCCCTCCAGGCCTCAGCCGACCGCGGGTTGGGTCAAGTGACGCTGATGCTCCACCCCATGGTGGAGGCCTACATCACCAAAGGATGGTGGAACAACCAACTCAAGCGTTGGAAGAAGTCCTTTGGGCTGAAGATTGTAGTAGAGGCCAACTCATCCATGGAGTTGCTCGAGCACAATTTGTACGACAGTCAGGGCGAAGAAGTCACCCTTTGACAGCATTCGGTCGGGGCGGTATTTCCTTGGGCCAAGCGAGGAAATGCCGCTCCACCGGCATGCTGAGTGCACTCAAGTTGAGGTGGTCCGACGCTGCGGCCACGTCGCGGACCGAGCCGTCCTTGTACAACATGGTGATGCCGTGAGATGCCGTTGAGTAAGCGCGGTTATCAATGCGGTCGTGAAGCACAAAGTAGCTCGCCTCCTCAAAGGAAAGTCCAAATGCCTTGCTGACGGCTTCCAGTCTTTCGGCGATGTCATTTTGATCGAAGGGCGCGTCCCGGAGTTCAATCTTGAACAATTGGCGATGGATGAGTCGCCTGCACAATTGAGAAAGGACCGGGTCGGGGTGGTCTTGCCAGGCCTTGATACAGCAGATGACATCGTTGTCGTCGATGGCGCAGAACGACCCGAGAACGTCGGGATCTGCCATGAATCGGGCGCGGTCCAAGTCCTCCTTCAGGAAAGGGGCAAGCGCAGGGGTGGACCAGACTTCGTCGCCTCTGCGGGCCAGTTCCCCGGCGCGCTCCAAGATGCGCATCATCATCCACTCGGCTGCAAGCACGGTCTTGTGCAGGTAGACCTGCCAGTACATCAACCTGCGGGAGATGATGAATTTCTCTATCGAATAAATGCCTTTCTCATCCACCACGAGACGTCCCTCGTGCACGTTCAGCATGCGGATGATCCGCTCCGAACTGATCATGCCCTCGCTGACCCCTGTGAAGAAGCTGTCTCGGCGCAGGTAGTCCAGGCGGTCCATGTCGAGCTGAGACGAGACCAGGTCGTGAAGAAACCCCTTGGGGTGGTGGTCATTGAAAATCTCGATGGCCACATCCAGCATCCCGTGGAATTGGGCATTGAGCTCGTTCATGATGAGGGTGCTGATCTCCTCGTGGTGCACACCGCTCACGATGCTGTGCTCCAAGGCGTGGCTGAATGGCCCGTGCCCCACATCGTGAAGGAGGATGGCGAGACAAGCCCCTCGGTATTCTTCCTCTGTGATGACGATGCCTTTTTCCCGAAGTGAGTCCAATGCCTCCTGCATGAGGAACATGGCGCCGACCGCGTGGTGGAATCGGTTGTGGACTGCACCTGGGTAAACGAGGTGACTCAGCCCGAGCTGGCTGATTCTGCGAAGTCGCTGTACCCAAGGGTGATCGAGTACCTGCGTGAAATCCGCGTGTCGCAGTTGAATGAATCCATAAACCGGATCGTTGAGCAGCTTGGGACGTGCGGACATGGCCGAAATTTGGTGTCTTTCTTTGCACCGGCATCGTTTGAACGAAATAATTCTGGACAATTGCCATTGAAGCATTCATGACCCGCACTCCTCACATCCTTTGGGCCGACGATGAAATCGACTTGCTCAAGCCGCACATCCTGTTTCTTCAAGCCAAGGGGTACGAGGTAACCGGCTTCACGGACGGCGCCTCACTTCTCGAAGCACTCGAGGAGGACCGCATAGTGGATGTGGTGTTCCTAGATGAGAACATGCCGGGCCTGACGGGGCTGGAGACATTGCAGCGGATCAAGGACAAGCGGCCGCATCTCCCCTGTGTCATGATCACCAAGAGCGAAGAGGAGCACATCATGGAGGAGGCCATCGGATCCAAAATGGCGGACTACCTCATCAAGCCCCTCAACCCGAACCAGATCCTACTGTCGCTCAAGAAAATTCTCGACGAGAAACGGCTGGTGGGAGAGAAGGCGATGAGTGACTACCAGCGGGAGTTCCGGGAGTTGGGCATGCGCCTGATGGACAGACTGGGGCGCTCCGATTGGGAGGACATCCACAAGCGGTTGGTACACTGGGATCTTGAGCTTTCTGCGTCGGGAGACGAGGGAATGGCCGAAATCCTCAAAATGCAGCGGGCCGATGCAGGCAGACAGTTTGCCAAGTTTGTGACGGGCAATTACGAGGATTGGTTGGCAGACCTGGACCGTTGTGATTCGGAGGAGGACCCTTTGCTGGCACCCAAGGTGATGGAAACATCCGTAAAGCCTTTGTTGGACCAAGGAAGGAAGACCCTGTTCGTTCTGATCGACAACTTCCGTTATGACCAGTGGCGTGCGCTGGGTCCAGCCCTTGCCGACCATTGGCAGGTGCAATCGGAACGGATGCATTGGAGCTTCCTTCCCACCGCCACGCAATACGCGCGCAACGCCCTTTTTGCGGGCATGGTACCCCACCGCATTACACAGGTGCATCCGCAGTGGTGGAAGGACGAACAGGCGCAGGGGTCCAAAAACGCCCACGAGGCCGAATTGCTGGGGGCACAATTGAAGCGCTGGGGATTTGGGGGCAGTTGGGGTTACCACAAGATCACGGACCTGGCGACAGGCCGGAAGTTGCTGGAGGATTTCCATCAAATCAAGGCACGCGACTTCACAGCGGTTGTGTTCAACTTCGTGGACATGCTCAGCCATGCCCGCACGGAGAGCGAAATCCTCAAGGAGCTCGCCGAGGACGAAGGCGCGTACAGGTCGCTCACCATGAGCTGGTTCGAGCACAGTCCATTGCGCGAGTTGCTCGACCGGGCTGCAGAAGAGGGCATTGAACTGGTTTTGACATCGGACCACGGAACTGTGCAGGTGGATTCGCCCGTTCGTGTCCAAGGTGAGAAGGAGGTGACGGACAATCCGCGTTACAAGACGGGACGCAACCTCCGACACGATGACGATGTTTTCGTGGTGACCGACCCCGTGGCCTTTGGTCTTCCCAAGTCCCACCTGTCGAGTCGATACATTTTTGCTACGGAGCGCGATTTCATGGTCTATCCCAACAACTTCAACCGATTCGTTCGCTACTTGAGTGGCACTTTCCAGCACGGCGGAATCTCCATGGAGGAAATGCTCGTTCCATTGGTTCACCTGAAGCCGAGATGATGCCGGACGCATCGGCAGAGAACATCCTCGCTCATGAACCGGGCAGACTCAAGTGCAAATGGAGGTCCCAGCCCTTCGGACTTTCTCAGCTTCCTGCGGTAGCTGAGTCTTTCAGACAGCACATAGATTGGGGCGATGTGGTGGCAGTGCAAGCGCCCATGGGTACGGGAAAAACGACCTTCATAGGTGCCCTGGCCAAGGTAATGGGTGCCTTGGACGAGGCGTCGAGTCCCACCTTCGCGCTCTGTCAAGAATACCCTGTGAGTACTGGCCCCCAGTTGCTCCGTCACCTCGACCTCTACAGAATCAATCATGAATCCGAGCTCCAGGGGCTCGGTTGGGAGGAGCTGATGGAGGATCCTGGCGCTTTGACACTGGTAGAATGGCCGGAACGCGCCGCGGACCATTTTCCGGAACGCGCGACTGTACTGCGTTTGGAGCGTCAACCGGACGGACTTCGCCTCGCTTCATTGTGGGAAAGGGAATCCGCGTAAATTCCCCCTGCCGTCATCAACATCCGTGGAAACCAAGGAACGCATTCGCCGATTGGCCTTTCAGGCCGCCCTCTCTCCGCAGGAGGAAATGCTCGCAGTGCCTGCTGGCGAACAATCCTTGCGCATAGGGATACCTAAGGAAATCGTTTTGCAGGAGCGCCGAGTGGCGTTGGATCCCGATGCGGTAGGCCTGCTGGTAGCCAATGGCCACGACGTCGTGGTGGAGACCGGTGCGGGAAAGCATGCCCAATTCTCGGATTCCGATTACAGCGAAGCGGGTGCCCGGATCGCACCGGATGCGCGTTCCGTCTATGAGCACGACATCATCTTGAAAGTGGCACCGCCCCAGGAGGAGGAGCTCGAGCATATGCGGGACCGGCAGACCATTTTCAGTGGGCTGCAGTTGGCGACCCATCCCGAACGGACCATCGAAAAGATGATGAACCGGAAGATCACAGCGGTGGCCTGGGATTTCATGCAGGACCGGACCGGCATCTATCCACTGGTGCGGGCCATGGGAGAGATTGCAGGCACGACGAGCATCCTCATCGCCGCTGAATACCTTGCCCATCCGGAATTCGGTAACGGCACCATGATGGGCGGCATGACGGGGGTTGCTCCGTCCGAGGTGGTCATCATCGGATCGGGTACCGTGGGAGAGTTCGCCACCCGCGCTGCCATTGGCCTCGGTGCCTCCGTTCGCGTCTTCGATTCAAACCCCTACCGCCTGCGCCGCCTGCGTGGCGAGGTCGGAGGACGCCTGTGGACCAGCACCTTGCATCCGAAAGTGCTCAGGGAGTCCTTGCGTGAGGCCAATGTGGTGATCGGTGCTGTTCGCCCACATCAAGGCCGCACCCCGATGATCGTTACGGAAGACATGGTTCGCGAGATGCAGGACGGATCGGTCATCGTGGATGTCAGCATCGACAGCGGGGGATGTTTTGAAACCTCGCGCCTTACCAACCACCAGGAGCCCGTTTTCGTGGAGCATGGGGTCACGCATTACGGAGTCACCAACATCCCGAGCCGCGTGCCCCGCACAGCGAGCTTGGCCCTTTCCAACCAGCTCGGACCCATGTTGCAACAGGTAGGCGAAAGCGGAGGAATCGACCGGGACATTGAGATGAACCCGATGATCCGCAGCGGGCTTTACCTCTATCGGGGTAATGTGGTCAACCGAGACCTCGCCGAAGCTTTTGGTTGGCCCTTCAAGGACCTCAACCTCCTACTGGCCACCATGGATTGAATCGCTTTGAGGTCAAGCCAATGGGCCTCAGCTTGGATTCAGCCGCCCACCCGCTTGCGGATTTCGTGCAGCTTTAGCAGCGCCTCGACGGGCGTGAGCCGGTCGATATCCAGCCCGAGCAAGTCTTCCTTGATGTCTTCCAAGACGGGGTCGTCGAGTTGGAAGAAGCTCATCTGCAACCCTTCTTCCGGGAGTGACATGCCTTTCGAACCATCGGGAGGGCCGGCTGTATTGCTGCCTTGTCCTCTTCCAGCCCCCTGGGATTCCAATCCTTCCAGAACCTCTTCCGCCCTCCGCACGAGGGCGCCGGGCATGCCGGCCAATTTGGCGACGTGGATACCGAAGCTGTGCTCACTGCCGCCCGGGATGAGCTTGCGCAGGAAAATCACCTTGCCGTCGCGTTGTTCTACGCTGACATTGGCGTTGTGGATGCGCGGAAAGCGGTCCGCCATGCGGTTCAGCTCGTGGTAGTGCGTGGCAAAAAGGGTTTTGGCGCGGCACTTCGGATGCTCGTGCAGGAACTCAGCGATGGCCCAAGCGATGCTGATGCCGTCATAGGTGCTGGTGCCCCGGCCGATTTCGTCCAGCAACACCAACGACCGGTCTGAGAGGTTGTGCAGGATGGAGGCGGTTTCATTCATCTCCACCATGAAGGTGGACTCGCCTGCACTCAGGTTGTCCGAAGCGCCGACGCGGGTGAACACCTTGTCCACCACGCCCATGCGCACCGACCGGGCGGGAACATAGGATCCCATCTGGGCCATCAGGGCGATGAGTGCGGTCTGGCGAAGCAGGGCACTCTTACCCGACATGTTGGGGCCGGTGATCATCAGGATTTGCCGGTGGTCGCGGTCCAGTGCGACATCGTTGGCCACATAGGACTCTCCATCGGGCAGACAGCGCTCAATCACGGGGTGGCGTCCCCCAACGATTTCCAGCGCTGCGCCTTCCACCAGCACGGGCCGGGTGTATCCATTGTCCTCGGCGACTTCGGCAAAGCCCAGGAGGAGGTCCAAACCGGCCACAGCGCGGGCCGTGGCTTGCAGCACGGGCAGGAAGGGGTGCAGCGAGGTGACGAGCCGGGTAAAGGCTTCCCTTTCCACGATGTCGAGGCGCTCCTCTGCGTTGAGGATGCGTTGCTCGAGTTCTTTGAGCTCGGGCGTGATGTAGCGTTCCGCCTGCGTGAGCGTCTGCTTGCGGATCCAGTCCTCGGGTACTTTGTCCTTGTGCGCGTGGCGGACTTCCAAGTAGTAGCCGAAGACGTTGTTGAATGCGATTTTGAGCGATGCGATGCCGGTCGCTTCCATTTCGCGCTGCCGGATGCCCTCGAGCTTGGACTTCCCGTTGTTGCGCAGGTCGCGCAGCTCGTCGAGCTCGTCCACGACACCCGATGCGATGGTGGCGCCTTTGCCAAGGACGCCGGGAGGGTCTTCCGTGAGCTCATTGCGCAGGCGCTCCAATGCGGCATCCGCCGGGTCCAGACGGCCGGCCCAGCGCCCAATCACCGGGTCGTCCGAGCTGTCCACCATCAGCCGGAGCGCTTCGACCGCCGTCAAGGCGCGGCGCAGCCTGTCGAGTTCTGCGGGAGAAATGCGAACGGCGGCTGTCTTGGCGAGCAGCCTTTCCAAATCGCCAATCCGCCCCAGCTCGGCGATGAGGTCGGCCCGCATCTCCGGTTGGGCGAGGAAGGCGGCCACGGCCTCATGCCGCTTTGCTATGTCCTCCTCTTCACACAACGGCTGCGCGATCCAGCGGCGCAGCATCCGCGCCCCCATGGGCGTGGCCGAGCGGTCCAGGATGTCCACGAGTGCCGTGCCCTCAGGGTGGGTGGGCGCGAGCAGTTCGAGGTTGCGGATGGTGAACCCGTCCATGGCCACGTTGCGCCCCCATTCCACACGACCCAGCGAGGCGATGTGACCCAAGCGGTCGTGCTTGGTTGTACCCACGTAGTGCAGGGCTGCACCCGCAGCAATGACGGCCAGGGGCTGTCCTTCCAGACCGAATCCCTTCAATCCCTGCGTGCCGAAATGACCTTCCAGGGTTTCTCGCGCGAAATCGCCTTGCCAAACCCAATCGTCCAATGGAAAGCGATACCCCGACAAACTCAGGGATTCAGGCTCACCGTGCCTCAGGTGCAAGGTTTCTTTGGGGCGGAAGGTCCGGAGCAGCGGCGCGATTTCCTCGGGAGTGCCTTCCCCGGCCAGAAACTCTCCCGTGGAGACGTCGAGGAAGGCTACACCGGCGCGTTCCCGCTTGTTTTGACCGCTTCCCTCGAGAACCACATGGACGGCTGCCAACCAGTTGTTCTCGCGCGCCTCCAGCACCTCATCGTTCAAGGCGACTCCCGGGGTGACCATCTCCGTGACCCCGCGCTTGACGATGGTCTTGGCGGTCTTGGGGTCTTCCAGTTGGTCACATACCGCTACGCGGTGGCCGGCCCGCACCAGCTTGGGCAGGTAGTTCTCGAGCGCATGGTGAGGAAACCCCGCCAGTTCCACCTCGGAGGCAGCGCCGTTTTTCCGAGCGGTCAAGACGATGTTCAGCACCTTAGCGGCCGTCACTGCATCCTGCCCGAACGTCTCGTAGAAGTCGCCTACCCGGAACAGCAACAGCGCATCGGGGTGCTGGGATTTGACGCGGTTGTACTGCGCCATAAGGGGCGTTTCCTTGGCGCCTTTTTTTCTGGTTGATGTTGCCGCGGCCTTGGCCATGGCGCGTTCAGGAGGCGACCTTCAGCCGCCCCTCATCGCTGTCGTCGAATTGTTGGCGGGCATAATCGCCGGTCACACGGAACTCCTTGACCCCTTCCTTTCCGGGAAGTTCGAACATGGCTTCGCTCAGCACCGCTTCACAAATGCTGCGCAATCCGCGGGCGCCCAACTTGAATTCCACCGCCTTTTCCACGATGAAATTGAGGGCGTCGGCGTCGAATTGCAGCCCAATCCCATCCAATTCGAACAGGCGCTGGTATTGCTTGATCAGTGCATTCTTGGGCTCGGTGAGGATGCGGCGCAGTGCATCGGGATCCAGCGGGTCGAGGTGGGTGAGTACGGGGAATCGCCCGATGAGCTCTGGAATGAGGCCAAAGCTCCGGAGATCGGCCGGTGCGATGGCGGAAAGCAAAGTTTCCGGGCGGTCATCCGCGCCCGTGGTGAATCCGATGCTCGAGGTGGCAATGCGCCGCTCTATGTGTTGTTCGATTCCGCTGAACGCTCCCCCACAGATGAAGAGAATGTTCTGGGTATTGATGGAGATCAGCTTTTGCTCGGGGTGCTTGCGTCCGCCTTGGGGGGGCACGTTCACTTCTGCACCTTCGAGCAGCTTGAGCAACGCCTGTTGCACTCCCTCTCCGCTCACGTCACGTGTGATGGAAGGGTTGTCGCTCTTGCGGGCAATCTTGTCGATCTCGTCGATGAAGACGATGCCGCGTTGCGCTTTGGCTACGTCGTAGTCAGCGGATTGCAGCAGACGAGAAAGGACACTTTCCACATCTTCTCCTACGTAGCCGGCTTCAGTCAGGATGGTCGCATCGGCGATGCAGAAGGGCACCTTCAGCAGACGCGCAATGCTCCGTGCCAAAAGCGTCTTTCCGGTTCCGGTTTCCCCCACCAGCACAATGTTGGACTTCTCAATCTCAACTTCGTCTCCTTCCGCAGGGTGGGCAAGTCGCTTGTAGTGATTGTAGACCGCGACGCTCAGCGTACGCTTCGCGTTTTCCTGACCGATGACGTATTCATCGAGAAAGCGCTTGATGTCGGCGGGCCGCTCCAGTTGCAGACCCGGATCGAAACCGCCGTCGCCATCGGAGTGGCGCTCCTCTTTGACGATGGCGTCCGCCTGCTCGATGCAATGATCGCAGATGTGGCCCGTTACCCCCGCAATGAGGATGTCGACTTCCGACTTCTTGCGCCCACAGAAGGAGCAGTTGATTTCGCGATCCGCCATCTCTTATTCAGTCGGCCTTTCGTTCGAGGACCTCGTCGATCATTCCGTATTCCTTGGCTTCGTCGGCGATCATCCAGTAGTCGCGGTCACTGTCTTCCCAGACTTTCTTGTAATCCTGACCGCTGTGGTGTGCGATGATTTTGTAGAGCTCTTCCTTGAGCTTTCCAATCTCGCGGGCGGTGATTTCAATGTCGCTGGCCTGACCACGTGCACCGCCCAAGGGCTGGTGGATCATGGTGCGGCTGTGCTTGAGGCCCGTCCGCTTGCCGGCAGCACCGGCACAGAGCAACACGGCGCCCATGGAGGCAGCCATTCCCGTGCAGATGGTGGCCACATCGGGGCGGATGTACTGCATGGTGTCGTAGATGCCGAGACCGGCGTAGACACTGCCTCCCGGCGAGTTGATGTAGATCTGGATGTCCTTGGTAGGATCCGTTGACTCCAGGAACAGCATTTGCGCCTGGATGATGTTGGCGATATAGTCGTCCACCCCGGTTCCGAGGAAGATGATGCGGTCTGCCATCAGTCGGGAGAAGACGTCCACCTCGCGGAAGGGCATCTGGCGCTCCTCGATGACGGTCCGGGTCATGTTCTCGGGTCCGTGCACAGCGGAGATGTAGTCCTCAACGTGGTGGCTGGTGAAGCCGCGGTCCTTGACGGCGTACTTCAGGAATTCCTTTCGCGTGGTCATCATGAGTGCTGAAAGTTAGCCCCGGACTTTTACAGGGCCACGTAAATCTTCAGAGGGAACGGACGATTTCCATCCACTCTTCGTGGGAAACCTCCTTCTCCTTGATCTTGGCGAGTTCGCGGAGTTTATCGATGGCCTTGCGCTCGTAGATGGATTCCGCCACCCGACGCACCTCCTTCTGTTCGGTCATCATCTGCGCCACCATGGGGTTGAGCTGCTCGGCATCCAGGGGAATGCCGTATTGGGCATACTGTGCCTTGATGGCGTTGCCCGCCTCGGCTTTGATCTCCTCGCCGTCCACTTCGATGTTGTGCTCATCGATGATGTGGTTCTGGATGATTTGCCACTTGATGCCCTTGGCGTACTCGGAGAATTCGTTCTCGATTTCCTCTGCAGTAATGGGCTTTTCATTGGCCACTTGAATCCAACGCTTGAGGAAGTCTTCAGGGAGCGGAGGGTTGAGCTTGTCTACCACCTCCTCGACGAACTTCCGGCGAAAGACGCGGTCCCCATCGCGCTCGAAGATGCGCTCGAGGTCCTCCTTGACCTTGGTCCGGAACCCCTCCTCATCGGTCACTACATCCTCGCCGAACAGTTTGTCGTACAGCTCCTCTCCGAGCTCCGCCGGCTCGATGTGGCGGATCTCCTTGACGGTAAACCGCAACGGGCTCTTGAACGACTCGGCACCAGTGCGTTCGATGCCCAGCATGCGGGCGAGGTCGTCGGCATCCTTGGACACTTTGCCCGCGTCGAGGACCATTTCGGCCCCTTTGGCTACACCAATGAGCCGCGCTTTGGTCGCCTTGTCCTTGATTTCGGAAACGGTGAGGGTTCCCTCGTTCATGACACCGCCGGGCTTCACCTCCACTCCATCTGCCTCGAGCTCCACGAATTCTCCGACCACGAGGTCTTCCTCTCCAGCGGTTTCACACTCGGACATCTTGCCATAGCGGCGGCGCAGGTCCCTGATCTGGTCATCGATGAGGGCGCGGTCGATGCGCACTTTGTGATTGACGAACTTGGTGAACCACCCGAATTTGATATCCACCTTCGGGCTCAAACCGATGTCGTAACGGAATGTGAAGACCTCGGGCTTGTCCCAGTTGCCATCGCTGTCGTTCTCGATGGTCGGAATGGGCTGGCCGAGCAAGCGCAGCTTCTGCTCGCGGATGTATCCGTCGAGCCGCTCGCCGAGCAACTTGTTCAACTCGTCTGCCAATACGGCCTTTCCATACTGCTTGCGCACCAACTGGATGGGCACCTTGCCGGAGCGGAAGCCGGGCATTTTCACCTGCTTGCGGTACTCCTCCAAAATGCCGTCGACTTTTTCCTGGTAGTCTTCGGGGTGCACGGTCACGGTCAAAACGCCATTCAGCGCGTCCGTGTTCTGTTGGGTGATTTCCATGTCTCTGATAACCTGACGGTCTCTAAAAATGTGCGGGCGAAGGGACTCGAACCCCCACGCCTTGCGGCACCAGATCCTAAATCTGGCGTGTCTACCAATTCCACCACGCCCGCAGGGGGAGCGAAGATAGCTTCTACAATGACGTCGACGAAGCACGGGTTTACGTCCGTGAATGGGCGGTCGGACGGGGATTCGCGACTTTCACCTTCGCGGGGTGTTCGATGCGGTATCCCTCTGTTTCACCCGGGTCTTTCCGATGTTCCTTTTGCAAAGTGCACTTTCCCTGTGCGCTCAATCTGCGGGGGTTTCCGTGAGAACCTCTGCTCCAGGGGTCTGGTCCATGGCCGTCGCTGCGGAAGTCCCCGGGAGCGGAGGCAGTTTCAGTCCATGGCGTACACAGTTCACATTGAATGGAGAAGGACTGGCTTCAGCGGACCTTGGCGTCTCCCTCCGAAGAGAGGAGGAAAGGTGGGCATCCTTGGGTCTTGGTTGGGACAGGGGGCGAACGGGAACCCTCGTCCTTACGGCGGGTGAAGGGCCGTGGGTAGCGGGCATCCGCATCCCCATGGTTCAGCCTCATGCCCAGCCTTTTCGTCCGCTGTGGTGGTGTGCCTGGAAAGGCGGAGGCGGCCGGGTAAGCGCAGGAGCGGCCCGATTGGATTGGAACCCTGGCGCACTGCCTTCCATTCGTTGTTCCGTGAGGTCGAACGGTTGGGAAATCGGTGGGGGATCCCGTGGAATGTGGTTGTCACATCAAATGGGCAAGGGTCGGGTGCATTGGCACGGCGTGCTGGGAATCTCAAGGGGCAACATTCCTTGGGCGGGGATAGATGCAGGCCCGGTGATGCAGTGCACATCGCGCGACCTGCACGCCCGATGGGAGGGGCTGTACTGATGTTGAGGGTGACTTTTTCAATGGTGCCAAGGATGGGCTGGATGGGAGGGGTGTTGATCTGGGGCTTGAATGGATCCCAAGCCGCCCGTGTTGCACAGGTGCCCGACCGGTGGGAATCGCCATTGGTGGCCCTCGCATGGGAAGCGGGCTGCTTGCGACCTGAGGAATGCGAAATCCTCGAAACGGCGCTCTTTTCCCGGGCGACTTTCCGTTGGACGCAGCAGGGGGTGGCAGGTCTGTTCGGGTCGGAGCGCCGCAGCGGGATCGTCTCCTGTCTTCGGACCATACCCGAATGGCGGGCCGTTTTCGAGGCTTCGCTGCGAAAACCCGTTCCCATGAAGTCAAGTGATTTTCGGTGGAGATGGGACGGCAGCGCACTTTCTTCAGGGAATGCTGCGTCGAACGTGCGGGTGCAGTGGACGCATGCGAACCCGAAAGGCAACACCGTCGGAATCCGGGTGCTGAACAACCGCGAGGGAGTGCGATTGCAATCGGTGCATTTTCGGTGCGCGGGCCAGCGAAGTGCGCTTTGGGGCGGGACTCTATCGGCCCGTTATGGACAAGGATTGGTCATGTGGACGAGCGGCCCCTTTGACGATTTGGGCGGCATGGAAGGCACCCACAGATTGGGTCGGGGCCTCGGATTCATTCGAACGCCACAGAGGGGCATGATCATGGGAGTGGGCTGGCAACAAAGCGACCTGGCTGGCCGTCGTCGGAGGGGGTGGGGG